>NZ_JACTVA010000021.1 GCF_014490485.1 Teichococcus aerophilus | reverse complement strand
CACGCCCGTCGCCCCGCTGCCCACGCCCGCATGGCCCACCGCCATCGCCGCCGCGCCGGCCGCCCTGCCACCCGGCCCCGCCGTCACCGCCCCCGCCGCGCGCCTCCAGCGCGAGACGCTACCGACTGCCGGACAGGGCGAGACACTCGTGGAAGTGCTGCAGCCCGGCCGCTTCGCCATCCGCGCCGAAAGCCCCACCGGCACCGCCCTGCAACTGGTGGACATGCTGACCGGCCCCGCCGAAGAGGCCGGCGCGCCCGGCGCCGCCGATGGCCGGCTGGACGTGCTGCTCGATACCGGCACCTACAAGCTGCGTACCCGGGGCGCCGAGAACGCCCAGGGCGACACCCGCCTCAGCGTCACTCCCTTCGCCGAGGCCGCGCCGCCCGCCATCCTGCGCTCCGGCGAAACCCTCAGCGCCACGCTGGCGGACCTGCAACAGCGTGCCTTCTGGTTCGTGGTGGACAAGCAGCGCCCCGTCCGCATCGAGGCCGCCGGGCGCGGCCTGCGGGACCTGCGGCTGTGGCGGGAGGGCCGCGACCTCGTCCCCACCACACCGGACGCCGCGACGATCGAACCCACCCCCGGCCACACGCTGAGCCGCCTGCTGCTGACGCCGGAGCTGGAACCCGGCACCTACCTGGTCACCGCCTATGGCGGCCCGTCATTGCCCTGGGCGGACGGCGCCCCGGCCACCCCCTTCCACCTCCGGCTGGATGGCGCCCCCGCTTTGGCGCAAGGCTGGCTCAGTGGCGTCATCGGCCCCTTCGGCAGCGAGGTGTACGAGCTGCCCAGCCAGGCCAACCGCTTCCGCCTGACCCTGCCCGAGCCCGCCGCCGCGCGGCTGGACGTCGGCACCGGCCCACGCATCGCCAGCGCCGTCATCCTGCCGGAACGGCGCGACCCGGTGATCCAGCTCAACACCAACCCGCGTGGCGAGGCGCCGCGGCGCGTCACCGTTACCGGGCGGGAAGGCCAGGCTTTCCAGCTGCGTGCCTTCGGCGGTGAGGCCATCCGCCGCCAGCCCGGCCCCGGCACCTATATGGTCGCCGCCGAAGCAGTCGGCCTGGGCGGCGACGGCGTGCCTGCCACCGTCCTGCTGCGGCGGGACCAGAGCGGGCGGGAGCCGGTATTGGTCGGCGGCAGCGGCCCGCGCGTCGCGCCCGGCCAGGCCTGGCGCAGCCGCTTCAACCTGCGCGGCCCCGTCACGCTGCTGGTGCAGGTCACCGCACCCGGCCCCATCGCCGTGCGGGCGGATGGCGTGGCGGTCAACGCAACCATCCAGCCCGTCACTGCCCCGCGCGCGCCCGGCGCCGCCAACGGCGACTCCCAGCGTGGCTGGGACCTCGCGCCCGGCTGGTACCGGCTGCGGCTGGAACCGCCGGCCAATGCCAGCGGCGTGCTGGACCTGACGGTCGGCCCTCCGGGCCTGATCCCCGCCAGCCCGGCGCCGCCGCAGCCGGCCGACCCGGTACTGCCGCTCGGCACCGTCACGCTGGAGGAAGGGCAGCGCCTCTCCCTGCTCTCCAACGGCAGCGATCTCGGCCTGGTGGCCCGCCCGCTGCCGCTGGACCCCACCGCCGGCCCGCTGACCCTGACGCAGCTGCCTGGCCAGGTATTGGAAATCCCCCTGGCCGCCCGCGCCATGGGGGAGCCGGTGGCCACCGCCCTGGGCGGCGGCGCGGCCGAAGCACGCATCGTGGCCGGCAACCCCGCCGCGCTGCGCCTGCCGGCCCCGCAGGCCCCGCGCACCACCATCCTCTCCTGGCGCCAGCCCGCCGCGCCGGTGGCCATGCCCCGGCCGCAGCCGCTGCCCAATCTCGGCACGCTGGGCGCCGGGCAGCCGGTCTTCCTCACCCTGGGCCGTGACGAACAACGCAGCTTCGCCCTGCGTGTTCCCGAAGGCGGGCTGTACCGGGTGGAAACGCTGGGCCGCCTGCGCAGCCGTGGCCAGATCGGCACCGCCTTCCTGCCGGCGCTGGACCAGGCCGAGGCCAACGGCACCGGCCAGAACATGCTCATCCAACATTACCTGCGCGCCGGGGACTACCGGCTGACGGTCGGCGCGGTGGACTCCGCCGGCCGGCTGGGCGTCGTCGCCCGCCCGGCACCGATGCAGCAGGGCGCCACGCTGCTGCCCGGCACCACGGTGCGCGCCGCATTGCCCGCCGGCAGCGGCACCGCCTTCCCCATCGAGATCACCGAGCCCGGCGACTACCGGCTGGACCTGCCCAGCCTGGGCCGCGAGGTCGCCGCCCGGCTGGAGGATGCGGAGGGCTGGCCGCTGCTGCCCATCGGCCCGCTGGACGGTCTGGTGCAGGCCCTGCGCCCCGGCCGTTACCGGCTGGTGGTGCTGCCCGCCGATGTCGAATCCCGCATCATCGCCCGGCTGACCCAGCAGCGCCCGGCCGTGGCGCTGGAAGGCCACGGCCCCCATATGCTGGCCTTCGACGCCCCCGCGCGCCACCAGTGGCGCGAACCCGCGGGCCGCGACGATACCCGCGCGCCGGACCAGTGGGACTTCACTTTGGCCGGCCCCGCCACCGTCACACTGGGCATCGACAACGGCATGGCCGCCACCCTGCTGCGGCTGGAAGGGGAGGGCTCCACCCGCGCCGGCGGCCTCGCCGACGGCACGCCCTTCACCGGCCTGCTGCCCGCCGGCCGCTACCGGGTGGAAGCCCGCGCCCTCGGCCGCAACGACCGGCTGGATTACCACCTGAGCCTGCGCGCCGAGGAATTGCAGCCGGACATCCCACGCGCCGTCTCGCTGCCCGCCAGCATCCCCTTCGCCATCGCCGAGGACCGCGTGGTCAGCCTGACCACCTTCGGCGCCACCGCGCTGCGCGGCATCCTGCGCGATGCGGAAGGCCGCGTCGTGGCACGCGACGAAGGCCAGGCGGAGGATTGGAACCTCGCCACCTCCCGCCTGCTGCCCGCCGGCCGCTACACGCTGGACCTGTCCGCCATCACCACCGAACTGCGCGACATCTCCCGTGGTGACAGCAGCAACAACGGCGAGTCTGAAGAATCCGCCGAGGACACCGAAGGCCCAGGCGACGACACCGAATCCACCCCCGCCGACGGCGAGGGTGCCGGGGAAGGGGAGGGCGGCGTGCAGCCCGGCGCCCTCGCCCTGCGCCTCTCCCTGCCCGAGGCGCGCGAGCCCCGCGCGGTGGAGGCCAGCGGCACCTTGACGCTGGAGAATGGCGGCGTGCACCGCCTGACCCTGCCCACCGCGCCGGATGGCAGCCTGGTGCTGGCCACCGCGCAATCGACCGACACGCTGGCGCTCAGCCTGGAACGCCAGCAGCCCGACGGCAGCTGGCGCAGCGTCAGCACCGATCGCGGCACCGCGCCGCTGGTGGCGGTGCCGGCGGTGCCCGGCGCGCAGTGGCGCGCCTCGGTCTGGCCGGTGGAAGGCGGCACGGCGCCGGTGCGCTTCGCCGCCCGCATCGCAAACCCCGCCGCGCAGGCCCCCGGCCGCATCACCCCCACCGGCGTGGAGGGCCTGCCCGGCCTGTTCCTGGCGGCGGTGGATGCCCCCGGCTCCGCGCTGCTGTCCGTCCAGAGCCAGGGCCAAGGGCTACGCCAGGCCGACGCTCCCGGCCGGGGCCTGCGCCGGGTAGAGGACGGGCTGCTGGCCCCGCAGGCCGGCCGCGTCTGGCTGCTCGCCACAAGCGATGCGCCGTTGCAGGTCGCTACGCTGCGCCCGACCGCCGGCACCGCCACCGTGCTGAACCTGCCCGCTGGCGACACCGCCATCCTGCCGCCGCCGGCCGA
The DNA here is from genome assembly GCF_014490485.1 of Teichococcus aerophilus. Lineage (GTDB taxonomy): Bacteria > Pseudomonadota > Alphaproteobacteria > Acetobacterales > Acetobacteraceae > Pseudoroseomonas > Pseudoroseomonas aerophila. The sequence goes on along the minus strand of NZ_JACTVA010000021.1, from coordinate 84,435 downwards.
TGCCGCCCGCCCGCGCCTGTGGCTGGCCCGGCAGGATGGCCCGGCCATCGCCTTGCAGGCTGGGCGCGGCATGGGCGTCGCCACCGGCTCCACCCTGGCCCTGGCCGGCGAGGCACCGCTGCGCGTCGGCAACGCCCTGTCGCGGGATACGGCCCGCATCGCGCTGACCCTGCTGGAACCCGCGCTGGCCGAAGCGCGGGACCTCACCGACGCCGCCACGCCGCTGCTGCCCGCCAATGGCGCCCAGCCGCTGCGGCTGCCGCCCGGCGGCAAGCGCCTGCGGCTGGACCTCGCCCCCGGCACCGCCGCCATCCTCGGCTGGCGCGGGGCGGATGCGGTCACCCTCTGGGCTGGTGACACCGCCACCAGCCGCCTGGCCGAAGGCGAATGGACCGAGGTGCTGCTGATCAACACCAACACCGCCGACGCGCCCGCCAGCATCGCCACCGCCACGCTGGACGCACCGCCGATGGCCCTGCGCCCCGGCCTGCCGCTGAAGCGCTTCATCGGCGCCGCCGGCTCGCTGATGCTGCCGGTGGCGCCGATGGCCAACCAGCGCATCGCCGTCGCCGGTGCCACCGCCCGCTTCATCGGTGCCGATGGCAGCATCGCCGAAGGCGCCCGCCTGGCCCCCACCGGCCCCGGCTGGCTGGTGCTGGAACACGGCCCCGGCCCGGTCATCGCCTGGCTGGAAGGGCAGGGCGCCTCGCCCTGGCCGGCCGGCAACCCGCAGCCCGTGGCGGTGCCGCGCCAGCTACGCCTGGCCGGGGACAGCATGGCACTCAGCCTCTCGCCCCCCGGGCCGGTGCTGCTGCACGCCCGCACCACGGCCCCCGTCATCCTGGCCCTGGGCGAGGACGCACCGCAGGTCTTCCCGGCAGGCGCGGAACTGCACCGCTACCTGCCGGGCGGCCCGGCGGTGCTGCGGCTGCTCTCGCCGCAGGACGGCCCGCTCTCCGGCTCGCTGGAACTGACGGCGACGCCGGTGCATCCGGCCAAGGAAGGCCTTGGCGCGCCCGTCATGGTCGGCGCCGGCAGCAGCGCGCTGTTCGGCTTCACCATGCCGCGCGAAGGCTGGGTCGGCATCGGCATCCGCGCGGAGCCCGACCTCGCCCAGGTCCGCCTGCTGGACGCGCAGGGGGAGGAGCGGGGCAGGGGACTCGCCCAGCTGCACCGCCTGCCGCCCGGCCGCTACATCATCGAGGCACGCGTGCCGGCGGATGCCACCGCCACCGCGCTCCGCCCCGCCATCCTGGGGCTGACGCCCCGCCCCTCCGGCCCGCCGCCGGAGATCGCCCGCCAGTATCGCGACATGGCCGGCGTCACGCCCGCCCTGGCCCGCTGAGGACCTCGACCATGAAGCACCCCATCCTCGGCACCGCCTTCGCCACCGCTGTCGCCACCGCCGTCTCGGCGGCGGCGCTGCCCGCCCTGGCCCAGCCCACCTCGGCCCAGCCCACCTCGGCCCAGCCCACCTCGGCCCAGCCCGCAAGCCCTGCATCGCCCCAGCCGCTGGACGTCGCCCGCCGCGCCGATGGCGCCACGCTGGTGCCGGACCGCTTCCTGCGGCGGTGGGACCCGGTGACGGTCTTCTTCAGTTCCGACCAGGGCCCGGCCCAGGGCGGGCCCGAAGACAGCCCCGAGCGCCTCGTGCAGATGTCCCCCGCCACGCCGGGCGCCTGGCAGTGGCTGGGTGCCCGCGCGCTGCAGTTCCGCCCCTCCGAGCCCTGGCGGCCGTTGCAGCGTGTCACCGTCTCCGCCGGCGGGCGGGACACCACCCTGGTGCCGCTGCTGCCCGCGCCGACCCAGACCCAGCCAGCCGAGGGCGACGAAGGCGTCCCCGACCTCGACACCATCGCCCTGACCTTCCCCGACCCGGTGGACACCGCCGCCCTGGCCCGGCTGCTGAGCATCGAGCTGCGGCCGCTGCCCGGCACCGCCGGCCCCGGCGCCCAGGTGCTGACCGGACGCGACTTCACCATCCGCCCGGTGGACCGTGCCGCGCGCGGCGCCCCGGCCACGTACCGCGTGGTGCTGAACGCCCCCATCCCGGATGGCCGCGTCGCCCTGCTGCGCCTCAAGCTGTCCGACGCCCCCGGCCTCGATGACCAGGCCTTTGAACTGCGGCTGCGCAGCGCCTCCCCCTTCACCGTCACCGACAGCTTCTGCGGCCGCGACCTGACACGGGAGACGCAGGACGGCCTGATGCGCTGCCTGCCCGATGGCGGCAGCACCGCCCGCCGCGGCCTGATGCTGCGCTTCTCGGCGGAGCCGGAGGCGATCGACATCCTTCGCGCTCGCCAGGTGCTGCGCGTGACGCCGCCGGTGGAGGACATGGCGGTGGAAACCCGGGGCCGGCAGTGGTTCATCACCGGCAAGTTCGCCGCCGACACCGCCTACACACTGCAGCTGGAACCGGGTGGCGTGAAGGACCGCCGCGGCCGCGCGCTGGAAAGCGCGCCGGCGCCGCTCCGCTTCTCCTTCGTCGCCGACCGCCCCGCCCTGCACTGGGATGCCGGGCAGGGGCTCGTGGAACGCCTCGGCCCGCAGATGCTGCCGTTGCGCGGCCATGGCTACGACCGCGCCGACCTGCGCATTCATGCCATCGACCCGCTCGGGCGCGACTTCTGGCCCTTCCCGCAGGCCGGGCTGGAAACGGATGACGACACCGCCCCGCCGCTCGCCGGCAACGAGCCGACGCCCTGGACGGGCACGGAGAATATCCGCCGCAACGCCCTCGCCGCCCGCATCGCCGCCCTTGGCTCTCCCTCCGTGTCGGAACTCGTGCCGCTGCCGATCTCGCGTGGCGGCACGGAGGCCAAGTTCGGCCTGGACATCGCGCCGCACCTCACCCGCATCGCCGGCGCCCGGCAGCCCGGCGCCTACCTGGTCGGCCTGCGGCCGGTGGATGGCAGCCAGCGCCGCTGGATGCGCGTGCAGGTCACCGACCTGGTGCTGACCACGGTGGAGGAGGCGGACCGCGTCCGCTTCCAGGTCACCTCTCTCTCCAATACCCGCCCGGTGGACGGCGCCGAGATCCGGCTGGAAGGCCAGAACGGCGACGCCTACACCACCCTGGCCCAGGGCGTAACCCAGGCCGATGGCGGCTTCACCTGGAACGCCCCCGCTCGCACCGCGGAGAACCAGCGCCGCGCGCTGCGCCGCATCGTCGTGGTCAAGGGCAACGACACGCTGGTGCTGGACCCGCTGCGCGCGCCCCAGCAATACGCCGCCGGCAACTGGACGCGTCCTTCCGGCACCTGGCTCGGCTGGACGCAAGGTGACGTCGCGGAGCGCCGCGAGGCCCCGCGCGCCCTCTGCCACGTCTTCACGGAACGCCCGATCTACCGGCCGGAAGACCCCGTCCACATCCAGGGTTTTGTTCGTGACTGGCAAGGTGGCGCGCTCAGCCTCCGCCGCACGCCCGGCACGCTGGTGGTCAGCGGCCCGGGGGACCAGGAATGGCGCATCCCCGTCACACCGGACGATGCCGGCGGCTTCCACCACCTCTTCGCCGAGAAGACCGACGCGACCGGCGACTACACCGTGCGCTTCGAGACGAGCGAGAACGCCTCCTGCGGCATCATCACCTTCAAGAAGGAAGCCTACCGGCTGCCGACCTTCGAAGTGCTGCTGAACGGCGCGCAGCGCGTGCCGCTGGACGCACCCTTCTCGGTGGACCTGCTGGCCCGCTACTTTGCCGGTGGCCTCGCCGCGGGCCGGCCCATCACCTGGCGCGTCACCCAGTTCCCCGAGAGCTGGGCACCGCCTTCGCGCGAAGGCTTCTCCTTCTCCTCCGACAGCCGTTTCTCCGGCATCAGCGAATTCCGCAGCTCCCCGGTGATGCAGCGCGAAACCCGCACCGATGATGGCGGCGCCGCGCGGCTCGACCTCGACCCCACCGTGGAGCCGACCGCGCAGCCCCGCCGCTACCGCATCGAGGCGACGGTGACGGGCGACGACGACATCCAGGTCCGCAGCACCCAGAACGTGGTGGCGCTGCCGCCCTTCGTGCTCGGCCTGAAGGTGCCGCGCTACATCGCCCAGGCCGGCGCCATCGAGGCCGAGGCACTGGCGGTGGATGCGGAAGGCAAGGCGCTGCCCGGCATCGCCATCACCGCCCGGCTGATCCGCCGCAACTGGAATTCTGTTCTTCAGGCCAGCGATTTCAGCCAGGGTTCCGCGCGGTACGTCACCCAGGTCGTCGATGAGACGGTGGAAGAACGCCAGCTCACCAGCACCGCCGACGCCCAGGCCCTGCGCTTCGAGGCGCGCGAGGCCGGCGTCTACCTGGTCGAACTTCAGGCAGAGGACCGCACCGGCCGCCGCCAGACCGTGCGCGTCGATCTGTTCATGGCCGGCGACAGCGCCGTCACCTGGGCCCGCCCGCCGGCGCAGACCGTGACGGTCTCGCCCGAGCGCGACAGCTACGCCCCCGGCGACACCGCCACCCTGCTGATCCAGAGCCCGTTCCAGACCGCCCGCGCCCTCGCCATCGTCGAGGAGCCGGAAGGCCGCTTCCGCTACGACTGGGTGGAGATCACCAACGGCTTCGGCCGCTACACCCTGCCAGTGCGGAAGGAGCAGATGCCCCGCCTCGCCGTGCACTTCCTGCTGATGCGCGGCCGGCTGGAACAAGGCCCGAGCAACCCCGCCCAGGCCCCCACCGCGCCGTTCGACCAGGGCAAGCCGGTCACGCTCGCCGCCACTTCCTGGGTCACCGTCACCCCCGTGCGGCACCGCGTGAACGTGGCGCTCGCCGCCCCCGCCACCGTCCGCCCGGGCGAGGAAGTGGACGTCACCCTCCGCCTGACCGACGAGGCCGGCCGCCCCATGGCCGGCGAGGCCGCCTTCTGGATGGTGGACCAGGCCGTGCTCTCCCTGGCGCGCGAACAGCCGCTGGACCCGCTGGCGCAATTCATCGTCGATCGCCCGGCCCGCGCCGTCGCCACCGACACGCGCGCCATGGCCTTCGGCATCATCCCGCTGGACGAGAACCCCGGCGGCGACGAAGCCGAAGACGCCTGGGGCCAGGAGAACATCTCTGTCCGCCGCAACTTCACGCCTGTCCCCGTCTACCTGCCGCGCGTCCGGGTCGGGGCCGATGGCATCGCCCGGGTCCGCGTGCGGATGCCGGATACGCTGACCGTCTTCAAGCTGCGCGCCAAGGCCGTCAGCGGCCCGGACCGCTTCGGCTTCGGCACGGGTGAGATCCGCGTGCGGCAGGCCGTCGTCGCCCAGCCCGCCCTGCCGCGCTTCCTGCGGCCAGGGGATAGCTTCGATGCCACCGTCATCGGCCGCATCGTCGAGGGCCCCGGCGGCGCCGGCCGCGCCAGCTTCTCCGCCGATGGCCTGACGCTGCGTGGTGCCAACGAACAGAACTTCGCCTGGGCCGACAACCGCCCCGCGCGCGTCAGCTTCCCCGTGGAAGTGCCCATGGCCGCAGGGGCAACGGGTGCCGATGCCGCCCGCCTGCGCTTCCTGCTGCGCCGCGCCGCCGATGGTGTCGGCGATGCGGTGGAGCTGAACCTGCCCATCCGGCCGGACCGCACGCCGCTGCGCGAACGGCTGACGCTGGCCGTCGCCCCGGGTGCCACCACGCGGATTCCGGAACCCACGCGTCCGGTCCGCCCCGGCAGCTACGCCGCGCGGCTCAGCATCGCCACCGACCCCGCCGTCACCCGCATGCTGGCCGGCTTCAACCTGCTGCTGGCACTACCCTTCGATGGCACGGAGCAGCGTATCTCCCTGACCGGCGCGCAACTCGCCCTGGCGCCCTTCGCGCCGCTGTGGAATGCCGCCGGGCTGCAGGACCGCCTGGCCACCGACCTGCGCGCCACCGTGCAGGCCATCCGCCAGAGCACGGACGATAACGGCTTGGTCGCCTTCTGGCCGCGCATGCGCGGCTCGGTCTGGCTGACCGCCAGTGCCTACCGCGTGCTGAACGCGGCGGCCAAGGCGGGGCAGGAGGTGGATGCGGCGCTGCTGGAACGCCTCGGCACCGTCCTCTCCCGCGCCCTGCGCTCCGACTTCCCGCATCTCCTCAATGGGGAAGAACTGCGCGAGCGCGTCGCCGCCCTGACTGCCCTGGCCGAGGCCGGCAAGCTGGAACCCGCCTACGCGGCGGAACTCTCCCGCCGCGCCGCGCTGATGCCAACGGAAGCGCTGGCCCAGGCGGTCTCCGCCGTCAGCCTGCTGCCGCCGGACAGCCAGGGGCTGATGCCCGGCCTGCTGGAGACGCTGTGGAGCCGCGTCCGCATCCTCAACCGCGAAGGCCGCCCCGCCTATGCCGGCCTCTCCGACACCGGCGGCAGCGCCTATATCCTGCCCTCCGAGCCCCGGGCACTGGCGGAGACGCTGCTGGCCGTCGCCCGCGTCTCGCCGCAGGAACCGCGCCTGACCCTGCTGCGGGACGGGCTGATCCGCCTCGGTGCCGGCGCCGATGTCTGGGGCAACACCAATGCCGATGCCGCCGCGCTGCGCGCCCTCGCCGCCACCGGCACGCCGCAGGGCCAGCCGGTCGAGGTCTCGGCTACGCTGCCGCAGGGCGGGCAGACCGGCCGCCTCGGCGCCGACACCCCGGTGCTGAGCTGGCCGACCGACCGTACCGGCCCGCTCAGCGTCACCAACCGCGGCAACACCCCGGTGCTGGCCCTGGCCGAACGCCGCTACCTTCCGGCCGAGCCCGGCGCCCAGGCCCAGCCGGTGCAGGAGGGTTTTGTCCTGTCCCGCACGCTGTTCCGCGTTCCCGCCGGTGGCGGGCCGCTGGAACGGCTGGCGCCCGGCCCCGATGGCGCCATCCAGCTCAAGGCCGGTGATGTCGTGGAGGAACAGGCAGAGCTGGTGAATCCGGAGGACCGCCCGCACGTCGCCATCACCCTGCCCATCGCGGCGGGGATGGAGCCGCTGAACCCGGCCCTTGCCACCGCCCCGGCGGAGGCCGCGCCCTCCCTGGCCCCCAGCCCGGCCCCGGGCTGGACCGCCTATGGCGACGATGCGCTGACCGCCGTCTACACTCTGCTGCCCAGCGGCAACCACCGCATCGCCTTCCGCATGCGGGCACAGGTGGCCGGCAGCTTCACCCAGCCCCCCGGCGCCGCCGCCATGATCTACGCGCCAGCCACCCAGGGCTTCAGCGCCGGCCAGCGCGTGGTGATCTCGCCATGAGCCTGGAGGCCGAGATCGGCCCCGTCCACTACACGCTGCATGTCCCGGCGCTGGATCAGGCGGGCTACACCAAGCTGCAGACGGCGGTGATGATGCCCGTCCTCTACCCCCGCCGCCGGCCGCTGCTGAACATCATTATCGTCCTGGTGGTCAGCGCGGTCGTCGGCAGCATGATCGGCTACCTCGCATCGAAATGGTCGCTCTCCGGCCAGATGTGGATCGGCAGCCTCGAGACCGGGGAAGGATGGGCACTGAGCGGCTCCGAGATCTTCCTGGCCGCCGCGGGGCTGGTCCTGTTCGCCTTCATCCTCGCCCTCATGCTGGTCCGCCTGAATCACCGCCGGATGCTGCGCCGGCTGCATGACGCCAGCAGCCGCCTTCTCGCCCCGCTGACGCTGAGCTTCGGGGAAGGCGGCATCCTCTCCCGCAGCGAAGGCAAGGCCAGCATCAACCCGTGGCCGCGCGTCACCGGCCTGCGGGAGATGCCCGGCTACCTCTTCATCCTGATCGACCACGCCACCGCTTTCTGGCTGCCCGAAAGCACCCTGGCCAACCTGCCCGATCGCGATGGCTTCATGCGCTTCCTGAAGGACCGCATCGGCCAGCCAGCCCCTGTCGTCCCCCAGGGCGGCGTCCCCCAGGGCGGCGCCCCCCAGGGATGACACGCCGCACCCGCCTGGCCGCGCTGCTGGCCTCCACGGCGGCGGTGGCGCTGCTGGGCGTCTACGGTGCCCAGGTGGCCGCCCGCGCCACACTCCAGGCCCCGGCGCCGACGCCGATCCTGACCGACCGCAACGGCGCCTTCCTCACCCAGCTCGGCCATGAGCAGGCCACGCCCGCCGGCCGCCGCACCGAATACGGCTACTGGCAGGTGGCCCCGGTGCCGGACCGCGTGGCCCGCGCCACCCTGGCGCTGGAGGACCGCCGCTTCTGGCAGCATCCGGGCGTCGACCCCGCCTCCGTGCTGCGCGCGGTGTGGCAGAACCTCTCCAGCGGCCGCACCCGCTCCGGCGCCTCGACGCTGGCCATGCAGGTGGCGCGGATGCAGCAGCCGGGGCCACGCACGCTGTGGCACAAGGCGGTGGAAGCGGGCACCGCCCTCGTCCTGACCGCCCGCTACGGGCGGGAGGCGCTGCTGGCGCATTACCTGCGGCTGGTGCCCTACGGCAATGGCAGCCACGGCATCGCCCACGCCGCCCGCTACTACCTGGACAAGCCGGTGCAGGATCTGAGCTGGGCCGAGATCGCCCTGCTCTCCGCCATCCCGCAGGCACCGGCCCTGCACAACCCGCGCCATCCGCGCGGCCTGGCCCGCGCCATCGCCCGCGGCCAGCGCGCGCTGGAGGAACTGGCCCGCCAGGGCACCATCACCGGGGCCGAGTTCACCGTCGCCCGCGCCCAGCTCGCCACCCTGCACCCGCCGCCGCTGCCGCAGCGGCCGGAAGCGCTGCACCTGGTGCTGCGCCTGCGCGGCCTGCTGGAAGCCCAGGGTATTCATGGCCTCGACCCCACCGACCCGCGAATCCGCACCCGCATCGATCTCGGCGTGCAACGCGACATCACCGCCATCGCCCGCGCCCAGCTGGCCGAATGGCGCTGGCAGGGCGCGCAGCAGGTGGCGGTGATGGTGATGCGGCGGCAGACCGGCGAGGTGCTCGCCGCCCTCGGTTCCGCCGGCTATGCCAACACCATCGGCGGCGCTTTCGACTACACCGCCGAATGGCGCTCCCCCGGCAGCACGCTGAAGCCGTTCCTCTACGCCGTGGCGCTGGAGCGCGGCCAGCTACGGCCGGACGAGATCCTGCTGGACGTGCCGGACGGCGCCTCCGGCATCGGCAATGCTGACGGCGCCTTCCTCGGCCCCATGCTGCCGCGCCAGGCCCTGGCCAATTCCCGCAACGTGCCCGCCGTGCACCTGCTGCGCCGCATGGGGCTGGAGGCCGGCTTCCAGGCCCTCTACGGACTTGGCTTGCATGAGATGGAACGGCCCGCCGACCGCTTCGGCCTTTCCATGGCCATCGGTTCCCTGCCCACGACGCTGGACCGGCTGATGCGCGCCTACGGCGCCCTGGCCAATGACGGCGTGATGCGGGACCTGCAATGGTATGATGGCCAACCCCTGGCCGAGCCGCGCGGCGTGCTCTCCGCCACCGCCGCGCGCCAGGTCGGGCAGTTCCTCTCCGACCCCCAGGCGCGGCTGCCGGCTTTCCCGCGCTACGGCAGCACCGAATACCCGTTCCCAGTGGCGCTGAAGACCGGCACCTCCCAGGGCTATCGCGATGCCTGGACCATGGCCTGGTCGCAGGACTACGTCATCGGCGCCTGGATGGGCCGTGCCGATGCCGGCACCATGGCGCAGATCAGCGGCTCCCGCGGCGCCGCGCGGCTGGCCCAGGCGGTGCTTTTGCGCCTGCACGGCCGCACCGCCGACGCCCTGGAAGCCGGCGCCTTCCCCATCCCGCAAGGCTACGAGCCCATCGCCCTCTGCGCCCAGACCGGCCAGCCCGATGACGGCCAGTGCGGCCCCACCCTGACCGAGTACCTGCCCGCCGGCCAACTGGCGCCTTCACGCCTGGCCAGCAACGCCCCGCCCGCCCTGGCCAGCGAAGCCGAAGCGCCCCGCCTCAGCATCCTCTCCCCCGAACATAACAGCCGGCTCTGGCGCAATCCGGAACTGCCGCCCCAGTTGAACCGGCTGCCGCTGCGCGCCGCCGTGCGCCCGAACGTCCCGCAGGTGGTCTGGTACGTCGATGGCGAACCCTTCGCCGTCGCCACGCCGGACCAGACCGTCTACTGGCCCATGACCCCCGGCGCACACCGCTTTCAATTGCGGCTGCCGTGGCAGGATGTCAGCTCCAGCCCCACCCGTATCGTGGTGGAGTGAGACTTCTGAAAGGGGCAGAGGAAGGCTGGGGAAGGAATTCCCCAGACCCCTTCTTTTGTCTTTGAGTTTGGTGCGGCTGCGCGATGGGGCGTGAATGTCGTCGGTGGAAGCCGCCTTTGCCGTCAATCCGGCGATCGGGCAGAAGCCTGAGACAGGCGAGAGCGGACCATGACAATCAAAGATTATGGCCGCCACGCAGTGGGCATGAGGTTTAAGAGGCTGCTTAAAAAGCCTGTTGGGCCGGTCGCGGCGGCCCTTTCCACACCAGCTTTATCGGCACCTTGACCCAATGTCCCTGCATTGGGCCAGCGCCGCCTTCGTGCTGGCACGAGAGGCCTTGACCGCGCCCACAGCCAGCAAACTTCTGAAGTCTCTGCATAAAAACTGGAACATTGAAAATCAGTCACGCAGGCCGCCCCCTCGGTCGCCGGCGTTCCCGGACTCCCGGGACAACCCAGCCTCTCCCCTGGGACACCTCTCCCGCAGCCCCACCCGAAAACTCGAAAAAAGAAAAGAAGGGGCTCCGGGGAATTCCTTCCCCGGCCTTACCTCCCAAACATCAGGGAATGCGCGCCACAGAAGCCCTGCCTTCACACCACGAAGGCACGGAAGCTGGAGCGCCCGGTGGCTTCGCGCAGGATGCCGGCTGCCATCAGCCGCTTGATGATCAGCAGGGCGCCTTGCGGTGTGGCGCCCAGTTCGGTGGCCAGGCCGGCAGCTGTCAGCACCGGCTGGCGCAGGGCGATATCCGCCGCCTTGCCGGCCTGGCCGTGGCTGCGTTCCTTCGCCGCCAGTGCCTGGGCGCGGGCGGCGGCGGCATTCAGCCGGTCCAGTTCCGACAGGCCGCGCCGGGCGCTTTCCGCCACATCGGCCAGGAAGGCCACCGGCCATTGGGCCGCCTGAAGGGCAGGGCGGCGCACGCCCATGCGGCCGGTGAAAGCGCACCAGAAGGGCAGGGGCACGTGGCGCAGCCGGCCACGCCGCTTCGCCAGAATGGCCGCGACCAGCAGCGCCTGCACGGCGGCGGGGCGCACCGGCTCGGCCTCACCCGCCTCACGCATCCAGCGCGTGGCGGCGTGCGCGGCGGCCAGCAGGGTGGGCTCGGCCTCACCCGTTTTCAGGAACGTGCTGCGCCACGCAGCGAAGTCCGGCACCGGCGCCACGGCGGCCACCGGCCAGCGCGCCGGCCCCAGCGGGCCGAGCGCGGCGACGAAGCTCTCAGCGGAATCCAGCGGGTCCACGGTCTGCAGGGTGGCCAGGCGGCGCAGGGCGCGGGCCAGCGCCAGCGCACGCTCGATCGCCGCATCGGCCGGCGCCTCGACCGGGGCGGCCTCGGCCTCCCGCAGCGTGGAGGGCAGCACGGAGGCCAGCCGCTCCCCCGCCAGCGCCGCGGCGGTGGAGCCGGTGAGGCGGGCATCGCGCAGAGCCAGGTCACGCGGATGGACCCAGATTTCTTCTACCGCCAGCCATCCGGCGGCCTCGGCCAGCGCCATGCGGGCGGCCAGCCCGGCCTGCACCGCCGGAGATGCCGCGCCGGCCAGGGCATCGAGGCGGGAGAGGCTGTCCTCCGCCACGGCCAAAGGCAGCAGCAGATCCTGCGCCGGCAGCACCGGGGCGGCGGCGGCCCCGCCACGCAGGGCCCAGGGGGCGCGCGGAGCCGCCTCCTCCTCATCGTCCCAAAGCGGAGCCGGCCAGGGCTCGTACGGCGGATCACCGGTCATGATCGCGGGAGGTTCCGGGAATTCGTCATGCATGGCAATGGCTTGCCGGCCAGTCTGCAAGCAAAAACCCGTCTCGCCGCCCGATCCGATCCGTTCTACCCTCGGCCAGCCCCGCCACGGGCCATTTTCCCACCGGATGTTTCATGCGCCGCAGCCAGTCCAGCCACCTCACCCTGCGCCAGGACGGCGACGCCACGGTGATCGACATCACCCCCACCCGGCCCAACCTGGCCTTCATGGCGGCGGCGGTGCTGCTGGGCGGGTTGTTCGGCCTGCCGGCCCTCGGCGTGGTGCTGAACCCGGCGCGACATGACGCGCTCTCCCTGGCCGCCGCGCTGCTGGCATTGGCGGTGGTGGCCGTCGCGGCGCTGGCATTGCGGCGGGCCCGCGCCCACCGCCGCCCCAGCCAGCTCCGGCTGGACGCCAACGGCCTGCACGCGGCGGGCAACCTCATCCCCTGGCCTGCACTAGGCGCCCGGCAGGTGGTGTTGCCGGAGATACCGGCGCACACCCAGGCGCCGGGCATCCACGGCCTGGCCGCCGGCATCGCCGCCCGCCACCGCGCCGGCGAAGCCCGCCTGCTGCAATCCCGCCAGGATGGTGGCCCCGCTGTGGTGCTGGCCGGTGGCCTGGACGCGGAGACCGCCACCCGGCTGGACGCCGCCCTGGCCGAGGCCGCCGCACGCTTCGCCTGACGCGGGCGGCTTGGCCGCCAAGGCGTGATGGCTCCAGGTTGAGCGCCGGAAACCTGAAGCGCGTGATCGCCAAAGGCGTGGTGCGTGAATGAACGCGCACGCGTCATGCCCTAATCCCGGCGGCTGAACGCCGAATGGGTCGCCCGCAGCGCCGCCAGCATAGTCTCGTAGGCGGCGACAGCCGACTTGCTGCCCTGGTCGATATCGCCGCCCTGCTCCTCCGCCGCCTCGACGCCCGCGGCCAGTTGCTCGCTGATCTCTTCCAGGCGCTCCGCCACCGCGTCCGGCGGCAGGGCGGCCTTCAGGTCATCGATCACCGCCGCTGCCTCGCGCCGCATGCGCTCCGCCCCGAAGCCCCGGTTGATCTGCTCGGCCAGGCGCTGCAGCACCGCGTCGCGCCCTGGCGGCGCAGGGGCGGCGGGCGGGGCAAGCGGCGGCTTTGCCTTGGGTTTGCGGCTCATAGGGAACGCTCCGAGAAGATGCTCTCCCTAGCACCGCGAACGGAACCGGAACAGGGTACGCTTGGGGCGTACGGTACCGGCGCGGCCTGCCGCCCACCCCTTCGCACCGATTCCGTATTGACGATGCCCAGTTGTACTATAAGCCTAATCGCTTATCCGGCATCGGAGTTTGCCTTGACGGCCACGCACCGGGACTTCTACGGCTGGGCCACGCCCAACTCGCACCGCGTCTCGATCCTGCTGGAGGAGCTGGGCCTGCCCTATACGGCCACCGGCGTGAACATCCGCCGGAAGGAGCAGTTCGCGCCGGCCATCCTGCGCCTGAATCCTTACGGCAAGATCCCGATCCTGGTGGAACACCAGGACGGCCAGCAGCCGGTCGTCCTGTTCGAGAGCGGCGCGATCCTGCAGCACCTGGCGGAAACCCATGGCCGCTTCCTGCCACCCGCCGGTCCCGCCCGGGCGGAGACGCTGTCCTGGCTGATGGTCGTCCTCACCGCGCTCGGTCCCTATACCGGGCAGGCGCATCACTGGACGGAACTGGCGCCCGAACCCTCCGCCCCGGCGCGGGAGCACAGCATCGCGCTGGTGCGCCGCGTCTACGCCCTGCTGGAAGCGCGCCTGGCCGGGCTGCCCTTCCTGGCGGGCGAGGCCTACAGCATCGTCGACATCGCCGCCTGGCCCTGGATCATGCGCCACGGCTGGGCCGATCTGTCGCTGGACGACTACCCCAATCTGGCACGCTGGAGCCGGTTGGTGGGCGAGCGCCCGGCCGTCCAGCGCGGCATCGCGGTGCCCGCCGGCGCGCGGCTCGAATAGCCTTCCTCCGCCTTCACGCCGTCCACAACTGGAGAATCCCATGTCGCGAAGGCGATACCTGAGTGCCGCCCTGGCCTTGCCCGCTCTTCTGCTGGCCGGGCTGGCCACCGCGCAGCCACTGCCGCCGGAACGCGTGCTGCGGGTGGTGCCGAACGCCGACCTGCAGACGCTGGACCCGATCAACACGACGGCCGGCGTGGTGCAGAGCCACGCCCACATGATCTACGATCAGCTCTTCGGCCGGGACGCGCGGCAGCGCCCGCAGCCGCAGATGGTGGAGCGATGGTCGCTCTCGCCCGATGCGCTGACCTGGCGCTTCACGCTGCGCGACGGGCTGGCCTTCCACGACGGCGCGAAAGTGACCGGCGCGGATGTCGTCGCCTCGCTCCGCCGCTGGGGTGCGCGGGACCCGCATGGGCGGCAGATCCTGGCGGTCACCGAGAGCCTGTCGGCCGACGATGACGGCCGCTCCGTCACCTGGGTGCTGCGGCGGCCCTATGCGCTGATGCTGGACGCACTCTCCAAGCCCAGCGGCAACATGCCGGCGATCATGCCGGCCCGGGTGGCCGCCACCGACCCCTTCACCGCCATCCAGGACACCACCGGCAGCGGCCCCTTCATCTTCGACCGCGCGGCCTGGGTGCCGGGCAGCTCGGTCGTGTACCGCCGCAACGCCGCCTACCAGCCGCGGGCGGAGCCGGCCTCCGGCACCGCCGGCGGCAAGGTGGTGAAGGTGGACCGGGTGGAATGGCTGAACATCGCCAACGCCCAGACCGCCGCCCTGGCCCTGGTGCAGGGCGAGGTCGATTTCGTCGAGACACCGGGCGTCGACTTCCTGCCCCTGCTGCGGCAGCGCGGCGCGCAGGTGCTGCGCATCAACGCGCTGGGCTTCCAGGGCATGCTGCGGATGAACCACCTGCATCCGCCCTTCAACGACGCCCGCGCCCGCCAAGCCCTGCTCTACATGGTGGACCAGGAGGAGATGCTGCAAGGCATGTTCCCGGAACCGGAACTGTACCAGGAGTGCCATGCCTTCTTCGTCTGCGGCTCCCTGCAGGAAACCGATGCCGGCGTGCCGCGTGGCATCGGCCATGACATGGAGCGCGCCCGCGCCCTGATCCGCGAGAGTGGCTATGACGGCCGCCCGATCGTGCTGATGGACCCAACCGACAACCCCTTCATCCACGCCGCCACCCTCGTCCTCGCCCAGCGCCTGCAACAAGCGGGCATGACGGTCGATGTGCAGGTCACCGACTTCGCGACGATGGCGACCCGCCGCGCCATCCGCAAGCCGGCCGCCGAAGGCGGGTGGGATATCGGCCTGACCTTCTGGAACGGCCTCGGCGCGTCCGACCCAGTCGGCAACGTACCGATGCAGGCCAGTTGCGACCGCGCCTGGCCAGGCTGGCCCTGCGACGCCGAGCACCAGGCGCTGATCGACGCCTTCCCCTATGCCACGACGCCGGAAGACCGCAGCCGCACGCTGGAGGCCCTGCAAGTCAGCGCCTATCGCGTCGTGCCCTACGTGCCCTTTGGCCAGTGGTTCCTGCCCGCGGCGCTCAGCCCCCGGCTCTCCGGCGTGCTGGGCATGCCCGGCATCATCATCCTGTGGAACATCCAGAAAACCGCCCGCTGAACCGGAACGGAGCCGGGGCATACCATCCCCGGCCTTCGACTTCCGCTTATGCCGCTGCCGGCCACGCCGCCCCGCCTGCGCTCCGACCGCCCCATTAGTGAGGGCAGGCCGATCTTTAGTCTTGGGCAGGAGAGCCGGGGAAAGAATTCCCCGGGCCCCTTCTTTCGTTTGCGAGTCTTTCGGGCATGGCTGCGGCGTCGTCAGGCCTTATGAGCCAAGGTTACGCCGGAGGCTGATGGCCTGCCTGGGTAATCCACGATCTTGTTCCTAGCTGCGCCCGCCCGCCCCGAAGCCCTCCCGCCCACTGACAGACAAAAGATGGGGCTTCAGGGGAATTCCTTCCCCTGACCTTTCTGCCGCCCAGGTTAAATGCCGATAGGCGTTAGTAGGGCATCACCCGGTCCATCACCTGCTGCCCCCAGCGTGGCCGCAACATGTCGGTGGACGTCCCGCGCCCGCCATAGGAGATGCGGGCCTCGGCGATCTTCTCGGACGCAATGCGGTTGTTCGGTCGGATATCCTCCGGCCGCACCAGGCCGCGCAGCTGCAATTCCCGCAGCTCGTCATTCACCCGGATCTCCTGCGAACCGGCGATCTCCAGGTTGCCGCTGGGCAGCACGCGCACCACGGTCGCCGCCACCTGCAGCCGGATCTTCTCATTCCGGCGCACCCGGCCCTCGCCATTGGTGGTGCTGCCGCCGCCGACGCTCAGCGCCGGGTCCACCGCACCGCCAAAGGCGCGCGACAGATAGCCCTGCAAGCCGAACAGCGCCGGCACCCGCAGGCTCTGCGTGGTATCGCGGTCCAGCTCGGACTTGTTGTCGAACTGCGCGCTGTCGTCGATCTCGATCTCGACCGTCAGCAGATCCCCCACGCCACGCGCCCGCTGGTCGCGAAAGAAGGTGCGGCTGCCTGGCCGCCAGAGCGAGCCGACGGCGGCCGGACCCGTACCCTCCAACCGGGGCCGCGCGGCGACAGCCAGCGGGCTGTCCGCCTCGGTGCCCGAGGGAATGCCGTTCAGCGAGCCTGGCGCCGAGATCGGCGGCGGGCGCTGGATATGGCCCAGGGTGTCGCATCCCGCGAGCCCCAGCAGCAGGCTGGCCACGGCCAGCTTCGGCAGCAGCGTCATCCGCGCGGCCTCCTTCCGTGATATGGCGGGGTTCACGGGCTGCCCTGGATCTCTGCCGTGCCCTCGGCGATGACGCGGGCGCGGACGGTGCGGCCACTACCGGCATTCTGCACCCGGATCTCGCTGCCCATCGCGCCGCTCTCCAGCGCCTTGCCCTGCATCTCCAGCGTCATGCCGGCTTCCTTCCAGAACACCCGAACCGGCTGCGTGGCGCGCACCAGCGCCCGCTCGCCGATATCGCGTGCCGGGATGGCGGCGCCGGAGCGGATGCGCCGCTTCACCTCCTGCCCGACGATGTCCTGCACCGCGTCGATCAACCCGGGATTGTCCCGCCGCGGTTCCGCCGGGTCGATATCCTGCGCCCGCAGCAGGTCGCCCGGCTGCAGGTCGCGCGCCGCGTGCCAGACTTCCCGCGCGGCGGCGGGCGGCACGTGGCAGAGGGAGGCCACCAGCAACGCGGCGCCGATGGGGAGGGTGCGCATCATCTCGGCCTCCCTCACCGCACGTTATTGGCGGTTTGCATCATCTGATCGCTCGCCTCGATCACCTTGGAGTTCATCTCGTAGGCGCGCTGCGCCTGGATCAGCTGCGTGATCTCCTGCACCACATTGACGTTGGAGGCCTCGAGGTAGCTCTGCCGCACCTTGCCGTAGCCTTCGTCGGAAGGCAGGCCACGATTGGGCTGGCCGCTGGCCTCGGTCTCCAGGAACTTGTTGCCGCCAGTCGCCTCCAGCCCCGCCTCGTTGGCGAACAGGTACAGCGCGATGCGACCGGCATTCTGCTGCCGCCCGTTCGCCTCAGTGACGATCACCTCGCCCGCCTGGTTGATGGTGACGTCCTTGGCATCCGTCGGCACGTTGATCGCGGGTTCCAGCGGATAGCCTTCCGTGGTGACGATCTGCCCTTCCGGCGACAGCTTGAAGGAACCGTCGCGTGTGTAGGACACGGTGCCATCCGGCAGGGTGATGCCGAAATAGCCGCGCCCTTCCAGCGCGATGTCGTAGCGGTTGCCGGTCTCGGTCAGCGTGCCCTGCACGGTGATGCGGTTGACGGCGGAATTGCGCGTGCCAAGCCCGATCTGCGTCCCCACCGGCAACACCGTCCCCGCCTCGGAGGAGGAGGAGCCGACCCGCTCGGAGGACTGGTAGATCAGGTCCTGGAACTCCGCCTTGCGACGGGAGAAGGCGGTGGTCGAGACGTTGGCAATGTTATTGGCAATGACTTCGACATTGGTCTGCTGGGCCTGCATGCCGGTAGCGGCGATACTCATGGCGCGCATGGTGGTTTCTCCTTCCTGCTGTTCAGTTCTGGCCTGCTTGTCAGTTCGGGCGCCCCAGCGCCTCGATCATCTTGCGAATCCTGCTGTCATCGTCGGAGACGATGCGCTGCACGCTGTCATAGGCGCGCTGCAGGGCCGTCAGATTGGCAATCTCCGCGATCGGCTGGACGCTGGAGCCTTCCAGCGCCCCCTGCACCACACGGACATCGCGCGCGCCGGGCTCCACCGGGCGCAAATCGGCCTGCGGGATCTCCAGCAGCCCGTCGCCGGCCTTGCGGATGCCGCGCGCATCGCCCACCCGGAACAGGCCGAGCCGGCCGACCTGCTCGGCCCTACCTTCCGTAGTGGCCAGGATGGTGCCGTCCGCCCGGATCTCGACGCTGGAGAAGCGCTCCGGCATCAACAACTTGCCGCCGCCCTCATCCAGCACCGCCCGCCCGGCCGTATCGATCAGGGTGTTGTCGGGCGCGACGCGTAGCCGCCCATCCCGCGTATAGCCGCGGCCACCATTGCCAGGCCGTTCCACCGCCAGGAAGGCATCGCCATCCAGGCCGATATCCAGCGGGTTCCCGGTAGGGGCGATGGCGCCGGGGCGGATATCCACGTAGGTCGCCCGGTCCTGCACAAAGGCCACCTCTCGCCCCGGCACGGCCAGCCGGTTCACATGCGACTGGAACAGGGTCCGGTCGCCGCGATAGGCGGTGGTGTTGGCGTTGGCGATGTTGTTGGCCACCACGTCCAACTGCTGGCGCAATGCCATCTGACCGGACAGGCCGACAAGGCTGGGGCCTTCCATCTCAGGTGCCCCCCACCGGCGGCAGCAATGCCTCGATCTGCCGGCTGCGCTCGATCGCACCGCGCACCCCGGCGACGCCGCTGGCGGGCGGCGGCGCGGTCTCCGTCAGCCGCAGCAGGGCAGCGCTGGCGGTTCCCGTTGCCAGCAGCTCGGCCGGCACACCGGCCCTTTGCTGCGCCAGGGCGGCGGCATTCGCCAGCCGCGCCGTCGCATCGGTGCGCGCATCGGCCGGCAGCCCGGGGTCGCGCAGCACTTCGCCATAGGCCGTGCCAGCGGCACGCCAGGATTGCGCCTGGAACAGTAGCTCGGCCCTGCGGCGCAGATCGGCGGTGTCGCGCATACCGTCCAGTTGCGCCGCCGCTTCCTCGGGGCGGTCCAGCCGCGCCAGCGCTTCTGCCGCGGCACGCCGCGCTGCCTCATCGGCCGGCACGGCGGCCAGCAGCGCCAGGGCCCGGCGCGGGTCGCCCTGCGCGGCGCCAGCTTCGGCCCGGGCCAGCACCAGGGCGGCCTCGGGCGTCCGCGTCGTGGCGGGGCTGATCTGTTGCCCCAGGTCCCGCGCCGCCTCTGCCAGACCCTGGCGCAGCAGCAGCCGCATGGCCGCCAGGCGAATGTCATCGCCACGCTCGCCCGGGGTGGCGTAGCCCTCATACTGCCAGAACAGGGCCAGACGCTCGGCGGGCTCCGGCAGCGGGCGGCCTTCCGGCGTGCCCTCCGCCAGCAGCCGGCGCAGCGCGGTGGCTGCCAGGCGCGCGCCACGGCTCTCGACGCCCGGGCGGGCCGAAGCCTGGCTGGCGCCATCGGCAACGCCCAGCGCCGCGCCCAACGCGCCTTGCTCCAGCAGCCGGTTGGCGTAAGCGATGGCGGCTTCCTCGCCCAGCGCATCGTGCCGGTAGGTGCGCAGGACGTCGTTGATCTGCGTCTCGGCCCGGCGGCCCTCAGCCCCCGGCCGCCCGAGGTTCATCGCAGCCAGCCGGGCCCGCGCGAACATCTCCGGCAGGCTGCGGCCGGCGCCATTCGCCGCCTGCTCCAGATACTGCGTCTCGTCGCCGCGATGGCCTTCCTGCCGCGCCAGACGGGCGTATTGCCAACTGCGCGCGGCGGATTGCTCCGGCGTCAGCCCCGTGGCGGGGCGGACGGCACCCAACAGGATGCGCAGGGTGGCAGGGTCGTTCTCCACCGCATCGGCCAGGCGCTGCGTCAGGGCCAGGCGCAGATCCTGCGGCACGTCCCGCAGCGCCGCCCGTGCACGCGGGGCAAGCCGCGCCAGCGTCGCGCCATCGCCGGAAACGGCGGCGGCCAGGGCCTGCCACAGGGGCAGATCCTCCCGCGCGCAATCGGCCGCCGCCGCCAGCAGGGGCGAGCTCGGCGAGAGCGGCCGGCCCAGCAGCAGCCGCGCCACATCCCGCACCCGGTCCAGCCGTTCCCGCAACGCCCCCGCCGGCGCTTCCGCCTGCGGTGCGCTCAGGATCTCCAGCGTCTCCCGCGCCAGTTCGTGCCCGGCATAGAACTCGGCGAGGTCGGCCAGCTCCGCCGCGCCCTGGTCGGACAAGGCCAGGGCGGCGCGCAACACCGGCAACCGCTCAACGAACGGCGCCTCGCCCTTCCAACCTTGCATGGAGAACGGCGCGCGGCAGGCCGGCATGGCCGGGGTAGGCGCAATTTCGGCCAGGGCCGGAGCAGGGGCGGGCGCGGCGGCGGGCTCCGGCGCTGCCACCGGCGGAACCGTCGCCGCCGGCAGGGTGGGGGAGGGCGCGGACTGCGCGCCATTCAGCACCGCCAGCTTGGCGACCACCGCATCCCGCAACGACGCCAGGTCGTCCCGCGACGGCATCCGCGCCAACTGCGCCGCCACAGGCGCCGCAGTGGCGGGAGCGAGAGGCTGGGAGCCGGGGGAAACCGGCACACGTGAGACCGGCTGGGCTGCCATAGCCTGCGCATCCGTGGCAGGCGCCACCAGTGCGGGCACGCTCGCCACGGCAGGTGCCGCGGCAGCCGCCCGTGCCGCCGGCTGGCCGGGCCGGGCCGCCTGCAACATCGCGGATGCCTGCTCGGGCTTCATCAATCCCAGGCGCACCGCGTCATCCAACAGGCGGCGCTGCGCCGCCTCCAGCGTCGCCGGCGTGCGCGGCGGCTGCGCCGGGCGCAGATCCACATACAACATGCCGTCGAAGGCGCCCGCTTCCGCGTTCTGCTCGCCCTCGGTCCGCAGCACCACCACGGTCTCGCCGTTCTCCTGCCGGCTCTCGATCCCGGCCAGCTCGCTCAGCCGACGCGTCGTCGAAAGGTCCAGCGGGAACTGCCCGCGAAGGCGCAGCTCGTAGCCATTGGATATTTTTCGCATCGTGTAGGCCGGCAGCGAACCCAGATGCAGAACCACCCGTCCCTTGTCGGCATGCTGGCCGGTGCGGACGCGAACCGCCGTGCCCTCGGGCGCCGTCGCCTGGGCGGCGGCTGGGTATGCCAGCAAAGGCCACAGGGCCACGCTGGCCAGCAGCAGGCTGCGGCGCATCGGCATCACTCCCCGCCACCCTCGGCATCGGACTTCATCCGGCCGGCCTCTCGCAGTTGCTCCTCCATCTGGTCGAAGCTGGGCTGCAACTTCGTCGGCACCGACTGCCGCCCCACCTCGACGCAGATCTGCGGCGACAGGTTCTGCAGGTAGCTGGTGATGACGGCACGGGCGACATCCAACATGCGGCGCTCTTCCTCGAAGATGCTCTTCAACCGCGCCGCCATCGGCCCTACCAGGCCGTAGGAGAGGAACACGCCCAGGAAGGTCCCGACCAGCGCCGAACCGATCATACGGCCCAATACCTCAGGACTTTCCGAAATCGCCCCCAGCGCCTTGATGATGCCAAGCACCGCGGCGACGATGCCGAGCGCCGGAAACGCATCCGCCACCGTCTGCAATGCCTTGGCCGGCTTGATGTCCTCGGCCGCGCGCTTCTCGATCGTGGCCTCCATCATCTCGCCGACCAGGTGCGGGTCCTTGTTGTTCAGCGTGATGGTGCGCATCGTGTCGCAGATCAGGCCACTGACCGCCGCGTCCCGCGCGATGCGCGGATAGCGGGAGAAGATCGGCGAGCTGTCCGGCTTCTCGATATGCTTCTCCAGCTTCGCCGCGCCTTCCTTCTGATGCGTGCGCAGCAGCAGATAGAGCAGGCTCAGCATGTCGCTGTAATCGGCCTTCTTCCAGCGCGAGCCTTTGAAGACCTGGCCGAGCGACTTGCCCACCTTCATCATGCCGGCGCCGTCGCTGGAGATCAGCATGGTCATGACGCCCGACCCGCCGATGATGATCATCTCCGGCCCGACGGCGTGGATGATCACGGCCAGATGGCCGCCCGCGATGAGGTAGCCGCCGAAGATGGCGACGAAGACTCCGATTATGCCGGCGATCTGGATCATCGATGAAGGGGCCCTGACTGTGGCGATGCTGCTCGGACCGGAGGGGGCCGATGCGTTCGCTCATATCATTTCGCATCGCGTCGTGCTACACGATTTTTCGCATAACCGCGGAGACCCCCACCATGCCCAACCCGGTCGCCTTGCCGGACCTGCTTCGCCCCCGCGCCGCCCAGGATGGCGCGGCGCAGACGGAAACCCTCGGCCGCTACAATGTCTCCAGCAACGTCACGCGCGCGCTGCGCAGCGCGGCGGAGAGCACGGGCGTCGGCTTCGGCGTGCTCGCCGCCAAGGCGGCCATCGAAAGCGGCTTCCAGGCCAATGCCCAGGCGCCGACCTCCTCCGCGCGCGGCCTGTTCCAGTTCATCGACCAGACCTGGCTGGATACGGTGCGCCAGCACGGCGCGGACCACGGCCTGGCCAACGAAGCCAGCCTCATCACCCGCAGCCCCAGCGGCCGCCTGACGGTCGCCGATGCGGCGGAGCGCAGCCGCATCCTCGCCCTGCGCGACAACCCGGAAATCTCCGCCCGCCTGGGCGCCGAGCATCTCAAGGATGTGTCGGATGCACTGGCACCGGCGCTGGGCCGGCGGCCGGATGTCGGCGAGTTGTATCTCGGCCATTTCCTCGGCACCAACGGCGCCGGCAAGCTGCTGCGCGCGGTAGCCGATGCGCCGAATCGGGCGGCCTCTGACCTGTTGCCGGAAGCCGCGCGCGCCAATGCCAACCTGTTCCGCGGCAGCGACGGCGCGCCGCTTTCCGCCAGCCAGTTTCTGGACAATATCCGTGGCAAGGTCGGCCGGGTCTATGCGCAGCTCGGCCTGGCGGCACCGGTCGGCCCGGTGGATTTCGATGCCGTCGCCACCAACGCCGCGCCCGGCACCGCCATCGCCAGCGCGGAGCCGTTCTGGTGGGGCAGCGGCTCGCCGAGCCGGGTCGCCCAGGCGCCGGAGCGCATGATGACCTCCGCACTCGTAGAGGTGTTCAACCGCATGGGACGGGGGCAGGCGGCGCAGGAAATCGGCGCGGCGGGCGAGCGGACCGAACTGCCCGCCGCCCTGCTCGGCGCCATGCGGCAGGAAGGCGTGCCGGCCAGCGTGAGCGAGGCCCGGCGCGCCTATGCCGGCGGCACGATCTGACGTCGGATCAAGCGGGAGAAGCGGGGAAACGGCGCTGCTTCTCCCGCCGCACGTCGCCGCCGTGGTGGTAACCGGCCACGTAGCACTGCTTCACCGCCGCCAGCAGCAGGCGGGACTGCGGCAGCGGCAGCGTACCGCCGATGCGGTCCTGCCGCATGGTCTCGACGATCCCCACCTCGCCACCGATATCTTCCAGGGTGAAGTCGCGCGGCTGGCCCGCCAGGCCATCACGGCGGCCGAGCGAGGCCGCCTTGGCCATCACGGCTTCGCCCCACAGGGTCAGGTCGGGGGCGGGCAGGGTGGGGGTCATGGTGGCCTCGCTAGCATGGGGGTACGACTCTTCGTCGCAATTCGCACATCTCTCGTCAAACCATTTTTCGCATAATTTTCCAGACCTCCATTCCTTTGCGAAAAATTTGCAATTTGCGCCGAGAGTGAGTTCCGGAAAAACCCTCTCGCGGAGCACTCCCATGCCGCAACGGCGCCAATACGGCCCCAGCATCCTGACCTCCGCCGCCCTGCTCGGCACCGCCGGCGCCGGCGCCATCCTGGCCGGGCTGCCCGGGCAAACCCCCACCGCCCTCGGCCTGATACCGCTGGCGGTGGCCGGTGTCGCCGGCTGGTGGCATCACCGGCGGGATCGCCGCCTCGCCTCCCGGCTGCGGAACCTGCGCCTGGCCATCACCCTGCCGGTGCCACCCGCCGCCATGAACGACCAGCTCCTCTCCTTCCAACTCGCCGGTCTCGGCGAATGGCAGGCCCGACGCGATGGCTGGCAGATCTCCATCCGCCACACGCCGCAGAGCGACCTGCCCTGGCAGCTCTGCATCCAACCCGCCGGGCTGGTCATGACGCCGCGGCCCATCGCCACCGCTGCCTCCATGGATGCCATGCTGCTGCTGGCACGCGGCCTGCTGCCCGGCATGGCCACCAGCGCCGGCGAAGCCGGCCTGCTGGACTGCGACCTGGCCTTCCCCATCACCGGCTTCTCCCGCCAGGGTGGGGATTTCCTGACCGCCCTGGCCGAAGGCGGCTACGCGCTACAGGTGGCCCATGGCTACCTCGCCGTGGCACCCGAGCGCGCTGAGCGCCTGCTCTGCCGCAGCGACGCCATCCCGGCCGAACCGCGCTGACGCACCCGCTGCCGAAGCGGCAATCGCCTTTCCAACCGTGAGGAAGGGGAAGGAAGGTCGGGGAAAGAACTCCCCGAACCCCTTCTTTTTTCTGCGAGTTGGGCGTGGTTTTAGGCGACACGCGTCAGCACGTACAGCAGCGCTGCAGGCAAGTTCCAAAATTCAGGACGATGATGATTGCTGGCCACGGCGCCAGAGAACACGTGTCGCGCAGCCACACGAATGATGAAGCAGGCAGAGCACGCCTCTGCCAACCCAGACCGGCCGCTCCCACAGCGCTCCCAAAAAACCCGAAAATAAAAGATGGGGTCTGGGGAATTCATTCCCCTGCCTTACTGCCCTCGCCAGCAGAATGGAGACGATGGCTCCCCGCCTTCACCGCGACAACCTCAACAAGAAGGGCCAGGCATCCGAGGATCCCTGGCCCCAGCTCTATTGCCGCGACGGTCCTGGCGAAACTCAGCGGCGGAACGCGTCCCGCCGTCCGGCGATTTCCTGCGTCACGGCCAGTGCCGAGTTCGGATCCATGTTGGCCAGGATCGGCCCGGCCTGCCGCTCGGGGATCTTCAGCAGGATGGTGGCGGCGCGTGGTGGCTCCAGCTTGTCCAGCACCTTCGCCGCCTGCTGGGGCCGCATATTGACGTATAGCGAGACGAGGGAGTCGATATCGGCCTCGGCGGCCGAGCCCTCGCGCACCACCAGCCGCTCCACCTCTTCCCGCAACCGCGTCAGCTCGGCGATCTGCGTGCGCGCCAGGCCTTCAGCGGCCTGCACGCGGGCCTCGCGTAGTTCCACCGCGCGCTCCCGACGGTCGATCTCGGATTGGCGGCGGCCGACTTCCAGCAGCAGCCGCCCATCGCCGGGCCGCTCCTCGCCCACCGGATTGCTGCGCACCGGCCCGGCCAGCGTCTCGGATACCCGCGGCAGGGCGACGATGCCCTCCCGCAGCGAGACGGGCCCGGTAGGCAGGGCAGGGGCCGCCGGGGCGGCGACGGCGCTGGGCCAGGACGGCAGCACCTCCGCCAGCCCCACCAGCCGTCCCGGCACCAGGGCCGCGAGCCCCAGTGCCATCAAGGGCAGGCCCACGCGCGGGCCGAGGACACGGCGGCGCCAGTTCGGAGAGGCTTGGATGGTCATGATCGCGATCTCCTCGGCGTCAATCGAGCGTCAGGCGGAACACCCGCCGCTCGGGTACCGGCGGCGCTACGGCCGGGGCAGGGGCCAGCCTCGTGTCGGCCGGCAGCAGTTCGTGGGCCAGCAATTGCTCCACCGCCACCTCGGCCAACCGCTCGGCGTCCAGCGCCGGCACGTCGAGCGTGGACATGTCCAGCGTGCGCAGGTCCAGGGTGGGCATATCCAGCACAGGCATCGGCGCGGGCAGGGCGGCAGGCGCCATGTCCAGCACCGGGCCGGGGCGCCCGGCCAGCCGCGCCGCCAGGCCCAGCGGCTCGGCCAACTCACGCGGCGGAGCGGCGGCGCGGGCATGTTGCAGCTTGCGGTTCTGCCGCAGCGCCTGGTCCAGCCGTGCCGCCACTTCCTCGGCCTGGCGGGATGCGGCGGTCAGTTCCTGCGCCACGCGGCGGCAGGCGGTGATCTTGCCGTCCACCTCGCCAATGCCGTCCTTCACCTTCTGCACGATGCCGCCCGCCGAAGCGTCCAGGCGCTTCGAGGCGGCATCGAGCTGCCCGATCACATCGCCGGCGGAATCGAGCGCGACGCGCAACCGGCCCATCCGCCGGTACAGCATCACGATCCACCCCGATTGCGCGGCCAGCACCGCAAGCGCCGCGGCATCCAGGATCTGTACGAATGTCATGCGGATTCTCCTCAGCCATCCAGGGCGGGCGTGTCGCCCGGCCAGTCCTTTTCGATCACGCACTCCTCCACCCGCAGGACGACGCGATCATCTTTCGCAGCCATCCGCGCGCGGCAGACCAGCAGCCCCTGGCAGAACACGTCCAGCGGCTCATCCTGTCGCCGGTCCAGCTCCACCACGGAGCCAGGCTGCCAGCGCGCCACCTCGGAGAAGGACATCGTCCGCGTCTCGATCACCGCCATCAGGTCGGCGCTCGCGCGCGGCAGTTCCTCGGCCAGGTGGCTGCGCCAGATCGTGTCGCCGCCGACCTTCTTGCCGAGGACTTCCTGGCTCAGCAGGTCGCGCACCGGCTCGATCGACGCATAGGGCAGCAGGAAATCGATATGCCCGCCGCGGCCTTCCATGGTGATCTCGGCGCGGAAGGTCAGTGCGGCGGCAGTCGGCTTGGTGATCAGCGCATAGCCGGGCGTGATCTCGAACCGCTCCAGCCGGAAGGTCGCGGGGCTCACCGCCTCGAAGGCCCGTCCCATATCCTGCGTGAGCAGGCCGACGAACTTCTCGACGAAGGCGCGCTCGATCGGCGTGTAGGGGCGGCCCTCGATTGGCTGCACCGCGTTGCGCCGCCCACCCAGCAGGATGTCGACGATCGAGCCGATCAGCTGCGAATCGAGCGCGGCGAGGCAATAGCCGTCCCACTCCTCGATGCGGATGATGCCGATCATCGCCGGCAGCGTAATGGTGTCCAGGAACGGCCCGACGCGCACCGGGCGCATCCGGTCGATCACGGCATCGGCGTTGTCGGCGGTGAACTTGCGGATGCTGGTGGTCAGCAGGCGGGCCAGGCGGTCCACCACGATGTCCAGCATCGGCAGCTTTTCATAGCGCACCGCGCCGCCGACCAACGCCTCCATGCCGTTGCGGACCATCTCCGGCTCCGCCGTCTCCGGCCCGCCGAACAGGTCGTCGATGTCGCCCTGGCCCATGGCGACGCCGGCGGCGCCCCAATCGGCCATGTCATCCATCGCCGCTTCGCCGGCCGCGTCGCCCACCGGCGGCGGTGCCTCGCCAAACGGCGTTTCCGCGAACGGAGTCTCTTCGGTTCCGCTCATCGCTCAGGCCACCACGAAGCCGGTGATCAGCACGTCGCGCACCCGGCCGCCGCCCAGCAGCAGGTCCAGCCGGCGGTGCAGGTCGCCACGCAGCCTGTCCATGGCCAGGGCGCCCTCCAGCTCGCCATCCCGCAGCGTGCGGAGATACAGCACCAGGCTGTCATAGACGCGCGGGGTCATCAGCTCCGGCGGCGGCTGCGCAGGGTCGCCGTTCACCTCCATCGCCAGCTTCAGCCGCAGCTGGCGTGGGCGGCCGCCATTCGGCAGCGTCAGCGTCATCTCCGGCAGCTCGACGAAGATCGGGCGGGCGGCGGGGGCGGAGAGGGCGTTGGCGGCCTCTTCCTCCGTTGGCTGCCCTCCTGTAATTTTTCGCACAGCGTCCTGCACGCCAGGAACGAACATCCAGGCCGCGCCCCCGCCGCCGCCAACCAGCAGCAGGGCCGCCAGACTGAAGAGGAGAGGGCGGCCCTTTCTCTTCGGGGGTTTCGCAGTGATCTCAGTGGTGGTGGCCGACATGGCGGGGGAACTCCCGGCAAATGCGATTTTTCGCGCGACAAGAGAAGCGGCGGCAGATATAACCCGATGCGCTTTCGCATGCCACGCCAAAAACGCTTATGCGAAATATCGACGGCCAGAACGGGACGACAGGTATCGATGCAGCAGGTAAGCACCCTCCGACCCGGTTTCGACCTGGGCAGCCTGGGCCCGGCCTTCGCCCGGCTGGGCCCGGCGAAACTCGGCGCCCTCGCGGTGGTCGCCTCCGCCGCCCTTCTCGCGGTGTTCCTGGTGGCGCGCGCGCCGCAGGCCACCAACGGCCTGCTCTACGCAGCGCTGGAACCTTCGGAGGCCGGGCGAATCGTCGCCCGCCTGGAAGAACTGAAGATCCCGGTCGAGGCAAGGGGCGACGGCACCGTCATGGTGCCGGCCGACCAGGTGGCCCGGCTGCGGATGCAGATGGCCAGCGAGGGCCTGCCGCGCCAGACCGGCGCCGGTTACGAGCTGCTCGACCAGGCCAACCCGATGCAGATGACCTCATTCATGCAGCGCATCCAGCGGGTGCGGGCGCTGGAGGGGGAACTGGCGCGCACCATCATCACCATGCAGGGCGTCCGTACCGCGCGCGTCCATATCGTGCTGCCGGAGCGTGAGAGTTTTTCGCGTGACGCGCCGCCGC
This sequence comes from Teichococcus aerophilus, assembly GCF_014490485.1. Classification (GTDB taxonomy): domain Bacteria; phylum Pseudomonadota; class Alphaproteobacteria; order Acetobacterales; family Acetobacteraceae; genus Pseudoroseomonas; species Pseudoroseomonas aerophila. The sequence continues at coordinate 56,072 of NZ_JACTVA010000021.1, read as the reverse complement.
CCACCGCCTCGGTGACGGTGACGACCTCGGCCGGGCAGCGGCTCGGCTCCTCCCAGGCCTCGGCCATCCGTCTGCTGGTCGCCGGCGCGGTGCCGCGGCTGCGGCAGGAGGATGTCTCCGTCGTCGATCCCTCCGGCGTCGTGCTGGCCGCCGATGGCGGCATGGGTGCCGCCGCCGGCCGGATCGGCGAGATGCGCGTGGCACAGGAACATGCGCTGCAAAAGGCGGTGCTGGACCTGCTGGAGCCGATCGTCGGCCGTGGGCGCGTGCGCGCCATCGCCTCCGTCGAGATCGAGGGCGCGCGCACCGTGGCGCGGCAGGAGACCTTCGACCCGATGGGCCAGGTGGAGCGCGGCCGGCAGAGCCAGACCGAGGCCGAGAGCAGCGAGGACGGCCGTGGCCAGCAGCCGGTGACGGTGGGGCAGAACCTGCCGAACCAGCAGGCCGGCAACAGCAACGCCACCCGCAGCGCCACCAGCGCCCAGCGCAACAACGAGACCATCAACTACGAGATCTCCTCGAAGGTCGAGGAAACGACGCGCGAGCCCGGCGCCGTGCGCCGCGTCAGCGTCGCCGTGGTGGTCGATGGCATCACCGCCCCCGACGGCACCGAGCAGGTGCGCCCGAAGGAGGAGCTGGACCGCCTGAGCGCGCTGGTGCGCTCGGCGGTAGGCTTCGACGAACGGCGGGGGGACCGCGTGACGGTCGATACGCTGCGCTTCATCCCGGATGAGGGCGCCGGCAGCCTGGCCTCGGCCGACGCGCAGGGTGGCCTCAATCTCAGCACCACCCAACTCGCTTTGCTGGCCCTGCTGCTGGTGGGCAGCCTGGGAACCGCCGGCCTGCTGATGCGCCGCCGCCGCACCCGTCTGCGCCGCCTGGCCGAGGACCTGGCCGCCGCTGAGGCTGCCGCCGCCGCCGAAGCCGCCATGGCGCTGGACCCGATGGAGGAAGCCATCGCCACCGTCGGCCAGGACATCCAGATCCGCGTCTCCTCGCTGAACGCGCTGAACGAGATCATCGACCAGCGGCCGGAGGAGGCGCTGGCGGTGGTGCGGCACTGGATCCAGGAAGGCGCCCCGGCATGAGGACCAGCTCCCGCCCCTATCTGCCGCCGTCGCTGAACATGCTCCTGGCCGGCGAGGATGGCTCGACCACCTTCCGCCTGCAGGAGGAAGAGCGGATGCGCAACGCCGCCTTTGATGCCGGCCGCCGGCGTGGCCTGGAGGACGGCCTGGCCCAGGGCCGCGCCGAGGGCGCCGCCCAGGCCGAGGCCGCAGCCCATGCGAGGTTGGAGGCCGAGGTGGCGCAACGGGCCAGCCAGGGCGCCACCCTGGCCGCCCAGGCGCTGGACAGCCTGCTCGCCCGCCGTGCCGAGGATCGCCGCATACTGGATGCCGATACCCGCGCCAGCCTGGTCGCGGCGTTGGAGACGGTGGTGCCCACCCTGCTGGCCCGCGCCGCCGGCGCCGAGATCGCCGCCCTGGCGGCCGAGGCGCTGACCGAGCGCGGTGAGGACATCATCCTGCTCACCGCGCATCCCGAGACGCTGGAAGCCATGAGGCAGGAAGGCTTCCCGCAACCGCAGGAGGCGCCGTCCCGGCTGCGCCTGCTGCCCGAACCCACCATGCCACCCGGGAGCGCCGAGGCGTCCTGGGTCAGCGGTGGCCTCGTCCATCGCCCCGATGCCTTGCTGGCACGGGTGCTCGCCATCCTCGACGCCAACCGGGCCACGCCCGCCCCGTCCGAGACCTTGCAGGAGATCGCGCCATGACCGGCGATACCAACGTCACCCCCGGCCACGACAATCCTTTCCTGACCGACCGCAAGCCGCGCATCATGGACATCCCCGTGAATGTGCAGGTTGTGCTGGGCAACAAGCGCCTGCCGATGGCGGCGCTGTTCAATCTCAGCCGCGGCTCCGTCATCGAGTTCGACAAGAAGGTCGGCGAGCCGATCGACCTGCTGGCGAATGAGCGGCTGATCGCGCGCGGCGAGATCCAGATCACCGATGACGGCCGCCTCTCGATCTCGATCACCGAGATCGTCTCCTCGGCCGCCTGACAGCAACTTCACGGAATAGCAGGCAGAATGCCGCGTCTTCGAATCGCCCTGGCGGTGCTCGCATTGTCGTTCGCGGCATCCCCGGCCCTGGCGCAGAGCGTCTCGCTCAACCTGGGGCCGCAGGGGGCCAACGCCGTCGCCAGCGGCGGACAGAGCCTGACGACCAATGTGGTCGGCCTGATCGTCATCACCACGCTGCTGGCCATCGCGCCCGGCATCCTGGTGGTGGCGACGGCCTTCACCCGCATCGTCGTCGTGCTCTCCCTGCTGCGGACGGCGCTGGGCCTGCAGCAATCGCCGCCCAACACCGTCATCGTCAGCCTGGCGCTGTTCCTCTCCGCCTTCGTCATGGCGCCCGTTCTGGAAAAGACCTGGAACGATGCCGGCCGTCCGCTGATCGAGGGCAGCATCACCGAGGAACAGGCCGCCGAGCGCGCCATCCGTCCGTTCCGTGACTTCATGGAACTGAATGTGCGGGAGCGCGAGCTGGCGCTGTTCATCGACATCGCCAAGTGGCAGCCGCCCGGCGGCACGCAGCCCAGCGCCCTCTCCCGTGCCCAGCGCGCCGAAGTCCCGCTGCACATCCTCGCCGCCGCCTTCCTGGTGTCGGAACTGACCAAGGCTTTCCAGATCGGCTTCCTGCTGTTCCTGCCCTTTCTGGCGATCGACATGGCCATCAGCTCCGTCCTGATGGGCATGGGCATGATGATGTTGCCGCCCGTGGTGGTCAGCCTGCCGTTCAAGCTGATCTTCTTCGTGCTGATCGACGGCTGGTCGCTGGTGGCCGGCGCGCTGGTGCGGGGCTTCTCGACATGAGCGGCACGCTGTTGCGCATCCGCCGCCGCCGCCGCCTGGCCGCCGCCTTGCGCTGGGCGGTAGCGCAGGAAGCCCCCCGCCCCAGGGCGGCGCTGGCACCGCTGGAGGAGCGCCTGGACGCCATCGCCGCCAGCCAGGACCGCCCGCCCTCCACCGGCGCCGACCTACCCGAGCGCCTCGCGCGGCTCGACCACGGCGGCGCCATGCCACCGGAAGTGGTGGCGATGCTCGCCGCCATCCTGACACCCCTGCAAACCCTGCTTGCCCGGAGCACCGAACGATGAGAGCCCCCGAGGCGCGCCGCGCCATCCGCCCCGTCGAAGCGAGCAACGCCAAGGCCGACCCTCTCTCCGACGTCGCCGTCCTGTTCATGACGCTCGACGAGGAGCGGATCCAGAACCTGTTCGGCCGGCTGGAGGAGCAGGAAATCCGCCGCGTCAGCCGTGCCATGGCCAATCTCGGCAAGGTCGATATCGACACGGTGGAGCGCGTCATCATGCGCTTCCGCGCCGAGGTCGGCCGCACCGGCAGCGTCATCGGCACCGCCGAGACGACCGAGCGCCTGCTGAAGCGCCTGCTGCCCAACGAGAAGGTCAGCGAGATCATGGACGAGATCCGTGGTCCCGAAGGCAAGACCATGTGGGAAAAGCTGGCGAATATCTCGCCCGAGGTGCTCGCCACCTACCTGCGCACCGAGCTGGCGCAGACCGCCGCCGTCATCCTGGCCAAGCTGCCGGCGATGCACGCGGCGCGCGTGCTGGCGCTGCTGCCCAACACCTCGGTGGACGAGATCGTGCTGCGCATGGTGCGGATGGACAGCATCCAGAAGGGCGTGCTGCAGGATATCGAGCAGACGCTGCAGAAGGAATTCATCACCAATCTCAGCCGCAGCTACGAGCGCGACAGCTCGCAGATCGTCGCCGAGATCATGAACCGCGCCGACAAGGGCCTGGTCGAGCACCTGATGAAACATATCGAGGCGCGCGAGCCGCATGCGGCCAGCCGCATCAAGCGCATCATGTTCACCTTCGACGACCTGATCCGCGTCGACCGCACGACCTTCGCCACCCTGGTAGCCGAATGCCCGGCGGACCGGTTGCAGGTCGCGCTCACCGCCGCCAGCGTGGAGCTGCGCGAGCTGTTCCTCGGCAGCATGTCCGAACGCGCCGCGACCATCATGCGCGACGAGATCGAGAACATGCCCGCCCAGCGCAAGAAGGCCATCGAGGAAGCGCAGACCGACATCATCACCATCGCCAAGCGGCTGGCGGATGAGGGCCGCATCTTCATCCTCGACGAGGATGAGGTCGGCAACAGCGACGCCGCCTGATGCCGGAAGCCGAGCCCATCGACCCGGCCACGCCACCCCGTCACGGCACGGCGGGGTGGGAGGCGGAGGCCGGCTACGCCGCCGCCGCGCGCATCGTCGGGCCGGTGCCCGCGCGCGGCAGCCGGCCGGAGGAGCCACCCGTGCCGGACCCGCCACCCGCCATCACCGGGCTGGAGGCGCTGATGCCGGGCGGCGAGGCCGGCCTGGCTCTGCCGCTGGCCCTGGCCGCGCTGCGCCCCGACATCCGCCGCTGGCTGGGCGACGAGCGGCTGGCGCGCATGGCGGCGGGGGTGGGGTTGGCGGAGAAGGCGCTGCTGGCCCTGCTGGGCGCCGCGCCGCAGCCACCGGCTTCGCTGGGGGAAGCCTCGCTCTGGTCCGGCCAGCGCGTGCCTTTGCGAAATTCAGACGATATGAGCTGGATCGAGTTGTTCTGGCGGCCGGACCGGGACCACCCGGCACAGTCCACGCCGGCGGCGCAGGCCGCCCGCGGTGCCTTCGCCATCCGGCTGGCCCTGCCGGCCACCGGGCGCATCGAGCTGCGCGGACGGCTGGAAGATGCCAGGCTGGATGCGGTGATGGAGACCGCCCAGGCCCTGCCGCGCCCCGTCGCCGCCGAGGTGGCGGAGGCCTTCGATGCCGTGCTGTACCGCCTCAACCTCGCCGGCAGCCTCACCATGAGGCACACGGAACAGGACCGCCGCACTTGAATGCGAAAAATGCTCAGGATAATGTCTTGGCGAGCATGAGATCGGGTTTCCCCACCGCATGAGCACCGACCCCAACAAGCGGCCCATCATCATCAAGAAGCATCATGCGCCGCATGATGACGACCATGGTGGGCAGTGGAAGATCGCCTACGCCGACTTCGTGACGGCGATGATGGCGTTCTTCCTGGTGATGTGGCTGCTGTCCTCCACCACCGAGGCGCAGAAGGACGGCATCGCGCAGTTCTTCAACGCCTCCTCGATCCTCAACATGCCCTCCGGCAACGGGGCGCTGGATGGCGGCCGCTCCATGCTCGTGGCCGGTGATTCCCGCGAGGATTCGCTGACCACCGTCAGCGATGGCGGCCTGCGCGAGGATAGCGAGGGCGGCGAGACGGCGAACCAGGGCGAGGCAGCCCAGGCCGCGTCCGCCGCCGGCCAGTCCAGCGGCCTGCGCGACCCGATCGAGCGCCAGCGCTTCGAGGCGATGAAGGCGGAGATCGAGCGCCAGCTCGGCACCGCCGACGGTGCCTTGCGGGACTTCGCCCAGAACATCCAGGTGGAGATGACGCCAGAAGGCCTGCGGTTGCAGATCTTCGACCGTGACGGCACGCCGATGTTCGCGCCCGGCGGTACGGAACCGACGCCGCGCCTGAACAAGATCCTGCAGGTGCTGGGCAACATCCTGGCCACCGTGCCGAACGCCGTGGTCGTCGCCGGCCATACCGATGCGCAGGCTTTCAACCGCAACAGCTACGGCAACTGGGAGCTGTCCTCGGACCGTGCCAACAGCACCCGCCGGGTGCTGGAGCAGAACGGCGTGCCGCCGGCGCGGATGTACCGGGTCGAGGGCAAGGCCTCGGTCGAGCCGTTGATGCAGGAAGCGCCGAACGATCCGCGCAACCGCCGCATCGCCATTACCGTCATGCGCGCCGATGTGGTGGCCGCCGCCCGCGCGGCACAGGCCACCCGCAGCACCGCGCAGGAACCCCGGCGGTGAAACCGCCAGCCTTCACCGGTCAACCGGCAGAAGCCGGCACCGGTCCCGCCCAAAACGGGCCAGGCTGCCCGCAGCCTGACTGCAAACGGCAGGCCCCGTGCCTGCCATCCCCCAAGACCCATAGCCATAGCAGGGACCGCCGATGACGGCCATCAACGCACTCCGGACCAGCGTCTCGGGCCTCAATGCCCAGGCCACCAAGCTCTCCGGCATCTCCAACAACATCGCCAACAGCTCCACCGTGGGCTACAAGCGGGTTGATACGCAATTCTCCAGCTTGGTGCTGGAAGGTTCCAGCAGCGGCGGCTCCGCCCTCGCCGGTACCGCCGCCACCAACCGCGTGGAGATCAGCTCGGTCGGCCAGGTGCAAAAGACCGGCATCGACACCGATGTCGCCGTCAATGGCAACGGCTTCCTGGTGGTGAACGAGACCGCGGGCAGCAGCGGCAAGTACCTGGCCACCCGCGCCGGCTCCTTCCGCCCGGACGCCAATGGCAACCTGGTCAATGCCGCCGGCTACTACCTGCAGGGCGTCAAGCTCGGCGCCGACGGCCAGCCGGTCGGCACTGCGGGCGACAACAACGTGGACAGCCTGACCACGGTGAACGTCAACAATATCAGCGTCGCCTCCGCCCCCACCACGGAGATGACCTTCTGGGCCAACCTGCCCAGCGGCCAGACCGCCTATGCCTCGCCGCCACCGGACCAGGACAGCTTCATCAGCAGCGTGGATTACTATGATGCGCTGGGCGGCACCCAGACGCTGACCTACCGCTTCGTGCCGATGGTGCCGGACAACGCCTCCGCCACCAACAGCAACACCTGGACCGTCGAGATCTTCGACAGCGCCACGGACAAGGGCGTGGCCGCGCCGGTCAACCCGGGCAAGGAAGCGACCAGCCCGGACCGCCTGGTCGGCCGTATCGCGATGGAGTTCTGGAGCACCGGCCCGAATGCCGGCACTATCAAGTCCATCACCGATGCCTCGGGCAAGTTCGTCACCGGCGCCCCGGTGGATGCCACGGCGAAGGTGCCGGACCCCGCCGTCTATGGCCGGGACGGCGACGCCAACGGCACGCCGGATGTCGTCGCAGGCATCGGTTCCTACGACAGGACCTATGGCACGCTGACCCTCTCCCTCGGCAACGGCACCGCCAGCCTGCCGATCAAGATGGGCAACCTCGACAGCTTCGAGGGCGTGACGCAGCTCAGCGGCAACTATGTCGCCACCAAGATCGAGAAGAACGGCTCCTCCTTCGGCCTGCTGGAGCGCGTGTCGATCGAGGATGACGGCAAGGTCATCGCCACCTTCTCCAACGGCCAGTCCCGGCCGATCTACCAGTTGAAGCTGGCGGTGTTCCCGAATGCGGACGGGCTGAACCCGGTCAGCGGCGATGCCTACGAGATGTCCCGCGCCGCCGGCGCCCCGCGCCTGCTGACGGCGGGCGAGGGCTCGGCCGGCACCACCTCGGGCGGTGCGCTGGAAGCCTCCAACGTCGATATCGGCACGGAGCTGACCAACCTGATCGAGACGCAGCGCGCCTACAGCTCCAACGCCTCGGTCGTCCGCACGGCCGACCAGATGTTGGAAGAGGCTACCAACCTGAAGCGCTGAGCCGGTGAGGCGGGGCCGCCGAGGCGCGCCCCGCAAGCTGCGAAACACGATCACCGGGCGAGAGAAAAAGCGGAATCTGAATCATGTCCATCCAAGGCGCCATGCTCAACGCGCTCAGCTCACTCGCGGCGGAACAGCGGGCGGCGGCGCTCATCTCCAACAACGTCGCCAATGCCCAGACGCCGGGCTATGTGCGGCGGGACCTGCCGCGCAGCGAGAACCTGGTGGCCGGCACCGGTGCCGGCGTCGCAACCGGCGTCACGCAGCGGGCGGGCGATGCCGTGCTGGCCGCGGCCTCGCGCGGCGCCGATGGGGCCGAGGCCTATGCGGACCGCATGCAGGCGCTGCTGGAGGCCTATACCAGCGCCATCGGCCAGCCGGCGGATGAGCGCTCGCTCTCCTCCCTCATGGGTTCGCTGAAGGATGCGCTGACCACGCTGTCTTCAGCACCCAACAACGCGGTCGCGCAGAGCCAGGCGCTCTCGGCCGCGCAGGACCTGGTGGCCGGCTTCCACGATATGGACGCCGCCGTCTCCAACATCCGCACCCAGGCGGATCTCGGCGTCGCGCAGGACGTGAAGTCGGTCAACACGGCGCTCGACAGCCTGAAGGAGGTCGAGCAGAAGCTGGCCCAGGCCTCGGCACGCGGTGCCTCCACCGCCGAGTACGAGGACCAGCGCGAGAGCATCCTGGCCGGCCTGTCGCAGACGCTGCCGCTGCGCATCTACGACAACGGCCCCGGCAAGCTGCTGGTGATGACCGATGGCGGCACGACGCTGTTCGACAGCGGCACGGTGCACAAGCTGGTCTTCACCCATGTGCCGGAGATCCCGTCCGATGTCCGGCATGGCGGCAGCACGCCGTACACCGATGGCCTGTCCGACGTCACGGTCGATGGCCGCGTCATCCGTATCTCGGACAGTGGCAGCATCGCCGCCGGGCTGAAGATGCGCGACGAGACCATGCCCCGCTTCGCCGATATGCTGGACCAGGTCGCCGGCCGCGTGGCCGAGAGCTTCCAGAAGGGCGACCTCTCCGTCACCGGCAACCAGGCCGGCCTGTTCACCCGGGATGGCGCCGCGACCTTCGATGCCACCCAGCCCTTCGTCGGCATGGCGCGCACCATCGGCATCAATGCCAGGGTCGACCCCGACGCCGGCGGCGACATCTGGCGCATGCGGGATGGCATGAGGGCGACGGTGGAGGGCAACGCCTCCGACAATACCGGCATCCTGTCCTGGCTGGATGCGATGGACAAGAACCGTGGCTACGACACCAGCACCGGCCTGCCGGGTTCGATGAGCCTGTCCCAGGCCACCGCCCAGGCCATCGGCCTGATGCAGGGCGAGCGCGCGACCTGGACGGACCGCGCCACCACCCGCTCCAGCATCGCGCTGCAGGCCCGCGCCGACCTCACCAACAAGACGGCGGTGAACGTGGACGAGGAGCTGACCCGGTTGATGATGGTGCAGCAGACCTACTCCGCCTCCGTGCAGATCATCCAGGCCGCGTCGAAGATGCTCGAGGAACTGGGCACCATCCGTTGAAGGAGAGTTCGAGATGATGGACCGCGTATCAGGCGCCGGCATCACCATTGGCCGCCAGGCCAGCCTGCAGTCGCTGCAAAGCCAGATCGCCCAGTCGACCGCCGAGATCGCCTCCGGCCGCAAAAGCGACCCGGCGCGCGAGATGGGCGTTGGCGCCTCGCTGCTGTATCGACTCTACGACGATATCCAGCAGGGCGACGCGATCAAGAACACCACCGCCCTGGCTGGCGAGCGCATGAAGACCATGCAGACCGCCATGACCTCGATTGGCAAGATCCTCGAGGATACCTCGGCGCAGATCCTGCAATCGGATGCGCTGAAGCAGCAGAGCTACAACACGCTGGGCGCCGACACGCCGGATATCCTCGCCTCCATCGCCGACCTGCTGAACATCGACTTCCAGGGTCAGAAGGTATTCGGCGGCACGGACAGCGCGGCACGGCCGATCAGTAATATCGCTGACATGCCGACCAAGATGAAGGCCATCCTGGATGCCGCCGTGGCCGCCAATGCCGGCACGGCGCTGGACGCGGCGGCGGTGCAGGACGTCATGGACCAGATCGACGACGTCTTCGGCGGCGCCGGCTTCTATGCCGACTACTACACCTCGGCCAGCAAGACCGGCGACGGCACGCCCAACCTGGTCCGCATCGGCGAAGGCCAGACCCTGGCCTATGACGTGCGCGGCGACAACGCGGCGTTCAAGGATGCCATGCACGCGCTGGCGCTGACCTCGCTGCTCGGCGGCGACAACAGCAAGCTGACCGAGGAGGCCAAGACGGCCCTGGCCAGCCGCGCCGGCGAACTGATGCGCGGCGCGCAAAGCAACCTGACGACCCTGGCCGGCACGCTCGGCACCAAGGAAGCCAGGCTGGAGCATGTCTCGACCATCCAGGAGCGCACGGTGAGCGCCGCGACCGCGCAGATCAATACTCTGGAAGGTGCCGACTACTACACTCTGTCCGACCGGGTCGGCATGCTGAAGATCCAGTTGCAGGCAACCTATTCCATCACGGCGCAGCTGCAGACGCTGAGCCTCGTTAACTACCTCTGATCCCCAGCTGGACAACGGAGAATCCGACGTGAACGCCATCACCGCTCCCATGACCGCCAACGCCTTCATCCCGCTGGCGCTGGAGGAAGAGGACATCGCCACCTACGCCGCCATCGCCGACGCCCTGGGCTGCACGCCCGAGGAATGTGGCGAGGGCTTCATGCTGGCGACGCCGCTGGCGCGCGATGCCGCCGTGCTGCTGTGGCGCGGCGCCGTGGCGCTGATGCCGGTCAGCGGTGCCGCCGGCAGCCTGCGCCTGCAGGATGCGCTGGGCACGCTGCGGGCGCTGCTGGGCCTGGACCCGCGCCTGATGCCGCATGCGGCGCTGGCCGAGGCCGGCCTGCGCTACGCTGTCTGAAGCCGGAAAGGGAAGGCTGCCATGCCGCGCCGCTTCCTCCGGGCCTTCATGCTCGCCTGCGCCTGTTTCACCGCCGTGCCGGCGATGGCGCAGGTGCGCCTGAAGGATATCGTCACCATCGAAGGGGTGCGCGGAAACCAGCTGGTCGGCTACGGCCTCGTCATCGGCCTGCAAGGCACCGGGGACCAGCTGCGCAACACGCCCTTCACCCAGCAGAGCCTGGCCGCGATGCTGGAGCGGATGGGCATCAACGTCGCCGATTCACGGGTGCAGACGCGAAATACGGCGGCGGTCATCGTCACCGCCACCCTGCCGCCTTTCGCGCGGCAGGGAACGCCGATCGACGTCCAGGTCTCCTCCCTGGGTGACAGCCGCAGCCTGAACGGCGGCACGCTGATCGTCACGCCGCTGCTCGGCGCGGATGGCGAGGTCTATGCCGTCGCGCAGGGCCCTGTCGTCGTCGGCGGCTTCCAGGCCGGCGGGCAGGCGCAGACCATTTCCAGCGGCGTCACCACCCAGGGCCGCGTGCCCGGCGGCGGGCTGGTGGAACGCGAGGTGCCGGTGAACCTGCGCAATGCGGACACCATCCGCCTGGCGCTGCGATCGCCCGACTTCACCACCGCCATCCGGATCGAGGAAGTGCTGAACGCGCGCTTCGGCCCCGCCACCGCCACCGCGCTGGATCTCGGCACGGTGGAGGTAAAGGTACCCTTCGGCCTGCGGGACCGCCTGCCGGCCCTGGTGGCGCAGATGGAGGCGCTGCAGGTGCGGCCCGAAACCACCGCCCGCGTGGTGGTGGACGAACGGACCGGTACCATCGTCGTCGGCGCCGATGTGCGGGTGGAGCCGGTGGCCATTACCCACGGCAACCTGGTCATCCGCGTTACGGAGAGCCCGATTGCCAGCCAGCCCGGACCCTTCTCCAACGGGGAGACGGTGGTGCTGCCACGGACGCAGGTGGAGGTGGATGACCAGCGTGGCCGCCGCCTCGCCGTGCTGCCACGCGCCAACACGCTGCAGAACCTGGTCAATGGCCTGAACGCGCTGGGGCTGGCGCCGCGAGACCTGATCTCGGTCCTCAATGCCCTGAAGGCCAGCGGCGCCCTGCATGCCGACCTGCAATTCATCTAGGGCGTGATCGAACGGGACGCTCTCTAAGCTTAGCTAACAGCGCCCATGCCGGTTGTCCCAACCGGCATGGGCCAGCTCCCCCAGATGCTCTTCCAGCCCGGCCGCGCGCAGCGCGGCGATGCTGGCCCAGCCATCCGGCAAATCCACCTCCACCGCGTGCAGGCTCAGCCCGACCGCTCCCTGGTCGTCCGGCCAGCCGCCCTCCCATAGATCAACATGCCAGCGCGCCTTCGCCTCGGTCGGGAAGGTCGCCACCGCGACCCGCCCGGCCGCATTCAGCTTGGACCAACAGGACAGGTTCGGCGCCCGGCCGACATAGACGCCCAGGTCCCGGTGGATGACGACGAAGCCCTTGGCATGCAGGCTCATGCGACAGTTCCTCAACGCCAGCCACCCGGCCGGCCCCCGAAGCCGTCCCGCGTCCAGCCATTGCTGAACATCGGCCGGTTGACCGGTGCGGGCTCCCGTTCCGCCGCGCTGGGCGGGGCGGGCTCGGCCAGCAGCGCGCTGGCATCGATCTGTACACCGTCGAAGGCATTGGCCGGGCGGTGGGGGTTCGAACTATTCAGCGCGCCAGAGCGGCGTCCCGGCTCAGGCCGCCCCTGCCACCCCTGGGCGGACGCGACGGTTGAGACGGATAGCAGGACGGCAAGAGTGGCAGGGAACAGGCGCATATCGTCCTCACAATCGTGACTTTGTCTCATTTTATATCTTTTTCTTCCGATAATCTCGATAGAGACACGAGAAAATTCAACCACTACGCGATATCGGCGGCGATAAATTGCCGAGATTCTTCTTTAAATTACTAGAAAACAACGGTTTTAACCGAATTTGAAGTATCTTCATCAGCGCGTGACATCGTCAAAAAAGAGAGTAATACCACTTCAACACACGCATTACGCGAAGTCTGACACTCGCAAAACGCGAGTAGCCCCTTCGCCCTGCAACAGGAATGTGCCGCATGCTGGGACTGACACTGCTGTTGACCACCGCCGCCACGGCCCTGGACCAGCTCTGCCTGTCCCGCATGCAACGGGATCTCGGGGTCCTCACGCCAGAGTATCTGGACCCCTCGCTGTGTCTGACCCTGGAAGGCGCCGCATGTGATGGGGAGGCCGCATCCCGCCAGACGCTCGCTCAAGTGGTGCGGCAATTCCAGGCCGCCGGGCCAGTGGCCGCCACCCAGGCGATCCTCGACCAGGACATGCAGGGCCGTCGCCAAACCGCGCTGCTGGCGCTGGCCGGGGCAGGGCCATGGACCTCCACCGCCCGCCTGCCCGGTGGCGGGGAAATCCACCGCCGCAGCGGTGCGGGTGGCCATGTCTATCTGCTGGCCAGCCAGCCCGGCGCGCCCGCCCGGCACGCCCCGCATGCCATGCGCACCTTCAACGAACAGCTCTGGTGCCTGCCGGCCGGCCACCCCGCCGCCGACGGCCGCACATGGCCAGCCGAAGCGCCGCTGCTGACCAGCGACAACGCGCCGGACAGCCTCTCCCTCACCGCCGCGATGCTGGACCTGCTCGGCCAATTGCGGGACGCCGGCGCCGATGCGCTAGCACTCCAGGTGGCCCAGCTCGGCCACGCCACCCCGCTGCCGGATGCGCCGGCGCAACAGAGCCGCACTGACCAGACGCCCGTCGCCGCCTGATCAGCAGGTAATCCGGTACAAAGCCCGCGCCGCATCAGCCTCCACGCCAGCCCAATCCGGGTCCAGGCGTAGCGAGGCGGCGCGTAACACCGGCACGATACCGGCACGGGCCAGCAGGCCGCGCAGATCCTCCAGCGGTATCGCCGCCGTCAGCCCGCGCCCGCCGGCATAGACCACCCCGACCACATGCCCCGCCGCATCCAGCACCGGCCCGCCGGAGCTGCCGCCACCGGCCGGCGCACCGATCTCCACCCGCCAGCGCAGCCGCGCCGCCTTGTCGGCACCAAAATAGCGCAGGCCATCCTCCCAGCCGGGCTCGACCTCACGCCCCTGCCGGTCGGTCATGACGAAGCTGGCGGCACGGCCGCCCTCCGGGTCATGCACCGTCAGGGTGGCGCGCAGCACATCGCCGCGCGCGCTGCGCAGCAAGCCGGCGGCGCGGCTGTCCACACCTTCCGTTGGGTAGCCCATCGCCAGCACCGGCGCGCCCCGTGGCAGCCGCGCGGCGGTGGAGAGCGGCAGCACCGCTTCGCCCGTCACCGGCCCACGCAGCAAGGCCAGGTCGGCATCCGCGTCCAGCAAAAGCACCGCCCAGCCGCCACCATGGCCCATGAGATGCAGCGCCCGCCCCTGCGCCTGGCACCGCAGCGCCACATGCGCATTCGTCACCAACACCCCGGGCGCCACGCCGAACGCTGTGCCAGACACCCCCTGCATGACCGAAGCGGGCGCCGGCCGCGACGGCCAGGCGGATGCCGCGGCACCTACCCCGATCATCACCACCCCGGCCGCCAGCAGGCCCCGCATCCATCGCTGCATCCGCGCTCTCGATCTTTATGCGAAAAACGGATATTGATGTAACACGGCCCGCTCTGCAGGGCCAGAGATCGATGGAACCCATCCATGCGCGGCCTTGCCACCCTGATCCGCCTTTCCCGCCGCCAGGCCGACGACAAGCGCGTCGCGCTGGCGGAAGCCGAGCGTCAGACCCTGCTTGGCGCCGAAGCCCTGGCCAAGCACGACGCCAAGGCCCGGCAGGAAACCGAGCACGCCCGCGGCCAGGCCGAAGACATGGCGCTCTGGACCACCTGGGCCCACATCCACACCCGTCAACGCCGTCAACTCGCCTGGGCCGCCGGCCAATTGCAGCAGCAGGAAGCCGTGGCGCGGGACGCGCTGCGAGAAAATTTCGCCGAGATCAAGCGCCTGGAAATCGCCCTGGAGGCCGCCGAAGCCACGGCAAAGCGCAAAGTGCAACGGAGGAAGGAGCAGGAAGCCGAGGACACCGAGCTTCGCCGGCCACGCCAGCACGCTTGAGGGGAGCGGAAGGGAAGGCCGGGGAAAGAATTCCCCGGACTCCATCTTTTCTTTGCTCGAGTTCTTCGGGCGTGGCTGTTGAAGGGTCTGGTCTGGGATACGGCTGGGTGCGCCGGAGGTCTCAGACCTCCGGCGACTGACAGTTCAGCCCCGCGTGGCCCATGATCGAAATCTTCAAAGGCGTCCGCTCTCAGTCCTGAAGCCTGACGCCAAACTTGTAGAAAAAAGAAGAGGTCCGGGGAATTCATTCCCCGGCCTTGCCTTCATCTAAACCTCCGCCCCTCGAACAGCTCCAACACGACATACCAGGACGAGAGCGCACCCATCCGGGCAGTACCGTATCAAGACGCGCGGGCCAGCCGTTCCAGATCGGGCTTTTCCTTGAAGCGCTCCCAGGCGGCAAGCAGCTCCTTGAGTTGCTCATCCTGGCTGGTGCGTTCGCGCCGCATGATCTGCATGCGCTTGCGCAGTTCCAGGATCAGGTGGCCGCGCGGCAGGTCGGCGCCGGTTTCGAAGCGCTCCAGGAACACGCGGCCGAGTTCGGGATCGTCGCGCTCGATGCAATAGGCGGCATAGGTCAGGACGGAACCACGGCCGAACTCGATCATCTTGCGGCCGAAGGTCCGCAGTTCCAGCAGGCGCGGGTGCTGCTCGACGATCTTCATCACTTCGGAAGGGGTGGGCTTGGCGTTGCGGATGCCGCTGGGCTTCAGTTCGCGCTTCCAGAGGAGGACGGCGGCGGCGGCCACCAGCGGCTTGTCGCCGAAATTGTCCAGCGCGGCGCCCAGCTGCGGGCCCTTCTTGGCGTGGATGTCGTAGGTGGCATAGGCCTCCTCCGGCAGGCCGCGCATCACCGGCACCTCGATCGCCTCGCCGGCCTGCAGCACGGCAGAGAGCCGGTGCTGGCCGTTGAGCAGCCGGCCGTCGCGAGCGAAGCAGATGGGCTGCGCGTTCATCATCCAGTTGCCGGCACGGATGTCGCGGGCAATGGCATCCACATGCGCGGCGACGATCTTACGGTTGCGCGTGTTGTGGGTGAGGTAGTCCTCCGCCATCTCCGGCGTCACCGTCTCGATGGCCAGAGGGTAGACGCCTTCCTCGGCGGCCAGCCGCTCCACCGCCTCGCGCAGCTGGTGGGCGGTCTCTTCCGTCTCGTCCGCATGGCCGGGGTCGTTCAGCCCGCCATAGCCGTCGAGGGCGGGGAAGTCCTCGCCCTTGGTCGGGTTCACGCTCTTGTCCAGCCAGGCGTAGCTGCGCAGGTGCTCGCCGCTGAAGGTCGCGTTCAGGGCCTTGATGCAGACGGCGAAGAGCGTGACCGGCTTCAACCGCGTCGTCGGGTCGCCGCGGGTGATGTCGATCAGGTCGCGCACCCGCGCGCCCGGCTCCATCGGGGTGTATTTCTCGGGGTTCGCTACGGCGTCCAGGAAGCGGCGGGTCGCGGCCTTGTCGACCCGGAAGCCCATGAACAACAGTGGCGTCCGCACGGCTTCCGACAACACGCTGGCATCGCTTTCCAGCGACATCTTCACCGCCAGCTCCAGGTCCGGGTTGGCGCGCAGCACTCGGTCCATGCGGGACCAGGAAGCAGTGCCGGCACCGCGCAACATCTTGCCGTCGTCGTAGCGAATCAGCTTGACCAGGGCCGACTGCAAGGCATGGGCGTGCGGGATGCCCCGCGTTTCCAGCACACCGGCGAAGGAGCGGCGGCGCTGCTGGTCGATCGTGTGCAGCACGTCGTCCGGGATGTTCTGCGCCAGCACGGTAAGGAACGGCACGCCGGCCTTGATGCAGGCACGCAGCCGCTGCACGCCATCCAGCAACACGCCGGCGCGGGAGAGGATCAGCGGCATGCCGTTGAGAACCCAGCGGCCTTCGCGCATCGCCTCGGCATAGGCGTTGATGGCGGCGGGGTTCTCGGCGGCGCTGGGGCGCTTGCGCTGCAGCAGCTCGGTCGCGCTCTCCGGCGTCACCAATTCGATCGAGAAGGCGGGCACGTCAGGGTCGCCGCCCTGGATCTGCACGATCCGGCCGCCTTGCAGCAATCCTTGCGAGAGGCCCGGCGTTGCCGGGGCCTTGCCGCTTGTCTTGCGGCCCGCCGGGGCGGCGGCTGCTTTCGCGCGTGCCATCGAATGCCTTCTCCCATCGTCCGGCCCGGTGACCGGGCCTCGAATCGCCCACCGACATCGTGCATCCGGGGGCGTGGCGTTCGTTTACCCTTTTTTCGCTTTTCCGCATAGACGCAAAAATCGACGACATCCCGACCCAACTCCGGCCCTTCGCGAAAGTTTTCCGCACGGGGCCGCGCACGCCTTGCCGGCAGCGCGGCGGCCGGGCGAGGTCAGGGGCAGCCCAGGGCGCCGCAGAAAGTCGGAATGGGTTCATCATTGTCTCGAAGCGAAATATGGCAGTTTCTGCGAAACGATGCTAGGAAGGCGGTGCCGCCAAATCCGGCAGGCCGCGCCTCGCGGGCGGCTCCGCGAAAACCGACCAGGCATCAGGAGAAGCCTCATGACCCGTCCTTCCCCCTTCTTCATCAGCCACACCATCCGCCTCAGCCGCGCCGAGGTGCTGGAAGCCCTGCGCAGCGCCGCCCTGGCGCAGGTGCGGGAGACGCTGCGCCTGGCCGACCCCTCGGCCCGCAGCGTGGAACTGGAAACCCGCCTGCAGGCCAGCGGCAGTGTCGAGATCGACAGCGCCGCCGTCGCCATCGAGGCGCGGCTGCCGGAAGAGTTCGCGCCGCTGCTGCGGCAGGGCAATGCGTGGCCCAGCCCGGCCACCGTTTATGGCCCGCCGGCGCCCGCGCAGGCCGAGCCCGCGCTCGTCTGAGCCGCGCCACTAACCAGCGAAATATGATAGGAGCAAGGCGGGCCTGACCCGCCTTGCTTTCGGGCTGCCCACCGGCTTTTTTGGCGGCGCAGCGCGAGGGAACCCCCGGCCATGACAACGCGCCCGCAGCCGAGGCCACAAGGCGGCTGGTCGGTCGAGCTCGGCAAGGGCGCCGCCGCCTTCGGCCGCGACGGCTTCCCCACCGCCGAAGCAGCCTCGGAGTGGGCCGAGATGGCCAGCGCCGCGTTGAAAGTCTCCACGATTCGCATCGGCCCGAAGCGCATCGTCGGCACCGGGGCCGAGGCGTTGCGCCGCTGGGCCATCGACCAGGGCACGCTGCCCCGTGCCGAAGGCGGCACCCACCTGGCACCGCTGGCCCGCCTGCAACCGCTGATGGACGATCCGGCCTGCGCCCTGCCGCTGGCGGCGCTGGCGCCGGAGGATCTGGCCAGCCTGCGCGCGCGCCGCCTCGCGGTCCTTGGCGACCCGGCGGCCATGCTGGTCGAGCAGGCAGCACTCGCCGCGGCGATCGATGACCTCGCGTCGCTGCATCTTCCTAGCCTGGAACAGCCTTTTCACCGCCAGGCGCCTGACGGGCTGCTGCTGCCGGATGATGCCGGCTGTGCCGCCGTGATCTCCCATACCCTGGCACAGGATGCGGTGCTGGGCCGCGCGGTCGGGCTGGTCCTGACGACTGGTATCGCGCCCTCGGTGTTGCTGGCATGCCGGACCAGCGATTGGAATGCGCGGACGCAGTGCCTGCGGGCCCAGGGTCTGGAACTGGCCTGGCCCGGAGGCCTCGCCACGCCGGACGGCTCCGCCGATTCGGCGCTGCTGGGCGAGCTGACCACCGCGTCCCTGGCGCCGGCGGTGCTGCGAATCGGCGGCGGGTTGAGCCTGCCGGGTCTCTGGCTGGCCGGGCTGCGCGTGGCGCTGCGCGATGGACGCCACCTGGACGAAGCCCTCGCCCTGGCCGGGCTGCACCGGGCCGATCCCACCGCCTGAGAGACAAAATCACCATGCAAAGGATTTTGCGCGCCATAGCGTGCGAAACTGTTGCAACGCTTATGCGAAATTTGTAGAAGGGGGAACCGGCGTTTGCCGGCCTGACTGCCGGGCCGGCCCGTCCTCCTAGAATGGGATGCACCATGAGCTTCTTCGGCAAGCCCACCGGCGGGGAGCCCCGCATCACTTATGAGCGCATCGACCTCACGGCCGATGGCGCCGTCCTGCCGCCGAGCCGGCCGGAGCCCACGATCCGCCAGCCGCCCGTGCTGCGCGCCGCGCCGCCGGCCAGCACTCCGGTGGTGCGCGCCAAGGGCGCCGAGCAGCCGCCAATGCTGATCGCCGCCGATAGCGAGATGGAAGGCCGCCTCCGCAGCCGCGGCGCCGTCCGGGTCGAGGGCGTGCTGCGCGGTGAACTGCACGCGGCCTCCCTGATCCTGGAGCCCGGCGGGCTGATCGAGGGTCTCGTCACCGTCGAGCATGCCCAGCTGAACGGCACGCTGCGCGGCAGCGTCGTTGCGAAAGATATCGAGATCGCCCGCACCGCGCTGGTCGAGGCCGAGCTGGTCTATGAGGAAATCGGCATCGAGCGTGGCGCCCGCGTGCGTGGCCTGCACCGCCGCCGGGAGCCGGAGCCCCAGCCGGAGCCCGAGGCGCTCTCCGTCTCCGTGACCTCAGCCATCGAGGCCGAAGCCACGGCACAGACCGCAGCGCTGGTGGCCGCCGCCGAGGCCGCCTTGCAGGAGCTGGCCGAAGTCGCCCAGGCCGCCGCCGGCGCCTCCGCCGAACTGGCGCAGGACGGCGTGGCCAGCCTGGTGGCGCTGGAGGACGAGCTGCGGGACACCGCCGCCCGCCTGCCAATGGCCGAAGGCGCCCGCTAGAGCGTGATCGTCGCAGGTCGCATCGGCGGCAGGCGTGTGCAGGCATGAAGGCCAGGGTCCGCCCACCGCATCGATCTGCGGCGGACAGGCCTTGGGCGGAGCATCCAACCATCGGGAAGCCGGCGGCCGGGGATGGCAGAAGCCTCCCCGGCCCCGGTCAGCGATACAGCGGGTTCAGGCCCGGATAGGGGATCTCACTCTGGCCGCGCTCCCGCAGAACGCGGTTGGCGGCGCGGGTGACTTCCTTCGGCCCGGCCTCGTGACCATCCAGGACGTAGTAGCCGTTCCGCAGCGGCCGCACCCGCGGCCCCAGCAGGCCGCAGGCATACTGCAACGGCGTCATGTCCTCCTCCATCTCCGACAGCGGGGAGAGGAACGGGGACATCTGCCGGTCCTGGCTGGCACGGCTCAGTACCCGCTTGGCACGGCGCTGCGCGTACCAGGGTTCGATGTCGAAGGCGCGGGAGAGGGTCAGGATGTCCTCCCCGGCCAGCAGGCGCGCATCGAATTCGCCGCGCAGCTCCGCCGCCAGAGCACGGCGCCGGACCTGCTGCCGGCGGCGGCCCGGGGCGTGGTCCGCCTCCTCCATATCGTCGATGTCGTCGTTCCACATCTCGCCGTTTGCCTCGCCCATGGCGGCCAGTCCTGCTTCGCCACGGCGTTTCGCCGTGGCCGGTGTGGCTCCTTCTGGAGATCGGGGGAGCCATCCGTTCTGGTGGCGGGTTGTGGAATGTCATTATGCGAAAATTTCCTGACAGCTCGCTAAGATGCGGGCCGTGTCGGCGCCCCGGCGCACATTTTTTTGGAGGACCCCCGATGATGGATTCCGTGACCGCCACCGGCCCCAGCCGGTCGGCCGCGCACCCGACGCCGGAGCGCCGCGTGGCGCGCCAGCTCGAATCGACCTTCGCCTCGGAGATGCTGCGCGCCGCGCGGCCGCAGAAGCGGGAAGGGATGTTCGATGGCGGCACCGGCGCCGGCGCCTTCGACAGCTTCATGGACAATGCGATGGGGGATGCGATGGTGCAGCGTGGCGGCCTGGGCCTGACCTCGACGATCGAATCGCTGATCACCGGCCGCGCCAGCCGGGGGACTGGCCGGTGAGCGCGCTGATCGAAGCCGCCGCCCGCCTGCAGGCCGTGCTGTGGCGCGAGACCGAGGCCGCCGGCACCGCCGCGCTGCCGATGCTGCAAGCCCTGATGGATGAGAAGCGGGAGGCGCTGTCCGGCCTGACCCTGGCCGGCCCGCCCGGCAACCCGGCCGAGCGCGCCGCCCTGCGCGCGATGATGGCGGCGGCGGAGGAGAACGCCCTCGTCCTCGGCGCCGTGACCGATGCGCTGGACATGGTGCGGGAGCGGCTGCGGACCGACCTGGCCGACGCCGCCAACCCAGGCACCTATGGCCCGCAGGGCAGCCCTTTCCCCGGGCCGCGCCGCAAGCCGCTCCGCCACACCCTCGCGGCCAGTCTGGACAGCAAGGCCTGAGGGATGCGGCAGGACGCCACGATTTCCTCGCCGCTGGAGACCGCCCTCCGACACCACCGGGCCGGCGACCTGGCGGCGGCGGAACGGCTTTACCGCGCGGCGTTGCGGCAACGGCCACGGGATAGCGCCACGCATAACCTATTTGGCCTGTGCTGCTACCAGCGGCACGACCACGCCGCCGCAACCGCCGCGCTGCGGCGCGCGGTGGCGCTGCACCCCGCTGCGGAATACTGCCGCAACCTGGGCATGGCCTTGCGGGCCGAGGGCAAGCTGGAAGAGGCGCTGGCCGCCTACCGGCGGGCCCTGGCCAGCGAGCCGGAGGCGCCGGAGACGCATTTCAATACCGGCAACCTGCTGGCGCAGATGCGGCGGCCGGAGGAGGCCATCCTGGCCTTCCGCGCCGCGTTGCGCCTGAGGCCCACGCATGGTGGCAGCTGGCACAATCTCGGCGCCGCGCTGATCGCCGCCGGGCGGCCGGGGGAGGCGGTCGAGGCCCTGCGGACCGGGCTGGAGCGCGAGCCCGGGCAGCCCAAATCCCTGCATAATCTGGGCCTGGCGCTGGAGCAGTTGCGGCGCTGGCCGGACGCCATCGCGGCATTCCGGGCGGCGCTGGGACTGGGCGGGTTCCAGATCGAAAGCGCGCTGCATCTCGGCCATTGCCTGATCCGGATGGAGGATTGGCGGGGCGCCGGCGAGGCGTTCTCGGTGGCCACCGGCGCCGCCGCCGACAAGGCGGAGGCATGGCTGGGCCTGGGCCTGGCCCGGCAGGCGCAAGGCCTGCTGGAGGAGGCTCATGACGCTTTCACACTTGCCGCCCACCTGCGGCCCGACGGATGGGAAGCGCAGTACCACCTGGCACGCCTGGCGGGCGAGCGGCACCATTTCGAAGAGGCCGAGGCCGCCGCACTGCGCGCCTGCGCCCTGGCGCCGGAGGAGGCACAGGCCCTGACGCAGCTCGGCAACCTGCTGACGGCGACCGGGATGCCGGAACGGGCGCTCGATTGCTATGAGCGCGCCGTCGCCGTGGCACCGGAGGACGAAGCGGCGCGGATCGGCTGCGCGCGGCAACGGCTGATGCTGGGCCGGCTGGGCGCGGGCTGGGACCTCACCAGCGGCCGCTGGCGGCCTGAGGACCAGCTCTACGATGAAGGCCTGCCCCTATGGGACGGCCAGCCCTTGCCGGAAGGCCGCATCCTGATCTGGCGGGAGCAGGGCATCGGCGACGAAATCATGTTCGCCAGCCTGCTGCCGGAGTTGCTGGCGGCCGGGCACCGGCTCAGTCTGCTCTGCGACCCCCGGCTGCGCAGCGTCTTCGCGCGCGCATTCCCCACGCTCGCCTTCCACGCTTCCGGCGCCCCGCTGGGTGACCTGCGGGCGCAGATCCCGATGGGCGACCTGCCGCGCCTGCTGAGGCGGGACGAAGCCGCCTTCGCCCAGGCCACGCAACCTTATCTGCGCGCGGATGCGCAGCTCCGCGCGGCGCTGCGCCAGCGTTACGACGATGGCCGCCCCCTGGTGGGCTTGGCTTGGCGGAGCCTGAACGCCGCATCGGCCACCCCGCGCTCCATGACGCTGGCGGACGCGATGCCCCTGCTGGCGGACCAGCGCTTCCGCTTCGTAAGCCTGCAATATGGCGACGCGGCGCAGATCGCCGCGGAAGCGGCCGGCCTCCCCCTGCTGGTCGACCCGCAGGTGGATGCATTGAGCAGCGCCGAGGATGCGCTGGCGCAGGTCGCCTGCATGGACTGTGTTGTCAGCATCGATAATTCCACCGTGCACTTCGCCGGGGCCCTGGGCGTGGCGTGCCATGTGATGCTGCCAGCCGTCGCGGAATGGCGCTGGATGGTGGGGCGCGCGGATTCGCCCTGGTACCCCAGCCTGCACCTGTCGCGTCAGCGGCGCGGCGAATCCTGGCGGGAATTTTCGGCGCGCGTGGCACCCCGGCTGCAGAATCATGCGAAAAAACTTCGCTTCGGCACACGCAGCGCTTGCGAAAAATAATTCGCCTCTGATAGAAAAACCCCATCGCGATTGGCCTGGAACACAGGCTGATGAATGCGATGACCGCGTCAGAAGGCGCTCCCCGAACCGGAACCCTTGAAGGGCGCAATCATGGTCAGCTCGATTCTCACCAACAACGGTGCACTCACTGCTCTGCAGTCGCTGAAGGCGACGCAGAAGAGCCTGCTGAACACGCAGAACCGCATCTCCACCGGCCTGAAGGTGGCCACCGCCAAGGACAACGCCGCGACCTGGGCCGTGGCGACCTCGATGCGCTCTGACATCGCCAACACCAAGCAGGTCAGCGAGAACCTGTCGGTCTCCTCCTCCATCGTCGCGACGGCGGAGACGGCGGCCGAGACCATTGCCGACCTGGTGAAGCAGGTCCGCACCAAGGTGACGTCCGCGCAGAATCCCGCGGTCGACAAGAAGCAGGTGCAGGCCGATATCGACGGCTACCTGGCGCAGATCTCCTCCATCGTCGATGCCGCGTCCTTCAAGGGCGTGAACCTCATCAACGGCGATGGCACGCAGAACGTGCTGACCTCCGTCAACTCGGTCAACGGCGTGTCCACCGGCGCCTATGCCAACATCGCCAAGCAGAACCTGAAGGTCGAAGACGGCTCCATGCTGTCCGACCTGAAGAACCTGACGGTGCTGTCCCGCGCCGACCAGACTCTGGCCAAGCAGAATGACGGCGTGCAGAAGCTGGAAGTCGCCATCGCGGGCGGCGCGGTGGACCTGAAGGCCGGCAACAAGCTGGAAGTCAAGTATATCGACGAGACCGGCACCGATCGCACCCTGACGGTGAAGGTGACCGAGAACATCACCACCACCAAGGGCCTGGTCGACTACCTGAACAAGGACGCTGGCTTCGCCGGTAAGTTCCAGGCAGACCAGAGCATCGTCAACGGCGTGACCGCCAACACCAAGATCATGCTGAGCACCAAGGACCGTGACTCGACGGTTCGCCTCGGCAGCAACAGCGGCACCACCGCGATCGCGCTGACCGACGTGCTGAAGGCCGTGGCTGGTGACAACGGCGTCGCCGTCACCTCCAACGTGCTCGGCACCGCGACCGCCGCCGTCGCCGGCGCCGCCTCGGTGCTGGAAATGACCTTCGGCGACAAGCCGCTGGTGATGGGTGACGAGTTCTCCATCAAGCTCGACATGACCCCGGGTACCGTCACGACGGACAAGGGCGACATCACCTACAAGCTGAAGGTGGTCGGCGGTGACTACAAGACCGGCGACCAGATCTTCGACGGCAGCAGCCCTGTTGACCGCGTCTTCGTCATCGCCGTTGCCGCCGCCGACGTGACCGGCGCCAACGTCACCGGCAAGGACATCGCCAACAAGCTGAAGGACGCGCTGGTCACCGGCACCGGCGCCACCAAGTGGAACATCGCCGCCATCACCACGCCGACGACGCTGGCCGGTGGTAACTTCCTCGGCGCCGCCGCTTCGGCCGGCACCAACTACGGTGTCGAGGTCGATACGGCGACCGGCACGCTGCGCCTGACCAGCGCGGACGCGACGGACAGCCTGGTGGGCTTCAGCTCCTCCAAGACCGACTATGACGTGCTGCTGAGCAAGCTGGACTCCGCCACGGCCAATGTCGCGAACGCGGCGGCTTCCTTCGGTACGGCTGCCACCCGTATCGATCTGCAGAAGGACTTCCTGGACAAGCTGGTTGACACGCTGACCACGGGCCTTGGCGCCCTGGTCGATGCCGACATGTCCGAGGAAGCCGCCCGACTGCAGGCCTTGCAGGTGCAGGAGCAGCTGGGCACGCAGGCGCTCTCCATCGCCAACCAGGCGCCGCAGAGCATCCTGTCGCTGTTCCGCTAAGCCCCTGGGGCGCGGCTTCGGCCGCGCCCCGCACCGGGAAACGCCGGCGGCAGGCCGCTTGCGTTTCCCGGCTCTTTCCACCTCGGGCCCAGGTCCCGCCAGGTGGCAATAGCCTGCGAATGACCAAGGAAGAATCCGATGTTGAGCGCGACCACCGACAACATCCTGCACGCCCCGCCGCAACGCCCCAGCGGCGCATTGGCGGCCTATGGCGACGTCATCCGCAGCACTGAGACTCCGCGGACGATCGAGTACCGCCTCCTGGCCCGCATGAGCGCGATGCTGGAGCGCGCGACCGCGCCCTCCGCCGGCCCCGCCGCCATGCCGACGGCCATCCATGAGAACCGCATGGTCTGGACCGCCTTCGCCGCCGACCTGGCGGAGGACGGCAATGCCTGGGACATGACCCTGCGGGCCCGCCTGCTCTCCCTGGCCCGCTGGGTCTTCGCGGAAAGCGACCGGGTGCTGCGTGAGAAGAAAAGCCCCCAGGCCCTGATCGATGTCAACCGCGCGGTGATGCTGGGCCTGCAGCCCGCCACCACCGCTCAGCCGGACCCCGTGTGATGTCGCTGATTCTGAAGCTCGCCCCGGGCGAAAGGCTGTTCATCAACGGCGCCGTCGTCACCAATGGTGACCGGCGCGCCTACCTGATGGTGGAGACCAAGGCGCAGATCGTGCGCGAGAAGGACGTGCTGCTGCTGGAGGATGCCTCCACCCCGGTGCGGCGTGCCTATTTTGCCGCGCAGGGCGTGCTGTTGAACGCACAGCCGGTTCTGGGCTCCAGCGGCGCCTTCACCGAACAGGTGGCGCGGCTGCGCGGCGTGTTCCTGAAGCCGGAGCACCTGAACCTGCTGGACGAAGCCGAAGCGCACATGCGGGAGGGCAACACCTACCGCGCGCTGTCCGCCTTGCGCGAGCTGGTCCTGTACGAGGCCGCGCTGCTGGGCCTGCACCCGCCGGAGCGGTTCCGGCGCGACAGCGCCAAGGCCGAGGATGCGCCGCCCCGGCGGCCCATCCCCCCGCGCCCGGGCAGTGCATCCCTGTCACTTCCTAGCGCCCTCTAGCGCCAGGAAGCGGCCCCTTTCCTGGCGAGATCGTCTCGCCGCACACCATGGCAAAGCCCCGGAGTTAGCGAGATGATCGATCCCACCCAAGGTATCAGCAAGCGGCAAGCGGGCGACCCGAACGCCCTTCCGCCACCCCGCCCCGAGATCGCGCGGGACCGCGAGGCAGCCGGCGTCGTGGAGCCCGAAGCGGCGGCCACCGAGCGGCCGAAACCGGTGCCGCCGCAGGACCCGGTGCTGGAAGTCCACCTCGATGGAGAAACCATGCGGCTCTATACCGAGCTGCGCGACCCGGAGACGGATCGCGTGCTGATGCGGCTGCCCGCCGTCTACCAGGATGACGCGCGGAAGAACCCGCCCTCACCAGGGACGTCGTTCGAAGCATGACCGTCAATGCCATCAGCGTCGGCCTACCGACCGGCGTCGCCGGCTGGAAGCTGCTGCAGAACAAGAGCGTATCGGACTTCAAGGCCTTCACCAAGGACCCGATCCTGCAGCGCGACCTGGCCTATCTGCGCGACACGCTGCCCACCAAGGCCACAGCCAAGGACCTGCTGGCCGACCGCCGGCTGCAGGAGATGGTGCTGAAGGCCTACGGGCTGGATTCGCAGGTCGGCATGAACGCGCTGATGCAGAAGGTGCTGGAGAGCAACCCGTCCGACAGCAACTCCGTCGCCGCGCGCATGACCGATGCGAAGTACAAGAAGCTCGCCGCCGCGCTGAACTATGGCGGCCTGACGGTGCCGGAGATCCCGGCGGTCCCCTCCACCGCCACCTTGCAGGTGGAGGGCATCCGCAGCGGGCAGAGCTTCACCAGCTTCAGCGGCACCTTCGGCGGCATCAAGGTCAGCAACCTGGCGTTGGAGAATGTCGGCAACCGCATCGATCTCGCGGCGACGTTGCAGGCGGCCTTCCGCAAGGCCGATGGCAAGAACAGCGATATCAGCGTCACCGCGCTTGGCGGCAAGCTGATCTTCAGCGATGCCAAGGGGCGGGGGGAGGCGGTGGATTTCAGCTTCGTCGCCGATCCTGAGAGCACGGCGCGCGCCAGCCTGGCCAGCAACACCAAGGGCAGCACCGTGGTGGCGCAGCAGGGCGGCGCCAAGGTGGGAGATGCCTCGACGGTCGAGCAGATCGTGTCGCTCTACACCCAGGCGCGGTTCGAGGAATCGCTCGGCGAGACGTCGGAGACGCTGCGCAAGGCCATCTATGCCAAGCGGACCCTGCCCGGCATCACCAGCTGGTACAGCATCATAGCCGACCGCAACCTGGCCGGCGTGGTGCAGGAGGTGCTGGGGCTACCTGACAGTTTCGGCCGGCTGGATGTCGACCAGCAGAAGGCGATGTTCGAGCGGCGCATGAGCCTGAGCGACTTCCAGGACAGCGCCAAGCTCGGCAAGCTGCTGGACCGCTATGTCGCCAAGTCCAGCACGGCGGAAGCGCAGGCGATGGCCAGCAGCACCGGCGTCGCCAGCCTGATGCAGCCGGTGGCCTGGGGCGGGGATGCCTTTACCGGTGCCAGCGCCTCCGCCCTGCTCGGCATCATCTACCAGTAGATGGAAACGGGCCTCACGGCCCGCCTTCCTCCCGCAGCACGGCGCCGAGGCGGGCAAACGCCTCCGGCGCCGCGACGCGCTCGTCCACCTGCTGGCCCAGGAAGGCTTCCAGCGCCGGCTGATGGCGGATGGCGCTGTCCACCAGCGGGTCACTGCCAGCCCGGTACGCGCCGAGGCGGATCATCTCCGCCATGTCGGCGTAAGCGCCTAGTAAGCGCCGCGCCTCGGCCAACTGAGCGTTCTCGTCGGCCGAGTGGCAGCGCGGCAGGGCACGGCTGACGGAACGCAGCACGTCGATCGCCGGCCAGCGGCCGCGCTCACCGATGCGCCGGTCCAGCACGATATGGCCATCCAGGATGCCGCGCACCGCATCGGCGATCGGCTCGTCGTGGTCGTCGCCATCCACCAGCACGGTGAAGACGGCGGTGATATCCCCCTCGCCCTCCGGGCCCGGCCCGGCGCGCTCCAGCAAGGCGGGTAACTCGTTGAACACCGAGGGGGTGTAGGACCGCGCCGTCGCCGGCTCGCCGGCCGCCAGGCCGATCTCGCGCTGCGCGTGGGCCAGGCGGGTCACGGAATCCAGCAGCAGGAAGACCTGCTTGCCCTCGGCACGGAAATGTTCGGCCACCGCCAGCGTCGCTTGCGCGGCACGGCGGCGGGCCAGCGCCGGTTGGTCCGAGGTGGAGACGACGACGACCGAGCGCGCGCGCCCTTCCTCGCCCAGCGTCTGGTCAAGGAACTCGCGCACCTCGCGCCCGCGTTCGCCCACCAGGCCGACGACGATCACGTCGGCCTCCACGAAGCGCGCCAGCATGCCCATCAGCGTCGACTTGCCGACGCCGGAGGCGGCGAAGATGCCCATGCGCTGGCCGCGGCAGATGGGGGTGAAGACATCCAGCGCCCGCAGCCCGGTCTCCAGCCGCGGGCCGACCAGCCGGCGGGTCAACGCATCCGGCGCCCGGCGGCGCAGCGGCACCGCACGGCGGCCGGCGGGCAGCGGGCCCTTGCCATCCAGTGGCTGCCCCTGGCCGTCGATCACCCGGCCCAGCCAGGCATCGGACGGCGAGAGGGCCAGCGGCTCGTCCAGCCAGACGCGGGCGCCGGGTGCCAGGCCCTCGGTATGGCCCTCGGGCACCGCGACGGCGATGTCACCCTCGAAGGCCACGAATTCGCCCTGGACCGGCGGATGCCCGGGGCGCCGCACCATCATCCGGTCTCCGATGGCGAGGCCACCGCCGAGGCCCTCGATGGAGAGCGCCGCGCCGCGCACGGCGGCCAGGCGGCCCCAGCGGCTGGCGCGCGGCAGATCCTGCAACAGTACCGGCGCATCGGCCAGGGCGGCGGCCGGGCGGGTGCCGGGCGTCGGCGTGCCAATCGTGCGAAAGTAATCCATGATCGTCCCGTTCGCGAAGCGTTCTTGGCGCCATCATCGCGCCTTCGTTCTCGGACGTCTATGCGAAAAACACTCGACAGGCAGAATGCGAAAAAGCTATTCCTGCCTGCATCTGACCCAGGAGCAGATCGACCATGCTCGACGGCATCGACGTCTTCCGCATCACCGGCGCCCGCATGCGCCAGCTCTCCGAGCGCCAGAACGTGCTGGCGCAGAACATCGCCAATGCGGACACGCCGCATTACCGTGCCAGGGACGTGAAGCCCTTCCAGTTCGACAGCGCCTTGCTGCGGACCCAGGGCGGCGTGGCGCCGCTGCGGCTGGCCGGCGCCCAGTCCGGGCACATCACCGGCAGCCGGGGCGGCGCGGACGTCACGACCGACCGTGCCAATTCCTATAGCGAGGACCCCACCGGCAATACGGTGGACCTGGAGGAGCAGATGGTGAAGCAATCCGACGTTGCGAAAAATTACGATCTCGCGGCGCTCGTCTACAAGCGCAGCGCGGCCCTGATGCGCAGCGCCGTGAGTAGCCGCTGATGATCCGCATCGAGCCCATCGGCGGCACCGGGCCGCTGACCCAGGCGATGGCCACCGCGGCCTCCGGCATGAGCACCCAGGCGGTGCGCATGCGCGTGGCGGCCGAGAACATCGCCAACGCCTCCTCCACCGCCGCGACGCCGGGGGGCGACCCTTACCGGCGCAAGCTGATGTCCTTCCGGCAGAGCGTGGACCGGGCCACCGGCGCCCAGTTGGTGCGGACCGATTCCATCACCAACGATCAGCGGGACTTCCGCACGCAATACGACCCGGCGCACCCCGCCGCCGACGCCCAGGGCTATGTCCGCATGCCGAACGTGGACACGCTGATCGAGCAGGCGGACCTCCGCACCGCGCAGCGCAGCTACGAGGCCGGCATCGCGGTGATGCAGCAGGCCCGTGCCCTCTACGGCAAAACCCTCGATATCCTGAGGTCGTAAACACATGTCCAGCCCCATCCCGGCCATCGCGCCGGTCTCCGCCGCGCTGCGCGCCTATGGCGCGTCCTCGGCCGCCAACACTGGCGATTTCGGCGCCATGGTGGGCGATGCCGCCCGCAGTTCGCTGGCCACCCTGCGGCGGGCGGAGTTGGTCAGCGCCCGCGGCGTCGCCGGCACCGCCGACGTGCAGGAAGTGGTGCAGGCGGCCACCGCCGCCGAGCTGACCGTGCAAACCATGACGCAACTGCGCGACAAGGTGGTCGGTGCCTATACCGACGTGCTGCGCATGGCAGTGTGAGGCAGCCATGAACGAAGGCGACGTCATTGAGGTTCTGCGCAACGGCTTCTTCGCCACCATGGTCGTGGCCGGCCCGCCCCTGCTGGCCGCGCTGATCACCGGCGTCGCCGTCTCCTTCCTGCAGGCGCTGACGCAAATCCAGGAAGTCACCCTCTCCTACGTGCCGAAGATCGTGGTGACGATGGTGGCGGCGATGCTGTCGCTGCCGCTCGGCTTCGCCGCGCTGAAATCCTACACCGAAGAGATCGCGCAACTGATCGTGGGGCTCTGAGCCGATGAGCTTCCTCACGCGCCTGCGCCGGGCCATCGGCCACCAGGATCTGGTCTTCGCCGCCGCCATGGTGCTGCTGTTGGCCGTGCTGGTGCTGCCGATGCCGAGCTGGCTGGTCGATCTCGGCCTGGCTACCTCCATCACTCTCTCCGTGCTGATCCTGATGGTCGCCATCTGGATCGAGCGGCCGCTGGATTTCTCCGTCTTCCCCACCGTGCTGCTGGTGGCGACGCTGTTGCGGCTGGCGCTGAACCTGGCCACCACCCGCCTGATCCTGGCGCATGGCCACCAGGGGCTGGACGCCGCCGGCAGCGTCATCCACGGCTTCGCGAGCTTCGTCGTCGGCGGTGACTTCATCATCGGCGTCATCGTCTTCGCCATCCTGATTGTGGTGAACTTCATCGTCGTCACCAAGGGCGCCAGCCGCATCGCCGAAGTGGCGGCGCGTTTCAGCCTGGACGCCATGCCGGGCAAGCAGATGGCGATCGACGCCGACCTTGCCGCCGGTGTCATCGACGATGCCGAATCGAAGCGCCGCCGGCGGGAGCTGGAGGACGAGAACGGCTTCTTCGGCGCCATGGACGGCGCCTCCAAATTCGTCCGCGGCGATGCCATCGCCTCCATCATCGTCACCGTCGTCAACGTGCTGGGCGGCATCGTCGTCGGCACGCTGCGGCATGGGATGAACCTGGAAGCAGCGGCCGGCAACTACGTCACCCTGGCCATCGGCGATGGCATCGTCTCGCAGATCCCCGGGCTGATCGTCTCGGTCGGCGCCGGCATGCTGGTCTCCAAGGGCAGCGTGCGCGGCTCCACCGACAAGGCGTTCATCAGCCAGCTCGGGGCGCAGCCGAAGCCTCTCTATCTGGCGGCGGGGCTGTCCACGCTGTTCGCGGTGCTGCCGGGGCTGCCGTTCCTGCCCTTCATCGCCCTGGCGGCGCTGTCGGCCGGGGGTGGCTGGTTCGCGCATCGCGCCGTGCAGCGCCGCGCCGTCGCCGCAGCGGCCGAGGACGCGACGCCTGATGCTGCGCCGCGCGAGGAATCCATGGCCGAGCTGATCCGTGTGGATGACGTGCGGCTGGAACTCGGCATGGGGCTGGTGTCGCTGACGTCTGGCCGGCAGGGCAGTCTGACGGAGAAGATCAAGAAGCTGCGCCGCGCCTTCGGCCTGGAGTTCGGCTTCATCCTTCCCGCCGTGCGAATCAAGGACAACATGGATCTCGGCTCCGGCGAGTATTCGGTGCAGGTCCAGGGCGTCGAGATCGCGCGGGAGGCGCTGATGCTCGGCAAGTTGCTGGCCTTCGCGCCGGGCGGGCAGGAGATCGGCGTGCCCGGCATCGACACGCAGGAGCCCAGCTTTAAGATCCGCGCCCGCTGGATCGAGCCGCATCTGCGCGAGGGCGCCCTGGCGCAGGGCCTGACCGTGGTGGATGCGGAGACGGTGCTGACCACGCATCTCTCCGAAGTGCTGAAGGGCTACATGTCCCAGCTGCAGGGCTATGCGGCGACGCAGAAGCTGCTGGATGGGCTGGAGAAGGACCAGCAGAAGCTGGTCTCCGACCTCATCCCCGCCATCCTGCCGCTGGCAACGGTGCAGAAGGTGCTGGCGACGCTGCTGGCGGAGCGGGTTTCCATCCGCAACCTGCCGCTGATCCTGGAAGCACTGCACGAGGCCGCCGGCTTCACCCGCAACGTCTCCATGCTGACCGAGCATGTGCGGCAGCGGCTGTCCCTGCAGATCTGCCGCGGCCTGGCGCAGGAGGATGGCTACATCACCGCCATCCTGTTGTCCCCCGAATGGGAGCAGGAGGTCGGCACCGCCATCCATGAGGAAGGCGACCACCGCAGCTTCGCCATGGCGCCGAGCAAGATCCAGGACCTGGTGGGGCTGACGCGCACCCGCATCGCCGAGGCCGCCGCCAAGGGCGACTGGCCGGCGGTGCTGACCTCGGCGCAGGTGCGGCCGTTCGTGCGGCACCTGGTGGAGCGCATCAACCCGACCATCGCCGTGATCTCGCATGCCGAGGTGCACCAGCGCGCCAAGCTGCGCACCGTCGGGCAGATCTGACGCTTGGAGACCGCGCTTCCCCTGGCCACCTGGCTGCCGGCCGAGATCTACCGGCTGGCCCTGGTGTTCTGCCGTATCTCGGCGGCGCTGATGCTGCTGCCGGGCTTCGGCGAGCACGCGGTGCCGGTGCGCATCCGCGTGCTCGCTGGGATGGCGGCGGCGCTGTGCATCGCCCCGCTGGCGGGCCCGGCGGTGCCGGTGCCCGGCATCTGGAGCATCGTCTTCGCCGTGGGAATGGAGGTGACGACCGGCACGCTGCTGGGCACACTCTCCCGCCTGCTGCTCTCCGCCATCCAGACAGCGGGGCAGGTGATCGGCCAGAGCATCGGCCTCGGCAACGCCTTCATCTTCGGCATGGGCAATGACAGCTCGGCCATCCTCGGCGCCGCGCTCTATGCCGGCGGGCTGGCGGTGCTGTTCACGGTGGAGGGCCACCATACCGGCCTGCGCGCCCTGGCGGAGAGCTATGCCATGGTGCCGCTCGGCGCCCCGCCGCCGCTGGCGGGCTCGGCCGAGGCGATCACGGCCATGGCGGCACAATCCTTCCGCCTGGCCATACAGTTCTCCATGCCATTCCTGGCGTTGGCGATGCTGTTCAATCTGGGCATGGCCGGCATCAACCGCGCCATGCCGGCCATGCCGGTCTTCATGATCGGCGCGCCGGCGCTGTTGCTGGCCGGGCTGCAGCTGATGGCACTGACGGCGCCCGGCATCGTCTCGGAACTGCTCGGCGCCTATGCCGATGTCTTCGTGCTGGCGCGCTGATGGCCGAGGATAGCGGCCAGGAAAAAACCCTCGACGCCTCCCACCGCAAGCTGGAGCAGGCGCGCAGTAAGGGTGACGTCCCCGCCTCGAAGGAAGGCTCCAATGTCGGGTTGTATGCGGCGATGCTGCTGTCCGTCGGCCTCGCCGGCGGGCTGGCGGCGCGGCGTGTGGGGGAGATCCTGCTGCCGTTGATCGAGCAGCCTGATGCGTTCCTGGAACTGACCGGGCAGGGCTACCGCGCCGCGGCCCATGCGGCGATCGAGGCGATGGCGGTGGCCCTGCTGCCGGTGTTCGGCCTGCTGGTGGTGGGAGCGCTGTTGCCGCACCTGATGCAGAATACGCTGGTGATGACCACGGAGCGGCTGGCGCCGAAATGGTCCCACGTCTCGCCCATGGCCGGACTGAAGCGGATGTTCGGGCTGAAAGCGCTGTTCGAATTCGGCAAGAACACGCTGAAGGCCATGACCGTGGCCCTGGCCTGCTGGGTGGTCGGCCGGCCGTTGTTCGACGAGAGCATCGGCATGACCGCGCTGGACCCGGCGGCCTTTCCGGGCATCCTGACGCGGATGATCGTGGCGGTGCTGTTCGCCGTCACCCTGGTGGCAGCGGTGATTGCGGCGATCGACATCAGCTTCCAGCGCTTCGAATACGCCCGCCGGCAGCGGATGACGG
Source organism: Teichococcus aerophilus (assembly GCF_014490485.1). Classification (GTDB taxonomy): domain Bacteria; phylum Pseudomonadota; class Alphaproteobacteria; order Acetobacterales; family Acetobacteraceae; genus Pseudoroseomonas; species Pseudoroseomonas aerophila. Next base: position 22,374 of record NZ_JACTVA010000021.1, on the reverse strand, counting down.
TGCAGGAGATGCGGGAGGAGAACCGCTCCACCGAGGGCGACCCGCATGTGAAGGCGGCGCGCCGCAAGCGGCAGCGCCAGGCGTCCCGCGCGCGCATGATGGCCGACGTGCCGACCGCCACGGTGGTGCTGACCAACCCGACCCACTACGCCGTCGCCCTGCGCTACGAGCGCGGGCAGGACGATGCGCCGGTCTGCGTGGCCAAGGGCGTCGATGCGCTGGCCAAGCGCATCCGTGAGCTGGCGCAATCCTCCGGCGTCATGGTGATTGAGGACCGGCCGCTGGCGCGGGCGCTGCACGCCTCCGTCGAGGTTGGCGACATTATCCCGCCGCAGCATTTCGAGGCGGTGGCCAAGGTGATCGGCGTCGTCTGGGCGCAGAAGGGTCTGAAGCACGGCGGATAGAAATCCGCGCTGTGTCGCAGAAAAAGAGACAAACTGATTGACGCCGGCATGGTGCGCTGCGAAATTCAGCACGCGCCCACAACCCGGAGTGATCCCCCATGCCGACTTTGTACTCGCGCCGCGCCTCTCTCCTTCGCCTGCGCCAGGTCGCGCTGGCTGCCACGGCCGCTTCGGTGCTGGCGCCGCTTGCCGGCGCCCAGGCGGCGGAAGCCGCGAAAAAGGAGTTCGAATTCGTCCCGCTGGGCGACTTCACCGTGAACCTGCCGAGCTCCGGCCGGCGCATGGCCTATGTCGTCGTCTCCGTGACGCTGGAGACGCGCAGCGAGGAGACCCAGGGCTTCAAGGAAGTCTCGCCCTTGCTGCGGCAGGCGGTGCTGCGGCGGCTGATGGCGATGTCGGAGCGGAACCAGCTGCGCCCGGGGCAGACCGATCCCAGCCTGTTGCGGGACAGCCTGTATGACAGCCTCGCCCAGATCCGCGAGGAAGGCCTGCGCGACGTGGTCATCACGCGGCTGCTGCACAGCTGAGACGAAGCGCGCGGGGGCCGCGCTCCGGCGGCCCCCGACGGCTGCGCTTGCAGGCCGGTCCTGGCGGCGCATCTGCGCTGGCTCGTCGGCGGTCTGGCCCGGTGCGGCGGGTGCCCGGCGCTTCGTGCCGAACCCGTGCCGCGAAGAGACCCTGCGCCCCGGAGACCGCCGACGCGGCGTGCTACTGCGTCAGCCGTGCGACATTGTCGATGCTGACGGTGTTGCCGTTCTCCAGCGCCAGGACGAACTGGCCGCTGGTATCGCGCCGGACTTCAGAGATCTTGCCGGCGCTGCTGACACTGCCGGCACTCTGGCGGACATTGCTGGCGTCTTCGCCAACCACGCGCACCGCGTAGCTGCCGGCCGCCATGCGGTTGCCGTTGGCGTCCTTGCCATCGAAGGTAAAGGTGGTCTCGCCCTTGGCGGCGGCGACCGTGCGGGCCACGTTGTTGTTGCTGTCGAGCACTTCGATCCGCAGGTTCTTCAGGCTGCTGGTACTGGGCACCGTCACCGTCACCGGCGCGGCATTGCCGCTGGCGGGCAGGGTCAGGCCACTGACGGCGGTCTGCACGCTCTTGCCGATCAGTGCTGCATTCTGCGACAGGCTGCCGGCGCCGCTGACCTGTTCCAGGATGGAATTCAACAACGTGTTGCTCTTGGTCTGCTGCTCCACCTGGGAAAACTGGGCGAGCTGCGCCACGAACTGCGTCGGGTCCGTCGGCTGCATCGGGTCCTGGTACTTCATCTGCGCCGTCAGCAGCTTCAGGAACCGGTCGAAATCCTGGCTGGAGCTGCTGAGGCTGGTCGTCGGCGCCGCGGTGTTGGCGCCGGTGACGCTGCTGGTGGCGGCAATGCCGGTCGTGGCCATGGCAAGAAATCCTGCAAGAGGGGCGTCGGGGCAGGGTCAGGCATCCAGACCCTGAATCAGGCGATCAGGTCGATCAGGCTGTCCGAGCGGGGACGGAGGGGGGCCAGCGTGTCATCGGCGGCATCATCGGCCGCCAGTTCGGCGGCCTGCGCCGTGCGACGCTCCGGCTCGCCGCCCTCGCGCGGCGGCAGGCGGCCATGCTGGAGATCCAGTCCGCCGCTGCCGAGTTGCAGGCCGGCCTGCTGCATCTGCTGTTCCAGGCTGGCCCGGTCGTGGCGGAAGGCCTCGTAGGTTTCCACCCGCTCGGCGGTCATGGAAACCTGCACGGTGCCCTCGCGGAAAGTCAGCCGCACCTCGACGCGCCCCAGTTCCGGCGGGCGCAGATCGACCGAGATGGTCTCCACGCCTTCCGTTGCCGCCTGGCTGGTCCGCAGCACGATCTGCTGGCCGGCCTCCGCCACCTGGTGGGGCCGCAGCACCAGAGGCACGGCCGCTGCGGCTACCGGGCGGGCGGATTCGGCGGGGCGCTGCGCCTCGAAGCTGATGGCGGGCGGGGCCGCGGCCGGAAGCTCCGGCTCGACGGCTGGGGCAAGGGCGGAGGATGTGGCGCCCTTGGCGTCGGACTCGCGCGGCGTTGCCGGCATCTCCTTCCACGCCGTGGCGGCCAGGACCGGATCGGAGGCCTCGACGGGCTGCAGCGGGATGGGCACCGCCTTCTCGGCCGAGGTCTCGGCGCGCCGTGTGGGCGCCGCGGCGGTATCGCCGCGCCTGGCCTCGATCGGGCGCGGCGCGACGGAGGTGGCCATGGCCGCAACGATTTGGTTCCCGTCCTGCACCGGCGCCGCGGGCGAGGCGTCAGCAGGCTGCGGCGTCGCGATGGATTGGCCTGCGGCGGGGGTTTCAGGGGTCGCCGCGGACGGCTGAAGGCTGGGGCGCAGGTCGGCTGTGGCCAGCGTCTCCAGCCCAGGCTTCTGTTCCGGAGACGAGGGAAGCGCGAATGATGCGGACTTGGCCTCAGGCGTTTGCGGCTCAAGCGGCGCTTCGGTTGTGAGCGACAGTGGAAGCGTCGCGCTTTGCTGCGTTTTCGCAGGAGGCCGGGCAGCCTGAACAGGCATGGCAGGCGCGACGGGAATGGCGAGCGGCAGCGGCACATCCTGCGCCACCTCAGGCATCGCCGGCTCTGTCGGCAGTTCAGCGTCCTCGGCCACGCTGGCCAGGGATTCGGGCACAAGGGCAGGGGCGGGCTGGGCATTGCCGGGCCACTGGAACGGCGCCGCCAGGCCATCCGCCGCCTCGGCGGCAGCGGCCAGGGCGTCCCATGGCATGGCCGCGGGCATGGCGGGCTTGGGGCGAATGGCGGTGGGCGGCGCTGGCGCCTCGGCCCCGGGCTGGGGCATGACGGCAGGCGCGGTTGCTACCCCAGCCTCGCCCGCCGTCGCGGCGGCCAGGAGGTCGGCGAAGCCGGGCAGGACATCCGCGCCCGGTAGGGCGGCAGTGGGGCCGCCGGGGGCACGGCGCGGGCCGGCCTCCGCGCCATTGGCGCCCAACAGCAGGGCGGCCAGTTCAGTGCCGACCGAAAGCGCCATGACATTCTTCCTGGCTTCGTGATGCAAGGCCGCCGCCGGGATCGGCGGCGGGCATGGTCTCAGTTGAACAGATCGTCGACCGCATTCTGGCCCAGCCCGCCCTCGGCGGAGGAACTAGGGCCGTTCAGCAAGGCGGCATCGGAGCCGGCCGGCGCGCCGCCAGCATCTTGGGGCAGGTCTTCCTGGCGGATGCCCATCAGTGCCACCAGCGTGGCGATGCGTTCCTCGACGGAGCGCATCGCCGACAGCACCTTGCGGATGCGCTGGCCGGTAATGTCCTGGAAGGCACAGGCCATCAGGATGCAGGTCGCCGCATCGTCCACCTCGGCCAGGTCGGCCTTGGTGTCGGTGGAGGCGCCGCTGGTCAGCCGGCCGGACGCCGCCTGCGCACGCTCGGCCTGCTTCATGATCTCCATGGCGGCTTGCTCGGTCTCGTCCACCACGGCATCCAGCGTGTCGCCCAGCCCGGTGGGCGGCGGCGAGAGATGCACGATCTCGGCCCGCGTATCCGCGAGCAGCTTCGACATCCCCTGCATCTCCGCCATCACCTGGCTAAGGCGGTCACCATCCTCCGCGGTGCCCATGGGCATTCCGAGCAGCCGGTCCACCTCGCCTGAAATCGCGGCGACATGACCGGCGATACGCGCCAGGCCCTTCTCGGGCGCCGGCTGGGCTTGGGGGGCCACGGTCACCGCGCGCCCCTCTCAGCCCACGACAGAGGCGATTTTCGCCTTCAGCGTCTCAGCCGTGAACGGCTTGACGATGTACTGCGAGGCGCCGGCCTGCTTGGCCGCGATGACGTTCTCCGTCTTGCTTTCCGCCGTCACCATAATGAACGGCGTCTTCGACAGCGCGGCATCGGCACGGACATGCTTCAGCAGCTCAAGCCCCGTCATGGGCTCCATGTTCCAGTCCGAGATCACCATATCGTAGCGAGACACCTTGATCTTCTCGAACGCCTCGGCGCCGTTGCCGGCCTCCTCGACATCCTTGAAGCCAATCTGGTCCAACAGGTTTCGCACGATCCGACGCATCGTCGGGTAGTCATCCACCACCAAAATCTTCACGCCACGGTCCCCTTCTGATGCGGGCGTGGCCAACATTCCCGATCCCGTTTTTTTTCGCAAGCGCTTCCTGAGCCTCATGCGAAAATTAATGAATGGCAGCTATTCGGCCTCGAACGCCTCCAGCCCGGCGCCAAGCCCGTAGGCGGCGCCATTGCCCAGCACACGCAGCCCGGCCGGGTCCAGCTGGTGGCACAGACCCCAGGCCGGCACCGCCAGCAACACGGGGGCGCCCAGGCGCAGCGCCACGGAGTCGGCCCGGCGCAACAATCCCTGGGGCGTGTCGATGACATCGAGGGGGGCTAGCGCCGCCAGGGCAGGGGTGCCGGCGCGGACCATGCGATCGGCCGCCAGCGTATCCAGCGGCGTCGGGGCCGCGCTGCCTGATTCGGCCAGAAGGGCGGCGGCGGGCCATTCAGCGCGGAGGGCGGCGAGGAAGTCGCGCCGCAGCTGCGGGCTCCAGGCCTCGCCCGCCTCGGCGACGGCGAGCCCGAGCAGGGCGGCGTGCGGCGGCAAGGCGGCGGCGGCGCGGGGCCAGTGGGTGAGCATGTCCAGGCTGGCGGGGCGGCCGGGGTCGGCGGCGAAGGCGCGCGGCAGCCAGCCGAGGCCATCGGCCAACCGGCTGGCGACACTGTCCTCGCCATCGGTCCAATGGGCGATCAGGGCGAAGCGCAATGCATCGCTGACTTCGGGTGCCAGCCATTCGTCCAGATGCGCAGCAAGGCCGGAGGAGAGGTGCTGGAAGCACTCGTCGCTGCCGGCGACCGACCAGACGAAGCGCGGTAGCGGCGGCCCGGCTTCCAGCGCCTCGCCCACCAGGCTGACGGCCAGGGCCAGCGGCGGCGGGGCGGGCACCATTTCCCACACCGCGGCGCCGGTGTCGTGCCAGTGAATCATCGCCGGGCCCCGCCACTCGGCCAGTGCGGGCAAGATGTCGGCGTAAAGGGACGCTTGAGGGGCCCAGGTGGCGGATTGGCCGAAAAATACCGAATCGTGACCCAATTGAAGGCCATTCTTGCCATGCTGGATGAAGAATGTGCCGGACTGGTCGGATACGGCCTTCTGCAAGGCCTCCCGGCTCGTCGTGACGCCGACACTTGATGCGGGGTCTCCGACCAGCACCGATTCGCCGTCCCGCCATGCCAGGGCGCCGCCCGGCAACACCAGCAGTCCCTGGGCCCGGGCCGCCAGCGGCAGGGCCAGTTGCAGGCCGCGCACCGCCGCGTCCCGTGCCGCTACGGGCAAACGATGGAACTGGGCGTCAAAGCGCCGCAGCAGCGCGAGCCCGGCGGGAGAAGCCAGGTCGTAGCTGGCAACCCGGGCCAGCGGTCCGTCCTGATGGGGCAAGTGCGGCATACGGGGGCCTCCAGCGTTCCTGCCGTATCGAACCGTGGCGCGGCGGCGTCAATCACGAAAACGAGAGCATACTTATGCGAAAAACTATTGTGTGCCCTGGCCTGAGCGTGGCACCACCGGCAGCGGTTGGAACCAGATCAGGAGAAGCCGGATGGAGATCAGCCGTCGTGCCCCCGGGGAGGCCTGCCTTGTCCTCGATGGCCGTGACATCCTCGACCTCGTGCAGGCCGAAGCCAGCGAGGAGGAATTCGAGCAGGCGCTGGACGCGCTGGAGGGGCTGCTGAGCCCGGCCGGCCATCTGCCACGCGTGGTCGTGCACTACAGGGAAGGATTGTTCGCCGAACTGCGGGCCGACCGGCCGCTGCAGGCCGTGCTGATCGAGGATGACCCGCATGACGAGCCGCCGCTGAGCCTGCAACGCCAGCAGGTGGCGGCGGACCCGGCTGCGGTGGATGCCGCGCTGGCCGCCGCCGAGCGCCGGCTGCGCCTGGCCGGGCGGGGCGCGGCATGATCCGCCGCCGGGATGCCCGGCTGGAGCTGGCCGCGACGCTGCGCCATCCCTTGCCGCTGGAGGATGCCGAAGCGCTGGTCGCCCTGCTGTCTGGCAGGGCGCCGCGCCGGACGCCGGACCACGCGCTGTTCCGTCACCCCGAGGCGACACAGCTGCTGACCGGGGAGAGCCTGGACCACGCGACCAGCGGCGCCCGCATCGTGCAGGAGGATGGCGCGGTGCGCCTGCTGGTCTCCAGCAGCCTGCCGCCATGCCCAGTGCTGCTGGCCGCGGGGCTGAGCTGGCTCGGTAGCATCCTGCGGCTGGAAGCCGGTGAGGTGCCGGGCTTCGTCGTGCCGGCCGGCGCGCCGCGCCATGACCTGCAGCTTCTGGTGTGGGACGGCACCCGGCTGCGACCGTTGCCGGAGGGCGCGGCCGAGCCGCCGTTGGCGCCCCGTTGCAGCCTGGAATCCTTCGCCGCCGCCGCCGGGCTTCCCGGTTGGGGGGAAGCGCCCGGAATCCTGCGTGCCGCGCTGCGGCGGGCTGCCCTGGCGCAGGTGGAAGGGCGCTGCCTGCCCGTGGCGCAGGCGCGGCTGGATGGGCCGTTCGGCGAGCGGCAGGGCATGTTCCGGCTGTGGATGGCGCGGGCGTTGTGGCAACTGGACGGGCTGGGGACCGCCGCGCCGCCGCTCACCCTCCGTGCCGCCTGAGCGATCCGTTTGTTGGGCGAAAAATGAAAAGTCTTGCGAAAAAATCCAAGCCCGCGTATCCCGGTGTGGTCCGCGAAACGCGGGCGTCTGGAACCGGTGGCGCAGTGCTTCCACCGGCGGATTCCGACAGAAGGCGGGCCTGACCATGACGATCTCCATGCCGCGACCGGCAGCCTCCACCGACACTCCGCTGCGCCTGCGCGGCAAGGTGCACCCCTTCCTGACCGTCGAGATCGCCGATGTCGCGGTGCAGGAGCTGGACAAGGCGCTGACGGCGCGGCTGGCTTCGACCGCCGGGCTGTTCCGGCACACGCCGGCGATCCTGGACCTGACCGCGCTGCCCGCCAGCTCCGCCCCCCGGGTGGCGGATGCCGTGGCGCTGCTGCGCCAGCGCGGCCTGGTGCCCGCCGCCTTCAAGGCACATTCCGCCGAGGTGGAGCAGGCCGCGCTGGCCAGCGGCCTGGGCCGGGTGATGGAGGCCGAGCCGCGACAGAACCTGTCCGCGGAGCGCATCCGCCGGCCGCCGGTGATCGTCTCCGAGCCGGTGCGCTCCGGCCAGCGGATCTATGCGGCGGAGGCTGACCTGATCGTACTGCATTCGGTCTCGCCCGGGGCACAGTTGCTCGCCGATGGCTGCATCCACGTCTATGGCACGCTGCGGGGCTCGGCCAGCGCCGGGCTGGGCGACGATGCCTCTGCCCGCATCTTTGCGAAAATCTTCGATGCGGAGCTGGTGTCGATCGCCGGGCTGTATCTCGGCGCCGACGACTTCCCCGCCGGCTGGGCCAAGCGCCCGGCCCAGATCAGCCTGGCCGATGGCGCATTACGCTTCGGCCCGCTGCCCTGACCCGCTTCCACCCGCAACCGACCTCAGGGAGAATCCCGATGTCCGCGACCGTCATCACCGTTACCTCCGGCAAAGGGGGTGTGGGCAAGACCACCACCACCGCCGCGTTCGGCGCCGCGTTGGCGCTGGAAGGCCACCGCGTCTGCGTGGTGGATTTCGATATGGGCCTGCGCAACCTCGACCTCGTCATGGGGGTGGAGAAGCGGGTGGTGTACGACTTCCTGCATGTGGCGCATGGCACCGCCAACCTTTCCCAGGCGCTGGTGCGCGACAAGCGGGTGCCGAACCTGTTCCTGCTCGCCACGTCGCAGACCGCGGACAAGGAGGAACTGACGCATGAGGCCATCGACCATGTGATGAACCTGCTGCGCGGCGAGTTCGACTACATCCTGTGCGACAGCCCCGCCGGCATCGAGCACGGCGCGATGATGGCGCTGCATCATGCCGACCATGCCATCGTCGTCTGCAACCCCGAGATGACCTCGGTCCGCGATGCCGACCGCATCATGGGCTATATCGCCGCCCGTTCCCGCCGCGCGCAGGCGGGCCTGTCCCCGGTGCGGGAGCACCTGGTCGTCACCCGCTACAGCGAGGAGCGGGTGAGGAAGGGGGAGATGCTGTCCCTGGAGACCATCCAGGACATTCTGGTGATGCCGCTGCTGGCGGTGGTGCCGGAGAGCGACAGCGTGCTGCGATCCTCCAATGCCGGCCGCCCGGCGAGCCTGGACGGCAAGACCGATGCCGGCCGCGCCTACCGGGCCGCCGCCAGGAGCTTCCTGGCCGAGACCCGCCACGGCATCGCCCAGTCCTACCGTGCCCCGCAGATGGCGGGTGCCGGATTCCTTTCCGCCCTGACGGAAACGGCGCAGCGCGGTTTGCTGCGCCGGCTGTTCCGCCACGCCTGACCCCAGGAACCCTCATATGGCCGCCGCTCTGATCAGCCTGATCCACCATCGCCGCAAGTCGGCCAGCCTCGCCGCCGCGCGGCTGCGCGCCCAGATCGGTCGCGACCGTCTTGCGAATTTTGGTGAGGATATCACCCAGCGCATCCAGGATGCCTGCCTGCGCGAGATCCGCCGCCTGGCCAGGGGAGGGCAGGTCCGGGTGCGGATCGGCACCTCGCCACGCCTGGAGGTGCGGGAGATCGAAATCGACCTGACGCCGGGGCGTTGAACAAAGTGGCCGCCATGCTGATGACGGCCTCGCAGTGCCGGATGGCGCGCGCGGCCCTGGGAATGACCCTGCGGGAACTCGCCGCCATTGCCGGGATATCGGTCAACACCCTCAGCCGGATCGAGAGCGAGGGCAATGTCACCAGCCGCACGTTGGTGAAGGTGCAGGGCATCCTGGCCGGGCGCGGTGCCGTGTTCCGGCGGGATGGGTCGGTAGGGGTGGCCGGATAGTGGAGCGGCGGCGGGTTTCCGCCGCCGCTCCACCGCGCAGCCGACGCCTGATGCAGCTTGTGCCAGAACGACGAAGCGGCCCCGAACCTGGAGGTGCGTGGCCGCTGTGGTTCCCGGCGTTCCTGGGAAGGCTGGAGGCTTGGTGCTCCAGCTTATACGTCGCGGACCCCTGGCTGCGGACAGTCAGGGCGCGCTCATGGAGTATTCTGCGGGCCTTGCTGTGATCGCGCGCATCGCGCCGCGCGCTGAATCGGGACGGTCGTGCTGCCGAGTTTCGGTTTCAGGCCGGCCACGCCCTCTCTCGCCCAGCCCCCACCTCGCCCCCCGCGCCTCTCAGGCTGACAGACGAAAAGGAGAGGTGGTCGGGGGGAGAATTCCTTCTCCCCTGGCCTTCCTCCAGAAGCGAACGCACAAAGGTGCAACCCACACCATCGAACCGGTTGCACCTATTCAAATTTGGGTTAACCATGCTGCCTGGGCGAGAGAGCAGGAGACCCTGGCCATGGCGAGCACGACAATCGGCCTCAAGGTGGATGACGCACTGCGCGCCCGCCTCAAGGCCGCGGCCGAGGCCCAGGGGCGGACGCCGCATTGGATTGTGAAGCAAGCGCTTCTGCTGGCGCTGGACCGGCTGGATCGGGGCGCGAGCCTCGGCCATGCCGATGATGGCGGCCCGGTGTTTCAGCTGGAGGAGGAGGGTGCAACCGACGTCTCGCCGCAGCCCTTCCTGGACTTCGCCCAGGGGGTTCAGCCGCAGACCGTGCTGCGCGCCCGCATCACCAGCGCCTATCGTCGGCCGGAAGAAGAGTGCCTGCCCTTGCTGATCAGCAATGCCACCTTGCCGGCGGCCCAGGCGGCGCAGTCGCAGGATCTGGCCCGCCGGTTGGTGGAGGCGCTGCGGGCCAAGCCACGGCGCGGCGGCGTCGAAGGACTGGTGCAGGAATTCTCGCTGTCCAGCCAGGAGGGGGTGGCGCTGATGTGCCTGGCGGAAGCGCTGCTGCGCATTCCGGACCGGGCGACGCGCGATGCGCTGATCCGCGACAAGATCAGCACGGGGGACTGGCGCAGCCATGTCGGCCACTCGCCCTCGCTGTTCGTCAATGCCGCCACCTGGGGCCTGGTCGTCACCGGCAAGCTGACCGGGACCAGCAGCGAGGCCGGGCTGTCCTCCGCCCTGACCAAGTTGATCGGCCGGGGTGGCGAGCCGGTGATCCGCAAGGGCGTCGACATGGCGATGCGGATGATGGGCGAGCAGTTCGTCACCGGCCAGACCATCGCGGAAGCGCTGGCCAATAGCCGCAAGATGGAGGCCAAGGGCTTCCGCTATTCCTACGACATGCTGGGCGAGGCGGCGACCACCGCCGCCGATGCCGACCGCTACCACGCGGATTACGAGCAGGCGATCCATGCCATCGGCAAGGCCGCCGGCAAGCGCGGAATCTACGAAGGCCCCGGTATTTCCATTAAGCTTTCCGCCCTGCATCCGCGCTATGCCCGCGCGCAGCGGGACCGGGTGATGGCCGAGCTGCTACCGCGCGTCACCACCCTGGCGCTGCTGGCGCGGCAATACGATATCGGCCTGAACATCGATGCCGAGGAAGCCGACCGGCTGGAGTTGTCGCTCGACCTGCTGGAAGCGCTGTGCTTCGACCCGCGCCTGGCGGGTTGGAACGGCGTCGGCTTCGTGGTGCAGGCCTACCAGAAGCGCGCGCCGCATGTGCTGGACTTCATCATCGACCTCGCCCGCCGCAGCGGCCGCCGGGTGATGGTGCGGCTGGTGAAGGGCGCGTACTGGGACAGCGAGATCAAGCGCGCCCAGGTGGACGGGCTGGAGGGCTTCCCGGTCTTCACCCGCAAGATCCACACGGATGTGTCCTACATCGCCTGCGCCCGCAAGCTGCTGGCGGCGCCGGACGCGATCTTCCCGCAATTCGCCACGCACAACGCGCGGACGCTGGCCACCATCCATGCCATGGCGGGCGAGAATTTCTATGTCGGCCAGTACGAGTTCCAGTGCCTCCACGGCATGGGCGAGCCGCTCTATGAGGAGGTCGTCGGCCGCGTCAGGCTGAACCGGCCCTGCCGCATCTACGCGCCGGTCGGCACGCATGAGACGCTGCTGGCCTATCTGGTGCGCCGCCTGTTGGAGAACGGCGCCAACTCCTCCTTCGTCAACCGCATCGGCGACGCCAATGTGCCGGTGGAGGCGCTGATCCGCGACCCGGTGGAGGAGGCCGCGGCCATCGTGCCGGTCGGAGCGCCGCATCCGCGCATCGCCCTGCCGCGGGACCTGCTGGGAGCGGAGCGGCGCAACTCGGCCGGGCTCGACCTGTCGAACGAACAGCGGCTGGCCTCGCTCTCTGCCGCCTTGCTGGCCGGCGCGGATGCGTCCTGGAGCGCCGCGCCGATCCTGGGCGATGGCGAGCGGGATGGTGCCGCCGCCGAGGTCCGCAACCCCGCCGACCATCGCGACATCGTCGGCCGGGTGGTGCTGGCGACGCCGCAGCTGGTCGATGCCGCCATGGCCCAGGCGGTGGATGCTGCCCCCATCTGGCAGGCGACGCCGCCGGAGGAGCGCGCCGCCTGCCTGGCGCGTGCCGCCGACCTGATGGAAGCGCGCATGCCGTCGCTGCTCGGCATCATCGTCCGGGAGGCCGGCAAGTCGTTGCCCAACGCCATCGCCGAGGTGCGCGAGGCCGTCGACTTCCTGCGCTACTACGGTGCCGAGATCCGGCAGAAATTCGACAACGACACGCATCGGCCGCTCGGCCCGGTGGTGTGCATCAGCCCGTGGAACTTCCCGCTGGCGATCTTCACCGGGCAGCTGGCCGCGGCGCTGGCGGCGGGCAACCCAGTGCTGGCCAAGCCGGCGGAGGAAGTGCCGCTGATCGCCGCCACGGCCGTCCGGCTACTGCACGAGGCCGGCATCCCGCGTGCCGTGCTGCAATTACTGCCAGGCGCCGGCGAGATCGGCGCGGCGCTGGTGGGGGATGCGCGGACCCGTGGCGTCATGTTCACCGGTTCCACCGAAGTGGCGCGGCTGATCCAGCGGCAGCTGGCGGAGCGGCTGAGCCCGGAGGGGCGTTCCATTCCGCTGATCGCCGAGACCGGCGGGCAAAACGCATTGATCGTCGACAGCTCCGCCCTGGCCGAACAGGTGGTGGGCGATGTGTTGGCCTCGGCCTTCGACAGCGCCGGCCAGCGTTGTTCCGCGCTTCGTGTGCTCTGCGTGCAGGAGGATGTGGCCGACCGGGTGCTGACCATGCTGAAGGGCGCCATGGCGGAGCTGGCGGTCGGCAACCCCGACCGGCTCTCCACCGATATCGGCCCGGTCATCACCGCCGAGGCGCAGCGGAACCTGGAGGGGCATATCGCCGCCATGCGGGAGCGCGGCCATGCGGTGCATGCGCTGGAGCTGCCGGATGCCTGCCGCCACGGCACCTTCGCCGCCCCCACGTTGATCGAGATCGGTGCGTTGTCCGACCTGGAGCGGGAGGTGTTCGGCCCGGTGCTGCATGTGTTGCGCTTCCGCCGGGACCGGATGGACGCGTTGCTGGAGGCGGTGAACGCGACCGGCTACGGCCTGACCTTCGGCGTGCATTCGCGCATCGACGAGACCATCGCCCGGCTGACCGCCCGGGTGCAGGCGGGCAATGTCTACGTCAACCGCAACCTGATCGGCGCCGTGGTCGGCGTGCAGCCCTTCGGGGGCCACGGCCTGTCCGGCACCGGGCCCAAGGCGGGCGGGCCGCTGTATCTGCGCCGCCTACTGGCCCTGCGCCCGGCCGATACCGGCCTGCCGCCGGCGCCCACGCCTTTGGCGGCGCTGGAGAGCTGGCGGAGCTGGTTGGAAGGGCGTGGCGAGCAGGCGGCGGCCGCGCGGTGTGTCGACTACGCCCGCGACAGCCGGCTTGGCTTGCGGCTGGAACTGCCCGGGCCGGTTGGCGAGACAAATCTGTACCGGCTGGAACCGAAGGGATCGTTGCTGTGCCTGCCATGCTCGGCCTTCGGTGCCTATGCGCAGGTCGGTGCGGCGCTGGCCACCGGCAACAAGGCGCTGGTCTGGGCCGAGCCACCGGTGCGTGAGTTGCTGGCCGGCTTGCCCGCTGCCTTGGCCGAGATGGTGACGCTGCTGTCAGGCCCTGACGGCAGCAGCGCCGATGCCGCGTTGTTCGAGGGCGATAGCGACGCGCTACGCGACCTCTCGGTGCGGCTGGCCCGGCAGGAGGGTGCGATCCTTCCGGTCTTCGGTGCCAGTCCCGCCGGTCTCGCGGCCGGTATGGAGGATTATCCGCTCGACTTGCTGCTCAGCGAGCGTTCGGTCAGCACCAACACGGCGGCGGCGGGCGGCAATGCGAGCCTGATGTCGATCGGCTGATACCAGGGGCTGGCGGGCTTCTTCGGAGGCTTGCCGGTCCCGCGCCCGCAGGTGGTCCAGCGTATCCTGCAGGCGGATAAGCGCGGCTTCGGCGGCCTGGGCGCGTCCGGCTTCCTGGCTGGCGCGGCGGGTCTCGCGCTCGGCGGCCAGTTCGGCCCGGGCGACGCGATCCGTCATCTCCTCCAGCACATGCTCGAGCGCGGCGGCCCGGGCGGAGGAGTCGGCGTAACGACGAGGCTGAAAACGCGCGAGCAGGGTCCGCCCGGCGGCGAGGATGGCCGCCAGCCGGCCGCCACCCCGCCCGCGCTTCAGCCGGCCTTGCTCTCGGACGTCGCCTTCATGACGAACAGGCGGTGGGAGGCGATGTCCACCATGCGGCGCATCCGCTCCAGCCACGCCTTCTCGGCGGCTTCGGCGGAATGGAACGGACCGAGCAATTCCTCTGTCCCTGCCTCGAGCTCCTGGAAGCTGGTGTCGCGGAAGATGCCTCCCCAGACCACCCAGATCTCGCGGTTGTTCGTGGAATTGCTCATTGTCGTCCTCTTCCTGCAAGGCGGGCCAAGGGGCTGGCGCGGTCATGCCGATGGGTCTTGCTGCTGGGGTTTTCTCAGCGGTGGCAACGTATGCGGATTGTGACCCGGCGGGCAGGGGGGGCGGTGGAGAAATCGCCCTCCTTCTGCGGGAGGACGCTACGCAGCCAGGACATGACAAGCTCATGCCGGGCCGCCAACGCCAGGATGGCCCCGGCGGCGAACAGGGCGAGCGCGGCCTGGATGGCGAAGGGGTCGACCTGACCCTCGATGCTGTAGGAGGAGCCGTAGAACAGGACGCCGGCCAGCATGGTGAGTGGGCCGAGGAGGCGCGCAGGGGTCATGGGATTCTCCCGTATGGATCTGGCCGCGGAAGCGGAACCTTCAGCCTTTCAGGCCGACAGCTGGATCATAGAAAACGAGGGTTTCAGAACCGCTAATTTCCCATGGTATTTTGCGGTGGCTCGTCTGGCTAAGCCTAAGCGGGGCCTCCAGCATGTTTCTCTCAATGCCTCTACGAGGCTGTATCGACTTGAGAAATCCCTGTCCATGAGCGGTATCGAGGAGGGCTCTTCAGCCAAGGGTGTCGCCGTAAAGACGAGTCTGGGGGCGAAGCTGCCAAACGCGAAATCTTTCCCTCGCGCAGCCCATGTCTATCAACCATACGTTGATAAAATCGCCCGATATCCCGCTGACTCGGCTCGTCTTTTTGCCGACATGGCTTTTCAGGGCGTTTCCGCGCCAAGGGCGTCCCTGGATGGGGCTTGCGGGACCGGTCTCTCGTAACGTCCCTTGGCCTTTTGAATCTGAGTCAAAGAATCACAAGGTCATAGAGTCACAGAGTTATAGTGCCTGAATTCCCGTTTGATTTCAGCGCGATAACCCCTTTTCCCGTCGGCCTCGCGACGAGTCTGCGTCGGCGGGGCGACGAGATCGCGTCGCCGTGGCGCCGTGTCTGCGTCGGCCAAACATCGAGTCTCTGTCGGCGTGGCGACGACGGCCTGGCAGGGTGTCGGCGTCACGACGAGCCAGCGCCTGTGGATAACTTGGCGGTTCGCCGATTCTCCTGCGCCACACTGGGGCTGTCGGCGTCGCGACGAAGTTATGTCGGCGTCACGACGAGTCCAAAGCCATAAAAACTCGTCGCCACGCCGACAACCTGTCCGTCACGCTGGTATCCGGCTGCCGGCTTCGCCAAAACCGTCCCGCAGCAGGCAGCCGCGTGAAGACAGGATGCGCGAATCGATGGACGATCAGCAGCAGACCTTCGAGTTCGGCCCGACCGACAGCCCCCTGGTGGGCAAGGTCAAGGGCGACCGTAACACCATGCGGTACAACTTCTTCTCCCTCCGCCGGGAGAAGGAGACGGAGCTGCCGCGCTACGACGACGGCAAGGCCTGGATCGAAGTGGTCGGCACCAAGCACGGCGTCGCCTCGATCTGGGACAAGGAATTGCTGGTCTATTCGGCATCCCTGATCGCCGACAAGCTGAACCGTGGTGAGCGCCCACAGCCGCGCATCACCTTCACCGCGCATGACTTCTTCATCACCACCGGCACCACCCCCGGCGGCTCCGCCTACGAGCGGCTGGAAGAATCCCTCGCCCGGCTGAAATCGACCTTCATTCGCACCAATATCGAGACGGGTGGCGAAGGCGAGGATCGTGGCTTCGGCTGGCTGGACGAATACAAGATCCTCTACCGCCGCGGCAAAGACGGCCAGAAGCAGATGCGCGCCGTCGAGCTGACGCTCTGTGCCTGGCTGTTTCGCGCCATGGTGCTGGACAAGCACTTCCTGACCTACAGCCCGAAATATTTCGAGCTGCCGCCGGTCGCCAAGCGCCTGTACGAGATCGCCCGCAGCGGCCCGCCCGGCGGCTTCCGCATGAACCTGTCCAAGCTGCGCAACCGCGTCGGCACCACGCAGGACCTGCGCCGATTCAAGGCGGAACTCGCCGCCTACTCCACCCACAAGCGCAGCCTGCCGGATTTCGGCATCGCGCTGATCGACCCGCGCCTGCGCCGCTCGCTCGACAAAGGTTTCCCTAAGCCGGCCGGCCAGACGCCCCTGAAGGCCTGGATGGTCGCCTTCTACCCCACCAGCAACGTCACCACCCTGGCGCCGCTCGAAACCATGCCAGTGCTGGAAGAAGACGATCTGGAACTGCCGGAGACCGAGCCTTCGCTGCTGCCGGCCGCTTAAGGTCGGGATGGTGACAAGAAAGGCCGGGGAAGGAATTCCCCGGACCCCATCTTTCTTCCGCGAGTTTTGCGAAGCGCTTCAGGACTGAGGGCGCGCGCTGCCTGATGATTTTAATAATGGGTCACGCGGGCTGAGCCGTCAGTCGCCGGAGGTCCAGGACCTCCGGCGCACCCAGCCGTCTCCCAAGACTGCGCCCTCCAGCAGCCACGCCCGAAAAACTCGAAAAAAGAAAAGAAGGATCAAACCTGTAGGTTTGATGGGGAATTCCTTCCCCAGCCTTCACCTGTCTCCTGCCTCCCCCACACCCCCCAGCGCGTCCCGGCAAAGCCCCGCCAGCCGGCGCGGCAGGTCTCCCATCTCCCGTTGCCGGGCGATGAGGACCAGCTTGCGGCTGAGGGTGGGGCCGGGGAGGGGGTGGCAGTGGGTGGTGCCATCCTCCGGCAGGGCGGCTTCGGCCATGCAGAGGGGGGTGGTGATGGCCCAGCCGAGCCCGGCGGCGACGGCGGCGGCGACGCCGAGGGGAGTGTCAAATTCCTGGTGACGGGGGATGTCCAGCCGCAGGCGGCGGAGGTGGCGTTCGATTTCCAGCCCGGTGCGGGAGCGGGCGCTGAAGCGGACCAGGGGCAGGCGGGCGGCGAGGGTGGCGAGGTCTTCCACGCTGGTGGGGGGCGGCAGGGTGGCGGGAGCGAGCAGGATGTAGGCTTCCTGCAGCAGCAAGTGGCGTTCCAGCCCTTCGGCGTCTTCGACCTCCTCGGCACCGAGGAAGAGGTCGAGCTGGCGGGTGATGAGGCCGGCGGTGTGGTTGGCGGTGAGGCCGGAGAGCAGGGAGGATTGCTCAGCGACTTCGGCCAGGAAGCCGGCGAGGGTGGGGGTAAGGGCGCGGCTGAGCGAGTCGACCAGGCCGACGCGCAGGAAGGGCAGACGGCCTTCGCCGACCCGGCGCAGCATGGGGCCGATCTGCCGGGCTTCGGCCAGCAGCATGCTGGCGCGCTGGCGCAGCAGGGCGCCGGCCGCGGTCAGGCCGATGGGGCGGATCTGCCGGTCGAACAGCTTCACGCCGATGCGCGCTTCCATCTCCGTGACGGTCTGGGAGACGGAGGGCTGGGTGATGCCGAGGCGGCGGGCGGCGGCGACCATGCTGCCGGCCTCGCTGATGGCCAGGAACACTTCCAGGGCGCGCAGGTCGAAGGGCAGGGCGGCGAGGTCGGACATGGGACGGCCGGAGTATAGGAAAATCCTATATGGGCCTTGGCCGGCGCGCTGCCTAGGCTGAGCCGGACCTGGTGAGGACGCCAGGGCAGGTGGGGTCTCGGGATGTGGGCTGATCGCTATTCCATCGTGTCCGTGCTGGCACAGGCGCTGCGGGGCCAGCAGGGCTGGAAGCCGGTGTGGCGGGAGCCGGAGCCGAAGGCCGAGTACGACGTGGTCATCGTCGGCGGTGGTGGGCATGGGCTAGCGACGGCGTGGTACCTGGCCAGCCAGCACGGCATCACCAACGTGGCGGTGGTGGAGAAGGGCTACCTGGGCAGCGGCAATGTCGGCCGCAACACCACCATCGTCCGTTCCAACTACCTGCTGCCGGGCAACATCCCCTTCTATGAGCATTCGTTGAAGCTGTGGGAGGGGTTGGAGCAGGACATCAACTACAACGCCATGGTCAGCCAGCGCGGCGTGCTGAACCTGTTCCATTCGGATGGCCAGCGCGACGCCTATGCGCGGCGCGGCAATGCCATGCGGCTGCACGGCGTGGATGCCGAGTTGCTGGACCAGGCGGCGGTGCGGCGCATGTACCCGCATTTCGACTACGACAATGCCCGCTTCCCCATCCAGGGCGGGCTGCTGCAGCCGCGCGGCGGCACGGTGCGGCATGACGCGGTGGCCTGGGGCTATGCCCGCGCCGCGGACCGGCGCGGCGTCGACATGATCCAGAATTGCGAGGTCACCGGCATTCGCGTCGAGGCCGGGCGGGCTGTCGGCGTGGAGACGGGGCGCGGCTTCATCCGAGCGAAGAAGATCGGGCTGGCCTGCGCCGGCAATTCCTCCCGCGTCGCCGCCATGGCGGGGTTGCGGCTGCCGATCGAGAGCCATGTGCTGCAGGCCTTTGTCTCGGAAGGGATCAAGCCGCTGGTCGATGGCGTCGTCACCTTCGGTGCCGGGCATTTCTATGTCAGCCAGTCGGATAAAGGCGGGTTGGTGTTTGGCGGCGATATCGACGGCTACAATTCCTACGCTCAGCGCGGCAACCTGCCGGTGGTGGAGGATGTGGCCGAAGGCGGCATGGCGCTGATGCCGGGCCTGGGCCGGCTGCGGCTGCTGCGGCAATGGGGCGGCGTGATGGACATGTCGATGGACGGCTCGCCCATCATCGACCGCACGCCGGTGGAGGGCCTCTATCTCAATGCCGGCTGGTGCTACGGCGGCTTCAAGGCGACGCCGGCCTCCGGCTGGTGCTTCGCGCATCTGCTGGCGCGGGACGAGCCGCATGAGGTGGCGCGGGCGTTAAGGCTCGATCGGTTCGCCAGCGGGCATGTCATCGACGAGAAGGGTGTCGGCGCGCAGCCGAACCTGCATTGAGGAGCTGAGCCGATGCGGATCAACTGTCCTCATTGCGGCGTGCGCGGCGCCGAGGAATTCGCCTATCACGGCGATGCCACGTTGCGGCGGCCGGCGGCGGATGCGGCGCCGGAGGCCTGGGCCGATTACGTCTATCTGCGCGATAACCCGGCCGGACGGCAGCGGGAGCTGTGGTACCACGCCGCCGGCTGCCATGCCTGGCTGGTGATGGAGCGCGACACGAGGACACATGAGATCTTTTCCGTGACGCCGGCGCGCGATGTCGCGCTGGCCGGCGGCGGGGACGTGGCGTGATGGGCGCGAACCAGTTGTTCCGCCTGGGCACGGGCGGGTCGGTGGATCGCGGCGCTCTGCTGCACTTCACCTTCGATGGCCGCGGCTACACCGGCTATCGCGGCGATACGCTGGCCTCGGCGCTGCTGGCCAACGGAGTGCGGCTGGTCGGGCGGTCGTTCAAGTATCACCGGCCGCGCGGCATCCTCTCCGCCGGGCCCGAGGAGCCGAACGCGCTGGTGGAACTGCGCGGCGGTGCACGGCGGGAGCCGAATACGCGCGCCACCATGGCGGAGCTGTTCGAGGGCATGGCAGCGGTCAGCCAGAACCGCTGGCCGTCGCTGGGCTTCGACCTGATGGGGGTGAATCAGCTCTTCGCGCCGATCCTGGCGGCGGGCTTCTACTACAAGACCTTCATGTGGCCGGCAGCGTTCTGGGAAAAGGTGTACGAGCCGCTGATCCGCCGCGCCGCCGGGCTGGGCCGGGCGGCGGGCGTGCACGATCCCGACCATTACGAGAAATGCACCACGCATTGCGACGTGCTGGTGGTCGGCGCCGGCCCCACCGGGCTGATGGCGGCGCTGGCGGCGGTACGGTCCGGCGCACGGGTGGTGCTGTGCGAGGAAGATGCGCTGCTTGGCGGACGGTTGCTGTCCGACCGGCGCATGATCGACGGCCGCCCGGCGCTGGACTGGGTGCGCGAAGCGGTGGCCGAGCTGGAAGCAACGCCGGATTGCCGCATCCTGCCCCGCACCAGCGTGTTCGGGGTGTTCGACGGCGCCTATGGCGCTGTGGAGCGAGTGGCGGACCATCTGGCCGTGCCGGACCCGTTCCAGCCGCGCCAGCGCCTGTGGCGCATCGTGGCGAAGCGGCAGGTGCTGGCGGCGGGCTCGATCGAGCGGCCGCTGGTGTTCGGCGATAATGACCGGCCGGGGGTGATGCTGGCGGGCGCGGTGCGCAGCTACATCAACCGTTATGGCGTGGCGCCGGGGCGGCGGGCGGTGGTCTTCGCCAACAACGACGACGCCACCGGAACCGTGGCCGACCTGCACGCCGCGGGTGTGGCGGTGGTGGCGCTGGTGGATGCGCGGGCCGAGCCATCGGAAGCGGTGCGCCGCATGGCCGAAGCGGCGGGCGCGGCGCTGTTCGCCGGCGGGGCGGTGACGCGGGTGCAGGGCAGGCTGGGTCTGCGCGGCGTCGAGGTGACGGACGCGGCCGGGCGGCGGCATGCGCTGGACTGCGACCTGCTGGCAGTGTCCGGTGGTTGGAGCCCGACGGTGCACCTGACCTCCCATCACGGCGGCAAGCCGGTATGGGACGAGGCGCGTGCCGCCTTCCTGCCGCCGGAGCGGCTGCCGCCCGGCATGGGCGTGGCCGGCGCGGCGGCGGGCGCGTTCTCGCTGGCCGAGTGCCTGGCGGCGGGAGCCCGCGCGGGGGCCGAGGCGGCTGGGGATGCAGGCTTCCAGACCAGCCTGCCGGCGCTGCCGGCGACGGAGGAGGAGAGCACGGCCGTGCGGCCGCTGTGGCGGGTGCGCGGTGGTCGCGGCAAGGCCTTCGTCGACTACCAGAACGATGTGGGCGATGCCGATGTGGCCCTGGCGCAGCGCGAGGGTTTCCGCTCCATCGAGCATCTGAAGCGCTACACCACGCTGGGCATGGCGACGGACCAGGGCAAGACCTCCAACGTCAACGGCGTGGCGCTGATGGCGGAGCTGTCGGGCCAGGACATCGCCCGCACCGGTACCACCACCTTCCGCCCGCCCTTCACGCCGGTGGCGCTGGGGGCGCTGGCCGGGCACCATCGCGGCCGTGACTTCAAGCCGACCCGGCTGACGCCGACGCATGACTGGGCGAAGGAGCAAGGCGCCGTCTTCGTCGAGACCGGTTACTGGCTGCGGGCGCAGTACTTCCCCCGCGCGGGCGAGGCGGACTGGCTGGAGACGGTGACGCGTGAGGCCCGCACGGTGCGCGAGGCGGTGGGGATCTGCGATGTCACCACCCTCGGCAAGATCGACATCCAGGGGCCGGATGCGGCGACGCTGCTGGAGCGCGTCTACATCAATAGCTGGAAGAATCTGCCGGTCGGCCGCGCCCGCTATGGGGTGATGCTGCGCGAGGACGGCATGGTGATGGATGACGGCACCACCGCCCGGCTGGCCGAGGACCGCTTCGTCATGACGACGACGACGGTGAATGCCGCCAAGGTGGCCCAGCATCTGGAGTTCTGCCAGCAATGGCTGTGGCCGGAGCTGGATGTGCAGACCGTCTCCGTCACCGAGCAATGGGCGCAGCTGGCGGTGGCCGGGCCGCAGTCCCGCGCGGTGATGGAGAAGATCGTCGATGCCGGCTTCGATGTCTCGGACGCGGCCTTCCCCTACATGTCCTGCGCCGAGCTGACGGTCTGCGGCGGCGTGCCGGGTCGGTTGTTCCGGCTCTCCTTCTCCGGCGAGCGTGCCTACGAGATCGCGGTGCCGGCGCGGTATGGCGATGCGTTGGCGCGGCGGCTGATGCAGGCGGGCGCACCCTTCGGCATCATCCCCTATGGCACCGAGGCGCTGGGCGTGTTGCGGGTGGAGAAGGGACATGCCGCCGGCAACGAGCTGAACGGCCAGACCACGGCGGGGGATCTCGGCCTCGGGCGCATGATGTCCAAGAAGAAGGACTTCTTCGGCCGGGCGATGGCGCAGCGGCCGGGGCTGGTGGACCCGGCGCGGCCGGTGCTGATGGGCTTCCGGCCGGTGGACCGTGCGGCACGGCTGCGGGCGGGCGCGCATTTCCTGCCGCTGGCGGCGGAGAAGACCGCCGCGCATGACCAGGGCTACATGACTTCCGTCGCCTTCTCCCCCACGCTGGGGCACTGGATCGGGCTGGGGTTGATCGCGCACGGACCGCAACGGCTGGGCGAGGTGGTGCGGGCCTGGGACCCGGTGCGCGGCGGCGATATCGAGGTAGAGATCGTCTCGCCGGTCTTCGTCGATCCGGAAGGAGTGCGCCTGCATGGCTGACCTGGCTCTTCTTGCCCGCTCGCCGCTGGACGGGTTGTTGCGGCCGGGCCGGCATGGCGTCGCGACGGGCGCCCCCGGTGCCGTGCTGCGCGAGGAAGCAGGCTGGCGCATGGCCAGCGTGGCGGCGCGGCGCGGCCAGGCGGCGGCGCTGGCTGCG
>NZ_JACTVA010000020.1 GCF_014490485.1 Teichococcus aerophilus | reverse complement strand
GCCGAGTCGCTGGCGGCGCTGCCGCGTGCCGGCACCGCCCTGGCCGCCGCCGGCGCCGGTGCCCGCCGCCTGTTCGAAGCCGCCGACACCCCCGCCCCGGTGGCCGAGCCCACGACCTCCGCCCAGCCCGCCGCCGGCCACGCGCTGAAGGTGGAAGGACTGCATTTCGCCTGGGCCGAGGACCGCGACCCGGTCTTCACCGGGCTCGACCTGGACTTGCCGGAAGGCGGGCGGCTGGCGCTGCTCGGCCCCTCCGGCGCCGGCAAATCCTCGCTGGCCGCGCTGCTGCTGAAGCTCGCGGCCCCCAGCCAGGGGCGCATCCTGCTCGGCGGCGTCGATATCGCCACCCTGCCGCATGACGCGGTGCGTGCCCGCATCGCCTGCCTGACGCAGGATGCCCCCCTGTTCGCCGATAGCATCGCCGCCAACCTGCGCCTGGCCAAGCCGGACGCCACCGAGGCCGAGCTGTGGCGAGCGCTGGACCGTGCCGGCATCGGCGAGACCATCCGCGCCCTGCCCGAAGGCCTGGAGACCGGTTGCGGCGAGGGCGGTGCCCGCTTCTCCGGCGGCCAGGGGCGGCGGCTGGCACTGGCCCGCGTGCTGCTCTCCCCCGCCCGTATCCTGATCCTGGACGAGCCGGCGGCGGGCCTCGACCCCTCCGCCGAACGCGCCTTCTTGGAGACGTTGGAGAGCGCGACGGAAGGCCGCAGCGTCATCCTCATCGCGCACCGCCTGCTGGGGATGGAGCGGCCGACCCGCATCCTGCGCCTGGTCGGCGGCCGGGCGATGCCGGCGATGGGCTGAAGCCGCCGCACGCCATCGGCGCCACTTTGGCTATCGCGCGGCCCGCCCCGCCGCGCTATGCCATCCGCCGCCCACGCGGACGTGGCGGAATGGTAGACGCAACAGACTTCAATTGGAGTGCCCGCGGGGAAATCCGCGCGGTAGAACCGCTCAAAGTCGGGGAACGCTAACGGGCCACACGGCCCCAGGCCAATCCCGAGCCAAGCCCCACACGGGGAAGGTGTAGAGACTGGACGGGCGGCACCTTCGGCCAGACCAACGGCCATGGTGAAGGGACAGTCCAGACCACGAACGCCCCATCGCGTGGCGGCGGCGAAAGCCGAGGTGGTACGAAAATCTGGTTCCCCTCGGGGAGTGCGGGTTCAAGTCCCGCCGTCCGCAAACATACCCCGCGCGCCGCGATCCTGGGCCAGGCCGCGATGACCATTCGACCATTCCTCGACATTCTGGCGGTTGGTTTGGTGCTGTTTCGGGCCCTGCTTTGTGGTGACGCGGGCTTTGCCAGGTGTTGCGTTCAGGGGGCAGCAAGGCCGGGGAAAGAATTCCCCGAACCCTTCTTTTTTCTGCGAGTTTGGCGAAGCGCTTCAGGACTGAGAGCGGACGCTGCTGGATGATTTTATATATGGGCCAGGCGGGCTGAACCCTCAGTCGCCGGAGGTCCTAGACCTCCGGCGCACCCAGCCGTCTCTCAAGACCGCGCTCTCAGCAGCCACATCAGCAAAAACCCGAAAAAGAAGATGGGGTCCGGGGAATTCCTTCCCCGGCCTTTCCTCCCCAACCCTCAGCGCTTCGCCCGGATAATCAGCCCGATCGACGTCGCGATTCGCTCCTCCACCAGCACGCGCAGATGCGGCGTCTCGGCGGGGCGGGAGAGGGGCCAGCGGTCGGCTTCGCCATAGGGCGGTTGATCCACGAACTGGTCCAGCAGACCTGCGCCGGGGTCCAGGTCCACGGGTAGCATCTCGTGCCCGGCGCGGCCGAGGCGGCGTTGCAGGGCTTCGATGTCGCGTGCCTGGAACAGCACGGTGCCGCCGCGGGCGAGGGGCGGGCCCTCGGCGTCCAGGTCGAATTCCGTTGTATGGACGGCCAGGCCGCCCGGCTTCAGGCAGCGCATGGCGTTCAGGATGAAAGTGCCGCCGGCGCGGATGCTGCCCAGGTGTTCCAGCGCGCACATCGACCAGACGAGGTCGAAGCGCCCGTGCAGGTCGCGCGGGATGCGCGCCATGTCCACCGGGCGGAAGGCCAGGCCGGCTGGGGCGGCGGCACGGGTGGCGCCGTGCTGGCCGGTGGCGGCCCAGCGGGCGGCGCGTGGGTCGCGCGGGTCCAGGTCAGTGGCCAGGACCTCCATGCCATGGGTGGCGAGGAAGCCTGGCATGGCCTCCTGCCCCACGGCGAAGCCCAGGGCGCGCTGGCCGGGTGCCAGCAGCCCGGCTTCCCAGATGGCCTGGGCGATGAAAGCCGCTTCCCACACCTTGCGGTGGTAGAAGGGCACCATGCCGATGGCGCCGCACCAATGGTGCAGCCAGGGGGATTCCAGGTCCGCCTGCCGGCACAGGCAGCCGCGCAGGCCGACCCATTCGGGCTCCTCCGGCAGTGTGACGCCGGGGCCGGCGAGGCCGGCCTCGTAGCATTGCCGGGCCAGCACGGCGCCCAGCACTTTGCTGTTCCAGGCGCCAACGCGCGCGAAGCCGTAGGGACCACGGCGGGTGCGGCGCCAGGGCAGGCCGAACATCCGGCTCAGCTATCCAGGCGGATGCCCAGCTCGCGGATCAACGGCCGCCACTCGGCACTCTCCCGCGCCACGAAGGCGTTGAGCTGCGCCGGGGACCACGGGCTGTGCTCGATGCCGAGGCTGGTGGTGCGGGCCTGCATCTCGGCACTGGCCATCGCGGCGTTCAGTTCGGTATTCAGGCGGGTGATGGCGTCGTCCGGGCTGCCGGTGGGGGCGGACATCGCCTGCCAGCCGAAGGCGATTGCGTTGCCGATGCCCAGCTCGCCCGAGGTCGGCACGGTGGGCGCCTGGGCGGACCGGGATTCGGACAGCACCACCAGCCCCCTGGCCTTGCCGTCCCGCAGGAACGGGATGCCGGTGGCGCAATCGATCAACACGCTGTCCACGGTGCCGGAGAGCAAATCCTGCATCGCCGCCGGGCCGCCGCGATAGGGCACATGAGTGGCATCGAAGCCAGCCCGGCGCTTCAGCATTTCCATCGCCAGATGGTGGGGGGAAGCGACGGCCGGCGAGCCATATGTCGGCGCCCGCTGCTTCGCGGCGGCGATGTAGGCGGCCAGGCTGTCGATCGGGCTATCTGGCCGCACCACCAGGAACAACGGGAAGCGGCCGATGAAGCCGACGCCCGTCAGGTCCCGGTCCGGATCATAGGGCAGGCGGCTGTAGAGGGCGGGGTTGTAGACGAGGTTGCCGTTATCCGTATGCAGCAGCGTGTAGCCATCCGGCGCGCTGCGGGAGACGGTCTCGCTGGCCAGCACGGCACCGCCGCCGGGGCGGTTCTCCACCACCATGGTCTGGCCCAGGCGGGGGCCGATGAAGGCGGCGATCAGCCGGGCGAAGACATCGCTGGGGCCGCCGGGCGGATAGCCGACCACCCAGCGCGGCGGATGCGTGGGCCAGCCGCCCTGCGCCCGCGCCGCCACCGGCAGCAGCGCCGCCCCGGCCAACACCCGCGAAAAATCACGCCGTCCCAGCATCCAGTCCCGTCCTCGTCCCCAATGCGCCGCCCCGGCGCGCGCCCTCAGCAGGATATCATGCGGTGCGAGGTGGCGTCGCGCCAGCGTGTTGCTGGGGTGGCGGAACGGCCGGTCTTCGCTTCAACCTGGAAGGGGCGTGCCTGTGGTCAGGCTGCCCCGGCAGCGCAGCTTCACCCGGCCTGCATGAAGGTGCCCGGGATTTGGCCTTGTCGTTCGTCGACCGCGCCTGATGTCGATGGGCGTATGGAGCATTCTGGAGACGGGATGCGTAGGCCAACGAAAACCTATCCCGGGAGATGGATAGATGAAGCAAGGAAGCGAAGGCCGGGGAAGGAATTCCCCGGACCCCATCTTTCTTCTTTTCGAGTTTTTCGGGTGTGGCTGTTGAGGCGGTGCGCTTGAAATGGCTGGGTGCGCTGGAGGTCTCAGACCGCCGGCGACGGACGGTTCAGCCCTGATGGCCCATTTATAAAAACATCGAAGAGCATCCGCTCTCAGTCCTGCAGCGCTGCGCCCAACTCGCAGAAAAAAGAAGGGGTCCGGGGAATTCGTTCCCCGGCCTTCTTCCTTTTTCCGAAATCTCAACCACCTACGCCGCGACTGTCGAACCCCTCGCTCACCCCCCGGCATGGTCCTTCGTCTCCGGCATCGCGAAGAGGTAGCCGAGGAAGCCGATGGCCGCGATGGCGCCCAGGGTGAGGAAGGCCGCCGAGTAGCCGGCGCCGAAGACGATGCTGCCGGCCAGTGTCGCGCTGAGGGCGGCGCCGACGCCCTGGGCCGTGGCGATGGCGCCCTGGCTGACGTTGAAGCGGCCGGTGCCGCGCGTCAGGTCCGCCACCACCACCGGGAACAGCGCGCCGAAGATGCCGGCGCCGACGCCGTCCAGCAGCTGCACGCCCAGCAGCCAGTAGGGGCTGTCGGAAAAGGTGTAGAGCAGGCCTCGCAAGGCCAGCACGCCGAAGGCGCAGAGGAAGACCGGCTTGCGCCCCCAGCGTTCCGCCTGCGTTGCCGCCAGCATGGCCACCGGCACCATCACGCACTGCGCGGCGACGATGCAGACGGCGATGAGGGAGGTGGCGTGCGCTTCCCCCACCACCTGGGTGAGCTGCTGGCCGACGGTGGGCAGCATGGCGGCGTTGGCCAGGTGGAACAGCGCCATCAGCACGGCGAAGATCAGCAGCGGGCGATGGGAGAGTAGCGCCTGCAGGCCGGAGGGCTGGGCGGCATCGGGCGTGTCGTCCGCCGCCTCGGCATGGTCCAGGCCGCGGGCGACGTCGTCGTCGATGGCCTTGGCGGGGATCAGCAGGGTGGCGCCGATGCTGGCCACGGCCAGCAGCGCCATGATCCAGAAGACGACGATGGGTCCGAAGAAGATGGCGGTGCCGGCGGCCAGCGCGGCGGAGACGGCGTTGCCGGCGTGGTTGAAGGCCTCGTTGCGGCCGATGCGGCGGGCAAAGGCCTTGGGGCCGACGACGCCGAGGGTGATGGCGGCGAGGGCTGGCGGAAAGATGGCCCCGGCGATGCCGGCGACGGACTGGGTGGCGGCGACAGCGTAGAAGCTGCTGACGAAGGGCAGGACCACGCAGCTCAGCGTGACGGCGATGGCGGCGGCGATGACGATGGCGCGCTTGTTGCGGCTGCGGTCGATCAGCGCGCCGGCAGGGGTCTGCGCCAGTAGCCCGGCGATGCCGGCGATGGTCATGACGAGGCCGATGGTGGCCGGGTTCCAACCTTGCTCCGGCCCCCGCACGGCAAGGAGGTAGATGGCGAGGTAGGGGCCGAGGCCATCCCGCACATCGGCGAGGAAGAAGTTCAGCCCATCCAGCCCGCGATGGATGCGGTGGCCGGGCTGGCCTGCTGACGCGCGGCGCGCGGGTGGCAGACCGGCGGGCGCGAGGGTGGCCGGGGATGCTGTCATGAACCCGTAATCCTGAGAGGATGTGCCTCGCGGCGTTGGATGACGCGCGAGGTTGTGCGCGCGTTTCAGGACTTTCAGGCCAGAAGCGGATTTTTCATGAAATGCCCGCTGACAAATTGGTAACGATCGGGGCGTCCCGGCCCCGATGCCGTCAGACCTTCAGCACCCGCCCGCTGGCGGCGACGCCCAGCAGCAGCAGGACGACGACCAGGAAGGCCGCGGGCAAGCTGGTGGCGTGGGCGACGAAGCCGATCGCCGCCGGGCCGGCCAGGATGCCGGCATAGCCGAGCGTGGTGATGGCGGGGATGGCGATGTGTTCCGGCATCACGCTCTGCCGCCCGGTGGCGCTGAACAGCACCGGCACGATGTTGGAACAGCCGGCGCCGACCAGCGCGTAGCCCAGCAGCGCCACGGGCCAGCCCGGTGCCAGCGTGGCCAGCGCCAGGCCGCCGGCGGCGCAGAGCCCGCCGCCGATGATGATGCGGGTGCCGCCCAGCCGCTGAACGATGGCATCGCCCGCCAGCCGACCGGCCGTCATGGTGACGGAGAACACCGCATAGCCCAGCCCGCCATAGGCGGCATCCAGCCCGTGCTCCTGCGTCAGGAACACCGCGCTCCAGTCCAGCACCGAGCCCTCGGTCAGGAACAGGATGAAGCAGAGCAGGCCGATGAACAGCACGATGCCATGCGGCACGGCGAAGGCCGGCCCGTCGCCGCGGCTGCCATAGGCCAGGAAGTGCGGCGCCGCGCAGGCCAGGGCGCCGAGGATGGCGGCCACCACCACCAGCACCGCCAGCAGCGGCGTGGCCCCCAGCGCCAGCAGCAGGCTGACGCCGCCGGCCCCGACGATGCCGCCCAGGCTGTACAGGCCGTGGAAGCCGGACATCATCGCACGGCCGCTGTCACGCTCGACGATGACGGCCTGGATGTTCATCACGCAATCGACCGAGCCGATGCCGGCGCCGAAGACGAACAGGGACAGTGCCAGCACGGGCAGGCTGGAGGCGCTGGCCAGGACCGGCATGGCCAGCAGCGCCACGGCGAACGCCACCAGCAGCACCCGCCGGCAGCCGAAGCGGGCAGCCAGGGCGCCGGAGAGCGGCATGGCCAGGATGGACCCCGCCCCCAGGCACAGCAGCAGCAGGCCCAGCATGCCATCATCCAGCCCGGCGCGCGCCTTGGCGAAGGGCACCAGCGGCGCCCAGGCCGCCATGCCTATCCCGGCGCCAAGAAAGGCGATGCGGGTGGAGACCTGCTGCGCGCGCCCGGCCGGCGCCCTCATCGGCCCAGGTCCGGCAAGGAAGGAGGAAGGGCGCCGGTTCGCGGCGTGGCGGGGCGAAGGGGAGGCTGGGCCGTCATGCCGGCCATTCTCGCGCGCCCGCTGGCCCTTGGCGCCCCTTTTCTGCGACACTCCGGCGATTTGCAGCGCTGGAAGGGGCCGCCTTGCCCAAATCCGTCACCCTCGACCGCTTCGACCATGCCCTGTTGGCGCAGGTGCAGGTGAACAACCAGCTGCCGGCGCGGGAACTGGCCGAGCGGGTCGGGCTGTCGGAAAGCGCGGTGCTGCGGCGCCTGCGCCGGCTGCGGCAGGACGGCATCATCACCGCCGACATCTCCGTGGTGCATCCCGCCGTGCTGGGGGCGCCGCTGACCATGCATGTGCTGGTGTCGCTGGAACGCGAAGGCTCGGCGGCGCTGGACGCCTTCACCCGCAAGCTGCGCAACCGGCCGGAAGTGCGGCAGGCCTGGTACGTCACCGGCGACGCCGACTTCGTGCTGCTGCTGCGCCTGGCCAGCATGGAAGCCTACGAAGCCTTCACTCGGGACGTGTTCCACGACGACCCGAACGTGCGCGCCTTCCGCACCATCATCGCCATGCGGGAAGTGGTGGGGGCGGGGGATGCGAAGCCGATGGGAGTGGTGGGGTAGGGGACAGGCGCGCTGGTTGCCCGCGCGTTTGAAACGTGAGGGCAGGCTGGGGGAAAGAATTCCCCCAGGCCCCCATCTTCTTTCTTCGAGTTTTTGGGTGGAGCGGTGAACTGGGGGGTCTCGCTGGTGGGCGGTTGTCTGCGACTGACGGGACGACCCGCCCAGGTTGTCACGGACGCCGTAGGCGACATGAACCCTTGGCTGGTCCCGCCTTTCCTAGGTCTAGAAAACTATGAAATAAAGCAGAACCTTATGGTGGCCCCGCCTGCTAGTTGAAGCACCCGAAACCCGGGTTTCCAAAGGCCTCAGGCCTTTGGCGGGGAGAGTTTGAGAGGGGCGGCGCCCCTCTCAAAAGGCCACAAGGCAAGCCCCCCTCTCCAGAAGGTTGCTCAGACGCCGACCAGGGCCTTCAGCTCCGCCTGGGGCCGGGCGCCGAAGTGGCTGATGACTTCTGCGGCGGCGATGGAGCCCCAGCGGCCACATTCCGCCAGTGGCAAGCCGCGGGTGAGGGCGGCGAGGAAGCCGGCGGCGTAGGCGTCGCCCGCGCCGGTGGTGTCCACCACCTTGGTCGGCACGGCGGCGACGGAGATGGTCTCTGCGCCGGAGACGATGATGCTGCCGTGTTCGCTGCGCGTCAGGGCGGCGATGGCCACGTCCTTGCGGGCGCGTTCCGTGGCTTCCTCGAAGCTCTCGGTCTCGTAGAGGCTGAGGATCTCGGATTCGTTGGCGAAGAGGATGTCGGCTTCCTCGGCCACGAAGGCGCGGAAGGCGTCTCGGTGGCGGCCGACGCAGAAGGCGTCTGAGAGGCTGATGGCCACCTTGCGGCCGGCGGCATGGGCCAGCCGGGCGGCGCGGCGGAAGGCGGCCTGCGCGGCCGGGGGGTCGAACAGGTAGCCTTCCATGTAGGTGACGGCGGCGGCCGCCACGGCGGCCTCGTCCACGTCATCCTCGCCAAAGGTGACGCAGGCGCCGAGGAAGGTGTTCATGGTCCGCTGCCCGTCCGGCGAGACCAGGATCAGGCATCGCGCGGTCGGCGCGCCGCCGCTCAGGCGCGCGGTGGGGAAGCTGACGCCGGCGGCCTGGATATCATGCGCGAAGACGGTGCCGAGCTGGTCGTCCGCCACCTTGCCGAGGAAGCCGACCTTGGCGCCCAGCGCCGCCGCGACGGCGCAGGTATTGCCGGCGGAGCCGCCGCTGCTTTCCACGCCAGGGCCCATGGCGGCGTAGATGGCATCCGCCTGGGCTGCGTCGATCAGCGCCATGGCGCCGGGCGTCATGCCATGGGCGGCCAAGAAGCCGTCCTCGGCGCGGGCCAGCACGTCCACGATGGCGTTGCCGATGCCGAGGATGTCGAGGGTGGGCGCAGCCGCCATGATGAAGGAACCCTGTTTCGCGGTGAACCTGCGCGATAGCAGCCGTCACGCCGCCCGGCCAGGGGTTGCGGGCGGCGGGGGTGGCGTGCCGCTGCCGGGGGCGGCCGTTGCCCGTGGCTTCACTTCGGCGCCGGGGTGCCGACGGGGGCGGGGTGCGGCCCGGCCGCTCACATTCTGCGGCGCGACCCGTGCTTGACTGGAACGAAAAAGACTTCCGTGCGAGGTGATCGCTGGCCTCGGCGCCAGGTCCGCTTACAAAGAAGTCCCTGAAAAAAATACGAAGAAGCCTTGCCCCCGGTTGTCCGCACGGCCTGCCGCATGATAGCCCAAGGCATCGCGTCCTTCGCCGGGCGTGATGATCCGATGCGTGCCGCCCGGCATGCGGCTTCCCCTCTCCGGGGCGGCGCGCCGATTGGGACGATGACCAAAAGCCTGGCCCCGCGCTGACCGGCACGGGGCTTCACAACCAGCTGTGCAAAGGGGGAGCTCATGTCCGTCTTCCGCCGCCGCCGCGAAGAACCCACTCCACCCGCGCCAGGGGCCGTTCCGGATTCGCCGGATAGCGGCGCGCCGACCACCGTTCCGGTGGCGCGCGACCCCGACCTGGCCGTTCCCCCCTTCCGTCCCGCCGCCGCCAAGGAGGCCGCCATGAACCTTCCGCCGAAGCCCGGTCAGCCGACCGGCATGGGCATGCCGCCCCGCCCCCCCATGGCTGGCGCCGGCCCCATCGTTGCCACCGGCGCCCGCCCGGCCCCGGCCGCGGAGCGCCGCTCCATGGTCGTCGGCAAGGGTATCAGCCTGCAGGGTACCGTCACGGATGCCGAGCGGCTGGTCGTCGAAGGCACCGTCGAGAGCCAGATGATGCACGCCGCCGAGCTGCAGATCACGCATTCCGGCGTGTTCAAGGGTGAGGTCGAGGTCGAGGACGCCGAGATCGCCGGCATCTTCGACGGCACGCTGACGGTGAAGGGCAACCTGATCATCCGCAGCACCGGCCGCGTGCTGGGCGTCGCCCGCTGCCGCCGCCTGCAGGTGGAAGAAGGCGGCCAGGTCTCCGGCCGCATGGAAATGCTGAGCGACAGCAACCCGGCGCCCCGCCCCGCCATGCCGCTGGCCCACAGCGAAGTGGACCGCGTGGTCGAATAAGCCACGCCCACGATAGACGCCGCGTATTGACAGTGCCGAGAAGGGCGGGCCGGACAACCGGCCCGCCCTTCTTGTTTGCGCCGGCATCGGCTATGCCGCCTGCCATGCTGGCCCGAAGCCTTCCCCCCCTGCTGCTCTGCGCGGCGCTGCTGGCCGGTTGCGCCCAGCAGCCCGCGGTCGACCGCCAGGCGGTGCTGGACGAAGTGCTGGCCAATTACCGCGCCAACCTGGCTGGCATGCAGCCCCTGACCGCGCCCAGCGTGGAACAGACCGCCGCCGGCCAGCCCGCCATGCCCGCGCTGGACGGCGTGCCAACCCAGGCCGCGCAGCTCCTGGGCCAGCCCCCCGCCACCATCCGCCGCCTGCTGGGCGAGCCCAGCCTGCGCCGCAATGAAGGCGAAGCGGAAATCTGGCTGTACCAGAGCACCGCCTGCCATCTGGACATCATGCTGTACCGGGACCGCACCGCCCCCGATTTGCGCGTGACCTACGCCACCGCCCGCGCGTCCGGCGTGGAACGCCGGACCGAAGCCACCTGCCTGCGCGAACTGGCCTCGGCTTCCCGCCGCAGTTGAAGCGTGGCCTTGGCTGGGGAAAGCTAAAGGTGAGGAAGGCCGGGGAAAGAATTCCCCGGGCCCCTTCTTTTCTTTCTGCGAGTTTGGTGAAGCGCTTCAGGAGTGAGAACGGGCGCTGCTTGTTGATTTTAAATATGAGAGCACGCGGGCTGAACCCTCAGTCGCCGGAGGTCTAGGACCTCCGGCGCACCCAGCCGGGTCTCAGGACCAACCGCTCAACAGCCCCGCCCAGAAGACTCGAAGAAAGAAGGGGTCTGGGGAATTCCTTCCCCAGTCTTCCTTTCTCGCTTTCCTGGCCCTGCTCAAGAGAAGGGGGAGAAGCGTCAGGCCACTCGGAGTGCTGAGAGGAACCCGTCCATCCGCCCCCGCAGCCCTTCCGCCTGCTGGGCCAGTTCCCCGGCGGCGCCGCGGACATCGCCGGCGGCGCGGCCGGTGCGTTCGGCGTCCTCGCTGACGCCGGCGGCGTGGCGGGAAGCGGCCTCGGTACCTTCCGCGGCCTGGGCGACCGCGCGGCCGATTTCCTGCGTGGCCTCCGCCTGCTGCCCGGCGGCTTCCGCCACCAGGCTGGTGGCGTCGTTCAGTTCGCGGATCATGCGGGCGATGTCGCCGATCGCCTGCACGGTGCGCTCGGTCTCGGACTGCATGGCGGCGATCTGCTGGCCGATTTCCTCGGTGGCCTTGGCGGTCTGGCTGGCGAGGGACTTCACCTCCCCGGCCACCACGGCGAAGCCCTTGCCGCTTTCGCCGGCGCGTGCGGCCTCGATGGTGGCGTTCAGGGCGAGCAGGTTGGTCTGGCTGGCGATGCCGGTGATCAGTTGCACCACGTCCCCGATGCGCCCGGCGGCTTCCGACAGGCCGCGCACGGTGCGGTCGGTGTTCTGCGCGGCCTCGGAGGCCTCGCGGGCGCGGGCGGCACTGTCCCGCACCTGGCGGGCGACTTCGCTGATGCTGGCCGAGAGTTCCTCGGCCGCCGCGGCGACGGTCTGCACGTTGCCGCTGGCCTGCTGGGAGGCATTGGCCACGGCGGAGGCGCGGCTGTTGCCGCTGGTGGCAATATCCACCATGCCGGCGGCGGTGGCGTCCATCTCCGTCGC
The DNA here is from genome assembly GCF_014490485.1 of Teichococcus aerophilus. Taxonomy (GTDB): domain Bacteria; phylum Pseudomonadota; class Alphaproteobacteria; order Acetobacterales; family Acetobacteraceae; genus Pseudoroseomonas; species Pseudoroseomonas aerophila. Next base: position 76,742 of record NZ_JACTVA010000020.1, on the reverse strand, counting down.
GGCGGAGGCGACGGCGCGGAGCGTATCGGCGGTATCGGCCTCGAACTCCCGCAGCAGGGTATCGACGCGCTTGGCGCGTTCGATCTGCTGGCGCTGGCCTTCCTGCTGCGCCTCGGCCATCGCCAGGCGATCGACCGAGCCAGCGCGGAGGGTCTCCACCGCCTGCGCCATCGCGCCCAGCTCATCCTTGCGCTGCTGGCCGGGGACGACGAGATCCAGCTCCCCCTCGGCAATGCGGGTGACGCTGCCGGTCAGCGCCCGCAGCGGCTGCACGATGCGGCGAAGCAGCAGGGTGATGGAAACAGCGGCCAGGCCGCACACCAGCAGGGCCAGGGCCAGGGCAGCGATGAAGCCGTTGCGGGCGACGTTCGAGGCCTCGTCCGTCCGCTGCATCGCCACATCCAGCGCCGCGTCCCGCAAGCTGAGGATGAAGGCCTGCGACTGCACCGACCACGGACGGAACTCCGCGACCGTAGTGCCCCAATTGACGGTGCCGCCCATCGCCCCGCCGCGCGCCAGCTCCAGCATCTGCCGCCAGCGTGGCTCGGCCTGGGCCTGCAGGGCGTGCTGTTCCCGCACGGCTGCCTGCATCGGCGCGTTGTTGGGCAGGCCGGCCACCAGCCGCTGCGCGGCGCCCCAGGCCTGCTCCATCCGCCCGGTCAGCGCCTGGGCAGTGTCGTAAGCCGCGGGCTGCACCGGCTGGCCGCTCATCCAACTGCTGACGGCGGTGCTGCGGCGGCCCATATAGTCGCGGAAATCCATGGCATTGCTGGCGACCTCGACCAAAATGGCGGCGTCGGGCGCGGTGTGGAACACCCGCACGGCGGCCTCGGCACCTAGTTGGCGCAGCGACTCCGCCGTCTCGTTACGGGTGGTCTGGGTCAGGGCCTGCAGGCTGACATCGCGGCTTTCCATCGGCCGGGCCAAATCGGCCATGGCGCGCTGGCGGACGCCGGCGATGCGGGTGATGGCATTCTGCGCCAGATGCGCCTGGAAGCCGCCCTTCTGGGCACTGGTTACAGCCGCCTGCAACAACTGCTCGGTCTGCGCGGCAGCACGGCGGGCCAGCTCGATATCCGGGGACGGCATGCGGAGCAGCGAGACATAGCCGCCGACCTCAACTGCGATGGCCGTCTGCGCCCGTTGCGCGTCGCTGACGGCACGGGTGGCGGCGCGCGCATCCTCCGCCTGTTCCCACAGCGACCACTCGGCACTGGACAGCCACAGCGAGGCAACCGCGCCAGGCACAGCCACACCACAGAAACAGGCCAGGAAAAACGTGCGGATCCGCATGCCCAACATCCCTTCATGATTGCGGGAGAGGGTGGGCCGAACCGCTTGAGAAACCCCTAACGCCGGGGCATTTGGGGAGGCTTGTTTTGCTAGGCTGGTGTGAAGGAAAGGGAAGGCCGGGGAAAGAATTCCCCGGGCCCCTTCTTTTACTTTTTCGAGTTTTGGGCAGGGCTGTCGGGCGGTTGGTCCTGAGACCCGGCTGGGTGGGCCGGAAGTCTAGGACCTCCGGCGACTGACGGTTCAGCCCGCGCGGCCCATGATTAAAATCATCAAGCAGCGTCCGCTCTCAGTCCTGAAGCGCTTCGCCAAACGCGCGGAAAGAAAAGAAGGGGTCCGGGGAATTCCTTCCCCGGCCTTGTCCTCCCCTCCGTACACCTCAGGCGACGCGAATGGCCATGCCGTCGCGTTGCGGGTCCGCGCCGCCGTCCAGCTGGCCGTCCTGGATGCGGATGCCGTGCAGGGCGGCGAAGGCGTAGCTCATCGGGCTGCGCTTGATGGAGTAGCCATCGGCTTCCAGCGCGTCCGTCACCGCCATCTTCACCCGGTTGGCGACGTCGATGGAATCGGACACGGCGACGATGCGCGGGGCCGCCACGGCTTCCAGCATCGACATGTCGAAATCGATGACGTTCATGATGCCCTGGGCCACGGCCGGCGCGATGTAGCTGCCGCCCGGTGCGCCGATGACGATGTGGGGCGCATCGCCCTTGAAGACGATGGTGGGCGCGGCGGAGCTGGAACGGCGCTTGCCTGGCGCGATGGAACCGGCACGGCCCGGGCGCGGGTCGAAGCGGCTCATCGTGCCGTTGTACATGAAGCCGAGGCCTTCGGTGATGGCGCCGGAAGGGCTGCCCAGCGTGTGGGTCAGCGCCACCGCGTTGCCGTCCTTGTCCACTACGGAGATGTGGGTGGTGTCGCGGTCCGACTTGTCCAGCCGTTTTACTTGTGCGCGTTCGCCGCGGCGGATGCTGTCCGCCTGCTGCGCGGCGTAGTCCTGGGAGATGAGGCGCTCGATGGGGACATCGACATAGGCGGGGTCGCCCATGTGGTTGTCCTTGTCGATGGTCATGCGCTTCATCGCCTCGGCCAGCAGGCGCACGTGCTCGACGCCGTTATGCTCCAGCGCGCGTAGGTCGAAATGCTCCAGCATCTGCAGAATCTGCAGCATCAGCATGCCGCTGGCCGGCGGCGGCGTGGTGGAGATGCGGTGGCCGCGATACGCGCCCCAGATGGGCTGCACGACCGACAGCTCGTAGGCGGCGAAGTCGTCCTGGCGGATCAGGCCGCCCTGGGCGGCGAAGTCGGCCGCCATCTGCTCGGCCAGTTCGCCATTGTAGAAGAAATCGGGGCCACCGGCGGCCAGACGCTCCAGCGTGCAGGCCATGTCCGGGTTGTGCAGCATCTGGCCGGGGCGCTTGGTGCTGCCGTCCTCGTTGAAGTAGACGCGGCGGCCGGTCCCGGTCAGGCGCAGCTTGTCGGCGGTGTTCACCTGGCCGCTGCCGCGCTGGTCCTGGCTCCAGAACCAGTGCATGTGCGGCCGCACCATCACGCCACGCTTCGCCTGCGCGATGGCCGGCGCCATGGCATCCGCCCAATCCAGCGTGCCGTAGCGGGAGAGGGCTTCCGCATAGCCCTTCACATTGCCTGGCGTGCAGACGGCCAGGTGGCCCTGTTCGCTGATTCCGCCTTCCAGCAGAAACGCAAAACCGTCGCGCGACTGGCCGAGCAGCTTGTCCGTCCACATGTCCGGCGTCGCCGCCAGGGGGGCGCGGGCGTAGAATTCCAGCACCTCGTGCACGCCGCGGCCCGGCATGTAGACCTGCATGGAGCCGAAGCCGCCGATGCCGCACATCAGCGGATCGACCACCCCCTGCACGAAGGCGCAGGCAATGGCGGCATCGATGGCGTTGCCGCCGCGTGCGAGCACCGCCGCGCCGGCTTCCACCGCCTCCGGCTGCGGCGCGACGATCATGCCGGGCATGTCAGCGGGCCCGCTTCGTCTTGAGCACGCCGGCCAGGAAGTCTTTTACGCGATCCAGCACCTTGATGCGATCGTGGGAGACGCCGGGGACGAGATCGAGCTGCACTTTCACGCCCGCCTTTTCGAAGGAGGCTGCCAGGGATTTCAGGCGCTCCGGGCGGGTGGCGCCGGCATCGTTGGCGCCTTCCATCCAGTAGGTGCCGCCGGGCTTGTGGGTGATCTCCCAGGTCTCGAGATCCGCATCGCCCACCACCATCTGCACCGGCACTTTTGCCAATGCCTCGGCATTGAAGGTGATGCCGAACTTCTCCTTCAGGTTGCGGATGCCAACCCACCAATCCTTGTCCGCGTCCAACAGCGTGACGGAGCCGGAGGCGCCGATGGAGGCGGCCCACAGCTTGTCCGGATGCAGGATGGCGAAGCGGTGGCTGAAATGGCCGCCGCCGGAGAAGCCGAACATGGCGAAGCTGGACCAGTCCTGGCCGTATTTCTCGGCCACCTCCTTCACCATCTCCAGCACCAGCAGGTCGTAGCGGATGTCGCCTTCCTGCATGTACTTGTAGCCGCTGCGGGCGCCATCCCCCAGCACGCCGACCGGGAAGATGGGGCAGAGAATGGCGACGTCGTTCCACTTGCCGAATTCGGCGAAGCCATCACGGAAGTCGAGGAAGCTGGTGCGGCCGGTGCCATGCACCGCCACCAGCAGGTCCACCTTGGTGCCCTTGCCCACCTGAGGCGGTACGTAGAGGCAATACTGGAAGCGCGGATCGGCCTTGCAGGAGAAGATCACGGTCGGGCCAAGGTCGTAGATCGCCTTGGCGCGGGCGGTGGCTTCGGCGGTGGCGGGTGCGTCGGTCATGGTCTGGTCTCCGGGGGCCGTTTGGAAACGCCGTTTCTACGGTGGGATCGAGAGGGCTCTGCCCCCTCGAGCTCCCCCGGCAGGGGATACGATCCCCTGCACCCGCGTTCAGTCGCGTCGCGCCACAGCCCGATGGTGGGTGGCCTGGGTTTGAATGATATTTATATAAAACAATACTTTACGACGCTGCGCCGAAGGCGGAGCAGTGCAGATGCGGGAAGCATTCCCCCAACATCCAGGTGTCCGCAACGGTGGCAGCCAACACATGGGTTTCCAAAGGCCTCAGGCCTTTGGCGGGGAGAGTTTGAGAGGGGCAGCGCCCCTCTCAATTCCCCAGTGCACGCCTTCGAACTCCGGTGCTGCACTGTGCCAGTCCTCGGCGGCCAGGCCCGATGATTCCGGGCCCAGCCGGCAAAGCCTTCAGCCCTTCGTCACGCCCATGGCCAGCGTGTACTGGTCCGCGCGCGTCTCGTAGTTCAGGCCCTTGCGGGCGGCCCAGACCGAGACTTCGTGGTGCAGCGGGATCAGGGCGAAATCGGCGAAGACCAGCTCGCTGGCCTGGGCCAGCAGCGCGTTGCGCGCCGCGTCGTCCATGGTCAGCAGCGCCTGCTTCACCAGCTTGTCCACCTCCGGGTTGGAATAGCGGCCGACATTGCTGGCCCCCATGCCGGCCTGGCGGTCGTAGGTGGAGACCAGCGCCTTCAGCGGGTTGGAGGTCTCGCCCGTGTTCACGCCCCAGGCGCCCAGCATCATGCTGAACTCGGCATTGGCGTTCTTGGCGGAATAGACCGACCAGGGCATCACCTCGGCCTGTGCCTGCACGCCGATGCGCGTCAGCATCTGCGCCACGGCCTGCACAATCTTGGCGTCGTTGATGTAGCGGTCGTTCGGGCCGTGCAGGGTGACGCGGAAGCCGTTGGGATAGCCGGCCTCGGCCAGCAGGGCCTTGGCGCGGTTGGCGTCGAAGGGCACGACCTCCACCTTGTCCGACGTACCGGCGCCGCCCTTGGGCAGGAACTGGCTGGCGATGACCGCATCGCCCTCCATCACCCGCTCCGCCAGGGCCTGGCGGTTGATGGCCATGGAGAGCGCCTGCCGCACGCGGACGTCGCGGAACGGGTTCTTCTCCAGAGGCTTGCCGGCATTGTCGGTGACGAAGGGGGTGACATCCCGCTTCTGGTCCATGGCGAAGTAGACGAAGCGGCTGGAGATGCCGCGGATCAGGTGGAAGCGCTCGTTCTGCTTCACCCGCGCCGTGCCCTGGCTCGGCACAGCCTCGATGATATCGAGGTCGCCGGAGAGCAGGGCTGCGAGGCGGGCGCCGTCATCCGTCATCATCCGCAGCGCGACCTCGTTCCAGGGCAGCCGCCCGGCCCACCAGTTGTCGTTGCGGCTGAAGCGGACGAGCGTGCCCGGCTGGTATTCCTGCAGGATCAGCGCACCGGTGCCGATGGCGGCATTGCCGTTGTTGAATTCGGTGGTCGGCGCGTCCTTGTGGTCGGCGCTGATGATGCGGATGCGGCTGAGCGAGTTGGGCAGCAGCGGGTCCGGCCCCGTCGTCTCGATCAGCAGCGTGTTCGCATCCTTCGCCGTCATCGCCTTGATGCTGCGCGTGTAGGTGCGGAAGGAGGAGGTGCTGGGCAGGTCGTTGGCGCGCTGGATGGAGGCGATAGCGTCCTCCGCCGCGAAGGCGGTGCCGTCGCTGAAGTTCACGCCCTGGCGCAGCTTGAACTCCCAATGCGTGTCGTCCAGCGCCTTCCAGGATTCCGCCAGGCCAGGCTTGGAGCCGGATTGCGCGTCGTTCGTCACCAGCGCATCGAAGATGTGGCTGTTGACGGCGTTGTTGGGCGCGTTGCTCTGGAAATGCGGGTCCAGCGTGGTGTTGGGGGCGGCCATGCCGATACGCAGCGTGCCGCCGGCGCCCTGGGCCAGGGCGGCGCTGAGCCAGTCCGGCGCGCTGACGGCGGCGACGGTGCCGAGCGCGGCGCGCGTCAGCCAGCGGCGGGTGGGGCGGAAACCGTTCATCGCGAGAGTCCTGGCCTGTCTGGAGAGAGGAAGATGGAGCGGCGGCATCGGGCCCCGGGGCGGGGCGGGCGTGCCGTCATAAGAACTGGTACCAATTTCGGAGTCAATCGGCCGATGACGCGTCCGTGACGCTACGCCGGCGTTCGCGCGCGGGCGGCGCGGCGAGTGGCTGGGGCCGTTGCGGCGCGCGGATATGGGCGCGCACCACGCTGGCGAAGGCCTGCTGGTCCCCCGCTTCCAGCGCATCGACCATGGCGTGGTGGTGGCGGGCGGATTCCTCGATCCATCCCGGCTGGCTCCACTGCGTCAGGGGCGCGGCCGGCATCCGCATCCGCGTCTCCGCGATCATGCGCGCCAGTTCCCGGTTCGGGCACAGCTCCAGCAGGCCGTTGTGGAAGGCCAGGTTGGCCTCGTTCTGCTGCAGGATGGTGCCATGGGCCACCGCCTGGCTGAACGTCTCCGCCAGCTCGCGCAGCCGGGCGAGGTCCGCGCGGTCCACCGGCCCGGACATCAGCGCGGCGGCGGCGGTCTCCAGGATCAGGCGGACCTGGCGCAACTCGTCCAGCCAGGAATCCTCCAGGCCGCGCACGCGGTAGCCGAAATTGCGTACCTGCTGCACCAGCCGCTGAGCCACCAGCTTGTCCAGCGCCCGGCGCACGTCGCCGCGGCTGCGCCCATAGCGTTCCTGCAACGCGATCTGCTTCAGCCAGGAACCCGGGGCCAGCACGCCGGCATGGATATCCCGCGCGATCGCCGTTTCCAGCGCCCGTGCTTCTGGCGGCGAGGCAGGGAGTTCATCAGCCATGCGGGGGCGGGTCCTGGGGGCGCATCGGTGCAACCCATCGTAGCGAGGCCGGGGGCGGGGCCAAAGAGGGCTGTGACGTTGGTGGGAAGGACAGGGAGGAAGGCCGGGGAAGGAATTCCCCGGACCCCATCTTTACTTTTTTCGAGGTTTCGGGTGTGGCTGTTGATGGGGCGGGCCTAAGCACCGGCTGGGTGCGCCGGAGGTCCTAGACCTCCGGCGACTGACGGTTCAGCCCGCGTGGCCAACTATTAAAATCATCAAGCAGCGTCCGCCCTCGGTCCTAAAGCGTGACGCTAAACTCGAAGAAAAAAGATAGGGCCCGGGGAATTCTTTCCCCGGCCTTTCTCTTCCCATCCCAGCCGAAGGACAAACTCCTCACGCCACCGGCGTGCGCAGGGCCAGCCAGACCAGGATAAGGGTGCCGAGGGCGATGCGGTACCAGGCGAAGGGGGTGAAGCCGATGCGGCTGATGACCGCCAGCAGCCAGCGCACCACCAGCAGCGAGACGATGAAGGCGGCGAGGAAGCCGATGCCGATCTGCCCCATGCCGGAAAAATCCAGCTCCGACCGTGCCTTGAGCAGGCTGAAGGCAGTGGCGGCCAGCATGGTGGGGATGGCCAGCAGGAAGCTGAATTCGGCGGCCGTCTTGCGTTCCACGCCGACGAGCAGGGCGGAGATGATGGTGGCGCCGGAGCGGCTGGTGCCGGGAATCATCGCCAGGGCCTGCCCGAAGCCGACCAGCAGGGCGGCCAGCGGCCCCATCTCGGGGATGGAGTGGATCTGCGGGTTGGGGCGCATCCGCTCGATGATGATGATGGCGATGCCGCCGGCGATCAGCGCCAGGGCGACCACCAGGGGCGTGAACAGCAGGGTGGTGATGTAGCCGTGCAGCGTGGCACCCAGCACCATGGCGGGCAGGAAGGCCAGCAGCAGGTTCAGCGCCACATAGTATTCCTGCGACCCGCGCTTCCACATGCCGAAGGCGATGCGCACCAGGGTCTGCCGGAACACCCAGATGACGGCGAGGATGGCGCCGAGCTGAATGGTGATCTCGAAGGTCTTGCCGGGCGGGCCTTTGAAGCCGATGGCCTCGCCCAGGACGATGAGGTGCCCGGTGGAGGAGACGGGGAGGAACTCTGTCAGCCCCTCGATCACACCCATCAGGAAGGCGGAGAACAGCGCGAAGGCATCCATGCGGGCATCCTGTCGGGGAACAATAGGGTGACGCTAAACGAGATCAGGCCAGCCGGTTAGCGCCGGCTGGCCTGATTGTCATCTGAAAGCGCCGCCATCCGGCCAGTTCGGGTGGGAAGGAGCGGCGGGGGGCGTAACTTTCCGGGCGGCCGACGCGCCTGGGCGATTCGGCGGGCATGGTCTGGGCAGGCTGCGCCGGCACTCCGGCAGTGGCGAGTGACGCACTGGCGCCGCGGCCCGGGCGACAGAAAAGGCCGGGGAAGCACGCTTCCCTGGCCTTTCCCGGCAGCCCCGATTCGCTCAGCGCACCGTCTGGGCGGCGGTGAAGGCGAAATTGTCGAAGGAATTCTCGGCGACGCGGAACCACTGGAACTGGTCGTCGCGGAACTTGCCGTAGGAGTCCCAGATCTTCTTGAACATCGGGTTCTTGGCGCTGGTCTCGGCATAAAGGTCGTTGGTGGCCTTCCAGGCGGCGGCCATTACCTCGCGCGGCCAGGGGCGCAGCTGGGTGCCGGCGCCCACCAGGCGGCGCAGCGCCAACGGGTTGCTGGCGTCGTAGCGCGCCGTCATGTCCAGGTCGCACTCGGCGCAGGCCACTTCCAGCGCCGCCTTGTAGCTGGCGGGCAGGGCATCGAACGCCGCCTGGTTGGCCATGAAGTGCAGGCGCGCGCCCGGCTCCCAGAAGCCCGGGAAGTAGTAATAGGGGGCCACGCGGTTGAGGCCAAGCTTCTCGTCGTCATGCGGGCCGACGAATTCGACGGCGTCGATCGAGCCACGCTCCAGCGCCGGGTAGATGTCGGCGGCGGCAATCTGCGTGGGCACCGCGCCCATGCGGGCGAAGACCTCGCCCGCCAGGCCGGCGATGCGGAACTTCAGGCCCTGGATGTCGGCCAGCGACTTCACTTCCTTGCGGAACCAGCCGCCCATCTGGGCGCCGGTGTCGCCCGCCGGGAAGTTGACGATGTTGTAGCCCTTGAACAATTCGGCCGCGAGTTCCTTGCCGCCGCCATGGCGGTACCAGGAATTCTGCATGCGGGTGTTCAGGCCGAAGGGCACGGCGGTGAAGAAGGCGAAGGAGAAATCCTTGCCGGTGTAATAGTACGGGGCCGTGTGGGCCGCCTCCACCGTGCCAGCCTGCACCGCGTCCAGCGCCTGGGCGGCGCCGACGATCTCGCCGGCGGGGAAGCAGCGGATTTGGAACTTGTTGTCCGTCAGCTGCGCCACGCGGCGGGCGATGCCTTCCGGCGCGCCCCACAGGATATCCAGGTTGCGCGGGAAGCTGCTGGTCAGGCGCCAGCGGATGTCCGGGGTGCTGTTGGCCACCGCGGGCTGCGCCAGGGCGGGCGTGGCAATCGCCAGGGCAGCCGGCGCGGCAGTGGCGGCGGCGCCGAGCAGGGCACGACGGTTCATGAGCGTTTCTCTCCCGGATCAGACGCGGTGTGGCCTCGGTCTTAGGGGAAGCCCGAACAGCACGGAAGCAGCTTTCTGAAGCGATGATACCGGAGATGGTGGAAATACGCTTCGGATCGTGCGCGGGAGCTTCAAGTGGCGGAATATTGTAATGCGTTTGGATTGGTTTTGCCCCGGTGGGACGAGCCTCGTCCAGCGTGCGATCGGGTCGTGAAGCAAGGCCGGGGAAAGAATTCCCCGGACCCGTTCTTTTCCTTCTACAAGTTTGACGAAGCGCTTTGGGACTGAAGCGGGCGCTGCTTGATGATTTTAAATATAGGCCACGCGAGCTGAACCCTCAGTCGCTGGGGGTCTAGGACCTCCGGCGCACCCAGCCGTATCTTCAGGTGCACCCCTTCAACAGGCACGCCCCGAAAACTCGAAAAAGTAAAAGAAGGGGTCCGGGGAATTCCTTCCCTGGCCTTCCTCCCACGCCCTCAGTGCAGCCCCAGCGCTAGGAACAGATGGGCTGCCGGTGGCCAGGCCTCGATCACCGCCGCCCGGTGATAGACCAGCGCCGCCCCGGCCCCCACCAGCACGGCGAGGGATGCCGCCCAGGCCAGCACCGGCGCGGCCAGCGAAGCGCGCGGGCTGCGGGCCGGGGCGGAGACGGCGGGGGGGCGGCCTGGTTGGAGCTGTGCTGGCGTAATGGCGCGGGGCGCGGGCGGCAGCACGGGTTGCGGCGGCGGTGGGGGAGGGGCGGGGTCCGGCGTGGTTTCGGTGTCGGGCTGCCAGAGCGCGTGGCAGCGGACGCAGCGCACCGGCTGGCCGGGCTTCAGCAGCGCATCCGGCACATCATAGGCAGCGGCGCAGGCGGGGCATTCGAGGCGCATGCCCATCGCTATGGCCAAGGCTTGCATTCCCTGCAAGCGAAGAGAATCGGCCGGCGGGGTGCTGGCTGAAACAGAGTGTCGCCAGACTCCGGGTGGCGGCGCGGGCCACATCATGGCATTCCCCTGCGCCATGGTGCGCTTCACCGCCGTTGGCCTGCGCTACCCCTCGCCCACCGCCCCCCAGGGCGTGGAGGAGGGGCCGGAAGCCCTGGCCGACCTGACCTTCACCCTGCCGGATGGCAGCTTCACCTGGCTGCTGGGCGCCTCGGGCGCCGGGAAGTCCTCGCTGTTGCGGCTGATGCATCTGGCACAATTGCCGACGCGCGGCACGCTGGAGGTGCTGGGCACCACCGTGCGGGCGGACCGGCGGGCGGAACTGCCGGCGCTGCGGCGGCGCATCGGCGTGGTATTCCAGGATTTCCGGCTGCTGCCCTACCTCTCGGCCTTCGACAACGTGGCGCTGCCGCTGCGACTCGCCGGCCGTTCCGAATCGAGCGCGCGGCCGGACGTGACGGAGATCCTCCGCTGGGTCGGGCTGGCGGGGAAGGAGGCGTCCCTGCCGCAGCAGCTTTCGGGTGGCGAGCAGCAGCGCGTGGCCATCGCCCGCGCGGTGGTGACGCGGCCGCAGCTGCTGGTGGCGGACGAGCCGACCGGCAACCTCGATTCGCACCAGGCCCGCCGGCTGCTGGCCCTGCTGACGGAGATGAACCGGCTGGGCACCACCGTCGTCGTCGCCACCCATTCCGAGGAACTGGTGGCCAATTTCCCCGCGCCCTCGTTGGTGCTGGATGCCGGCAGGGTGGTGCATCATGGCTAGGCGGGCCCGTTACGCGCGTGATCCGCTCGGCCTGCGCCGGGCGTTGTCGGACCGGTTGCTGCCCGGGCTGGTGGCGGCGATGGCGCTGCTGGCGGCGCTGGCGCTGGCCGGCAGCCGGGGGGCGGAGGCGTTGAAGGACCGCTGGCAGGCCGGTGCCGCCGCCGCCGTGACGGTGCAGCTGCCGCCGGAGCAGGCGGTGCAGATGGACCAGGCCCTGGCCGTGCTGCGCGCGATGCCGGAGGTGCAGAGCGCCGAGGCCGTCAGCGCCGCCCGCATGAAGGAATTGCTGCGCCCGTGGCTGGGCGAGGTGCCGGCGCTGCCCTTGCCCGCCGTGATCGAGCTGCGGCTGGTGAATGCCGCCATCGACCCCGCGCCCCTGGCCAACCGGTTGTCCGAGACGGTGCCGGGGGCGGAGCTGGAGGCGCATGGCATCTGGGTCTCCCGCCTGGCGGCGCTGGCGAGCTCCGTTCAGGGCGTGGCGCTGGCGGTGCTGGCGCTGGTGGCCGGCGTCGCGGTCGCGGTGGTGGCGGTGGCCACCCGCGCCGGCATCGCGGCGCGGCGGGAGGCGATCGAGATCTTCCACGACCTGGGCGCGACGCAGCGGGACATCGCCGGGCGCTTCGCCCGCCGCATCGGCTTGCTGGCGGCCGGCGGCGCGCTGGCCGGCGCGGCGCTGGCGGTGCCGGCGCTGGCCGCGCTGTCCTCGATGGCGGCGCCCTTCGCGGGGGGCGAGGTGATGCCTTGGACCGCCTTGCCCTGGCTGGACCTGGCCTTGCTGCCGCCCTTCGCGGGCATCATCGGTTGGGCCACGGCGCAGTACAGCGTGCGCCACTGGCTGCGGCGGCTGCCGTGAAGCGGCTGTGGTGGCTGCCGGCCGCGCCGGTCCTGGTGGTGCTCGCGGGCTTCGCGCTGTTCTGGGGGCAGAGCCGGGCGCGCCCCGACCTGCCGCTGCGCCATACCGACGGCATCGCCGTGCTGACCGGCGGGCCGGAGCGGGTGGAGACCGGCCTGCGCCTGCTGGCGGAGGGCCATGCGGACTGGCTGATCGTCTCCGGCGTCGGCCGCAGCGCGGAGCTGGGGGACCTGGCCCGCACCAACAACGTGCCGCCGGCGGCGCTGCCGGGGGCTTCCACCCAGGCGCCGCCGCCGGGCAGCACCACGCCGGGCGTGGCCACCCCGGCCATCACGCTGGGGCGCGTCGCCACCAGCACGCGCGGCAACGGCCAGGAAATCGCCGAGTGGGCGCGCGAGAAGAACATCGGCTCCCTGCGCGTGGTGACGGCGGCCTACCACATGCCGCGCTCGCTGCTGGAATTGCGCCGCAACCTGCCGGACGTCATTCTGGTTCCGCACCCGGTACAGGCAACCGGCCCCCGGCCTGGGCTGTTGCTGCGCGAATATGCCAAGTTGATTGGCGCCTTCTTCGGCCTCTCCGCCCTCAAACCCGACGCCCCGCCCCGATGACCGCTTCCGCCGCTACCCTGGACCCTGCACCGACGGGCCTGCTGACCCTGTTGCGTTCGGCGCTGTTCAACGCGCTGTTCTTCGTCCTGACCGCGCTGTGCGTGCTGGGCGGCATGTTGCTGCTGCCCTTCCCCCGGCGCTGGGCGCGCCGCTACGTGAAGGGATGGGCGTACCTGATCCTGTGGGTGCTGCGCGTGGTCTGCGGCATCCGCCTGCGGGTGACGGGGATGGAGAACCTGCCGCCCGGCCCGGCGGTGATCGCGGCCAAGCACCAGTCGGCCTTCGATACCGTCGTCTGGCTGGCGCTGTTGCCGGACCCCGTCTACGTGCTGAAGCAGGAGCTGCTGCGGATTCCGGTGTGGGGCACCCTGGCGCGCAAATACGGCGCCGTGGCGGTGGACCGTGCCGGCGGCGCCAGCGCGCTGAAGCGGATGGTGCGGGAAGCCAGCGCCGCCGCCGCCGAGGGCTCCCAGATCATCATCTTCCCCGAGGGCACCCGCACCGCCCCTGGCCAGCGCGTGCCGTACCTCCCCGGCGTGGTGGCGCTGGGCGCGGCGGTCGGCCGGCCGATCGTGCCGGTGGCGACCGATAGCGGCATGTTCTGGGGCAAGCGCGCCTTCGCCAAGCGCCCGGGCACGTTGACGGTGGCCATCCTGCCGCCTTTGCCGCAGGGCCTGCCGCGTGCCGTGCTGCTGGCACGGATGCAGGATGTGATCGAGACGGAGAGCGAAAGGCTGCTGCCGCCGGGTTATGCCCGGCTTGTGGATAATTCTGTGGGATAACGCGCGGAAGGCATTGGCAGGCCTTTGCAAGGACAGGTCCTAAAGCCCTGCAACGCTTCGATTCCTGCGGTGCGAAAGCCTGAAAAACCAAGCCGCAGCGAGACGATTTTTTCTCTAACTCATTAGAAAATAAGGATTTTCATCCTTCGTTCCTGTGGATGGGTCGCAGTGTGTCGCCCGGGCCACAGGGAAGGGCGGAAGCCGATGTGGATAATTTTCCCGCTCCAACCGGCCTGTGGGCAAAATTGTGCCCAACCAGCCGCTTACCTCACCGGCAGCAAGGCCGCGACGCGGTCCAGCCCGGCATCGCGCACACCCATCTCGCGCAGATGCGCCACCGTGTTCAGCAGGTATTCGCGGTTCGGCCCCATGATGCCATGGCCGCGCGCGATCGCCGCCGCCATCGCCTCCGGCGTCAGGCTGGCGCAGTAGGCGGCGGCGCGGCGGTCGGCCACGAAGGCGACGGCCTGCCTGGTCTCACCACTGTCCAACAGCCGCAGGGGCACCCGGCGGCGGTGATACACGCCGCCGGTCATCTCCCGCTCATCCAGGTAGGCGAGCACCTCGGCCGCCTGCGCGGCCGCCACGCGGAAGGCGACGCCACGGCAGGCGCCGCCCTTTGCCAGGCCCAGCACCAGCCCCGGTGCCTCCGGCGTGCCGCGGTAGGAGCGGGACCAGATGCAGAAGCGCCGGTGGAAGCCGCGCAGCAGCGCCGGGTGCTGGCCCACATGCGCGAAGCCCGGCTTCCAGATCAGCGAGCCGTAGCCGAACACGTAGAGATGCCCGTCCGGGTCCAGCAGCGCGGCGTCCGAGGCGGACAGGCCGGGCCAGACAGGCTCCAGCGGCGCCTGTGGAAGCGGGTCCTGGTTCGGTGTGGCCGGGTTCGTCAGCGGAGCCATGCGCGCGGGCATGTCACGCGCTATATCCCCAGGCGTGAGCACCCGGAAGCCGCAAGCGGGCATGTCGGCCCCCGCGATCCCACATCAGCCGCGCCGCCGGCGCCGTTGGCCCCTGTTCCTGCTGCTGGCGGTGGTGGCCCTGGCCGGCGCCCACGCGGCGGCGCTGTCCTGGATGGCCGGGCAGATCCAGCAAGGGCTGGAGGCCTGGGCGGCCCAGCGCCGCGCCCAGGGCTGGCAGGTGGAATACGGCCCGCCCCAGCGCGGCGGCTGGCCCTGGGCGGCCAGCCTTCGCCTGCCGGGCTTCGGCCTCGCCACCGGCTCCGTGGCCTGGCAGGCGGAGGCGGTGACGCTCTCGGTCTCGCCCCGGGCGCTGAACCTGCTGCACTGGTCGGCCGAGGGCGCGCAGCAACTGGCGCTGGCCGGGCCCTCCATGCCGCTGCGCACCGCCAGCCTGCAAGGCGAGGTGCTGCTGAACGGCCAGGCCCCTCCCACCGCCGGCAGCGTCCGGGCCGAGTCGGCGGAGTTGCAGACGTCCATCGGCACCATCCTGCTCCCCACCGCCCAACTGGGCTTCGATGCCCCCGCCGGCCAGCCGCTGGGGCTGACGCTGCGGATACGCGGCCTGACGCTGCCGGATCACCTGCTGCCCCCCAGCCCCGCCTTCGGCCCCCGCATCGATGACCTGACGCTGGATGCCGCCATTTCCGGCCCGCTGGACGCAGCCGGCCCGCTGCCCCGCCGCGTCGCGCTGTGGCGCGATGCCGGCGGCCGGGTAGAGGTGAAAGGCCTGACGCTGCGCTGGGGCCCCACCGCCGTCAGCGCCGCCGCCAGCCTGGCGCTGGACGACGCCCTGCAGCCCAGCGGCGCCGGCACCGTGCGCGTGGCCAACCCCACCGCGACGCTGGATGCCCTGACCGCCAGCGGCGCCATCCCCACCCGGACCGCCTACACGGTGCGCCGCGTGCTGCCGCTGCTGACGCGTCTGGACCCCGGCGGGGGCTCCCCGGTGATCGAACTACCGGTGGCGGTGCAGGACCGGACCCTTTCGGTGGCCCGCTTTCCGCTGATGCAGCTTCAGACGGTGGAGTGGCGCTGAGGGGCGGGTCTTCTTGCCCGGCCGTTGATTGAGAGGGGCGCTGCCCCTCTCAAACTCGCCCTGCCGCAGGCCTGAGGCCTTTGGGAACCCATTTTCAGGAGTGCCTTGGCGGGGTTTGTCGCTGTGTTTGACAGTGTGATCGTCGCAGGCTGGATCGACCAACGATGTTCATCGTGCGGTCGGACATGGTTGAAGCACGGCAGCTAAAAATAGCTGCGGCGTGCATGCATCAAGATGCTGTTTTATAATAGTTTATAGAAGAATCGGTGCGCCGGAAGTGGTGGCCAGGAGCCGGGCGGAAAGTGCCAGGGGCATGTCAACCGACTGCGAAGCAACAGCTCGGCGCAGAAGAAACCGTCCAGACCAAAGGCAAAAACACCCAGCGGGGTCCGGGGTGGACTTTCCACCCCGGCGGGGGCCGGGGGCAGCGCCCCCGGAGCGCAACGCCCCTCAGAACGGGCGAACGATTACCATGATCACGATCACCACCATCAGCACCGTCGGCACTTCGTTCGCGAAGCGCCAGTAGCGCTCCGAGTGCTTGCGCTCGTCCCGCTCAAAGGATTTGCGGGCGGCGGCGAGGTGGCCGTGCAGGCCGGACATCAGCAGCACGCTCAGCAGCTTGGTGTGCCACCAGCCGGCCGACCAGTCGATGACGCCGGGCGTCAGCACCAGGCACAGGCCAAGCAGCCAGGTGGCGGCCATCGCCGGGTTGATGATGGCGCGCAGCAGGCGGCGCTCCATCACCTTCAGCATCTCGCTGCGGTCGGAGCCGGCGGGGGCGGGCGTGTGGTACACGTAGAGGCGCGGCAGGTAGAACATCCCTGCCATCCAGGCGATCACCGAGATCAGGTGCAGCGCCTTGACCCAGGGATAGACGCCGGCCAGCGCGTCGATCGTCATGCGGCGATGCCCAGCAGGCGGGGCAACTCGGCCATGCTGTGGAAGGGGCGGGCGCCTTCCGCTTCCAGCAGGGCGGGCGGCGTCTCATGCGCGAAGCCCATCACGCGGCAGCCGGCGGCGATGCCGGCGCGGGCGCCGAGGGCGCTGTCCTCCACCACCACGCAATCGGCCGGGGCGGCGCCGCAGGCGGCGGCGGCGGCCAGGTACATATCCGGCGCCGGCTTCGGGCGCGGCACGTCCTGCCAGGAAAACACGCGCGGGCCGAACACCTCGGTCAGGCCGAGCCCGGCCAGCTTGGCCGCCAGCTCCTCCCGCCCCGAGTTGCTGGCGCAGGCGACGGGGATGCCGGCGGCCACCAGGGCACGCACCACGGCCACGGCACCCGGCATCGGTGGCGTTTCCTGCTTCATGCGGCGGGCGATGAGCTGGGAGAGCTCGTTCCCCCACTCGCGCGGCAGGGGGCCGACCTGCTGCTCGACCACCGGGACCATGTCGGGGATGGAGCGGCCGAGGAAGATACCCTTGCACTGCTCGGCGCTGAGGGGCCAGCCGCGGGCGGTCAGGTCCTCGGCCACCAGGGCGTTCACCAGCATTTCGCTGTCGGCCAGGACGCCGTCGCAGTCGAACAGCACGGCGGCGGGGCGGGGGTGGTTCATGCGGCGACCTTCCGGGGCGTGGCCGGCGCTTTTACCCCGGTATGCGGGCAGCCGGAATGCACCTTCGGGCATTGCCGCCCGCCGGCGAAGGAGCACAGCGTGCGCGCCCCCGCATCCCGTAGCCGCAGCACCAAGCCGGAGAGGGCGCTGATGAAGGCCGG
Source organism: Teichococcus aerophilus (assembly GCF_014490485.1). Lineage (GTDB taxonomy): Bacteria > Pseudomonadota > Alphaproteobacteria > Acetobacterales > Acetobacteraceae > Pseudoroseomonas > Pseudoroseomonas aerophila. The sequence continues at coordinate 59,525 of NZ_JACTVA010000020.1, read as the reverse complement.
GTCGCTGTTCTGCGCCGGGGCGCGGAAATAGCCGGGTACGCCCAGCTTGTGGGCCAGTTCCTTGTACTCGACATCCAGCTCCACCAGCGTCTCCGAATGCTCGGAGACGAAGGCGATGGGGTGGACCAGCACGGCCACCTTGTCGTTCGCCGCCTTCTCCAGCGCCTCCTCGGTCGAGGGGCCGAGCCATTTCTGCGGCGTGACGCGGGACTGGTAGCAGAGCTGGTGGTCCAGCCCCTCGATCCCCAGCTGCGCCGCTACGGCGGCCACGCTGCGCTCCACCTGCCACTGGTAGGGGTCGCCCTGCTTAACGATCGTCTCCGGCAGCCCGTGGGCGGAGAACAGGATGCGCAGCTTCTTGCCGCCCTGCACCTGCGGCAGCGCCTCGTCATACGCCTTGCGCAGCATGGCGGCGGTGGCGGCGGCGAAGGCGTCGTCCGAATGCCAGCAGCACAGTGTGCGGGTGGGCAGGGACAGGCCGATCTTGGCGCAGGCATCGTTCCAGGCGGTGATGGAGGAGCCGGTCGTGGTGGTGGAGAATTGCGGGTAGAGCGGCAGCAAGACCACCTCGTCCGCCCCCCATGCCTGCACCGCCTGCGCCGCGGCGTCCGAGAACGGATGCCAGTAGCGCATGGCGACGAAGCAGCGGCTCTCGGCCTCAGGCATGTCCCGCGCCAGGGCGTCCTGCAGCGCGGCGCCCTGTTCCTCCGTCAGCGGCAGCAGCGGGGAGCGGCCGCCGAGGATGGCATAGTTCTCGCTCGCGGCCTTGGTGCGGCGGTAGGCGATGAACTTGCCCAGGGGCTTCCGGATGAAGCCGGGCATCCGCAGGATGGCCGGGTCCATGAACAGGTTTTCCAGGAACGGGCGCACCGCCTCGGGGGAATCAGGCCCCCCGAGGTTGAACAGCACGATGGCAACACGCGGGCGGGGGGCGGAGGAGAGCTGCATGATGGGGTGGAAATGACACCGGAGGCGCCCGGGTCAAGGTGCCGCATGCCGCTGGCATCGCCTGGGGATGCAATTGGTGGATGCATGGGGTTGCGCGGATGAGGAAGGGAAGGCCGGGGAAGGAATTCCCCGGGCCCCTTGTTTTCTTTCTGCGAGTTTGGCGTTGGCGCTGCCGGGCTGGGAGCGGACGCGGCTTTATGGTTTTCAATATGGCGTCCCGCGGGCTGAACCTTCAGTTGCTGGAGGTCCAGGACCTTCGGCGTATCCAGCCGTCTCCGAGGACCGCGTCCTCCGGCAGCCACCGCCGCAAAACTCGAAAACAGAAAGATTGGGACCCGGGGAGTTCCTTCCCCGGCCTTCCTTCTCCCACCGATCTCCAGCGGGGGTCACGCGTTCACAGGGCATCTCCCCTTCCGCGCGTGGCTCGCATAACTTGTTCCGGGGCGTTGCAGCCCCTAGGTGTCGTGCCTGACCGGGTCTGCCCGGACCCCCCATGACCATGAAGAATGATCACCTGATGAACGAGCATACGACCCCGCCGGAGGCCACCGAAGCGCAGCCGCAGCAGCCCGCCGACACCCTGGCCCGCATTGCGGAGCTGGAGGCCGAGGTGGCGCAGCTGAAGGATCGCTGGCTGCGCTCGGAGGCCGAGATGCAGAACCTGCGCACCCGCACGAAGCGGGAGGTGGACGAGGCCCGCCAATATGCCGTGACGAAGTTCGCGCGCGACGTGGTGGAAGCGGCCGAGAACCTGCGCCGTGGCCTGGATGCCCTGCCGGCGCCGCAGGACGATGAGCCGGAGCTGCTGGCCAAGCTGCGCGGCGGCTTCGAGGGTGTGGAGCGCGCCTTCGTCTCCGTGCTGGAGCGCAATGGCGTGGCGAAGCACGACCCCGCCGGCCAGCCTTTCGACCCTGAGCTGCACCAGGCAATGGCGCAGCAGCCGCCGCCGGAGGGCGTGGCCGCCGGCACCGTCATCCAGGCCTGGACCCCGGCCTGGACGCTGAATGGCCGCCTGCTGAAGCCGGCCATGGTGGTGGTGGCGGGCGAGGGCGTCTCCGAGACCGCCTGACGGCCCAGGTGGCCCCAAGCCTGGGCTTGGGCGCCGCCTGATCCGGGTGCAGTCGCTCGGGCTGCACAATTTTTACGCATGGCCCGCATGCCGCCCTTGTCCGGCGGCGTGCGGACCAATACATCGGGGGCCGAGCCGCCTTTCCGGGTCTGGAAGGGCCGGCCCCCACCCCATCCGCTACGTAAGCAAGCCGGGGATGGGCGCGGCGCCTCTCGATATGGGCCGCCCCCGTCCGCCAAAAGGAGAATTCGGATGAGCAAAGTTATCGGCATCGATCTGGGCACCACCAACAGCTGCGTCGCCATCATGGAGGGCAGCGAGGTCAAGGTGCTGGAGAACGCCGAGGGCGCGCGCACGACGCCGTCCATGGTCGCCTTCACCAAGAATGGTGAGCGTCTGGTCGGCCAGGCCGCCAAGCGCCAGGCCGTGACCAACCCGACCGACACGCTGTACGCCGTGAAGCGCCTGATCGGCCGCCGGTTCGACGACGCCATGGTCAAGAAGGAAGCGGGCCTGGCCCCCTTCAAGATCATCCGTGCCGACAATGGCGATGCCTGGGTCGAGGCGGGCGGCGAGAAGCAGGCGCCGCAGCAGATCAGCGCCAACGTGCTGACCAAGATGAAGGAGACGGCCGAGGCCTATCTCGGCGAGAAGGTGACGCAGGCCGTCATCACCGTCCCCGCCTACTTCAACGACAGCCAGCGCCAGGCGACCAAGGAAGCCGGCGCCATCGCCGGCCTCGAGGTGCTGCGCATCATCAACGAGCCGACGGCCGCGGCGCTCGCCTACGGCATGGACAAGAAGCACACCGGCACGATCGCTGTGTACGATCTGGGTGGCGGCACGTTCGACGTGTCCGTGCTCGAGATCGGCGATGGCGTGTTCGAGGTGAAGTCCACCAACGGCGACACCTTCCTCGGCGGTGAGGATTTCGATCAGCGTGTGATCGATTACCTGGCCGACGAGTTCAAGAAGGAGAACGGCATCGACCTGCGCGGCGACAAGCTCGCCCTGCAGCGGCTGAAGGAAGCGGCCGAGAAGGCCAAGATCGAGCTGTCGAGCGCCAAGCAGACCGAGATCAACCTGCCCTTCATCACCGCCGATGCCTCCGGCCCGAAGCACCTGGTCCTGCAGCTCTCCCGCGCCAAGCTGGAAAGCCTGGTGGACGACCTGGTGACGCGCACGCTGGAGCCCTGCAAGCAGGCGCTGAAGGATGCCGGCCTGAACGCCGGTGAGATCGACGAAGTGATCCTGGTCGGCGGCATGACCCGCATGCCCAAGGTCATCGAGGCGGTGAAGCAGTTCTTCGGCAAGGAGCCCGCGCGCAACGTCAACCCGGATGAGGTCGTGGCCATCGGCGCCGCCATCCAGGGCGGCGTGCTGAAGGGCGACGTCAAGGACGTGCTGCTGCTGGACGTGACGCCGCTGTCGCTGGGCATCGAGACGCTGGGTGGCGTGTTCACCCGCCTGATCGACCGCAACACGACGATCCCGACCAAGAAGAGCCAGACCTTCTCCACCGCCGACGACAACCAGACCGCGGTCACCATCAAGGTGTTCCAGGGTGAGCGCGAGATGGCGGCGGACAACAAGCTGCTGGGCAACTTCGACCTGCAGGGCATTCCGCCCGCGCCGCGTGGCGTGCCGCAGATCGAGGTGACCTTCGACATCGACGCGAACGGCATCGTCTCCGTCCAGGCCAAGGACAAGGCCACGGGCAAGGAGACGCAGATCAAGATCCAGGCCAAGTCCGGCCTGTCTGACGCCGATATCGAGCGGATGGTGAAGGACGCCGAGGCGAATGCCGAGGCGGACAAGAAGCGCCGCGCGGCCGTCGAGGCGAAGAACCAGCTGGAAGCGCTGATCCACTCCACGGAGAAGTCGCTGAAGGAGAACGCCGACAAGATCGGCGACGCCGAGAAGGGCGAGGCCGAGGGTGCCCTGGAAGCCGCGCGTTCCGCCAAGGACGGCGACGACCTGGACGCCATCACCAGCGCGACCGAGCGCCTCTCCGCCGCCGCGATGAAGGTGGGCGAGGCCATCTACAAGGCGACGCCGCAGGAAGGCGCGCCGGAAGCCGGTGCCCAGCAGGGTGCGCCGGGCGGCCAGGGCCAGTCGGCCAATGGCGAGAAGGTGGTCGACGCCGAATTCGAGGAAGTCGACCCGAGCAAGAAGAAGCCCAGCTGAACGCCGGGTTTCCGACCTGACTGAAGCGTCGCGCCCGGCCCCGCGAGGGGACCGGGCGCAGCCTTGTTGACTGTATAGCGGGGGACTGACCCGGCCATGGCCAAGCGGGATTACTATGAAGTGCTGGGCGTCGCCCGGGGCGCCAGCGACGATGAGCTGAAGAAGGCCTATCGCAAGCTCGCCATGAAGTATCACCCGGACCGCAACCGGGATGACAAGGAAGCGGAAGCCAACTTCAAGGAATGCTCCGAGGCCTATGAGGTCCTGAAGGATGGCGAGAAGCGCGCCGCCTATGACCGCTACGGCCACGCGGCCTTCGAGGGTGGCATGGGCGGCGGCGGCGGTGGCGGCGGCAACCCCTTCGGCGGCGGTGGGTTCGAGGACATCTTCGAGCAGATGTTCGGCTTTGGCGGCGGTGGCGGGCGCCAGCGCGGCCAGGCGGCCGGCCGGGGTGCCGACCTGCGCACCGAGGTGGAGATCTCCCTGGAGGAGGCCTTCGCCGGCGCCAAGCAGAATATCCGCGTCCAGAGCAGCGTGCAGTGCGATGCCTGCAACGGCTCCGGCGCCGAGGCGGGCAGCACCGCCAACCAGACCTGCCCGACCTGCGGCGGCGCCGGCAAGGTGCGCGCCCAGCAGGGCTTCTTCCTGATCGAGCGCGCCTGCCCCACCTGTGGCGGCAGCGGCCGGGTGGTGAAGAACCCCTGCAAGGTGTGCAACGGCGCTGGCCGCGTGCACCGCGAGCGCACCCTGAACGTGACCATCCCCGCCGGCGTCGAGGACGGCACCCGCATTCGCCTGACCGGCGAGGGCGAGGCCGGGTTGCGGGGCGCCCCCGCAGGCGACCTGTATGTCGATATCGGCGTGCAGCCGCATGAAATCTTCCAGCGGGACGGGGCGAATATCTTCGTCCGCGTGCCGCTGCGGATGTCCCAGGCCGCGCTGGGCGATGCGGTGGAGGTGCCGGTCATCGATGGCGGGCGGGCGCGGGTGACCATCCCGGCCGGCACGCAGTCGGGAGACCAGTTCCGTCTGCGCGGCAAGGGCTTCTCCGTGCTGCGCTCCGCCGCGCGGGGGGACATGTACGTGCAGGTCGCGGTAGAAACCCCGCGCCATCTGACGGCCCGCCAGCGCGAATTGCTGGAGGAGTTTGAGGCCGAGGCGGGCGAGCATGCCCGCAGCAGCCCGGATAGCGACGGCTTCTTCGCCAAGGTGCGGGACTTCTGGGAGGGGCTGGGGCGGTAAGGTCCCGTCACCAGGGGCGCTGCCCCCTGGACCCAACCTGGGGGGATAGTATCCCCCCAGGCCCTGCCATCAGTTTAAGTGATGGCGGATCTTGCAGGGAAGGCCATGGCTGCTGCCGGCTGAGCGTTCAGTCCAGTAGCCTTTAGAACAGGTTGAATGCGCTGCCGGCTTGCGAGGCACCTAAGCACCGAAAGCCCTGAAAAACTCGCAGCGGGGTCCGGGGTGGACTTTCCACCCCGGTGGGGGGCCAGGGGCAAAGCCCCTTGGCCCACGCATCAATCCCGGAAAAATCCGCGCGAACTCCTTGAAGAACCGCCGGAATGCACTATTTGCCCATTGACGACGAAGTGGCTGCGACCCTAGCGTTGCGGCGCTCCTCGTCCTTGGCGGCGTACCGGACCTTGCCGGTTTGGCATACCGCCTAGACTCCCCTCCTTGATCCTATACGGGACATTAGACGGCCAGGCGCCCTCGGGCTGCGGCCGCACATGGGCAAGCCATCTGGCCGCGCCTTTGGGAGTGTCCCCTGCTCTACGCCGGAACGGAACGCGTCCCGCCCATGCATCTTTCTGAACTCAAGGCCAAAAGCCCCGCCGACCTGCTGGGTTTCGCCGAGTCCCTCCAGATCGAGAACGCTTCGAGCCTGCGCAAGCAGGACATGATGTTCGCGATCCTGAAGCAGCTCGCCGAGAACGACCAGGCGATCCACGGCGACGGCACGTTGGAAATCCTGCCCGACGGCTTCGGCTTCCTGCGGTCCCCGCAGTCGAACTACCTGCCGGGGCCGGACGACATCTACGTCTCCCCCGCCCAGGTGCGCCGCTTCGGCCTGCGCATCGGCGATACGGTGGAAGGCCAGATCCGCGCGCCGAAGGACGGTGAACGTTACTTCGCGCTGCTGAAGGTCAACACCGTCAATTTCGAGCCGCCCGAGGCGCTCCGCCACCGTATCAACTTCGACAACCTGACGCCGCTCTACCCGACGCGCCGGTTGAAGATGGAGAACGAGAACGCCGAGCCGCCGCCGAAGGGCATGCAGAAGGACAACACGCCCCGCGTGATTGACCTGGTGGCCCCGATCGGCATGGGCCAGCGCGCCCTGGTCGTGGCGCCGCCGCGCACCGGCAAGACCGTGATGCTGCAGAACATCGCCCGCAGCATCAGCGCCAACCACCCCGACGTCTTCCTGATCGTGCTGCTGATCGACGAGCGGCCGGAAGAAGTCACCGACATGGCCCGCACCGTGCGCGGCGAAGTCGTGGCCTCCACCTTCGACGAGCCGGCGACCCGCCACGTGCAGGTCACCGAGATGGTGCTGGAGAAGGCGAAGCGCCTGGTCGAGCACAAGCGCGACGTGGTGATCCTGCTGGACTCCATCACCCGCCTCGGCCGTGCCTACAACTCGGTCGTGCCGTCCTCCGGCAAGGTGCTGACCGGTGGTGTGGACGCCAACGCCCTGCAGCGCCCCAAGCGCTTCTTCGGCGCGGCGCGCAACATCGAGGAAGGCGGCTCGCTGACCATCATCGCGACCGCGCTGATCGATACCGGCAGCCGCATGGACGAAGTGATCTTCGAAGAGTTCAAGGGCACCGGTAACTCCGAGCTGATCCTGGACCGCAAGCTCTCCGACAAGCGCGTCTTCCCGGCGATCGACATCACCAAGTCCGGCACCCGTAAGGAAGAAATTCTGGTGGACCGCGCCACGCTGTCCAAGATGTGGGTGCTGCGGCGTATCCTGAACCCGATGGGGACGCAGGATGCGATGGAGTTCCTGCTGGACAAGCTGAAGTACAGCAAGACCAACCAGGATTTCTTCGACGCGATGAATACCTGACGGAGACTTGGCTAGGGGCATCACCCTGGTCCCGTTTCATCTCTTCCCGCGGCTGGCCACCGAAAGGTGCGCCAGCCGTTGCTGCGTCTGGGGTCTGATGGGTGGGGAGGAAGGCCGGGGAAAGAATTCCCCGGGCCCCTTCTTTTCTTTTTCGAGTTTTGGGGCGGGGCTGTTGAGGGGGTGAACCTGAGATACGGCTGGGTGCGCCGGAGGTCCTGGACCTCTGGCGACTGACGGTTCAGCCCGCGCGGCCTATTTTACATATGATCAAGCAGCGTCCCCCCTCAATCCTGCAGCGCCAACGCCAAACTCGCAGAAAAAAAGAAGGGGTCCGGGGAATTCATTCCCCGGCCTTCCTTCTCTTCCACACGGCGCGGCCAAAGCACCAAAGGCCATCGCCCAGCCCGCCGGCTTGACGCCGGGCGCATCCCCACGACACTGCGCATTCTTCCATCTCAGCGCAGGACGGCCTTTCCCCATGACCAAGCTCCGCATCGGCATTGCCGGCATTTCCGGCCGCATGGGTCAGTTGCTGGTGGAGGAGATCGCGGCGGCGGGGGCTGAGCTGTCCGGCGGCACGGCACGGCGGGGCGCGGCGGGCGTGACGGTGTTTCCGGATGCCGATGCGTTGTTCGCTGCCAGCGATGTGGTGATCGACTTCACCATTGCCGCGGCGGCGGAAGGGCATGCGGCGGCGGCGGCGCGGGCGGGCAAGCCGTTCATCCTCGGCACGTCCGGGCTCTCCCCGGCGCAGGAGGCGGCGGTGGAGGTGGCGGCGCGGTCGGTGCCGCTGGTCTATTCCTCTAACTTCGCGCCGGCGGCGACGGTGCTGTTCGCGTTGATCGAGAAGTTCTCCGCGGCTCTGCCGCCGGAGCAGTTCGATGCCGAGATCGTGGAGATGCATCACCGGCAGAAGGTCGATGCGCCGTCCGGCACCGCCGTCATGATGGGCCAGGCCGTGGCGCGCGGGCGGGGCAAGACGCTGGCGGAGGTGGGCATGGAAAGTGGCCGGGACGGCCATACCGGCCCACGCGCCACCGGCCCCATCGGCTTCGCGGCGCTGCGAGGCGGCCAGGTGGTGGGCGAGCACACGTTGCTGTTCGCCGGGCGCAGCGAGCATGTCAGCCTGACGCACCGGTCCTTCGACCGCCGGGTCTATGCCACAGGTGCGGTGCAAGCGGCGGTGTGGGCGGCGCGGCAGCAGCCAGGGCTGTATTCGATGCGGCAAGTGATGGGGATCGCCTGAGGCGTGGACCTGTCTCAGTTCACTATCAGGCATCCACGCCTGTTCCATCTGTTGCCGGCGGCGTCCTGGGATTCCTTTCAGAAGCACGGGCTGCTTTCTGCCCGCGCCCTGTGCGACCTCTATGCTGTCCCGGCGGCGGAGCGCGTGGCGTTGCTGGAGGAGGATCGCGGCAAGGGCAACTTCGCAGTGCTCGCTGCCCCTGGCCTGCCGGCCATTACGCTGCGCGACCAGCTGCTGCCGGACCATGTGCTGCGGCGCTGTTTGACGGGCAGCTATGAGGGGCAGCCCCGTGCGTGGCGGGCGCTATTGAACGGCTACACCTTCTTATGGGCAGATCCCCGCCGGGTGCAGCGGTTGCATGCCGCTAGCCTTGCCCAGCCGCAGGTCCTGCTGGAATTCGACACCGCCCGCCTGCTGGCCTCCTGGGCCAATGCTGCGATGACGACGCCGTTGAACAGCGGTGCGCCTTTCGGCGGCAACCCTGCCGCGCGGGGCGAGGGCACCTTTCAACCTCTGGCGGCGTATCCTCGGCCCGATGGCAAACCGGTGGTGGAAGTGGTCGTTCCCTACGCCATACCGGACGCGCCTGTTGCGCTCGTGGCATCACGACCTATCGAGCCTGCGCAGGGCTCCTGACTTCTGATCGTGGCTTGACCCCCCTTTCCGCGACTGCGAAACAGCTGCGCCCGGGTTGCCGGGGGATAGCCAGGCCGGGGCGAACCGGTCGCCATCGCGACAAGAGGACGATAAGGCCATGCGCGACAAGGGCGAATACCTGTTTACCTCGGAGAGTGTTTCCGAGGGCCACCCCGACAAGGTCGCGGACCGTATCAGCGATACGGTGCTGGACGCGTTCCTCGAAGCCGATCCGTATGCCCGCGTGGCCTGCGAGACTCTGGTCACGACCAACCGCATCGTCCTCGCCGGCGAGACGCGCGGCCCCGGCAGCGTGACGCATGAGCTGCTGGCGCACCTGGCCCGCATGGCGGTGCAGGATATCGGCTACGACCAGGAAGGCTTCTCCTGGCGCAATGCCGACATCTCCGTGCACCTGCACGCCCAGTCCGCGCATATCGCGCAGGGCGTGGACGCGGCCGGCAACAAGGATGAAGGCGCCGGCGACCAGGGCATCATGTTCGGGTATGCCTGCACCGAGACGCCGGACCTGATGCCGGCGCCGCTGTACTATTCCCACCTGATCCTGCGCCGCATCTCCGAGCTGCGCCGGAGCAAGGACAAGACCGTCGCCGGCCTGCTGCCGGACGCGAAGTCCCAGGTGACGCTGCGCTATGTGGACGGCAAGCCGGTGGGTGTGACCTCCGTGGTAGTCTCCACCCAGCACGAGGAAGGCCTGACCCAGGACCAGGTCCGCGCGCTGGTGCAGCCGATCGTCGCCACCTCCCTGCCGGATGGCTGGACGGTGCCGGATGACGAGCTGTACGTGAACCCGACGGGCACCTTCGTCATCGGCGGCCCCGATGGCGATTGCGGTCTGACCGGGCGCAAGATCATCGTGGACACCTACGGCGGCGCGGCCCCGCATGGCGGCGGTGCGTTCTCCGGCAAGGACCCCACCAAGGTGGACCGCTCGGCCGCCTATGCCTGCCGCTACCTCGCCAAGAACGTGGTCGCCGCCGGCCTGGCCGAGAAGTGCACCATCCAGGTGTCCTACGCCATCGGCGTGTCCAAGCCGCTGTCGGTCTATTTCGACCTGCACGGCACCGGGCGCGACGTGGATGAGGTGAAGCTGGCCAAGGTCGTCAACGGCATGGTCAACCTCTCCCCGCGCGGCATCCGGGAGCATCTGCACCTGAACCGCGCCATCTACGTGCCGACCTCCGCCTACGGCCATTTCGGCCGCACGCCGGATGCCGAGCTGGGCACCTTCACCTGGGAAAAGACCGATCTGGCGGACGAGCTGAAGCGCGCCTTCAACCGCTGATCGACCTGCCCCCCGGGCATAAATGCGTGAGGCACGCCGGGGGCTGACAAGGCCCCGGCGGATCTCATGCCGGAGCGTGATCCGTTCGCGAAGCACGCTCCGGGCCTTGGCTTGACCACGTGATGGACGCCTTCGGCTACTCCGCCGCAGGCAGATCACGCTCCGACGACCTTCACGGGGGCGGTGCCGGTTGGCACCGCCCTTTGTGGTATTGATGGCCGCACGATGACCGACGAAACGCACGACAGCCCGCCGCCAGTCCCCGACCGCCTGTATGGCCGCCGCCGGGGCCACCCGCTGCGCCCGCGCCAGCAGGCCCTGTTGGAAGTGACGCTGCCCCGCCTGCACCTCTCGGCCGAGGCGGCCGCGACCGACCCGGCCGGCGCCTTCCCGGCCCCGGTCAAGGACGTCTGGCTGGAAGTCGGCTTCGGCGGCGGCGAGCACAGCTACGCGCAGATCCAGGCCAACCCGGAGGTCGGGCTGATCGCCTCCGAGGTGTTCGAGAACGGCATCTGCTCGCTGCTCGGCAAGGTCGTGCCGGAAGGGGGCGAGGCCACCGCGCCGCTGCCGCCCAACCTGCTGCTGTGGACGAAGGATGCGCGGCACCTGATCCGCGCCCTGCCGGCCGGCAGCCTGGCCCGCCTGTTCCTGATGTTTCCGGACCCCTGGCCGAAGGCGCGCCATGCCAAGCGCCGCTTCGTGCATCCCTCCATCCTGGAGACGCTGGCCACCGCCATCCGCCCGGGCGGCGAATGGCGCATCGCCAGCGATGATCCGACCTACCAGGCCTGGGTGACCGAGGTGATGGGGAACCAGAGCCTGTTCGAGCGCGTCTCGCTGGAGCTGGAGCGGCCGGCAGGCTGGCCAGGCACGCGCTACGAGGCCAAGGCCCTGCGCGAGGGTCGCCAGCCGATGTACTGGGTGTGGCGCCGGGTCTGAGAGGAGTTGTGGGCCGGGGCCAGAGAGGGCGCTGCCCCGTCTGGACTCTCCCGCTGGGGTGACAGGGTTACCCCAGGCCCCCGCCATCAGTCTGATGAGATTTACTCCAAGAGACTGTTTCGAGACCCTGCTGGGCCGGGCTCGGCGCCCCTTTCTGGGCCCGTATTTTCCGGCAGCTTGGCCCAATGTTCCTGCATCTGGTCTGCGCCGCCCCTGTCGGCATAAGAATTCCCCCCGCGCCCTCAGCCAACAGGTTTCCGGACAATCCCAGATGTCCTTGAGGACGCTGCCATCCAGCGTGGCCCCCAAGCGCCGCAGGCTCAACCCATCCGGGCAGAAGGCACTCCGCCAGCCAAACCCGGCGCTGGCCCGCCGGCATCTCGCTACGGCACACCTCTTTGACATCCAGCCAATGCCAACGCGCCGCTAACCCAACCCCCCATCCTCTCGACAAATGCCCAGCGGGGTCCGGGGTGGACTTTCCACCCCGGCGGGGTTCCAGGGGCAGCGCCCCTGGCCTTACCTTCCCCTTGAGCTACAACGCCTTCCGGCCCGTGCCCGACCGCACGGCCGCCCGCAGCAGGAGAACCGCCGCATGACTGTGACCCCAACCCCGCGCGCGGCCGTGTCGCATCCGTCACGCAAGCTGGCGGCCGCCCTGGCGGGCTGGCACCGCGCACTGCTCAATGCGCAGGCGGCGGGCCACCCGGCGGGTGGCAATCCCTATGCGTTGCTGCAGGCCGTGATGCACGACCCGGAATTCACCTGGCTGCGCAAGGTCAGCGACCTGATGGTCCGCATCGACGAGGCCAACGCCAAGGGCGCCAAGCCGTCGCCGGAAGCGATGCAGGGCTTCCTCTCCACCGCGACGGCGCTGGCCGACGGCGAGGACGAAGAGTTTCATGAGCGCCAGACCCGCTTCGTGCTGCGGCCGGAGGTGGTGGCCGCGCATGCCGCCCTGCAATCCACCTTGGCCGAGCTGCGGCAGGCGTTGCAGCAGTAAGGGCCCCAAGAGCTCGCTTCAGGAAGGCCGGCCAAGGCGGCCTGGGCTGTGCCGGCGGTTCACTACGTTTCCCGGCCGACGCGCAACATCCTGGCTATGCGCCTCAGCCGGGAGGCGGCTGAAGCCGTCCCTTAGCCCGGTGCGCGCAGCACCAGGATACGCGCGGCGCCGTGCGTGCGTTCCGCCAGCAGGGTAAAATCGGGCAGGGCAGGGTCCTCGTCCCGCCCCGTCTCGGCGCAGATAAGGGCGGAGGGGGCGATCCAGCCCGCCGCGCCAAGCGCCGCCAGGGCGCGCGGCACCAGATCCTTCGCATAGGGCGGGTCGAGGAAGACCAACGAGCACGGCGCCTTGGCGCGCGGCGGGCGCGTGGCATCCACCGGCAGGACCTGGCTGGCGGCATCCTCCCGGCAGGCGGCGATATTGGCGCGCAAGGCGGCCAGCGCGGCGCGGTCCTGCTCGATGAAGCAGGCGGTGGCGGCGCCGCGGGAGAGGGCTTCCAGGCCCAGCGCACCCGTGCCGGCGAAGGCATCCAGCACCGCATGGCCCTCGATGGCCGCGCGGCCGGCCCAGGGGGCGTGCCACAGCATGTCGAACAGCGCCTGGCGCATCCGCTCGCCGGTCGGGCGGGTGGTGGCGCCCTCGGGCGCCACCAGCTTGCGGCCGCGATGGCGGCCGGCGACGATCCTCATCGCTGAGACGCAGCCCTACTTGTCGCGGGTACGCCGGGTGGAGCGCGGGCCGGGGCCGAAGGAGTCCCGCGTCTTCACCGGGGCGCCCCAGGGGCGGCGCAAATCATCGCCGGCGCTGCGGGCGCGCGGCGGCTTGGCCGGGCGGGTGCGGGCGATCGCCTCCGGCAACGGCTCGGCGCTCCTGGCGGCGGCTTCCTCGGCGGCGACGACGGTGCCGCGCTTCACCCGCGGCGCGGCGTCCAGGCCCAGCTGGTCACGCATCACCTTGGCATTCACTTCCTCGACCGCGCCCTTGGGCAGGGTGCCAAGCTGGAAGGGGCCATAGGCGGTGCGGATCAGCCGCGTCACGGTCAGGCCGAGATGCTGGAGGACGCGGCGAACCTCGCGGTTCTTGCCTTCCTTCAGGCTGACGGTCAGCCAGGCATTGGTGCCCTGGCGGGAATCCAGCCCGGCCTCGATGGCGCCATAGGCCACGCCCTCGATGGTGATGCCACGGGCGAGCGAGGCCAGGGCGCGCTCATCCACATGGCCATGCACGCGGGCGCGGTAGCGGCGCGTCCAGGCATTGCCCGGCAGTTCCAGCTTGCGGGACAGCGCGCCGTCATTCGTCAGCAGCAGCAGGCCCTCGCTGGTCAGATCCAGCCGGCCGACGGAGACCAGGCGCGGCAGCCCCACCGGCAGTTCCTCGAACACCGTTTTGCGGCCCTCGGGGTCCTTGTGGGTCGTCACCAGCCCATCGGGCTTGTGGTAGCGGAACAGGCGCGTGTGCTCCGGCGCCGAGACCAGCTTGCCGCCGACGGAGACGCTGTCCCCCATCGCGACGAAGGTGGCGGGCGTGTCCACCCGCTGGCCGTTGAGGGCGACGCGGCCTTCCTCGATCAGCTTCTCGGCATCCCGACGGCTGGCGATGCCGGCGCGGGCCAGCCACTTGGCGATGCGCTCGCCGCGCGGGCCGGCCTCGGTGTCCTCCGGCGCGGCTGAGCCGCCGGCGTCCGTGGTGGGATCGATGATGTCGTCGTCGTCGCCCGGGGGCAGATCGTCGGGGAGGTCATCGTTCATCGGGCGGCTTCCACGAAGGCGTCGAAGATGCGGTGGTCGGCCGGGTCCACCGTGTATTCCGGGTGCCACTGCACGCCCAGGGCGAAGCGGTGGCCGGGGTGCTCGATCCCCTCGATAACGCCATCCGGCGCCACGGCATTGACCCGCGCGCCGTTGCCGGGGCGCTCCACCGCCTGGTGGTGCGCCGAGTTCACCGCCATGCGCGCGGCGCCGGTGATGCGCGCCAGCAGCGTATCGGCGGCGATGGCGACCTCATGCCCCGGCTCGGTACGCGGGTTGGGCTGCTCATGCGCCAGGGCATTGGCGATGCTGTCCGGGATATGCTGGATGAGCGTGCCGCCGAAGGCGACCGCCAGCAACTGCTCCCCACCGCAGATGCCGAGCACGGGGATGTCCCGCGCCAGGGCACCGCGCGTCACCGCCAGCTCGAACGCCGTGCGGCCGGATTTCAGCGAGACGGTCGCATGCGCCGGGCCGCCATTGTACAGCGCCGGGTCGACGTCGAACGCACCGCCGGTGACCAGCAGGCCGTCGATCCGCTCCAGATAGGCTTCCGCCAGCTCCGGCTCATGCGGCAAGGCGACCGGCAGGCCACCGGCAGCGGCAATGGCGGACAAGTAATTCTGGCGGATGGCGTACCACGGCAGCTTGGACCAGCCGCCGGCCGGCTCCGCATCCAGTGTCACGCCAATCAGGGGAAGCTTACGCATGGGCCGTTGCTAGACCGGCCCGCAGGCGGCGACAAATGTTATTCGGCCATGGTGGGTTCGTGCGCGGGACACACCGGGCGGCTCAGGGGAGAGAGACGTGGAAGGCCGGGGAAAGAATTCCCCGGACCCCTTCTTTTTCTTCTTCGAGTTTGGCGAAGCGCTTCAGGACTGAAAGCGGACGCTTCATGGATGGTTTTAATAGTGGGCCACGCGGGCTGAGCCGTCAGTCGCCAGAGGTCCAGGACCTCCGGCGCACCCTGCCGTCTTCCAAGGCCGAGCCCTGAGCAGCCACGCCCGAAAAACTTGAAAAAAGAAAAGAAAGGGTCCGGAGAATTCCTTCCCCGGCCTCCCCTCTGCCTGTCCTGTCGCCACTAATCAGTAGCTCCTCTTCCGGCAGAGGGCCGCGATGGCGGATTGGCGAAGTGAAGACCCAGCCTGGCGCCCAAGACGGCTTCCCGATCCTCAGCTTCCAACGGCCTGGCGGATTCGCTCTACCTGGGTCCGGGTGGCGGGGTCGCGCAGGGTGGGCAGCAGGCGGGTGGTGGTCTGGCGCAGTTCCTGCCGGGCTTCGGTGGGCAGGGAGGAGGCGAAGAGCGGCAGGTCCTCGGCCACGGCCGTGGCCAGCAGCCGGGCGTTCTCCGGCTTCAGCACGGGCTGGCCGAGCTGCACCAGGATGCCTTGGCTGAGTTGGGCGAGGCCGAGGCTCATCCGGCGCAGGCCCTGGTCGATCTGCGCCTGCTCTGCCTGGCGCTGGGCGGGGGGCAGTCGGCGCACGCGGTCCCGCGCGCCTTGCTGCAGGGTGGTGCCGATGCGCAGCAGGAAGGTGAAGGCGCGGGTGGTCTCGTCCTGGAAGGCGGCCATGCGCCGTTCGGCCTCCGCCGGGTTGGCGGTGTTGGCGGCAAAGGCGGTCAGGTACACCCGCAGCACGCGCGCGGCGCCGTCGCCCCAGCGCTGCAGCTCGGGCGTGCCGGCTTCCGGCTGCGGCCGGCCGGCCACCACGGCCTGGCTGTTCCACAGCGCGTTCAGCAGCGGCGCGGCGCGGGGGTCGGAGAGGCGGGGCAGCGCGGTGGCCGGGCTGCCTTCCGGTGCCAGGCGGGCCAGTTCCCGCGCCGCGTCGGTCCCTTGCCGCACCGCCTCCGGCGCCACCTGGGCCTGGGCGGCCGGGGCTGGCAGCAGTGGCGCCAGCAGGGCGGCCAGCAGCGGCAACATCGGCAGGAGACGTGACGGCAGGAGTGGCATGAGGCATCCGATACAGGCTGGTATGGGTATGGCGGCTGCGGCGGGCCTCACCAAGCCCTGGTCCTGGCCCTGTCGCGGCGGTGTGATTCCCCCGCTATGGGAGTGGTCATGACGCCGATCGAAATCGCATTGCAGGAAGCCCGTGCCGCCGCGGCACGGGGCGAAGTGCCGGTGGGCGCGGTGGTGACCGACGCCGCCGGCACCGTCCTGTCCCGTGCCGGCAACCGGGTGGAGGAACTGCACGACCCGACCGCGCATGCCGAAATCCTGGCCCTGCGCGCCGCCGCCAGCCTGCGCGCTAGCCCGCGCCTGCCGGACTGCACCCTGACCGTCACCCTGGAGCCCTGCCCGATGTGCGCCCAGGCGGCGAGCTTCTTTCGGGTGAAACGTGTGGTCTTCGGCGCCTACGATCCCAAGGGCGGCGGGGTGGAACATGGGGCGCGGATCTTCAACGCAGCGTCCTGCCATCATGCGCCGGACGTCATCGGCGGGATGCGGGAAGGCGAATGCGCGGATTTGCTGCGGGCCTTCTTCGTGGCGCGGCGATGAAGGTTGCCAGGGTGAGGCAGGAAGGCCGGGGAAGGAATTCCCCATCAAACCTATAGGTTTGATCCTTCTTTTCTTTCTTCAGGTTTTCCGGGCGTGGCTGTTGAGAGGGCATGCTTGAGAGGCGGCTGGTGCGCCGGAGGTCTAGAACCTCTGGCGACTGACGGTTCAGCCAGCCTGGCCCATTTCAAACATCGTCGAAGAGCGTCCGCTCTCAGTCCGGCAGCGCTCCGCCAGATCCGCAGAAAAAAAGAAGGGGTCCGGGGAATTCTTTCCCCGCCTTCATGCTGGCCACCACCTGCGAAGGGGGCAGCCCCGCCAGGGTGCAAAAGCTAGAAGTCGCTCACGCGCCCCTTGCGTTCCCAGTCCCCGAAGCGGGTGGGTTCCGGCCCGGTGGGGCCGCCGATCTCGGGTGGCATGGGCGTGGGTTTGGGTTTCGGGGTGCCATCCGGCTGGGCCGGGGGGGCGGGGGTTTCGTCGGCCGGCGTCGCGGCCTCTTGTCCAGGCTTTGTCATCCTCCCCATCTGAGAGCGAACGGTGCGACTGGGAAGGGGTGCATGGGCGGGTATCTGCGGACGACAATCCTTCTGGCGGCGATGACGGCGTTGTTCGTCGCTGTGGGCGGCGCCATTGGCGGGCGGGGCGGCATGCTGGTGGCGCTGGGCGTCGCGGTGGTGACCAACCTGTTCGCGTGGTGGAACAGTGACAGGATGGTGCTGCGGATGCACAACGCGCAGCCCATCGGGCCGCAGGATGCGCCGCAGCTGTACCGGATGACCCAGGCGATGGCGGCGCGGGCCGGCCTGCCGATGCCGGCGCTGTACCTGATCCATGAGGACCAGCCGAATGCCTTCGCCACCGGGCGCAACCCGCAGAACGCGGCGGTGGCGGTGAATACCGGCCTGCTGGACCTGATGACGGAGGAGGAGGTGGCCGGGGTGGTGGCGCATGAGCTGGCGCATATCCGCAACCGCGACACCTTGATCATGACGGTCACGGCCTGTCTGGCGGGTGCCATCGGCATGCTGGCGCAGTTCGGCTTCCTGTTCGGCGGGCGGGACCGGGAGCGGGGGCCGGGGCCGATCGTCGGGCTGCTGCTGATGGTGCTGGCGCCGATCGCCGCCGCCATCGTGCAGATGGCGGTCAGCCGCTCCCGCGAATACGAGGCGGATCGGGGTGCGGCGGAGATCACCGGCAACCCGGCTGGGCTGGCGCGGGCGCTGATGCGGCTGGAGCAGGGCAAGCTGGGGCATGTGAACCAGGCGGCGGAGGCCAATCCGGCGACGGCGCATATGTTCATCATCAACCCATTGAACGGGCAGCGGATGGACGGGCTGTTCTCCACCCACCCACGAACCGAGAACCGGGTGGCGGCGCTGATGGCGCTGGCGGGGCAGGGCGGCACGGGCACGGGCGGCTGGCAGCAGGGCGCGCCGGTGGCGCCCCCGATGGCCGGCTCGCGCGGGCCGGGCGGCCGGGTTCCCGGGAGCCGGACCCAGGGCAACCAAGTTCCGAGCAACCAGGTCCCCGGCAACCGGGGGCCGGGCGGCAGCGCGCCTGCGGGGCCGTGGTCCCGCCCCGGCGCACCGCCGCGCCGCAACCCTTGGGGGTAAGCAGCGCTTGAGCGTGTCTGGAGTGTGATGGCTGGAGGGGGAATCACCGGAAGCCTGAATCACGCGCCCAAGCAAAGCCATGAAGCGCCTGCTGGCTGAGGGGTACGCGGAGATTTTTGCGTTGGTGAGTTGGTGACGCCGCTGGCTGGCGCGGGGCTCTTCACTGTGGCCAGGCCGGCGGGCGTGCGAGGCTTTGTCCGCGATACGATGCGGTGGTGACAGCCCGGCACCGCCGCAAGTTTTTGAAACAGCCGGGAAGGCTCCGAACCCCCTGACCGCCGCGCCGAATCCGGCCTATGCTGTGGGGGAGCGGAGCTGCCGCCGCTGAAGAACATCCTGGCCGGAGAATGCCATGCGCCGCCGTGTGCTGCTCGCCGCACCGTTGCTTGCCGCCCCCCTGATGCTGCCAGCCATAAGCGGGGCCCAGGCCCAGCCGGCCGGCGTGGTGCTGGAGGAGTTCCAGGTGCCGTCCGGCACCGGCATCCAGCTTTACCTGCGCAACAAGCGGCAGGATGGCGCGACCGCCGCGCGGGCGGACCGGGTGATCCTGTGCATCCACAACGGCACCTTCCCCGGCAGCACCAGCTTCGACCTGCCGGCCGGCGGCGTGTCCTGGATGGACTACATGGCCGGGCGGGGCTTCGACGTCTGGACGGTGGACCTGCGGAATTTCGGTCGTTCGACGCGGGAAGCCGCGATGGGCCAGCCGCCGGGCGGCGCGCCGCTGACACGGGCGCCGGACGCGCTGGCGGATATCGCCGCCGCCGCCGCCTTCATCCGGGAGAAGCGCGGCGTGCCCAAGCTGGTGCTGCTGGGCTGGGGCTGGGGCGGGGCGCTGGCGGCCCGATTCGCCGCCGACAATGCGGCGCTGGTGGACCGCGTGGTGCTCTACGCGCCGGAATGGCCGAAGGAAGGCGCGGCGCCCGCCGCTCCCGCCAACGGCGCGGCCCCGCTGCCGTCCTACCGCAGCCTGACGCGGGCGGACGTGCGCACGCGCTGGGTGGAAGGGGTGCCGGACAACCGCCGCGCCGCCCTGTTCCCTGCCGGCTGGTACGAGCACTGGGCCGACACGACCTTCGCCACCGACCCGGAAGGGGCACGCCAGGTGCCCTCCGTCCTGCGCGTGCCGAACGGCCCGCTGGCGGATGCCGCGGCCGGTAAGCCCTTGTTCGACGCGGCGAAGGTGACGGTCCCCACCCTGGTCACGCTGGGCGAGTGGGACCGGGAGACGCCGCCCGCCCAGGCCCTGGCCTTGTTCCAGTCCCTGGCCGGCGTCACGGCCAAGCGTCTGGTGGTGCTGGGGGAGGGAACGCACGGCATCATGCTGGAGCGGAACCGTGGCGCTTTGTTCCAGGCGGTACAGGTGTTCCTGGAGGAAGCCTTGACCGGTTGACCTTTTGTCAGGTTGTTGTTGCGGCGTCGCCCGGCTATCCCTAGATACGATGCGTCGACTGATTTGGTTTTGGCCGCGTGCCTCGCGCCCGGCCTGCGCGCATCGTGCCTGGTGCTCGTTCCACAGGTTGATCCGCCGCGCATGTCGCGTGGTGGCAACATTCGTTTAACGGAGCACCCCGATGGCCATCGGTACCGTCAAGTGGTTCAACACGACCAAGGGTTTTGGTTTCATTCAGCCGGAAGACGGCTCCAAGGATGTGTTCGTGCACATCTCTGACGTTCAGCGCGGCGGCATGCAGGGCCTGAACGAAGGCGAGCGCGTCGAGTTCGAGCTGCAGCGTGGCAAGGACGGCAAGGTTTCCGCCGGCAACCTGCGCCGCGCCTAAGTGACGAATGGCCCTGCATGCCTTTGGGCATGCAGGGCCTTCTTCCGGGGCGGCTTTGGTACTGACGCCTTGGAGCCTGCCGGGACCCGCAAGGTCCTTTCGGCCCAGGTCCATGCGGCCAGGTGCTTCGCAGCCCTGCCGCCAGTGCCCTTCGCCCCGCGATATCCCAGACCTCGATGGAAGGGAGTACCGCCATGGCGCGAGCCCCCAATTATAATCAACAGCGCGCTGACCGCGACCGGGCCAAGCAGGCCAAGGCCGATGCCAAGCAGCGTGAGCGTGATCAGCGCAAGGCTGAGAAGACCATGTCCACCGAACCGGGCGATGAGCCTGCGCCGGAGCCTGAGGACGAAGCCCGCGGCTGAACCCTGAGCGCTGCCTTTCCGGGCAGCGTCACGGGTCTTTGCCACGCGGCCTGGCCGTTCGGCGTTTTATGCCGGACGGTGAGGCCGTGATTCCCAGCATCGTCACGGCGTGGCGGCTGGGTCTTGCGATCACGGTGGAGACGGCCGGGGAAGGAATTCCCCGGACTCTGCCTCGCGCTGCATGAGAGCGTGATGCGTTCATATTCGTTCGCACACCATGGTCTCTGCCTGTGACTTGCCGTGTGATCCAGGCTTTCGGCGATCCCCCCCTCAAGCCGTCATGCTCAAGGGCGCGCTGAGCGGCCCGACAGGCGCGGCGCCGCAGCCTCTGTCCGAACTTCACTCCCATGGATCATCAGGCGTTCGGGGCATGGCATTTCCCTGATCCTGTAGCTTTGGCGTGGCCCTGATTTTCCGGTTCGTGCCTCGGCCTGGAAGCCCGCCGAAAAGCCCGTCCCCGCCGGATTGACAGCCGCCGACCCCGGGCGGAGGCTGGCATGCGGGAGAAGAGGACGGACGTCTATGGACCAAACCAAGAAGCATTTCCGGCTGCGCAGCCAGCGCTGGTTCGATGACCCGGAAGACCCGGGGATGACGGCGCTGTATATCGAGCGCTTCCTGAATTTCGGCATGACGCGGGGCGAGCTGCAATCCGGCAAGCCGATCATCGGCATCGCCCAGACCGGCAGCGACATCGCCCCCTGCAACCGCCACCACCTGGCGCTGGCCGAGCGGGTGAAGGCCGGCATCCGTGACGCCGGCGGCATCCCGCTGGAATTTCCGATCCATCCCATCCAGGAAACCGGCAAGCGCCCCACCGCCGCGCTGGACCGCAACCTGGCCTATCTCTCGCTGGTCGAAATCCTGCACGGCTATCCGCTGGATGGCGTGGTGCTGACCACGGGCTGCGACAAGACGACGCCCGCCTGCCTGATGGGCGCCGCCACGGTGAACATTCCCGCCCTGGTGCTCTCCGGCGGCCCGATGCTGGATGGGCACTGGAAGGGCCGCCTCTCCGGCTCCGGCACCATCGTCTGGGAGGCGCGCAAGCAGCTCGCCGCCGGCGAAATCAACTATGACGGCTTCATGCAGATGGTGGCCTCCTCCGCCACCAGCGTCGGCCATTGCAACACCATGGGGACCGCCCTCTCCATGAACTCGCTGGCCGAGGCGCTGGGCATGTCGCTGCCCGGCTGCGCCGCCATTCCCGCCGCCTACCGGGAGCGTGGCCAGATGGCGCACGCCACTGGCATGCGGATCGTCGACATGGTGAAGGAGAATCTGCGCCCCTCCGACATCATGACGCGCGAGGCGTTCGAGAACACCATCGTGCTGGCCAGCGCCATCGGTGCCAGCAGCAACTGCCCGCCGCACCTGGTGGCCATCGCCCGGCACATGGGCGTGGAGCTGACCACGGAGGACTGGCAGACGATCGGCGCCGACATTCCGCTGCTGGTCGATTGCCAGCCGGCCGGGCGCTTCCTCGGCGAAATGTTCTATCGCGGCGGCGGCGTGCAGGCGGTGATGAAGGAGCTGGCCGAGGCCGGCAAGCTGCACACCACCGTCCGCACCGTCACCGGCAAGACGCTGGCCGAGGACCTGGCCCTGGCCCCGCTGCCGGACCGCGAGGTGATCCGCCCCTACGAGAAGCCGTTGCTGGAGCAGGCTGGCTTCGTCGTGCTCAGCGGCAACCTGTTCGACAGCGCGGTCATGAAGGTCAGCGTCATCGACGCCGATTTCCGCAAGCGCTTCCTCTCCGACCCCGAGGATATCTTCGAAGGCAAGGTCATCGTCTTCGAGGGGCCCGAGGATTACCACGACCGCATCGAGGACCCGGATCTCGGCGTGGACGACCACACCGTGCTGGTCATCCGCAATTGTGGCCCCGTCGGCTACCCCGGCAGCGCCGAGGTGGTGAACATGCAGCCACCGGGCGCGATGATCAAAGCCGGGTTGCACAGCTTGCCCACCATGGGCGATGGCCGGCAGAGCGGCACGTCAGCGTCCCCCTCCATCCTCAACGTCTCCCCCGAAGCCGCGGTCGGCGGCGGGTTGGCGCTGATGAACTCGGGCGACCGCATCCGCATCAACCTGAAGACCCGCAAGGTGGACCTGCTGATCTCCGAGGAGGAGATGGCCGCCCGCCGCGCCGCCTGGACGCCGCCCAAGCTGCTGAACAAGACGCCGTGGGAGGAGATCTACCGTTCCATGGTCGGTCAGCTTGGCACCGGCGGCTGCCTGGAGCCGGCGACACTGTACCTGAACATCCTGGAGACACGGGGCGAGAGCCGCCACAACCACTGAACGGGTGGCTGTAGGATGTCCGACAACTCGGCTATAGACTGCGTCTAGCCGGCTGGGGCGGAGGGGACGGGGGAAGCATCTTCCGCCCCTCCGCCCGGCGCGTTCAGGTGCCGCCCTGCCAGGGGACACCGGGCGGGTGGCAGAGACTGGGGCCGGGTGGATGCTGTTCGCCTGGCCTTCGCTTCCATGAAGGGGATTCCAAGGATGGCCGGAAGGCTGCAAGGAAAGCGTTGCTTCGTCACCGCCGCGGGCCAGGGCATCGGCCGCGCCGCCGCGCTGGCCTATGCGCGGGAAGGCGCCACGGTGGTGGCCACCGACCTGGACGCCGCCAAGCTGGCGGGGCTGGCCGAGGCCGGCATCACCGCCCTGGCGCTGAATGTGCTGGACGACGCGGCCGTGACGGCCACCATCCAGGCCAACGGCCCCTTCGACATCGTCTTCAACTGCGCCGGCTTCGTGCACCAGAACGATGTGCTGACCTGCAAGGACGAGGACTGGGACTTCGCCTTCGCGCTGAACGTCCGCGCGCAGTGGAAAGTCATCCAGGCCGCGCTGCCGGGGATGCTGGAGCAGGGCGGTGGCGCCATCGTCAACATGGCCTCCGCCGCCGGCTCGGTGAAGGGCGTGGCCAACCGCTTCGCCTATGGCACCACCAAGGCCGCAGTGGTCGGGCTGACCAAGAGCGTGGCGGCGGATTTCGTTACCAAGGGCATTCGCTGCAACTGCGTCTGCCCCGGCACGGTGGACACACCCTCGCTGGGCGACCGCATCGCCGCCAATGCCGGCGTGGCCGGCAGCGTGGAAGCGGCGCGCGCCGCCTTCGTCGGCCGCCAGGCGATGGGCCGGCTGGCCACGCCCGGGGAGATCGCGGAGCTGGTGCTGTATCTCTCCGCCCCCGAGAGCCAGTTCGTCACCGCCCAGGCCATCGTCATCGATGGCGGCTGGACCAACTAGAGCACGATCCGTTCACGGAGCACGCGCCTCTCGGTGATTCCACCGCAGGCGATCACGCTCCCATCATCCAACGAGGAATCGCTGAATCATGAAGCTGCTGCGTTTCGGCCCGCCGGGCCAGGAAAAGCCGGGCCTGCTCGACGCCCAGGGCACCATCCGCGACCTGTCGGGCGTCCTGCCCGACTTCTCGGGTGAGGCGCTCTCCCCCGCCGGGCTGGCCAGGCTGGCGGCGCTGGACACCACCTCCCTGCCGGCGGTCTCCGGCAGCCCGCGCATCGGCTCGCCCATCGCGCATATGAAGAACTTCGTGTGCATTGGCCTGAACTATGCGGACCACGCGGCCGAGACCGGCGCGGCGATTCCGAAGGAGCCGATCATCTTCCTGAAGTCGCTCGGCGCCCTGAGCGGCCCGAACGACGATGTGCAGATCCCGAAGAACAGCCAGAAGACCGACTGGGAAGTCGAGCTGGCGGTGATCATCGGCACCCGCGCCAAGAACGTTTCCGAGGCCGAGGCGATGGACCACGTCGCCGGCTACGCCGTCTGCAACGACGTCTCCGAGCGTGAATTCCAGATCGAGCGTGGCGGCACCTGGGACAAGGGCAAGGGCCATGACACCTTCGGCCCGCTCGGCCCCTGGCTGGTGACCAAGGACGAGGTGCCGGACCCGCAGGATCTGGCGATGTTCTGCGAGGTCGATGGCAAGCGCTACCAGGATGGCTCCACCCGCACGATGATCTTCGGCGTGCAGAAGCTGGTCTCCTACGTCTCCCAGTTCATCACGCTGCATCCGGGCGACGTCATCACCACCGGCACGCCACCGGGCGTCGGCATGGGCCAGAAGCCGCCTTTGTACCTGAAGGCGGGCCAGACCATTCGCCTGGGCATCGCCGGGCTGGGCGAGCAGACGCAGAAGACCGTCTCCGCCTGACGCCGCCGCGCGGGGCCCCGTGGCCCCGCGTATGGCCTCGCGCGCATAGTCCTGCGCATGGGCGTTGACCGGCGCCGCGCGCCGGACCGAGAATGCCGCCTCGTCCAAGGTCGACAGCGCCGGATCAACCGGCCGGAGGAGGCGTCCCATGCCATCCCAGTTCTCCCGCCGCGCGGCCTTCGGGCTGGCGGCGACGGCGGCCCTTGCCGCCAGCACCCCGCCCGCCGCCGCCCAGGCGCCCGCGACCCAGCCCGCCACGTCGGGCCAAGCCATCGCACCGGTCCAGGGGCGCTGGGTTGCCCGCGACTTCCGCTTCAGCACCGGCGAGACGATGGCGGAACTGCCGCTGGCCTACACCACCATCGGTGCGCGTACCGGCATCCCGGTCCTGGTGCTGCACGGCACCGGCGGCTCCGCCCGCAGCCTGCTGACGCCGATCTTCGCCGGCCAGCTCTTCGGCCCCGGGCAGCCGCTGGATGCCAGCCGCTACTACATCATCATCCCCGACTCGCTCGGCGCCGGGCAGTCCGCCAAGCCCTCGGACGGCATGCGCGCCAGCTTTCCCCGCTACACCTATGACGACATGGTGCGGGCGCAGTACCGGTTGGTGACGGAGGGTTTGGGCATTCCCCACCTGCGCCTGATCCTCGGCCAGTCCATGGGCGGCATGCACGCCTGGCTCTGGGGCGTGATGTACCCCGATGCGATGGACGCCATCGTGCCCATGGCATCGCAGCCCACAGCCATGGCCGGCCGTAACTGGATCATGCGCCGGATGCAGATCGAGCTGATCCGCCGCGACCCGGCCTACCAGGGCGGCAACTACACCGAGCAACCGCCGAGCCTGCGGATGGCGAACGTCTTCTACTCGCTCGGCACCAGCGGCGGCACGCTGTTCCTGCAAGCCGCCGCGCCCGACCGCGCCGCCGCCGACAAGCTGGTGGACGCACGGCTGGCGGCGCCGCCGCCGCTGGACGCCAATGACTTCATCTATCAGTGGGACGCCTCGCGCGACTACGACCCCTCGGCGCAGCTCGAACGTATCAAGGCGCGCGTGCTGGCCATCAACGCCGCCGACGACGAGCGTAACCCGCCCGAGACGGGGCTGATGCAGGCCGCCATGGCGCGCATCCCGAACGCGCAGATGCTGCTGATCCCGGCCAGCGAGAAAACCCTGGGCCACGGCACCACCGGGACCGCCAGCTTCTACGCGGAGGATCTGCGGCGGTTCGTGGAGAGCCTGGAGTAGGCTGGGGGGGCACGGTCCGCGCTGTGGCTTTTGAAAGGGAAGAGCGGGGGAGAATGAATTCTCCCCCGCTCCCCCTCTTCTTCCTTTCTTCGAGTTTGCGGTGCTGACGATGTTCGCTTGCGAGAGTGGCCGGAGGGACTCTGGTCGATACTTCAGGGCATTTTTGCGAATGGATCGCCGCAACTGCGCTGGTGGGCGCAACCTCGGCGCCGAGGCGGAAGCAGACGATTTGGGTGGGTGAGCGCCGCAGGCTTAATCCATCGGAATCCGAGGCGGGCTTGCTACTCGCCGGCAGCGAAAGCACTGCCCCATCGCCACGCCAGACCGACCTCTCCGCTGTTCCCAACTCGAAGAAATAAAAGAAGGGGTCCGGGGGAATTCCTTCCCCGGCCTTCCTACGCCACGATCCCCCCCTGCCGCAGCACGAACGCGGCGATCTCCGCGACCCCCTGGTTGGCCTTCAGGTTGGTGAAGATGAAGGGCCGTTCGCCACGCATCTTCTTCGAATCCCGGTCCATCACGCCGAGATCGGCCCCGACCAGGGGTGCGAGGTCGGTCTTGTTGATGACCAGGAGGTCGGAACGGGTGATGCCGGGGCCGCCTTTGCGGGGGATCTTGTCGCCGGCGGAGACGTCGATGACGTAGATGGTCAGGTCCGCCAGCTCGGGGCTGAAGGTGGCGGCCAGGTTGTCGCCGCCGCTTTCAATGAACAGCACTTCCAGGTTGGGGAAGCGGGCGGTCATCTCATCGACGGCGGCGAGGTTGATGGAGGCGTCTTCGCGGATGGCGGTGTGGGGGCAGCCGCCGGTCTCGACGCCGATGATGCGCTCGGGCTCCAGCGCGCCGGAGCGGGTGAGGAACTCGGCATCCTCGCGCGTGTAGATGTCGTTGGTGATGACGGCGATGTTGTGGGCGTCGCGCAGGTGCTTGCACAGCCGGTCGGTCAGCGCCGTCTTGCCGGAGCCGACGGGGCCGCCGATGCCGACGCGGAAGGGGCCGTTGGTGGCCGCACGGTTGCCGGGCGCGAGGGGGCGAGCCTGATCGTCAGCATTCATGAGCGGAAGAGCCTCGTATATTGCGTCTCATGACGCAGGGAGAACAGGTCGAGCACCGGGGCGGCGGTGCCGATGCGGTCGAGGTCGGCGTCGAGGGCCGCGGCTGTCGCCGCTTCCAGTGCCGGCAGCAGCGTGGCGGTGGCGATCTGCCCATCCGTCTGCCCCAGCGGCACCAGCCGTACGCCGGCTGAGACGATGTTGGCCGCGAAGGCGGAGAGGAAGCCGAACAGTGCCAGACGCAGGTCCACGCCCTGCCAGGCGGCGGCGGCGCCCAGCGCCACCGGGTGAGCGATGGCGTTGCCGTGCCGCGCGGCGAATGCATCCAGCCGCTGATCCGGCCATGCGGCGCGGGTGACGCGCAGGAAGGCGGTGCCCTGGGCCATGGTCTCCAGCGCCGTCTCCGCCGTGCCGCGCCAGGCGGCGGCAAGGTCGGCCACCGCATCCAGCGCCGGGCCATCCCCGGCGGCGCGGTAGGCGGCCACCAGCAGGGCACCATCGATGCGGCCAGCGCCGGCCTGCAGCACGCTGCCGACAAACGCGGCCAGGGTGGCGCGGTCCCGCACCGCGCCGTCCTCCACCGCACGTTCCAGCCCGTGGCTGTAGGTATACGCGCCGACCGGGTAGGCCGGGGAGAGCCAGGTCAGCAGCCGTTGCAGCGCGGCGGTATCGGTGGCGGCTCCGGCTGTGGGGGGCGGCGCGGCTGCGTCAGTGGGCGTGGACATGGCCATCGCCATGGTCGTGCAACTCGCCGTGGCGGTGGCCGGTGTGGCGGTTGTGCTCGCCATAGGCGCCGCCTTCCGGGTTGAAGGGGGCGTCGATCCTGGCGACGGTGGCGCCCAGCCCCTGCAACATGCGCAGGATGACGTGGTCCTCACGGATCAGGATGCGCGTGCCGTCGATCTCCGTCGGCAGGTGCCGGTTGCCGAGATGCCAGGCCAGCCGCAGCAGATGCTCGGCGCTTTGCCCACGCACCTCGATCAGCGGTTCCGGCGCCGCGCGCACCAGCACCACGCCGCCGCCCTCGATCAACAGGCCGTCGCCGTCGCGCAGCGCCACGGCTTCGGGAAGATCCAGCAGGAAGCTGAAGCCGCTCTCGCCGGTGTAGCGGCGACGGCGGCGGTGCCGGTCGTCGAACCCGGCGGTGACGGTGTCCTTCGCCGTGCGGGCCTGCCATTGGCCGGCGGGCAGGACCTGGGTGGCGCGGGGCAGGGGGGAATCGGTCATCGTGTTGCTCAGAACAGGAAGTAGCGTTGGGCCATCGGCAGGGTCTGCGCCGGCTCGCAGATCAGCAGCTCGCCATCCGCGCGCACCTCGTAGGTCTCGGGGTCGATCTGGATGCGGGGCAGCGCGTCGTTCAGCACCATGTCCTTCTTGCCGATGTTGCGGGTGTTGCGCACCGGCAGCAGCGTGCGGTTCAGGCCAAGCTGCCCGGCCAAATCGCGCTCCAGCGCCACGCCGGAGACGAAGGTGATGGCGCTGGCCTGCATGGCGCGGCCGAAGCCGCCGAACATCGGCCGGTAATGCACCGGCTGGGGCGTCGGGATGCTGGCATTGGGGTCGCCCATCGGCGCCATGGCGATGGTGCCGGCCTTCAGCACCATCTCCGGCTTCACACCGAAGAAAGCCGGGCTCCACATCACCAGATCCGCCAGCTTGCCGACCTCCAGGCTGCCGACATGCTCGGCGATGCCCTGCGCGATGGCGGGGTTGATGGTGTACTTGGCGATGTAGCGGCGGATGCGAAGATTGTCGTTCTGGCCTTGCTCGCCGGGCAGGCGGCCGCGCTGCACCTTCATCTTGTGCGCGCATTGCCAGGTGCGGATGATCACCTCGCCGACGCGCCCCATCGCCTGGCTGTCGGACGACATCATGGAGATGGCGCCGAGGTCGTGCAGGATATCCTCCGCCGCGATCGTCTCCCGCCGGATGCGGGATTCCGCGAAGGCGACGTCCTCGGCGATGCGAGGGTCGAGGTGGTGGCAGACCATCAGCATGTCGAGATGCTCGTCCACGGTGTTCACCGTATAGGGCATGGTCGGGTTGGTGCTGCTCGGCAGGAAATTGGGCTCGCCGATGACACGCAGGATGTCCGGCGCGTGGCCGCCGCCGGCGCCCTCGGTATGGAAGGCCTGGATGGCGCGGCCGCCGATGGCGCGGATGGTCTCCTCGACGAAGCCGCTCTCGTTCAGCGTGTCGGAATGGATGGCGACCTGGATGTCGAATTCGTCTGCCACGCGCAGGCAGGTATCGATCGCCTTGGGGGTGGTGCCCCAGTCCTCGTGCAGCTTCAGCCCGCAGGCGCCGCCGCGGATCTGCTCCTCCAGCGCCTGCGGCAGGGCGGCGTTGCCCTTGCCGAGGAAGCCGAGATTCATCGGGAAGCTTTCCGCCGCCTGCAGCATCCGCGCCATATGCCACGGGCCGGGCGTGGAGGTGGTGGCCAGCGTGCCATGCGCCGGCCCGGTGCCGCCGCCGAACATGGTGGTGATGCCAGAGGCCAAAGCCTCCTCGATCTGCTGCGGGCAGATGAAGTGGATATGCGGATCGATGCCGCCGACGGTCAGGATGCGCCCTTCGCAGGCGATGATCTCCGTTCCTGGGCCGATGACGATGTCCACGCCGGGTTGTGTATCGGGATTGCCGGCCTTGCCGATGGCGGCGATGCGCCCGTCCCGCAGCCCGACATCCGCCTTGATGATGCCCCAGTGATCGATGATCAGCGCGTTGGTGATGACGGTGTCCATCGCGCCCTCGGCCCGGGTGCGCTGGCTCTGCCCCATGCCGTCGCGGATGACCTTGCCGCCACCGAACTTCACTTCCTCACCATAGGTGGTCAGGTCGCGCTCGACTTCCGCGAACAGCTCCGTGTCCGCCAGCCGCACCTTGTCGCCCACCGTGGGGCCATACATGCCGGCATAGGCGGTTCGGGAAATTCTCGTTGCCATGGCTCAGACCTTCCCTTCCGTCTCACCACGGAAACCGTGCACGACGCGGTCGCCGCCGAAATCCACCAGGCGCACCTTGCGGCTCTGCCCCGGCTCGAATCGCACGGCGGTGCCGGCGGCGATGTCCAGCCGCCTGCCGCGCGCCTCGGCCCGGGTGAAGGAGAGCGCCGGGTTGGTCTCGAAGAAATGGTAGTGGCTGCCGACCTGGATCGGCCGGTCGCCGGTGTTGGCGACCTCGATCTCCACGCCCGCGCGGCCCGCATTCAGCTCGATCTCGCCGGCGGCGACGATGACTTCACCCGGAATCATGGCGCGTTCCTCAGCGGATCGGGTTGTGGACGGTGACGAGCTTGGTGCCGTCCGGGAAGGTGGCCTCCACCTGGATGTCGTGGATCATCTCCGGCAGGCCTTCCATCACCTGCTCCCGCGTCAGGACCGTGGCGCCGTCGCGCATCAGCTCGGCCACGCTGCGGCCGTCCCGGGCGCCTTCCACCACGAAGTCGCTGATCAGGGCGATGGCCTCGGGGTGGTTCAGCTTCACTCCGCGGGCGAGGCGCTTGCGCGCCACCTCCGCCGCCATGGCGATCAACAGCTTGTCCTTTTCACGCGGCGTCAGGTGCATCGGGCCATCCTTTTCGAGTCCATTGTGGCGCGAAGGCGTTCAACTCGTCCAGAGTCGGGGCAGGCGGGCTGGCAGGCCGAGAGCGTCTGCCCGCAACATGGGCAATGCCCGGGCCACGCTTTCCCGCACCGCGCCGGCGGGGCCCAGCCAGCGGGCCAGCATCAGGCCAGGCCGGGGGAGGGTGGCGTCGAACCCCTGCTGGCGCAGCAGGTCCCGCGCCGCCAGCGCCGCATCCTGCCCCGCGCTCAGCAGCAGCAGGGCGGAGGCCTCGGCGCCGCCAAAGCCGAAGGGCGATCGCAGGGGCGTAGCGAGATCTCCGCCCAATTCCATCGCATCGGCCCAGTGCAGCCGCCCGTCCCGCCACAGGCGCCAGGAATCGAACAGGGCGCCGTGCCCCAGCCGCTCCCCGCGCGCAACGCGGCCATAGACCAGCATCTCCGCCGCCAGCAGCCGCGCGCCGGGGGCCAGCCTCGCCTGCATCCGCCGTTCCAGCCGCGCACCGTCGAACAGGATGGTTTCCTGCGGCAGCCATTCCAGCGTGGCGCCGGGGCCGATCTCCAGCGCCGTGTCCAGCCGCGTGATGTCGCCGGCGCTGCGATACACCTTTTCCGCCGCCGGGGTGGTGACAGTGGCGCCGGCGCCGGCCTCCAGCCGCACCGAGACTTCCAGCGAATCGCCGCCAGCCAGGCCGCCGCCAACATTCACCAGCGCGGCCAGAGGCACGTCATCCGGCTCCGGCGTCGGGAACAGCACCCGCAGGGGCGCGGCATTGTACAGGTGCTTCAGCACCGTGCCGCGCTGGGTGTGGACGAAGCCCAGCTCCGCCCGACCGTGGGCGCGCTGGTGGCGGGGGAGGGGGAGGGACATCAGGCTCCAGTCTGCCAAGGTGGGGGTGGGCGGGGAAGCAGGCTGGGGGAAGGAATTCCCCCAGCCCCCCATCTTTTCTCTGCCAGTCTTCGCGATGTGGCTGCTGCTGCCGCTCGCTTTATGAAACGATCCGGTTGCGCCGAAGACTGACGCTCCAGCCCGCGGACCTCATAGGATCCAATCAGGCTTCGCCTGTTGCGTCGACCGTCGGCCTCAGGTCCAAGTCCAGACTCGCAGAAAAAAGATGGGGGTTCGGGGGAATTCTTTCCCCCGACCTTCTAACCGCCCCCCAGCACCCGCACCGACAACGCGGCAGCCGAAGCCCTGTTCTCCACGCCCAACTTCGAAAACACGCCTTCCAGATGCTTGTTCACCGTACGTGGGCTGAGCACCAGGATCTCCGCGATGTCGCGGTTGGACTTGCCGCGGCCGAGCCACAGCAGCACCTCGGCCTCCCGCGCCGTCAGGCCCAGCCGGTCCCGCAGCACCGTCTCCTCCCGCGCCGGGTCGCTGGTGGTGACGCGGAGCAGCAGTTCCTCCTGCTCGATCTGCCCGACATGGTGGAACTCGATGTGGCGGCCATCGGCGAGCGGGACAGGAGCCAGGCGCGCCTCGGCGGAAGACCAGCCGGGTAGGCGCAGGCCGGAGGGGCCGGCATCGGCGGCATCGGGCGGGCTGGCGGCGCGCAGCAGGGCGGCCGCCTGCGGGGTGGCCCACAGCAGCGTGCCCTCGCGGTCCACCGCCAGCAGGAAGCGGCCGGCGACGTCCAGCGCCGCGTGGGCGCTGCGGGTCAGGCGGGCATTGGCCAGATGGGCGCTGATGCGGGCCAGCACCTCGTCCGGCGCCACGGGCTTGATGACGTAGTCGACGCCGCCGGCATCGAAGCCGCGCACCACGTCCTCGCTCTCCGTCAGTCCAGTCATGAAGATGACGGGGACGGAGATGAGGTTGGCGTTGCGCTTCATCCGCCGGCAGGCCTCGAAGCCATCCATGCCGGGCATCACCGCGTCCATCAGCACGATGTCGGGGGTGATGCGCTCGATGATGGTCATGGCGGCGGCGGCGGATTGCGCCACCAGCACCATGTAGCCGGCGCCTTCCAGCGTGTCGTTCAGCAGGCCGAGCGTGCCGGGCGCGTCGTCCACCACCAGCACGATGTCGCGGCGTTCCATCAGCCTTCCTCCTCCGGCAGGGCGGCGACGAAGGCGTCCAGCCGGTATTCCGAGATGTAGCCGCGCAACTCGGCGATGGCGGCGGCGGCGGCGGGGTCCTCGGCCTCCAGCGCGTCCAGCCGTTCGCGGATGCCGCCGACATAGCCGATGGCGGCCAGTTGCCGCAGGTTGGCCGCCTGGGTGGGGGTCAGCCGCTGGCTGGGTGCGGCGGGGGCGGGGTCCGAGAACGTCCAGGTAACGCCGAGGAGCTGGCCGATCTTCTCCAGCAGCGCGGTGAGGGAGACCGGCTTGGGCAGCACGTCGTCATGGTGCTGGCCCTCACCGGGCGGGGCCAGTTCCAGCGCGTTGGCGGAGACGATGAGGATGGGGGCGCGGTGGCCCGCTTCCTCCCGCAGGCGGCGGGCGAGTTCCCAGCCGGTCATGCGGGGCATGGCGATGTCCAGCAGGAACAGGTCGGGCGGCTCCGCCTCGGCCAGGGCCAGGCACTCGGCGCCATCGGCGGCCAGGCGCACGGCGAAGCCCAGCGGCTGCAGGAGGTCCGCCAGCAGGGCGCGGTGGTCGGCATCGTCATCGGCCACCAGCACGCGCAACGGGCGGCTGCTTTGCACCCGGCCGGTGACCGGACGCTCCACCACCGCCGGAAGTTCGCCCTTGCCGGACAGCAGCAGGCGGACGCGGAAGCGGCTGCCCTCGCCCAGGCGGCTGGTGACGCTGATCTCGCCGCCCATCACCTCGGTCAGCATCTTGGTGATGGTCAGGCCGAGGCCGACGCCGGGGGTGGAGGGGGCGTGCGAATTGCCGCCGCGCTGGAAGGGCTCGAAGATGCGGCCGAGATCGTCCTCGGCGATGCCGATGCCGGTGTCGATGACCTCGAACTCCGCGACCTCGGAGCGGAAGCGCAGGCGGAAGGTGACGCTGCCGGTGCGGGTGAACTTGATGGCGTTGGAGAGCAGGTTGATCAGGATCTGCCGCAGCCGCCGCTCGTCGGTATGGACGATGCCGGGCAGGCGGGGCGGTGCGTCGAAGCTGAAGCCGATGCTCTTGGCCTCCGCCTGCAGGCGCAGCATCTGCACCAGCTGGTCGAGAAACTCGGGGAAGCGCACTTCGTCCCGGTACAACTCGATGCGCCCGGCCTCGATCTTGGAGATGTCGAGCAGCCCTTCGATCAGCGCGGCCAGATGCTCGCCGCTGCGGCGGATGGTGCGCACGCCGTCCCGCTTGCGCTCGGGGATGGCGGCGTCGCGCTCCAGCAACTGGGCGTAGCCGAGGATGGCGTTCAGCGGGGAGCGCAATTCGTGGCTGATGCCGATGACGTAGCGGCTCTTGGCGATGTTGGCGGCCTCGGCGGTTTCCTTGGCCTTTTGCAGGGCGGCGTCGGTGCGCTGGTGGGCACGGATCTCGCTCATCAACAGGCTGGTCTGCCGCCGCGTCTCCTCCTGCGCCACCAGCCGGCTCTGCCGCGCCAGCACCAGGGCCCAGGCGGTGATGCCGCCGAGGACAGCGAGGACGAAGAAGGCCTTCCAGAACGCGGCATCCAGGTCGGCGCTGCCCGGTGCCTGTGCGCGGATGCCCAGGAACACCAGCCCGACCGTCGCGGCGAACAGCAGGAACACCACCAGGAAGGAGCCGACGGGCGTGACCAGCGCGCGGATCACCGCCTCTGGCAACGCGGCGCGCAGCGGCGTCATCACCTGGGCGGCGAGGCGGGCATGCGGCTTGCAGCCATCGCCGCAGCGCGCATCCAGCGTGCAGCAGAGCGAGCAGATGGGACCGGTATAGACAGGGCAATAGGCCATGTCGCGTGGCTCGAAATCATGCTCGCAGATGACGCATTGCAGGGAAGGCTTGTCGGCCCAGGCGGCGCGCGGCTTGCGGGCCAGGTAATATCGGCCGCCGGTGGCCCAGGCGATGGCGGGCGCGGCGGCGAAGGCGACGCCGAAGGCGATGAAGGTGGACATCGCCTGCGCCAGCGGCCCCAGCACGCCGTAATAGGCCAGGAAGGACGCGGCGACGGAGAGCGCCATGCTGCCGACGCCGACCGGGTTCACGTCGTACAGATGCGCCCGCTTGAACTCGATGCCCGGCGGGCTGAGGCCGAGCGGCTTGTTGATGGCGAGGTCCGCCACCAGCGCGCCCATCCAGGCCGCGGCGACGTTGGAGTAGATGAACAGCACCTGCTCGATGGTGTTGTAGACGCCGAGTTCCATCAGCAGCAGCGCCACGGCGATGTTGAACACCAGCCAGACCACGCGCCCCGGGTGGCTGTGGGTGATGCGGGAGAAGAAGTTGGACCAGGCTAGCGACCCCGCATAGGCGTTGGTGACGTTGATCTTTATTTGCGACAGCGCGACGAAGATGCTGGTAATCACCAGGACCAAGGTGGGCGAGGCTATCAGCGCACTGTAGGCCAGACGGTACATTTCCGCCGGTTGCACCGCCTGGGCCATCGTGAGGCCGGCTTGCAACGCCGCATAGGCCAGGAACGAGCCCGCCAGCAGCTTCAGCACATCGAAGGCGATCCAGCCCGGGCCGCCGGCCAGCAATGCGCCCCACCAGACCCAACGCTTCTGCGTGCGCCGTGGCGGCATGAAGCGGATGTAGTCCACCTGCTCGCCGGTCTGCGTGATCAGCGCGAAGAGAACGGACGCCGCCGCGCCGAAGGCCAATAGATTAAAACTGTTGTCGCCATGCTGGCCGCCATACCCGGTCCAGCCTTCGATCCACTGCGGGTTGGCGACGAGCAGGGCCACCAGCGGCAGGATGTTCAGCACCAGCCAGACCGGCTGCGTCCAGGTCTGCACGCGGCTGATGAACGTGATGCCGTGCGTGACCAGCGGCACCACCACCACGGCGCAGAGGATGTAGCCCACCCAGAGCGGAACGCCGAAGAAGCTGTCCAGCATCGCGGCGAGGATCACGGCCTCGATGCCGAAGAAGATGAAGGTGAAGCTGGCGTAGATCAGCGAGGTGATGGTGGAGCCGATATAGCCGAAGCCGGCGCCGCGGCTCAGCAGGTCCACATCCACGCCGGACCGCGCGGCATTCAGGCAGATCGGCAGCGAGGCGGCGAAGATGAGGATCGAGACAAACAGGATGGCGGAGACGCTGTTGGTGAAACCGTGGGCAACGGTCAGCGCGCCGCCGATCGCCTCCAGCGCCAGGAAGGAGATGGAGCCGAGCGCGGTGTTGGCCACCCGGAAGGCGGACCATTTGCGCGCGCTCTCCGCCGTGAAGCGGAGGGCGTAGTCCTCCATCGTCTCATCGGCCACCCAGCGGTTGTAGTCGCGCCGGATCCGCATGATGCGCTGGCGTGTCGCCATGCGGAAACCCCTGTCCAACGGCTGGCAGAGTGAGGTGCCATGGCTGGGGCGGTCAAGCACGCCCCGCCTACGTCATTTGACGTATACGCTTCCGCAAGGATCGTCGCGACACTGGCGCCATCATGCAGCGCGGCCCCGGCCGCCGCCAGGAGAACGACCCATGACCGCCAGGTTCCAACTCTCCCGCCGGGCCCTGCTGGCCGGCACCGCCGGCGCGCTGGCCATGCCGGCCATCCGCCCCGCCTTCGCCCAGGGCGCGCCCATCAAGGTCGGCGTGCTGCACTCCCTCTCCGGCACCATGGCGATCAGCGAGACCGCGCTGCGCGACACGGTGCTGATGATGGTGGAGAACATCAACGCCAAGGGCGGCCTGCTGGGCCGCAAGGTCGAGGCCGTGGTGGTCGACCCCGCCTCCAACTGGCCCTTGTTCGCTGAGAAGGCGCGGGAGCTGCTGCAGGTCCACAAGGTGGACGTCACCTTCGGTTGCTGGACGTCGGTCTCCCGCAAATCCGTCCTGCCGGTGTTCGAGGAGCTGAACGGCCTGCTGTTCTACCCCGTGCAGTATGAGGGCGAGGAGCAGAGCAAGAATGTCTTCTACACCGGCGCCGCGCCGAACCAGCAGGCCATCCCGGCGGTCGAGTACCTGATGAGCGAGGATGGCGGCGGCGCCAAGCGCATCGCGCTGCTGGGCACCGACTACGTGTACCCCCGCACCACCAACCGCATCCTGCGCGCCTTCCTGAACAGCAAGGGCATCGCCGATGCCGACATCATGGAAGAATACACCCCCTTCGGCCATTCCGACTGGCAGGGCATCGTCAGCCGCGTGAAGCGCTTCGCCGGCGAGGGCAAGAAGACCGCCATCGTCTCCACCATCAACGGCGACGCCAACGTGCCGTTCTACCGGGAGCTGGGCAACCAGGGCATCAAGGCGGAGGACATCCCCTCCGTCGCCTTCTCGGTGGGCGAGGAGGAGCTGGCGGGCATCGACACCAAGCCCCTGGTCGGCCACCTGGCCGCCTGGAACTACTTCATGAGCGTGCCGGGCGCGCCGAACGACGAATTCAAGAAGATGTGGCATGCCTACATCAAGAACGACAAGCGCGTGACCAACGACCCGATGGAGGCCACCTACACCGGCTTCGCCATGTGGGCGCAGGCGGTGACCCAGGCGAAGACCACGGCGGTGGATGCGGTGCGCAC
Organism: Teichococcus aerophilus; assembly: GCF_014490485.1. GTDB lineage: Bacteria > Pseudomonadota > Alphaproteobacteria > Acetobacterales > Acetobacteraceae > Pseudoroseomonas > Pseudoroseomonas aerophila. Next base: position 22,494 of record NZ_JACTVA010000020.1, on the reverse strand, counting down.
CGCCATGTACGGCCAGAAGGTGATGGCGCCGAGCGGCTACGAGGAGCAGATGTGGGAGAACCATCATCTCTCCAAGCCAGTGATGATCGGCGAGATCCAGGGCGATGGCCAGTTCAACATCGTCTACAAGACGCCCACCGCCATCAAGGCGGAGAACTGGTCGCCCTTCATCCCCGAGAACGCCAGCCGGCGCCGCGGCTGATGACGCGCTTCCTGCGCCTGCTGGCGGTGTTCCTGCTGTTCGCGGCACCGTTGCGGGCGCAGGAGGGATTTGAGGCTGTGGTCGCCGGCCTCGCCGGCGGCTTCGCGGCCCAGGCGGAGGCGGTGGAGCGCCTCGGTGCCCTGGGGGACCCGCGCGCGGTGCCGATCCTCCGCGCACTCTCCGAAGGGCGGCTGCAGAAATCCCCCGAGGGTGCGCTGGCGATCGATGGGCGGGACGCGCTGACCGGCGCGCCCGCCCCCACGGCCACCGAGGCCATCCGTATCAACAACCGCGTCCGTGGCGCCCTGCGCGGCGCCTTCGGCCGGCTGGAGCTGGCCTCCGCCAGCGATGCCGAGCGGGCCGCCGCCGCCGCCGGCCTGTTCCGCGCCCGCAGCCCCGAGAACATCCAGATCCTGGAGGACGCGCTGGGCCGCGAGGCCAACCCCGGTGTGCGCGCGACGATGGAGCGCGCCCTGGCGGCCTCCCGCCTCGCCGCGCCGGATGCCGGCGTGCGGCGCCAGGGCATCCTGATGCTGGGCGGCACCGCCTCGCCCGAGGCACGCGGCCTGCTGCTGGAAGCCCGCACCGCCAGCCCGGACCTGGCGCCCGAGATCGATGCCGCCGTCGCCGCCATCGACCAGCGGCTGCAACTGCGCCGGGTAGCGGAAACCGCCTTCCAGGGCCTCTCGCTCGGCTCCGTGCTGCTGCTGGCGGCGCTGGGGCTGGCCGTCACCTTCGGCGTCATGGGCGTCATCAACATGGCGCATGGCGAGATGGTGATGCTGGGCGCCTACACCACTGTGGTGGTGCAGGAAGCCTTCCGCGGCATTCCCTGGCTGTTTCCCTGGGCGCTGCCGCTCTCCGTCCCCGCCGCCTTCCTGGTCACCGCCGCCGTCGGCGCGGGGCTGGAACGCGGGCTGATCCGCCACCTGTATGGCCGCCCGCTGGAGACGCTGCTGATGACCTTCGGCGTCGGCATGATCCTGCAGCAGGCGGTGCGGCTGGCCTTCGGCGCCCAGAACCGGGAGGTGATCAGCCCGGCCTGGATGCAGGGCGTCATCACCCTGCCGGGCGGCGTGGAGGTCACGCAGAACCGGCTATGGATCATCATCTTCTCCCTGCTGGTGCTGGGGCTGACCGTCGCCGCCATCCGCTTCACCCGCTTCGGGCTGGAAATGCGCGCCGTGGTGCAGAACCGCCGCATCGCCAGCACCATGGGCATCCGCACCGGGCGGGTGGATGCGATGACCTTCGCCTTCGGTTCCGGCATCGCCGGCATGGCGGGGGTGGCGCTGAGCCAGATCGACAACGTCTCGCCCAATCTCGGCACCGGCTACATCATCGACAGCTTCATGGTCGTCGTCTTCGGCGGCGTCGGCTCGCTCGCCGGTACCATGATCGGGGCGTTTACGCTCGGCCTCGTCAACAAGCTGCTGGAACCCTGGGCCGGCGCGGTACTGGCGAAGATCGCCGTGCTGGTTGGCATCATGCTGTTCATCCAGCGGCGGCCGAAGGGCCTGTTCGCACTCAAGGGCAGGGCGGCCGAGCAATGAGCGCCACCACGATCACCCCGGCGCCGCGCATCCAGGGCGGCACCATCCTGCGCGGGCTACTGCTGGCCGGGCTGGCCATCCTGGCGATGCTGCCGGTGTTGAACCGCCTGCCGCCGGAATCCGTACTCTATGTCTCGGACTTCGTCGTCGCCGTTTCGGGCAAATGGATCTGCTACGGCATCCTGGCTTTGGCGATCGACCTCGCCTGGGGCTATGCCGGCATCCTCTCGCTCGGCCACGGTGCCTTCTTCGCGCTGGGCGGCTACGCCATGGGCATGCACCTGATGCGGCTGATCGGCCCGCGCGGCGTCTATGGCCATCCGGTGCTGCCGGATTTCATGGTGTTCCTGGGCTATACGGAACTGCCCTGGCCGTGGTGGGGATTCTCGAGCTTCCCCTATGCCATGCTGATGGCGCTGCTGGTGCCTGGCGCGCTGGCCGGCATCGTCGGCTGGCTGGCCTTCCGCAGCCGCATCACCGGCGTCTATCTCAGCATCATCACCCAGGCGATGACCTACGCCCTGATGCTGGCGTTCTTCCGCAACGACATGGGCTTCGGCGGCAATAACGGTTTTACGGACTTCAAGGAGTTGCTGGGGGTTCCACTGAATACGGCCGGCGCGCGGGCGGCGCTGTTCTATGCGGCGCTGGTGGCGCTGGGCGTGTCCCTGCTGCTGTGCCGCCTGGTCACGCAATCCAAGCTCGGCCGCGTGCTGGTGGCGGTGCGGGACGCGGAAAGCCGGGTGCGGTTCCTTGGTTACAACACCACCAGCGTGAAGCTGAGCGTCTTCGTGCTTTCCGCCATGCTGGCGGGGCTGGCGGGCGCGCTCTACGTGCCGCTGATCGGCATCATCAACCCCGGCGAGTTCAGCCCTGGCAACTCCATCGAGGCGGTGATCTGGGTGGCGGTCGGCGGGCGCGGCACGCTGGTGGGGGCGCTGCTCGGTGCCTTCTCGGTCAATGCGCTGAAGACCTGGCTGACCTCCTTCGCGCCGGATCTGTGGCTGTTCGTCCTGGGCGGCCTCTTCGTCGCCGTCACGTTGTTCCTGCCACGCGGCCTGGTCGGCCTACTCAGGAAGGGAGAAGGCCGGTGAGCGGCGTCCTGTACCTCGATGGCGTCTCAGTCGTGTTCGACGGCTTCAAGGCGCTGAACAACCTGTCCATGATCATCGAGCCGGGCGAGCTGCGTGCCATCATTGGCCCCAACGGCGCCGGCAAGACGACGATGATGGACATCATCACCGGCAAGACCCGCCCCACCGCCGGCACCGTGCAGTTCGCCGACCACGACCTGACCCGGCTGGACGAAGCCGCCATCGCCAATCTCGGCATCGGCCGCAAGTTCCAGAAGCCCACGGTGTTCGATGCACTGACGGTGTTCGAGAACCTGGAACTGGCGCTGAAGGCGCCGCGCGACCCCTGGTCCTGCCTGCGCTGGGTGCTGGGCGCCGACTACCAGCGGCGCATCGAAGCCACGATGGCCGAGATCGGCCTGGCGGACCGGGCGCATGACCGCGCCGCTATCCTCTCCCACGGGCAGCGGCAATGGCTGGAGATCGGCATGCTGCTGATGCAGGAACCGCAATTGCTGCTGGTGGACGAGCCGGTGGCCGGCATGACCGACCAGGAGACCGAGCACACCGCTGCCCTCCTGCGCCGCATCGCCGGCCAGCGCAGCGTCGTCGTCGTCGAGCATGACCTGGAATTTGTCCGCGCCCTTGGCGCCAAGGTGACGGTGATGTGCGAGGGCACCGTGCTGTCCGAAGGCAGCATCGACCACGTGCAGAACGACCAGCGCGTCATCGAAGTCTATCTGGGGCGCTGAAGCATGTTGCGGGTGGAAGGCATCGATCTGTTCTACGGCGCCAGCCGGGCGCTGCGCGGCGTCTCCCTCGCGGCGGACCCGGGGCACATCACCTGCGTCCTCGGCCGCAACGGCGTGGGCAAGTCCTCGCTGATGCGCGCAATCGTCGGGCTGGAACGGGTGAAAGCCGGTCGCATCCTGTGGGAAGGCCAGGACGTCGCCGGCCTCTCCGCCGCCAGCCGCGCCCGTGCCGGCATCGGCTATGTACCGCAGGGGCGAGAGATCTTTCCGTTCCTGACCGTGCGCGAGAACCTGGAAACCGCGCTCGCCGCCGCCCCACGCGGCTCCAAGGTGCCGGACGACCTGTTCGAGCTGTTCCCCATCCTGAAGCAGTTCCTCCGCCGGCGCGGCGGCGACCTCTCCGGTGGCCAACAACAGCAACTCGCCATCGCCCGCGCCCTGACCGCACGCCCCCGCCTGCTGATCCTGGACGAGCCGACCGAGGGCATCCAGCCCAACGTCATCAAGGATATCGCCCGCGTCATCAGCCTGCTGGCGAAGGAGCGGAACATGGCCGTGGTGTTGGTCGAGCAATACTACGAATTCGCCCGCGCGCTGGGCGACCAGCTGGCCATCATGGTGCGCGGCGAAGTCGCCCTCGCCGGCACCGCCGGCAGCCTGGACGAGGACGCTGTCCGCCGCTTGCTGACGGTCTGACGCGGCGGCGGGGAAGAGAAGGCCGGGGAAGGAATTCCCCGGGCCCCTTCTTTCTTTCTTCGAGTTTTCCGGGCGTGGCTTTTGGGCCGGTGCGCTTGAGACACGGCCGGGTGCGCCGGAGGTCCTAGACCTCCGGCGACTGACGGTTCAGCCCTTGTGGCCCATTATAAAAATCGTCAAGGAGCGCCCGCTCTCAACCCTGCAGCGTGACGCCAAACTCGAAGAAAAAAGATGGGGTCCGGGGAATTCCTTCCCCGGCCTTCACCAACCGAACAAACACCTCTCAAACGAGAGCCGCCGAGGACCACGCTTCCGGCACCAGCGCATGGCCTTCGCCGGAGCGCGCGACGTGAGCGATGGCAGGGAAGTGCAGGTGCATGCCGGCCACGGTGAGCCGTTCGCGGGCTGCGCGTTCCAGGATGGCGCGGCGGGTGTCTTCGGCTTGCAGGGGCTGTACGTCCACGGCCATGCCGGCTTCGGGCCGGGCGACCTGGATTTCCTGTACGTGCACGATATCGCCCCAGATGAGCAGCGTTTCCCCGGCGGATTCGATCAGGTAGCCGGTATGGCCGGGCGTGTGGCCGGGCAGGGGCATGGTGGTGACGCCGGGGAAGACCTCCTGCACGCCGTTAAAAGTTTGGGTTCGGCCGGCATAGGCGGCCAGGGCCAGGCGCGCCTGAGTGAAGAAGGCGGCGCGGCGCGTGGCGTCCGGCTCGGCCGCGGCGGCGCGGTCGTCGTGCCAGTAGGCGTGTTCCTCGGCCGCCAGGTGCAGGGTGGCGTGCGGGTAGGCCGCCTGGCCGGTAGAGTCGCGCAGGCCGCCGAAATGGTCCGGGTGCAGATGCGTCATCAGGATGGTGTCGATCTCCTCCGGCGCGATGCCGGCGGCGGCCAGGTTGGCGGCCAGCTTGCCCACGGTGGGCTTGACCGGGCCGTAGCCGGTATCGACCAGGGCGATGCGCCCGGCGGAGCGGATGAGGAAGCACTGCACGGGCGTGCGGCGCGGCACGGGGCGGAAGGCGGCGTGCATCATCGCCACGGCTTCGTCGGCGGGGATGTTGACGACGCTGGCCATCGGCGCGTCCTGAAAGCCGTCTTCCAGCGTCGTCAGCAGGATGTCGCCGACACGGCGGTGGTAGACTCCGGGCACCTGGGTCTGCGGCAATTGTGCCATGGGGGTATCCTGCGGCTGGCCCGGGCCGGGCCCGTGCGGCTGAGATGAATGGCTGGGAGAACCGGGCGGAACGGTGTGTCCATAGCCGTGTTCCGCCGGCGTGTCGCGCGGGAATGCGCGGTGGCTGGGCGGCGGTGCTACCGGGGCCCTGGTGTCTGTGCCGGCGCCAGGGCGGCGGGCTGGATGCGTGGCATCTCGAACAGTCCGGCCGGGCGGGTATGGGCGTACCAGCCGGCGCCGTGCATGCGGCCGATCAGGTCCAGCGACGGGGTATCCACGTGGCACCGCTCGGCATCCAGCAGCCGCGCCGGGTCGATATGCAGCGCCAGGATGCTGCCCAGCACGATCAGGCTGCCACTGGGTAACTCGGTGAGGCTGAGGACCCGGCATTCCAGCGCGACCGGCGTCTCGGCGATGCGTGGTGGCGCCACGGTGTCGGAGGCGGCGGGGTGCAGCCCGGCGGTCGCCAGCTCATCGGTGCCGGCTTCGAAATCCACGGCGGTGACGTTCATTGGTTGCGCCAGCGCGGCGCTGACCAGGTTGACCACGAACTCGCCGCCGGCGCGGATGTTGGCCGCCGTGTCCTTCCGCCCCGCCCCCCGGGGCGCGATGCCGAGCCCGAGCACCGGCGGTTCCGTCGACAGCAGGTTGAAGAAGGAGAAGGGGGCGGCGTTCAACTGCCCGGCCTCGTCCTGGGTGGTGACCCAGGCGATCGGGCGCGGCACGACGGTGGAAAGCAGCAGCTTGGCGCGCTTGTCCCGCGGCAGGGTCGCGAAATCGAACAGCATGGGCATCGTCCTCCCCGTGGCGGCCTGCGGAGGCCGTTCATCTTATCAATCAGCTTATTGACTTTTAGGCCCCGCGTCGAGCAGGCTCCGCGCAAACGCCGGCGCCCTCCCGATCCGGCGATGAGGAGACAAGGCCATGCTGCGACGCGACGTGATGATTCTTGCCGGCCTCGCCGGGCTGGCCGCCGCCCGTGGCGCAAGCGCCGCCGACGCCTTCCCCAACCGTCCGGTGCGGCTGATCATCCCGTTCCCGCCCGGCGGCTCGGCCGACCCGATCGGCCGCATCCTCGCCAGTGCGCTGGACAAGCATCTCGGCCAAAACACCATCGTCGAGAACCGCTCCGGTGCCGGCGGCGTCATCGGCACCGACGCGGTGGCCAAGGCCACGGCGGATGGCTACACGATCGGCCTCGTCGGCGTTGGCAGCATGACTGTCTCGCCCCACCTGTTGCCGGACATGCCCTACAACGTCGCGCGCGACCTGGCGCCGGTGGCACAGGTGGTGGGCGTGCCGCAACTCCTGGCCTGCAGCAACAAGCTGGGCGCCAGCAGCCTGGCCGAGGTGGTGGCGAAGGCGAAGGCCAAGCCGGGCACACTGACCTACGCATCCTCCGGTAACGGCACTTCCCCGCATCTCGCCATGGCCTCCCTGGCGCTCCGCTCCGGCATGGAACTGATCCACGTGCCCTATCGCGGCGTTGCCCCCGCCATCACCGACCTGATGGCCGGGCGGGTCGACCTGATGTTCGCCGACCTGCCAGCCATGGTCGGCCCGGCCCGGGACGGCGGCATCAAGGCCCTGGCCGTCGGCAGCGCCGAACGCTCCGCCGTCCTCCCAGACCTGCCGACCGTGGACGAAGCCGGCATCCGCGGCGTCGATGTGGAAAACTGGTACGGCGTCATCGCCCCCGCCGCCACACCGGCCGACCGGATCGCCCGCCTGCAAACCGGCATCCTCGCCGCCCTGGCCGAAAGCGAAGCGCGCAAGCGCTTGACCGACCTCGGCGTCCGCATCGTCGGCTCCGATGCCGCCACCTTCTCCGCCATGCTGAAACGGGAATCGGAGAAGTGGGCCGCGCTGATCCGCGAGGCGAAGATCACCATCGAATAAGATTGACGATTTATCTGGAACTTCGGGCGTGCACGCCTGATGAAGAGGCGGAGGAAGGCCGGGGAAAGAATTCCCCGGACCCCTTCTTTTTTTCTGCGAGTTTGGCGAAGCGCTTCTGCGCTGAGATCGGGCGCTGCTTGATGATTTTAAAATAGGCCGCGCGGGCTGAACCGTCAGTCGCCGGAGGTCTCGGACCTCCGGCGCACCCAGCCGTCTTTCCGGGCAAACCCCTCAACAGCCCCGCCCGGAAAACTCGAAAAAGGAAAAGAAGGGGTCCGGGGAATTCTTTCCCCGGCCTTTACCGCTTCTCTTCGCCTTCGAGAATATCAAGGATTTCTCAGCACGACGGGTCCGGAAGGATCATTCCACATTGTCTGCGCCAATCTAGAAGGAACGACGAAAGAGGTAAGACCACCTCTCCATCGTGCGTTGCGGGTCCCGTCCCGGCGTGGTGGCGTTATTCGATCCGCATGCCTGTCTCGCGCACGAATTGGGCGAAGCGAGTGGTTTCGTCTGTCATGTAGGTGGCGAAGTCCTGTGGCGTGCCGGGGCGGGGTTCCAGGCCGTTCTCGGCGCACCAGCGTGCCATGGCGGGATCGGCGAGGATCTGGTGGAGTTCGGCGTTGAGGCGGTCCCGCTGCGCGTCGGGCAGGCCGGCGGGCGCCAGCAGGCCCAGCCAGGTGACGAAGAGGTAGCCGGGCAACCCGGCTTCGGCCATGGAGGGTGTGTCTGGCAGCAGGGCGGCGCGGCCGCGGCCGGTCACGGCCAGGACGCGCACGGTGCCGCCAGTGATGTTGGGCATGGCGGTGATCAGCGTATCGAACATGCCCTGGATCTTGCCGCCCAGCAGGTCCGTGTTGGATTGCGCGGCGCCGCGATACGGCACGTGCAGGATCTGCACCCCCGCCGCCGCCTTGTAGAGTTCCAGCGCCCGGTGCGATGCGCCGCCATTGCCGGAGGAGCCGAAGGCCAACGCGTCCGGATGCGCCTTGGCGTAGGCCGTCAGCTCGGCCAGGGAGCGGACGGGCAGGGAGGGATGCACGGTCAGCGCCAGTGGCGATTCGATCAGCAGGGAAATCGGCGTGAAGTCCTTCACTGGGTCGTAGCCCAGCTTGGGGAACAGGCTGACATTCATCGCATGGGTGCCGGCGAAGCCCATGTAGAGGGTGTTGCCATCCGGCGCCGCGCGCGCGGCCACTTCCGCCGCCAGGTTACCGCTGGCGCCGGGGCGGTTTTCCACCACGAAAGGTCGGCCTTGCAGGGTCGCCAACGCATCCGCGACGCGGCGGGCGACGAGATCGGTGATGCCGCCGGGCGGGTAGGGCACGATCATCCGTGCCGGGCGGCCGCCCTGGGCGCGGGCTGGGCGGGCGAGCAGGGCCGGCAGGGCCAGGCTGGCGCCGATGATGGCCCGTCTGGTCGGGGGTGGTGTCATGGTCCGATGTCCTCCATATCAGCCTTAAGGCCGTAGAATTGATCTTTTGGGCTTTATAGTGCGGGGTGTGCCCGGCCGATGGCAAGGCTTGGCGGGCCCGGCCGCTTGCCGCAAAGAGACAGCATGATGAAGTCGTCCCCTGCCGCGCGGACCCCGAAGGGCGCGGTCGATCTCAACCGCAGCGCCGTGCCGCGCTACCTGCAGCTGGCGACGCTGTTCCGCAGCCGGGTGAATTCCGGCGCCTGGAAGCTGGGCGCGCAGATCCCGACGGTGGAGGAACTGGCGGCCGAATGCGGCGTGGCGCGCGCCACCATCCGCCAGTCCCTCGGCCAGCTGGAAGCGGAGGGGCTGATCGAGCGCTTCCGCGCCAAGGGCACCTTCGTCCGCGGCCAGACCCGCAACCCGCTGTGGTGCGAGGTGCAGACCGATTGGTCCGGCCTGTTGCGGTCCCGCGAAGGGGCGGAGATCGAGATCCTCAGCAGCCAGGGCGGCGCGACCCCGCCGAACCTGCCGGCCGAGCTGGGCGGTGCCGCACCCTCCTACCGCCACCTGCGGCGCCGGCACTGGCGCGATGGCCAGCCCTTCCTGCTGGCCGACGTGTATCTGGATGAGCGTCTGTGGCCCAAGGTGAAGGCGCACGACCTGCGTACCCGCACCGCGCTCAACCTGGCCGCCAGCCTGCCCGGCGTCACCATCGCCGACGCGCGGCAGGTGCTGACCATCGGCTCCGCCGACGTGGAAGTGGCGGAGCAACTGAAGATGCCGCTGAACGCACCCGTGGCCTATGTGCGCCGCGCCGCCGCCGATGCCAGCGGCACGCTGATCCTGATCGCGGATGGCATCTATCGTGGGGACGTGGTGCGGATCGATATCAAGCTATCGACGGATAGCCTGGCCTGAGGTCCTTGGCAGGGGAAGGGAAGGCCGGGGAAAGGCTTCCCCGGACCCCTTTTTTTTTCTGCGAGTTTGGCGAAGCGCTTCAGACTGAGAGCGGGCGCCTTTCGATCATTTCGATGATGGGCCACGCGGGCTGAACCCTCAGTCGCCAAAGGTCTCAGGCCTCCGGCGCGCTCAGCCGTCTCGTAGGCCGACCTATCAACAGCCCCGCCTGAAAACTCGAAAAAGTAAAAGAAGGGGACCGGGGAATTCCTTCCCCGGCCTTCTCCCCTGTCCAGCCACACCCAGACCCGCCGCTTGACGCCACCACACCACCCCTTTTAAAAGGACATAAAGCTGACCTAAAGAATATTGGACGCCGTGCCGCAGGGCGTGGCCATCCGGGGAGACACCGCCATGCCAATGCACCGTCCCGCTGCCACGAAGTGGCGCTCCCGGCCATGAAGCTGCACTGGTCTCCCCGCTCGCCGTTCGTGCGTAAGGTGATGGTAGCGGCGCAGGAGCTGGGCCTGGCGGATCGCATTACCACCATCCGCACCGTCGCGGCGATGAACACGCCGAACGCGGCACTGCTGGAAGACAACCCGCTCAGCAAGATCCCCACGCTGGTGCTGGAGGACGGCACCGTCCTCTACGACTCGCTGACCATCTGCGAGTATCTGGATCATCTGGCAGGCGGCCGGCTGTTCCCGGCGGCGGGTGCTGCACGGTGGCAGGCGCTGACCTGGCAGTCCCTCGGCAATGGCTTCCTCGATGCGCTGATCCTGTGGCGCAACGAGCGGGAGAAGCCGGTGGAGCGGCAGACCCAGGCCTGGATGGACGCCTTCGCCGTGAAGACCGGCAAGACGCTGGATCGGCTGGAAAGCGAGACTTCGGCGCTGGACGCCGCGCCGTTCAACATTGGCCACGTCACGCTCGGCTGCGCGCTGTCCTATCTCGATTTCCGCTTCGCGGACCTGGATTGGCGGGCGGGGCACCCGAAGCTGGCGGCCTGGCACGCGGCCATCCGGGCCCGCCCGTCCTTCCAGGCGACGGAAGCGGTCGATGGCTGAGGACGCGCCCCGCAGCGGCCCGCTGAGCCATGTGCGGGTGCTGGACCTCAGCCGCATCATGGCCGCGCCCTGGGCCACGCAGATCATGGCCGACATGGGCGCCGACGTGATCAAGGTGGAGCGCCCGGGCGCCGGCGATGACACCCGCGGCTGGGGCCCGCCCTTCCTGCAGGACCGGGACGGCAACCCGACGAAGGAGGCCGGCTACTTCCTCTCGGTCAATCGCGGCAAGCGGTCGCTGACCATCGACATGGCGCAGCCGGAGGGCCAGGCGGTGCTGCGCCGGCTCGCCGCCGAATCCGACATTGTCATCGAGAACTTCAAGGCCGGCGCGCTGGCCAAGTACGGGCTGGATGCCGCCACCCTGCGCGCCGCGCACCCAAAGCTGATCTACTGCTCCGTCACCGGCTTCGGCCAGGACGGGCCGCGGCGGGACCAGGCGGCCTACGACTTCGCCATCCAGGCCATGGGCGGGCTGATGAGCGTGACCGGCGAGCGCGACGGCATGCCCGGCGCCGGCCCGCAGAAGGTCGGCGTGCCGATCATCGACCTGATGACCGGCATGTACGCCGCCGTCGCCGTGCTGGCCGCCCTGGCGCGGCGGGCGGAGACGGGGCAGGGCGAGACGATCGACCTCGCCATGCTGGATGTCGGCGCCGCGTTCCTGGCCAACCAGGCGATGAACTGGCTGGTCGGCGGCAAGACGCCGCAGCGTGGCGGCAACCGCCACCCCAACATCCAGCCGCAGGACGTGTTCCCCTGTGCCGATGGCTACCTGGTGCTGGCGGTGGGCAATGACGGCCAGTTCCGCAAGCTGTGTGAGGCCATCGGCCAGCCCGGCTGGGGCACCGATCCGCGCTTCGCCGCCAATGCCGGCCGTGTCCGCAACAATGCGGAGCTGACGCCGCTGCTGCACGAGGCGTTCGGCCGTCTCACCCAGGCCGAGCTGATCGCGCGGCTGGATGCGGCCGGCGTGCCCTGCGCGCCCATCAACACCGTGCCACAGGTCTTCGATGACCCGCAGATCCGCCACCGGGAGATGCTGCGCCACCTGCCGCACCCGCTGGCCGGCACCGTGCCGCAGGTGGTCAGCCCGCTGCGCTTCGCCGAGTCACCGCTGCGCTACGACCGCGCGCCGCCCACCCTGGGCCAGCATACCGACGAGATCCTGGAGGCGCTGGGCATCGATGCCACCGCGCGCGCCAGCCTCGCCGAACGTGGCGTCGTCTGAACGCCGGATATGAAAGGACCCGCCATGGCCCGCATCCCGCTGCCGAGCCCGGATGAGATGTCACCCGAACAGCGCCGCGTGCACGATGCCGTCCTCGCCGGCCCGCGTGGCGCCATGATCGGCCCGCTGCGCGCTGTCATCCACAGCCCCGAACTCGCCGCGCGCTGGTCCAGCCTGGGCGAGATCCTGCGCTTCGACACGGTGTTGCCCAAGCGGTTGAACGAGCTGGCCATCATCGTCACCGGCCGCCGCTGGGGCAGCCAGATCGAATGGTGGGTGCATGCCCGCGCCGCCGCCGAGGCCGGCCTGCCCGCCGACGCCATCGAGGCCATCCGCACCGGCCAGCCGCCGCAGCTGGATGCACCGGAGGATGCCGAGATCTACGAATTCGCCAGGGCGCTGCAGGAAACCGGCCGCGTACCCCTGCCGCTCTACCGTGCCGTCGAGCAACGCTGGGGCGCGCGCGGCGTGGTCGAGCTGACGGCGGTGATCGGCTACTACACCATGGTCTCCATGACGCTGAACGCGCACGAGATCCCGCTGCCGGATGGCGTAGCCGAGCCGCTGCGCGACGTGGAGGACGGCCTGGCGCCCCTGCCGCCCGCCCGCACCACCCAGGTGGCCGGCTGAGCCATGGCAACCCTTCCCGCCTTGCAGGACCTGCAACGTTTCCGCGTGACGCTGCAGGACCACGTCGCCACCGTGACCATGCACGCCCCCCCGGTGAACGCGCAGGACCGGCTGTTCCGCGAGGAACTGATCCGGTTGTTCGACCTGTTGCATGACCTGCCCGAAGTGCGCGCCGTGGTGCTGACCGGCGATGGCCGCGCCTTCTCCGCCGGCGCCGACCTGCGCGAGCGCCCCAACCTGGCCGGTGAAGCCGGCGCCTACCCGCGCCACAACCGCACCGTGCGCGCCGCCTTCGACGCCGTCATGGAATGCGGCAAGCCGGTCATCGCCGCCGTCAACGGCGCCGCCATCGGCGCCGGCTGCGTCCTGGCCCTGTGCTGCGACATCCTGGTCGTGTCCGACACCGCCTTCCTGGCCATGACCGAGGTCGATGTCGGCCTCGCCGGCGGCGTGCGTCACATCATGCGCGCCTTCAGCCAGTCCGACGCCCGGCTGATGATCTACACCGCCCGGCGCATCAGCGGGCCGGAGCTGCTGCGGATGAACGCCGCCTCCGCCTGCGTGAAGCCGGACGACCTGCTGCCCACCGCACTCGGCATCGCGCACGAAATCGCGGCAAAAAGCCCCTCCGCCGTTCAGGCCGCCAAACGCTCCTTCGGCCTGACCGAAGAAATGCCGCTGCGCGACGGCTACCGCTACGAGCAAACCCAGACCGTGGCCCTGGCCGGGCTGGACGACACCAAGGAAGCCCAGCGCGCTTTCGCGGAGAAACGTAAGCCAGTGTTTAAAGGGTAGGGGTAGGGGAAGGGGAAGGCCGGGGAAGGAATTCCCCGGACCCCATCTTTTCTTTTTTCGAGTTTTTCGGGCGTGGCTATTGATGAGTCGCGCCTGAGACACGGCTGGGTGCGCCGGAGGTCCTAGACCTCCGGCGACTGAGGGCTCAGCCGCGTGGCCCATTATTAAAATCATCAAGCAGCGCCCGCTCCTAGTCCTGAAGCGCTTCGCCAAACTCGCAGAAAAAAAGATGGGGTCCGGGGAATTCTTTCCCCGGCCTTCCCCTTCCATCCAGCCTCCAAAAATCTGTTCATCAGGTAGCGAAGCGAGAGCGCGGTACCGCCACGCAGTAGGCGGTCGACACTCGACAGGCCGCCAACACCACGCATCAAAGCCAGCGAAAAAAGAAAAGCGGTAAGCGGGAAGACCGGGAAGGGATGCTCCCCGATCTTCCAGTCGCGTCACATCGTCGCGCCGATCGGCCAGGGCGCGAATTCCGCCGCGCCGAAATCGAAGCTTTCGCTCTTGGTGTGTTCGCCGGAGGCGACGCGCAGGATCAGTTCGAAGATCCGCTGCCCGCATTCCTCCACGCTTTCGCGGCCGGAGAGGATGGTGCCGCAGTTCACGTCCATGTCCTCTTCCATCCGTTCGTACATGGCGCTGTTGGTCGCCAGCTTGATGGAGGGAGCGGGCTTGCAGCCGAACACGCTGCCGCGCCCGGTGGTGAAGCAGACCAGGTTGGCGCCGCCGGCCACCTGGCCGGTGGCGGCCACCGGGTCGTAGCCCGGCGTGTCCATGAAGACGAAACCCTTGTCCGTTACGGGCGCGGCGTAGTCGTACACGGCGGTCAGGTTGGTGGTGCCAGCCTTGGCCATGGCGCCGAGGGACTTTTCCAGGATGGTCGTCAGCCCGCCGGCCTTGTTGCCGGGGGAGGGGTTGCTGTTCAGCTCCGCCTGCCCGCGCTCGGCGTATTCTTCCCACCAGCGCATCAGATCCACCAGCTTCTGGCCGACTTCGCGGGAGGTGGCGCGGCGGGTGAGCAGGTGCTCGGCGCCATAGGTCTCCGGGGTCTCGGAGAGGATGACGGTGCCGCCGTTGCGCACCAGCAGGTCGGACGCCGCGCCGAGCGCCGGGTTGGCGGTGATGCCGGAATAGCCGTCCGAGCCGCCGCATTGCAGGGCGACGGTCAGGTGGCTGGCCGGCACCGGCTGGCGGTGCACCTTGTTGGATTCGTCCAGCACCTCGCGCACGAAGGCAATGCCGGCCTCGACCGTCTTGCGGGTGCCGCCCATGGACTGGATGTCCATGTTCCGCAGCCGCCCGGCGAGGTTCTGTTCCTCCAGCAGGCCGGAGATCTGGTTGACCTCGCAGCCCAGGCCGATGGCGATGACGTGGCTGAAATTCACGTGCCGGGCGAAACCGGCGAGCGTGCGGCGCAGGATGCGCAGCCCGTCATTGTCGCCCATGCCGCAGCCGGTCTTGTGCGTCAGCGCCACCACGCCGTCCACGTTCGGGTACTCGGCCAGCGGGTCGTTGCCGATGAACGGGTTGCGCTTGAACGCATCCGCGATCATCGAGGCGACGTGGGCCGAGCAGTTCACGCTGGTGACGATGCCGATGTAGTTGCGCGTGGCCACCCGCCCATCCGGGCGAACGATGCCCATGAAGGTGGCAGGCTGCGGCACATACAGCGTCGGCTTGGCATCGACGCCCCAGGCGTAATCCTTGGTGAACTCGCCCATGCCGCAATTCTGCACATGCACCCAGTCGCCCGGGGCGATGGGCTGGGTGGCGAAGCCGATGATCTGGCCGTAGCGCTTGACCACGTCGCCCACCGCATGGGCGCGGATGGCCACCTTGTGGCCGGGTGGGATGCGGGCGGCGGCGGTGATGCCCGGGGCGACCGGCGTACCCTCCGGCGCCGCGCGCCGGGCGATCAGCACCGTGTCCTCCGGGTGCAGGCGGATGAAGGGCGTATCGACCGCGATATCCATCGTTTTTGTTTCCTCCAGGGTCGGTCATCCTGGCGCGAAACGGCGGGCCTGCGAAGCCCGCGGCGGTCAGGATGACGTCAGTCAGGCGTGTCCGGCGCTGGCGGAGAGCAGCAGCGGGTCGATCCGCAGCTTGGCCAGAGCCTGGCGCCACTTGCTCTCAGCCTCGCCCTCGAACAGCAGGCCCTCGTCGGGCGTCACGTTCAGCCAGGCATTGCGCTGGATCTCTTCCTCCAGCTGGCCGGGGCCCCAGCCGGCATAGCCCAGCGCCAGCAGACCCTGGCGCGGGCCGCCGCCGCCGGCGATGGCCTTCAGGATATCCACGCTGGCGGTCAGCGCCAGGTTGCCGGCCACCTTCAGGCTGGCATCGCTTTCCCAGTCCGCGGTGTGCAGCACGAAGCCGCGGCCACCTTCCACCGGACCGCCGGTCAGCAGGCGGATCTGCCGCTGCGGCGGCACCGGCTCCACCTCCAGCTGCTTCAGCAGGTCCTCGAAACTCAGCGTCTCCAGCGGCTTGTTCAGCACGATGCCCATCGCGCCATCGGGCGAGTGGGCACAGACGCAGATGACGGCGCGGGTGAATCGGGGGTCGTTCAGTCCCGGCATGGCCACCAGCAGCTGGCCGCCAAGATAGCCTTCCTGCTGGACCGGGGGTGCCTCCCGCGCGGTGATCGGGCGGCTGTCATCGCCCGGTCCATCCTGTGAAGCGGTGAGGCGGGCGTCGGTGAATTCGTGATCGCGCGCACGTTTGGGCATGGTTCAACGAAGATGGCGGCAGCAGCGGCGCCGTGCAAGCACCGCGGTTGACAGCAACCCCGATGTCGTAAACTCAGGCTGCACCACAGGCTGCGAGGAACGCACCCCATGACCATCCAGATCGGCGATACCATCCCCGCCACCAAGCTGACCCAGGCCGGCGCCGAAGGGCCGCGCGAGCTGCCCTCCGCCGAACTGTTCGCCGGCAAGACAGTGGTGCTGTTCGGTGTGCCAGGCGCCTTCACCCCGACCTGCTCCGCCAAGCACCTGCCCGGCTTCGTCCAGCTGGCCGGCGCCCTGAAGGCCAAGGGTGTGGACACCATCGCCTGCATGGCGGTGAACGACGCCTTCGTGCTGCAGGCCTGGAGCAAGGACCAGGGCATCACGGATGAAGTGGTGCTGCTGGCCGACGGCTCGGCCGAGTTCACCAAGGCGCTGGGGCTGGAACTGGACCTGACGCCGCGCGGCATGGGCGTCCGTTGCAAGCGCTTCGCCCTGGTGGCGAAGGACGGCAAGGTCACCTACCTCGGCATCGAGGAATCCGGCGCATTCGAAGTCTCGAAGGCCGAGACGGTCCTCGCGGCCCTCTGACGAACGACATGGGGCAGGAAAGGCCTTGCCCCGTATCGGCGCTGGCGCAAGAAGCGTTGGCGGAAGGCCGGGGAAGGAATTCCCCGGACCCCATCTTTTCTTCTTTCGAGTTTTCCGGGCGTGGCTGCTGAGGGGGCGGTCTTGGGAGATGGCCGGGGTGCGCCGGAGGTCTAGGACCTCCGGCGACTGAGGGTTCAGCCCTGGTGGCCCCATTTAAAATCATCAAGCAGCGCCGCTCTCAGTCCTGCAGCGCTTCGCCAAACTCGCAGAAGAGAAAGAAGGGGTCCGGGGAATTCCTTCCCCGGTCTTCCGCTTCCCTTGCTCGTCCACCCCAGCCAGCCATCTCAGACATCGCAGGAGACCTGCGCACAACGCGCTTGCCGCTCCGTCCCTCCAAAGTCCATATGATGGCCACCTAATAGTTAGCTGGCTATATATAAGGCGCCAACACACATGCCCCCCTCCACCCTGCGCAGCGGCTTCCTGACGGAGCTGTCCGTGGCCGGCCGCAAGATGCGGACGCTGTTCGATGGGGTGGTACGGGAGCGTGGGCTGAACCTGGCCCGGGCCCGGCTGATGCTGCAACTCGGCAAGCACGAGCCGGTCAACCAGACCGAACTGGCGGCGATGCTGGAGCTGGAACACCCGACCATTGTCCGCCTGCTAGATGGGTTGGAGAAGCAGGACCTGATCCTGCGCAGTGCCGTCGATGGCGACCGGCGTGCGAAGCAGGTGACGCTGACGGCCCCCGGTCGCGCCCAGGCCGCCCAGCTGGACGATCTGGTCGCTGCCCTGCGCGACACCCTGCTGCACGACATCACGGAGGAGGAGCTGGCGGTCGCCAGCCGCGTCCTCGGCCGCATCATCCGCAATATCGAGGCCCAGCCTGCCGGCAGCCTCGCTGGCGACGCAGCCGATGAGCGGCGCTGAGACGCCGGCCCCCGCGCCACCGGCCGCGCCCGCACCCGCGCCGGATACGGTGCCGCTGCCGCGCATGCTGGCCTGCATCGCGGCCTCGGTGCTGCTGTGGCTGACGCAGGGGTTGGGGATGAACCTGATCGCGGTCAATACCCAGCAGATCCAGGGCGCGCTCGGCGCCACGCTGAACGAATCCACCTG
Source organism: Teichococcus aerophilus (assembly GCF_014490485.1). Lineage (GTDB taxonomy): Bacteria > Pseudomonadota > Alphaproteobacteria > Acetobacterales > Acetobacteraceae > Pseudoroseomonas > Pseudoroseomonas aerophila. The sequence goes on along the minus strand of NZ_JACTVA010000020.1, from coordinate 4,672 downwards.
GCTGGTCGCCGCCTACATGGCGCCGAATGTCAGCCTGACGATCCTGCTGACCAAGGTGCGCACCCAGTTCGGCCTGCGCCGCTTCGCCGAGATCAGCATCGCCATCTTCGTCGCCGTCTCCCTGCTGCACCTGTTTGTGTTCGACCTGCACTCGGCGGTGGTGGTGCGCTTCTTCGCCGGTGCCGCGGCCTCGCCCATGTCGACGCTCGCCTTCCTCTACATGCTGGATGCCTTCCCGCCGGCGCGGAAGATGAGCTGGGGGCTCAGCATGGCGCTGGCCTGCTCTTCCGCCACGCCGATGGTGGCACGGCTGCTCTCCCCCGGGCTGCTGGATATCGGCCTGTGGCACGGGCTTTACCTGCTGGAGGTCGGGCTGGCGCTGGTGGCGCTCTGCGTCGTCTACCTGCTGCCGCTGACGCCGGTGCCACGCGCCAAGGTGCTGCACTGGCTGGATTTCATCAGCTACCCGCTGGTCGCGCTCGGCTTCGGACTACTGGCCGTGGTGCTGGCCCTAGGCCGCTACTACTGGTGGTTCGAAGCGCCTTGGATCGGCGCCTGCCTGGCCATCGCCGCCCTCGCCATCGGGCTGGCCGCCGCGATCGAGCTGAACCGGCAGACGCCGCTGATGAACATCCAGTGGCTCACCAGCCCGGAGATCGTGCACTTCACGCTGATCCTGCTGGCCTTCCGCATCGTGCTGGCAGAGCAGACCGCGGGCGCCATCGGCCTGTTCCAGACCCTCGGCCTGATGAACGAGCAGAGCCGGCTGCTCTACCTCGCCATCCTGGCCGCCACCTTCCTCGGCGGCGTTGTCTGCGCCCTGCTGACGCGGCCGGAGCGGGTGAACACCCTGCATGCCGTCGCGCTGGTGTTCATCGCCGCCGGCGCCTGGATGGACGGCCACGCCACCAACCTGACCCGGCCGGGGGACATGTATCTCAGCCAGTCGCTCATCGCCTTCGGCGGCGCGTTGTTCCTGCCGCCGGCCCTGCTGGTGGGGCTGACCAAGACCATGCGGCAGGGGCCGGCCTACATGACCAGCTTCCTGCTGGTGTTCCTGTTCACCCAGAGCATCGGCGGCCTGATGGGCTCGGCCTTCTTCGGCACCTTCGTCACGCTGCGGGAGAAGTTCCACTCCTCCCAGATCGTCGAGCACATCACCCTGACCAACCCGGTGGTGGCCGAGCGTGTGCACCAGCTCTCCGCCGCCTATGGCCGCGTGCTGACCGACGGCCAGTTGCTGAGCGCTGAAGGCCTGGCCCTGCTGGCGCAGCAGGCGACGCGGGAGGCCAACATCCTGGCCTATAACGACGCCTTCCTGCTGATCGCCGCCCTGGCCGTCGCCGCGCTCGCCTTCATCCTCCTCCACTCCGGCTATGGCTGGTGGCGCGCGCGGTTCTCCGCCCGCCATCCTGCCACGGCCGCCTGACCCGGATCGCGGGAACCATGCCCAAAGCCGCCCAGATCGTCCGCTTCGCCGCCGCCCTGATGGTCGGCCTCGCCGGGGCCCTGACCGTCCTCTATGCCTGGCGCCTGCCGCCCTTCCAGAGCGCGGTCGAGACCACCGAGAACGCCTATGTGCGTGGCCAGGTCACCATCATTGCCCCCCAGCTGGCCGGCTATGTCACCGAGGTCCCGGTGCGGGACTTCCAGCGCGTCCGGGCCGGGGAACTGGTCGCGCGCATCGACGACCGCATCTACGCCCAGAAGCTGCTGCAGGCCCGCGCCACGCTGGACATCCAGCGCGCCAACCTCGGCAATGCCGACCAGAGCCGCCGCTCCGCCGAGGCGCGCATCGGCGCCGGGGAGGCGCAGCTGGACGCCGCCCGCAGCGCGCTGGACACCGCCGAGGCCAATGCCCGTCGCATCGGCTCCCTCGCCGGGCGCGGCATCTCCACCCAGAGCGCGGCGGATCAGGCGCGCTCCGGCCTCGCCCAGGCGCGCTCGGCCGTGCATCAGGCGGAAGCCTCGCTGGAGGTCTCCCGCCAGGACCTGCAGACCATCATCGTCAACCGCACCTCCCTGCAGGCGGCGGTGGAGAACGCCGAGGCCGCGGTGCACCTGGCCGAGATCGACCTGCAGAACACCCGCATCGTCGCGCCGCAGGATGGCCGGCTGGGCGAGATCGGCGTCCGCCTCGGCCAGTACGTCGCCGCCGGCAGCCAGTTGGCGGCGCTGGTGCCGGAGCGGAAATGGGTGATCGCCAACTTCAAGGAAGGCCAGCTGCACGGCATGCGCGTCGGCCAGCCCGTCAGCTTCACCGTGGATGCGCTGCCCGATACCGTCCTGCGCGGCCGCATCGAGGCCTTCTCGCCTGCCACCGGCTCCGAATTCAGCGTGCTGCGGGCGGACAACGCCACCGGCAACTTCACCAAGGTGGCGCAGCGCCTGCCGGTGCGGATCGCCATCGACGCCGACCAGCCGCAGGTCGAGCACCTTGCGCCCGGCATGTCCGTCGTCGTCAGCATCGACACGGCCTCGGGGCCCGCCGCTCGCGCCACCGTGTCGCTGGACCCGGGGGCTGCTGTTCCGCCGGGATGACCGTGGGCATGCCTTAGTGTGTTTGGGGGAGCAAAGGCTGGGGGAGTGAACTCCCCCAAACCCCCTCCTTTTTTCTGTTAGTTTTTGGGGACGAGCTGAGGGCGGGTTGTTCCAGGGCAGTGACCGCCGTCGAAGCTGTGGCGGAGGCACGCACGGCAGCGGAGTTTATTGAAATAAAAGGGAAAGGGTTGGGAGGACATCGGCCCAGCGTAACCCGAGCCCGCCTCCCTAAAGGACGCCCTTACAGTCTGGCGCCGAAAGCAGGACATCCGGCGACCAATGCCCCCGCGCGCGTGGCATCCAGAATACAAAAAGGGCTTCGATGCCAGCGCTACCGCTGCCACCAAAGCCCTGTCTTAAACTCGAAGAAAAAAGATGGGGGTTCCGGGGAAATTCCTTCCCCCGGCCTTCTCCCTCGCTCTAGTTCAGAACGCGTTCAGCCCCGTCTGCGCCCGGCCCAGGATCAGGGCGTGCACGTCGTGGGTGCCTTCGTAGGTGTTCACCGCTTCCAGGTTCATCACGTGGCGGATGACGTGGTATTCGTCGGCGATGCCGTTGCCGCCGTGCATGTCACGCGACACGCGGGCGATGTCCAAAGCCTTGCCGCAGGAATTGCGCTTGCACAGGCTGATCATCTCCGGCGCCACGCGGTGCTCGTCGAACAGCCGGCCGAGGCGCAGCACGCTCTGCAGGCCGAGGGTGATCTCGGTCTGCATGTCCGCCAGCTTCTTCTGGATCAGCTGGGTCTGCGCCAGCGGGCGGCCGAACATCTGGCGGTTCATGGTGTAGTCACGCGCGGCGTGCCAGCAGAACTCGGCGGCGCCCAGCGCGCCCCAGGCGATGCCGTAGCGGGCGCGGTTGAGGCAGGAGAACGGGCCCTTCAGCCCCTTCACGTCCAGCTTGTTCTCCTCCGGGCAGAACACCTCTTCCATCATGATCATGCCGGTGGTGGAGGCGCGCAGGCTGAACTTGCCTTCGATCTTCGGCGCGGTCAGGCCCTTGGCGCCCTTCTCCAGCACGAAGCCGCGCACGTCGCCGGCCTCGTCCTTCGCCCAGACGACGAAGATGTCGGCGATGGGGGAATTGGTGATCCAGGTCTTGGAACCGGAGAGCAGGTAGCCGCCATCCACCTTCTTGGCGCGCGTGCGCATGGAGGCGGGGTCGGAGCCGGCATCGGGCTCGGTCAGGCCGAAGCAGCCGATCAGCTGGCCCTGCTGCATGCCGGGCAGCACCCGGTCCTTCAGCGCGTCGGTGCCATAGGCCCAGATGGGGAACATGGCGAGCGAGGACTGCACCGAGAAGGCGGAGCGGTAGCCGGAATCGACGCGCTCGACCTCACGGGCGATCAGGCCATAGGAGACATAGTTGACGCCGGCGCAACCGTGACTGTCCAGCGTCGCGCCCAGGAAGCCCATCTCACCGAATTCGTTCATGATCTCCCGGTGGAAGATCTCGTGCCGGTTGCCTTCCAGCACGCGCGGGAACAGCTTTTCCTGGCAGTACTGGTGCGCGGCCTCGCGGATCATCCGCTCGTCCTCGCTGAGCTGGTCCTCCAGCAGCAGCGGGTCTTCCCAGCTGAAGGACGGGCGGGCGGACTGGGTGACGACGTTCATTGGGTATTCCTCCTCGGTCGGCCGGCGGTCGCGGAGACCTTCGGCCGCGCAGCTCAGCAGACAGAGAGTGACGCCCTCCGCCTCATGCGGCAAGCCGGCCCCGTGTTGCATTCACCGGGGTGGCGGGGCGTGGGCGCCCGGGCCGTAGAGCCCCAGGTGCGCGTGCATCACGCACAGGCGCCGGGCGGGGCGATGCCAGGTGGCAGCGCCCCGCCCGTGCGGATCAGGCCGCTTCGGCGTCGGCCTCGGCCGGGCGGGAATCCCGCTTCGGGCGAGGGATCGGGATCAGCATGAAGGCAGGCACCGCGTCGCCGAAGCCCAGCACCGACGGGCCAAGGTCGTCACGGTCACGCCGCTCGCGCCGGTACTCGTCGCGGCGGGATTCGTCCCGGCCACGGCCGCGGTCATCGCGTGCAACACGGTGGTCGTCACGCGGGCCACGCTCCTCGCGCGGCGCGCGGGCGTCGTCGCGCGGCGCGCGCTGGCGGTCGTCGTCGCGCGGCGCGCGCTGGCGGTCG
>NZ_JACTVA010000002.1 GCF_014490485.1 Teichococcus aerophilus | reverse complement strand
CAAATCCGCGTACTGCGACGCCGCTCGGTTCACCGTAAACGCAATGCCCCACCCATACTCCAATCCATCCGCATCCTGCGGATGATGGTGCAGTCGACGATCAGGTACTCGAAGTCAGGATCGTCCGGCACTGCTCGAAGATGCGCCGCCAGACCTCCTTCTGGCTCCAGCGGCTGAAGCGACGGGACACGCTGTTCCAGTCGCTGAAGACCGTCCGGCAGATCGCGCCAGGGGGAGCCCGTACGCCCTCGACGAACATCCGGTTGTCGCGGCTGGTCGAGCCCTTCTAGTCAGGCCGCCGATGAGGAGCGGGGCTATCCGATCCTAGGCCGCGTTGCTCAACACCAGTCGGTCCAACACACCAAGGTTACCTCCGAAAGGCAGCCTTGAATCGTAGGAAGCTCAGTTCAGAACTCCCTAGAGTCCACACCTCCTAAGCCGGTAGCAGGCTACCTCGAAGCGCTGTCTAATGATCTAAAGGCTCCGTGGGTTGGCGTCCGAAAGCCCAGTCCAGCGCTGCCGCTTGGAAGTGGTGAAGCTGTCTGAGGCCAAGTGCGGCTTCGTGCTGCTACCAGGGCGCTGGATGGTCTAGCGATCGTTTGCCCGGGCAACGCGCTTCTGACGCTTGGTGAAAGACTACGAACGCTACGCCAGCGCTCCAGCCGATCTGCCCCTCGTTGCCTTCGCCTGCCTCATGCTCAAGCAAGCCGCTTCACTGACCGCAGCCTGATAACAACAGCCTCCACGCGGGTAGCGGCCAGGGGCAGCCAGTCGCCGCCCCTGGTCCATTTTATGGCGCCGCAGGCGCCAGTGTTAACAGATGCCGCACCACTGGCTTGCCGCCTGTGTGGAAAGCCTGGACCTGTGCCTGCACGGCCTTGTCCGTCACCGAGACCCGTTCATGCTGCCGCAGGTGCTCCTCCCACGAACTCAGCAGAAACCACTCGACAACCTGCTCGGGGTCTGTTGCATCGTACATCAAACCCCAGGCGAAGGCACCGTCGCGACGCCGGCTGATGCCAAGTTCCGCTGCTGCCTGCGCAAAGCCAGGCTGCTGCGCCACCGGCACCCGGTACTCGACCGTGACCATCACTGGCCCACCGGTCGCGGCCAGGCCCTCCGCCAAGGCGGGGGCAGGCCAGTGGTGCGACGGCGTCAGGTCATCCTCGCCCGCCGGTAGTGGCATCAGCCGCGCCAGCACGGCCAGGACTGCGCAGGCGGTGCCGGCGACCAGCAGCGTCGTCGCGATCGAGGTTCCACCCGCCAAGCGGCCCCACAGCAGGCTGCCGCCGGTCATGCTGCCGTAGAATACTGTCAGGTAGATGGCCAGGCCGCGTCCGCGTACCCAGTTGGGCAGCACACCTTGGGCGATGGCATTGAGAGTGCTGAGCTGGGTAATCCAGGCGGCGCCGACCAGCGCCAGCAGCACGCAAGCTACGGGGACGGATCCGGCAACAGCCAGTGCCGCCGTCATCGCGCCCAGCAGCAGGCTGGCCAAAAGCGCCACGGCTTCCGGGGAGAGGCGCTGCCGCAGCATCGGCATCAGCAGCGCGCCGCCGATAGCCCCGACGCCGACCGCGGCCAGCATGATGCCGTAATCCGCCGCTCCGCCCTGCAACTGCGTCCGTGCCACCAAGGGCAGCAGCGCCCAGCAGCAACTGGCTGGAACGAAGAACAGCGCCGCACGCAGCAACACCCGCCGCAGCGGTTTGCTGCCGAGCGCGTGGCGTAGTCCCGCGCGCATGGCGCCGCCGAACTGCTCCGGGATCGCCGCGCGGTTATTGGCCGGCTTCCACCACAGCAAGGCACAGACAATGACGACGTAGCTGACGACGTCGAGCAGATACGCCGCGGGCACGCCGGCCATGATGATGATCAGCGCCGCCACGGCGGGTCCGATGGCGCGGCTGATGTTGATGCCCAGGCTGTTCAGTGCCACGGCCGGCTTCAGCTCGGTGCGCGGCACCAGTTCCGGCACGACGGATTGCCACACCGGCCCCGCCAGCGCGTTGCCGATACCGGCGCACAGCGTCAGCAGCAGCAGGGCGCCGGAACCAATAATCCCCAGCCCGCTTAGCACGGCGAGTGTCAGGCTGGTGCAGCATAGCCCCACCTGAATACCAATCATCAACCGCCGACGGTCCAGAATGTCGGACAACGCCCCGGCAGGTAGCGAAAGCAGAAAGATCGGCAAGGTGGCGGCCGCCTGCACTAGCGCCACCATGACGGGGGTGGGCGCCAGCTCGGTCATCAGCCAGGCGGAGGCGGTGTCCCGCACCCAGCCGCCGGTATTGCCGATGACGGTGGCCACCCAGAGCACGGTGAAGGCGCGGGATCGGAAGGGCGCGAAGGCGGATGCGGCCATCTTAGTGCCGTCCCATCCGCGTCGTGGCGTCCCGCCGGTCCCAGAGTGCCACCAGCAGGAAGGCGCCGGCGAGGCCCAGGTGTTCGTAGAAGGAATTGGCGGTCATGAAGCGTTCCTGGCCGTTGGGCAGGTCCCAGTACCGGTTGGCAATGATAGTGGCCGCCAGGGTGAAGGCGCAGAGCACAAGCGCCCCGAGCCAGCGCAGGCGGCCGGACAGGATCAGGCCGGATGCCGCCAGTTCGACCAGGATGGTCGCCGCCGCGGTCACGGGCGGGAAGGGCAGGCCGAAATGCGCGGCCTCCGCCACCGCGCCCGGGAAATCCACCAGCTTGTTCAACCCACCCTGCAGATAGGCCGCGCAAAGCCCGAGGAGGCCCAGGAACTGGAGCCAGCGCCACGTCGTGCTGTCCTGTTGCTGCCCCTCCACGTCAGAAGGCCCAGCAGGCGCAGCCGAGCGCACCCCAGAAGCCACGGTCATTCCCCGCTGGCGTGCTGGCGGCCCAGGCGCGGGCATGGTCGTGGCCATGCACGCCGCAGGCGCTCTCGCAGCACCGTGCCAGCTTTGCGAAGGTGCCCGGCTTGCCGTTGCTGGCGGCGCGCCTGTCCTGGTAGCCGCCGAAGGTGCGTACAGGCGACCAATCCGGCATGGCCGGCGGCAGGGGCGGCGCGAGGGAGCCAAACTCGCCGGCCCCATGCACCACCTTGCCGCCAACCACTGTCAGGACGGCGGTGATGTCCTGGATCTCGTCGCCCGGCACGTCGAAGTAGTCACGGTCCAGCACGGCCAGGTCGGCCAGCTGGCCGGTCTCGATGCGTCCTTTCTTGCCTTCCTCATTGGAGAACCAGGTCACCTTCTCGGTCAGCATCCGCAGCGCGGTATCGCGGTCCAGCGTGTTGTGCTCCGGCGTGATGCGCAGGCCGCCGAGCGTCTTGCCGGTGACCAGCCAGTAGAGAGCGACCCACGGGTTGTAGGAAGCCACCCGGGTGGCATCGGTGCCGGCCGAGACCTTGACCCCCATCTCCAGCATGCGGGCGACAGGCGGCGTGCGCTCTGCGGCTTTCAAGCCGTAGCGCTCGACGAAATATTCGCCCTGGAAGGCCATGCGGTGCTGCACGGCGACGCCGCCACCCAGGCGGGCGATCCGCTCCAGGTTATGGTCGCTGACCGTCTCGGCGTGGTCGAAGATCCAGTTCAGCCCCTCCAGCGGGATGTCCTGGTTGACCTTCTCAAAGACATCCAGCGAACGGCCGATGGTTTCGTTGTAGGTCGCGTGCAGCCGCCAGGGCCAGCGGTTCTGCGCCAGCAGGCGGACCACTGCTTCCAGCTCCGGCTCCATCTCCGGCGGCATCTCCGGCCGCTCGACGCGGAAATCCTCGAAATCGGCGGCGGAGTAGACCAGCATCTCGCCGGCGCCGTTCAGCCGGAAGTAGTCATCGCCCTGCTGGTATTTGTTCGACTGCGTCCAGCGGAGGAAGTCGTCCTTCTCCTCCTTCGGCTTCTGCGTGAACAGGTTGTAGGCGATGCGGATCGTCAGTTCCCCATCTGCCGCCAGCTTCTCCACCACCGCGTAGTCGTCCGGATAGTTCTGCGAGCCGCCGCCGGCATCGATGGCGCCGGTGACGCCGAGCCGGTTCAGGTCCCGCATGAAGTGGCGGGTGGAGTTGAGCTGGTAATCGAAGGGCAGCTTCGGCCCCTTGCCGAGCGTAGCGTAGAGAATGGTCGCGTTGGGCCGCGCCAACAGCAGGCCGGTGGGGTTACCCTGCGCGTCGCGCTGGATCTCGCCCCCCGGCGGGTTGGGCGTGTCCTTCGTGTAGCCGACGGCACGCAGCGCCGCACCGTTCAGCAACGCGCGGTCGTAGAGATGCAGCAGGAAGACGGGTGTATCCGGCGCCGCCGCATTGATTTCCTCCAGCGTCGGCAGCCGCTTCTCGACGAACTGATGCTCGGTGAAGCCGCCGACGACACGGACCCATTGCGGCGGCGGCGTGTTGGCGGCCTGGCGCTTCAGCATCGCCATGGCATCGGCCAGGCTACGGACGCCGTCCCAGCGCAATTCCATGTTGAAGTTCAGGCCACCGCGAATGATGTGCAGGTGGTTGTCGATCAGGCCGGGAATCAGCCGCTTGCCGCCGAGGTCGATCACCCGCGTGCGCGGCCCGGCGGTGGGCAGGATCTCGGCGGAATCGCCAACGGCCGAGAAGCGGCCTGCGGTGATGGCTACGGCCTGCGGTGCCGGGTTGCTCCGGTCCAGCGTGGTGATCCGGCCGTTATGCAGAATCATGTCGGGTGGGTTGGTCGCGCTCATGGCGGAGCCTCCTGCGGAAAGGGCAATGCTGAGGGCGCCGATCCCCCGTGTAGCGGCGCGGCGGGTGACGGGCATCAGGCCGACCTTTCGGGGGGCTTTGCCGGCGGAGGAGGAGTGGCCGCCCCATGGCCACGCCCCGGCAACATTCCGAAGACATGTGTGGCGCAGCCCTGCCGGACCTCGGACAGGGCAGGGGCGGGCCCCGCCAGCAGCCGCTTGGCTACGGGCACGATCTGCTCGCCCAGCAGAATGCCGAGCAGGCCGACCAGCGCGATCACCGGCGGGGCCGGTGATCGCACATTGAGAAGGCCATAGATGACGCCGACCAGCAGGCCGGCCGCCAGGGACAGCACGTAGACCTTCATCGGTTGCTCCCGCAAAGCGGCTGTTGGTGCGGCTTCAGCCTTCGTGGGCGCCGAACATGGTCTTGGCGTAGGTGACGCCAAGGCCGTAGCTGCCGCCATAGGTCTTGGCGATGCCGGTGGTCATCTCGTAGGTCTCGGTCCGCGCCCAGTCGCGCTGCAGTTCCAGCAGGTATTGCAGCGACGTCATGGGGCGCGCGCCGGCCTGGATCATCCGCTCCATCGCGCGCTCATGCGCCTCGTCCGAGACATCGCCGCAAGCATCGGCGATGACATAGACCTCGAAGCCCTGGTCGATGGCGGACAACGCCGGGCCGACGATGCAAACCGAGGTCCACAGCCCGGACAGCACGATACGCCCCTTGCCGATCCTGTTGACCTCATCGATCACGGCGGCATCCTCCCAGGTGTTCATGGAGGTGCGGTCGAGCAGCTTCTGGCCGGGAAAAGCGTCGGTGATCTCGCTGAACATCGGGCCCGAGAAGGACTTCTCCGCCACCGTGGTCAGGATGGCCGAGGCGCCGAAGCCAGCCGCGGCGCGGGCCACCAGCGCGGCGTTGTTGCGCAGCGTGATGGCGTCGATCGACTTGGTGGCGAAGGCCATCTGGGACTGGAAGTCGATCATGACCAGCACGTGGTCATGCGGGTTCAGCAGCAGCTTGCCGGGCGTCGGGGTGGCGGTGATGGCCATGAGGCGAAGTCCTTCTATGTCGGATTCAGGTGAAACTGGAGAGGTCGCCACGGGCGAAGGCCAGGAGATCGGCGTTCAGCTGGTCGCGGCTGGTGTCGGCCAGGCCATGGGCGCCGCCGGGATAGATCCGCAGCACGGCGCCGGGGATCAGTGCGGCGGTCCGGCGCGCCGTCAGGTCGACCGGCACGATCTGGTCGTCCGCGCCATGGATGACCAAGGTCGGAATGTCGAACCGCTTCAGGTCCGCGGTAAAGTCGGTTTCGGAGAAGGCGGCGATGCAATCAAGCACGCCTTTCAGCCCTGCCTGCATGCCCTGAAACCAGAAGGCATCCCGCGTGGCCTGGCTGATCTCAGCCCCAGGCCGGTTGGCGCCGAAGAACGGTGTCGTGATATCCTGGAACACCTGGGAGCGATTGGCGGCGACGCCGGCACGCATGCTGTCGAATACCTCGATCGGCAGCCCGTCCGGGTTGGTAGGGGTTCGCAGCATCTTCGGCGGTACGGCCCCGACCAGCACCGCGCTGGCGACGCGCCCGGTGCCATGGCGGCCGATATAGCGCGCGACCTCGCCACCCCCGGTGGAGTGGCCGACCAGCATAGCGCCTTCCAAAGCCAGCGCCTCGATCAGCGCCGCCAGGTCGTCCGCATAGGTATCCATGTCGTTGCCGGACCAGGGCTGGTCCGAGCGCCCGTGCCCGCGGCGGTCATGGGCGATGCAGCGATAGCCATGGGCGGCGAGGAAGACCATCTGGGCTTCCCACGCATCGGCATTCAGCGGCCAGCCGTGGCTGAAGACGATCGGCGCGCCCGTGCCCCAATCCTTGTAGTACAGGGCGGTGCCGTCCTTCACGGTGATCGAGGGCATAGGTCGTCCGTTCCTGCATCCAACCACCGGAACACGGCGCGATGCCGGCTATGACCGGGCAGTCGTGGCGCCGGGCCCCAAAGGTCTGGCGTTGGTACGACAGGCGGCAGAAGTGGGATATTATACCAAAGGCTAGGTCAGGATGGCGGCGGCGGCCGGGATGATGCTTCTCTATTTCCCCCGGAGACACTTTTCCCGGCATTATCAACCGTCTATTGCTCAGGCCCAGCTGGGCAGAAGGAAGTGACAGGATGAATGCCAGCGTGGCGCAGGGGACTGAGGGGGCTTTCGGCCGGCCATGGCGGCGCCATTCCGGCAACAAGCAGTTTCCCAGGATCGGCATCGTCCTGATCGCCGCGCTGATCTTCGCGGCTGATACCGAGCTTCCCCTGGGCAGTGCGGTCGCCGGGCTTTACGCCATCGTGCTGATCCTGGCGGCCGGAACCTATCTGCGGCGCGGCGTCATCGTCACCGGGCTGTGCTGCATCGGCCTGACGACGGTCAGCTACCTGGCGTCCCAGGGCCTGTCACCGCCGCGCGACCCCTTCCTGCGCTGGGCGGTCAGCTGCGCCGCCATCGGCGTCATCACCCTGCTGACCCTACGGAACCAGGCAGCGACGCAGACGCAGCGGGAACAGGCGGAACTGCTGAACCTGACCCATGATGCCATCTTCGTCCGCGATACCCAGGACATCGTGACATCCTGGACCCGCGGGGCCGAGGCGCTCTACGGCTGGTCGGCCGAGGAGGCCTTGGGCAGGCCGGTGCAGACCCTGCTGGCCCCCGAGCGGCCGGGGGGCTTCCAGCCCGTGCAGGCGCAAGTCCTGCGCGAGGGGCACTGGGAAGGCGAGGTGCTGCATCGGACCCGTGGCGGCCAGCCCGTCATCGTCTCCAGCCGCTGGGCCTTGCAGACCGGCCCGCACGGTGCCCCGAGCGCCATTCTGGAAACCAACACGGACATTACCTTGCAGCAGCAGGCCGTGGCCGAGCTGCGCCGGAGCGAGGCACGCTACCGTTCCATCTTCCAATCCGCCGGTGTGGCGATCTGGGACGAGGATTACTCCGACGTACAGCCACTGCTCGAGGAGCTGCGGCAGCAGGGCGTGACCGACTTCAACCGCTACTTCGCCGAGAACCCTGACTTCGTGAGGCAGGCCGTGACCCTCGTGCGCGTCCTGGACGTCAATGAGACGGCCGTCCAGATGTTCCAGGCCGAGAGCAAGCATGAACTGCTGGGCCCGTTGGAGCCGGTCTTCCTGCCGGGGACGTCGGGTTCCTTCGCCAACCTGCTGGCGGCGTTGGCCGAGGGAAAGCCAGGCTGCAAGTCCGAGACGGTGGTCTCCACCCGGCGTGGGGAGAAGCTGTCCATCCTGATGTCCGTCACCTTTCCGCCCGCGGGAGAAAGCCGGGTGCTGGTGACGATCATGGACATCACCGAGCGCCGCAGGGCAGAACATGATTTGCAACGAACCCGGGAGAACCTGGCGCACGCCACACGCGTGGCGACGCTGGGGGAACTGACCGCCTCCATCGCGCACGAGGTCAGCCAGCCTATCGCAGCCATCGTCGCGAATGGCGCGGCAGCATTGCGCTGGCTGCGGCGGGAGGCACCAGACCTGGGCGAGGCGACCCAGGCGATGGAACGCACGATCCGCGACGGCAAGCGAGCCGGCGATGTTGTGGCGCGGATCCGCGCCTTCGTCAGCAAGTCGGTACCACGGCGGGATATCGTCGCGCCGCGCGATCTGGTGGACGAGGCGGTGCTGTTGTTACAGCGGGAATTCCAGAATCACGACATCACGCTGACGATCGACATGAATCCGGATCTTCCGCTGATCGAAGCTGACCGGCTGCAGATCGAGCATGTCATCGTCAATCTGTTGATCAACGGCGTGCAGTCCCTCGCGGACATGGAGTCCGGCCGCCGTGATCTGACCCTGAAGGCGGATCTGGCGGAGAGTGGGGAGGTGATCCTCTTCAGCGTCCGGGATCACGGTATCGGATTTGCCGAGAAGGACACGAAGCGGCTATTCGATGCTTTCTTCACGACCAAGGCGAATGGTATGGGCATGGGACTGGCTGTCTGCCGCTCCACCGTCGAGGCCCATGGCGGCCGGATCTGGGCGTCGCGGCCTGCGGTGGGCGGGGCATTGATTCAGTTCACCCTGCCTGCCTGCAAGAGCCACTGACCGTGCCGCAGCAACGCCGCCCGGCCGACGACCTCATCAGCGCGGCGCTACCTTTGGTCATCGTACTGGATGACGATCTGTCAGTGCGGGAATCACTGATCAGCCTGTTCCGCTCGGTCGGGTTGCGCGCCGTGGCTTTTGCTTCCGTCGACGACGTGGCGCGTGAGAAGGTCATGGATCAGGCCAGTTGCCTGGTCCTGGATATCCGGATGCCAGGCATGGATGGGCTGGCGTTCCAGCAATATCTGTTGAGCATCGGCCAGAAGATCCCGCTGATCTTCATGACGGGCTTTGGCGACGTGCCCATGACCGTGCAGGCCATGAAGGGCGGCGCCATCGACTTCCTGCCGAAGCCGTTCGAAGAAGCCGCGATGCTGGAAGCCGTTGCAGCCGCCCTGGAGCGGGACCGCAAGCAGCGCCAGACGGAACGAGCCTCAGCGGCCATCTGGCTGCGCTTCGAGACGCTGACGCCACGGGAAAGGGAGGTGATGCGCTACGTCACGTCCGGGCACATGAACAAGCAGGTCGCGGCGGCATTGGATCTGAGCGAGATCACCATCAAAGTGCATCGCGGGCGCATCATGCAGAAGATGGCGGCACGATCGCTGCCGGACCTGGTCCGGATGGCAGAGGTGGTGGCGGGCCGGCTCGCGCCGGTGGCTGACAGTGAAGCCGAGCCTTCCTACGAACCCTGAGGACCGCAGGAAGCAGGGCGGCCTGGATTGGCCGCCCCGGCGTGGCAGCCTATTCGACCTTGATATCCGCCTCGCGCACCACCTGAGCCCAGCGTGTCCGCTCCTCCCGCATGAACGTCCCGAAGGAGGCGCCGCCCATGCGGGAAGGCTCGGCGCCTTCTTCCCGCAGGCGCTTTGCCACCTCCTCCGTCGTCAGGCTGTCGGCGATCGCGCTTTCCAGACGCGCCAGCACCGGCTGCGGCACACCCTTGGGCGCCAGCACGCCGTACCAGGCGGAGGAGCGGTAGCCAGGCAACGCGGCCTCGGCGACGGTCGGTACCGAGGACAGGGCGGCCAGGCGGTTCTCTCCGGTTACGGCCAGCGCGCGGACCAGCTCGCCCTGCAGCAAACCGACGACGGAAGGGAGCGTCGTGATCATGAAGGGGATGTGGCCGGCCACGACGTCGTTCAACGCCGGCCCGGCGCCGCGGAACGGCAAGTGCTGTGCCTCAACCCCCGCCATCTGGAACATCAGTGCTGCGGCCAGATGGCTGGCGGAACCGTTGGAGGCGGAGGCGTAGGAGAAGGCGCCGTTCGCCGCCTTGGCTTCCGCAAGCAGGCCGCGCAGGTCGCGGGCCTTGCTCGCCGGACCAGCGACGGCCACGAGCGGCGCGTCCGCCAGCAGTGCCACGGGCTCCAGCGTGGTGATCGGGTCAAAGCGCATGTTCGGGAACAGCGATTGATTGACCGTCATGGGCCCCTGGTTGCCGACCAGCAGGGTGTAGCCATCCGGCTTGGCGCTGGCGACCTGGTCGGTGGCCAGATTGCCCCCGGCGCCGGGCTTGTTCTCCACCACGACCGCCTGGCCTAGCACGGCCTGCAGCCGGGCAGCGACCACCCGTGCCACGTTGTCCGTGCCGCCGCCTGGGGCATAGGCCACCAGCAATCGGACCGGACGGCTGGGCCAGGTGTCCTGCGCACGCGCCACCACCGGTGCGGCGAAGGGCAGGGCCAGGGCAGCTTGAAGAATGTTGCGACGGTTCATGGTGGCGTTTCCTTGTTTCTTAATTATTCAGCAGCCAGTTGCGACGAAGCCGTCTGCAGGGTCCTTCCCGGCAGGAAAAGATGACCTTCGAAAATTCGCCGCGCCGTCCGCAGTACGCTTGCCCAGTGGACGACACTGTCCTCAATCTTCAGGCCGATCTGCAACGTTCCTGCGGGGTGCGCGATCACGGCGCCGCCCTCCCCGGTTGATGCCAGTTCGAAGGCCACAGTCCCTGGAGTGCGTGCCGCGATGGCCAAGGTGATGCCGCCGGTCACGGCCATGGAGCGGTGTACGGAATGCGGCGTCAGGTAGCGTGCCGTCAGCGTCTGGCCCTGGTGCCGGGCAGGGCCGAGCAACGCCGGCTTCGGAATGACGCTTTCCGACACATCGCCCAGGCCCATCCGGCGGCCAGCGACCTGGCGCAGGCGTTCGATCCGGGCGAGCAGGGCCGCGTCCGCCTCCAGCGCTCCGACCGGCAGGTCCGCATCGGTGCCGAGGGATGCAGCGGATACCAGCATCATCGGCATGGCGCCATCGATCAGCGTGACCGGTACGCCGTCAATCTGCTCCTGCCGAAGTCCGGTAGGGAACATCTGGCCTGTCTTGCTGCCACCGACATCGCGGAAGCGCAGGGCAATCGGTGCCGCCCCACCCTGGACACCCGGGATTTCCGCATCGCCATCATAAGTGACCGCGCCAAACGGCGTCTGCACGACAGCATCGACGAGCGCGCCGGTATTGACGTTGCGGATGCGAACGACGGTTTCCGGATGTGTCGGCGTGACAAGGCCGGCCTCAATGGCAAACGGGCCAACGCCAGCGAGCATGTTGCCGCAATTGGGTTTGGTATCGACTCTGCCCTGCTCAACCGAGACCTGGGCAAACAGGTATTCGACGTCCGCCTGGCTGTCCACGGCCGGGCCGACGATCGCCACCTTGCTGGTCACGCTGCTGCCGCCGCCAATGCCATCGATCTGCAAAGGGTGCGGCGAACCAAGTGCTGCCAGCAGCATGATATCCCGCTGCGCCGGGTCGGCCGGGAGGTGAGCGGCCAGGAAGAAGGGACCACGGCTTGTGCCGCCGCGCATCAGCACGCAGGGAAGGCGGATCGACATGGGCGTTTCCACACTGGATTTCGTTGCCCAAGCAATGCGTCTAAACCGCTTGTCAATGAAGTGCAAAGATCGACACAATACTTGCCTGACGCGCAAGAGTGGCAGCCCGCATGGCAATCGACCTCGACCAACTCCGAACCTTCGTGGCCGTGGCGGAAGCCGAAAGCCTGACGCGGGCCATGGATACCCTGCACCTTTCGCTACCAGCGATATCGCGACGCCTCAGCTCGCTGGAGGAGGAACTGGGTGTGGAGTTGCTGGCACGCTCCACGCGCCGCGTCTCCCTGACGCAGACGGGGCGTGAGTTCCTGCCGCGCGCCCGCCGCTTGTTGGATGAGTTGGAGGAGAGCCTGCTGGGCATCCGGGAAACGGCGGCGCACCGGCGTGGCCTGGTCACCATCGCCTGCATCCCGACCGCCGCTTACTACTTCCTGCCTGCTACCCTGGCGGATTTCGCGCGGCGCTTTCCCGCCGTGCGGGTTCGCGTCATGGATTTGGCGGCGGAGGGCGTGATTGATGCCGTCGCCAGCGGGGGAGTGGAATTCGGCGTGGGCATGGAGGGGGCGGGGCACCCCGATGTGGAGTTCCGGCCGCTGCGCCGCGATCCCTTCGTCCTCGCCTGCCGGCGCGACCATCCGCTGGCGAAGCAGAAGGAGATCAAATGGGATGACCTGATTCAGGAAAGGCTTGTTGGTGTCTCCCGCCGCTCGGGAAACCGCCTGATCCTGGACCGCGCCCTGCTACCGCTCGGCATACGCCCGAACTGGCATTACGAGGCGGAGCATCTCTCGACCAGCCTGGGGTTGGTGGAGGCCGGATTGGGCGTCGCCGTCGTCCCACGCCTCGCCCTGCCGCGAGAGCCACATCCCATCCTCGTCGCCAAGACCCTTGGTCATCCAAGGATCGAACGGGCCACAGGCGTCGTGCTGCGGAGAGGGTCATCGCCCGGCCCCGCGGCACGTACATTGCTGGAATTGCTCGAGGAGCAGATGGTCAGCGGCTAGAGGACGGGAACCGCCCTGGTCGCTGTGCCACCAGGCACCAGCACCGATTGACGGATCTGCTGCAGGACCGAACCTTCGAGGTCCACCACGCTTTCGCGGATGATGTCGCCCTTGCGAACATCCGCCAGCAGGCGCTTGTTGGCGGCCAGGTAGAATGGCGACAGCCCTTCGGCCTGCTCAGCCGGCAGCAGAAGCGCAGTGCAATCGGTCATCACATGGTGGTGCCCGCCCATTTCCAGCAACTCGCCGGCACGGAAGTCGCGATCGGCGCGCGCGACCATGACGGCGTGGACCTGTTGCCGGTCGCTGCCCGAAGCATGCCCATGGGCGACGGCGGAGAGCAGGGAGAGGGGGGTTTCCAGCCCCATCAGGTGATATGGCAGGAAGATGCAGGCATAACGTCCATTCCGGCTGACAACATGGCCCTTGCCGCGCAGCAATTCCCACACAACCTTGTCGCCGCAGCGCACGATGACGAAGACGCCGCCGCCGAAGCTGACCTCTTCCGGCCGCCGTAGGCAGTTGAAGACGTCGATGACGCCGCTCCGGTCGAGGACGCCGCCATCCTCTCGCGGGATGAAGATGTCGGCGAGTTCCGAGATGCGGCAGACCGGGTAGTTGAGCTCATCGCGCGACGGGATCAGGCCGGTGGAGTTGGCGACCACGTTCATCTCGCAATAATCGGGCGTCGCGCTTTGCGGTAGCGCGGCCAACGCCTTCGAGCGGTCGGCCAGGGCCTGTGAAACATTCTCGCCCATGACCCAAAGGCCAGCGAGACCGGGCGCATGGCATTGCTGGTCGGTATAGGTGACCTGGCCGGTTCCGTGGTCGAAGACGAAGTCGTACTCGCTGGACTTGCCGGCGGCGATAATCTCGAAACCAAGCAGGCGCGCCCAGCTGACCAGCCCAATCAGGTTTGCCGGCTGGTCACCATCCACCGTGGTATAGACGAGGCCGTTCTGCAACGCGACCTGGTTGAGATGCGGCCCGACAACCGAGTCCGCCTCCTTCGTCACCATCGCGACGTGCACGCCACGCTCCAGCGCGTTGAGCGCGATGCTGGCGGCGATCTCAGGTTGCCCGGTGGCTTCCACGACGATGGATAATGGCAGGCCGGCCAGCAGCGCGTGGTCCCGCACCACCGCGATCGATCCGGATGCGATGGCGCGCTGCGCGGTTTGCGCATCCTCGCACAGCACGGCCGCTTGCGCCGGGTAGCCAAGTTCCGCCAGGAGGGCCACCACGCCTTCCGCATCCAGGTCGCACAGCGCCGCGACCTGCAGGTTGGGCACGGCGCGAAGCTGGGACAGGAAGGTACGGCTGAAGCCGCCCTTGGCGCCGGCCAGGCCGACAAGGAAGCGGCGGTCGCCCAGGTCGCGGAACAGGATATCGTAGTTCATGTCAGAGCTCCGCTTGAAGAATGGAGACGCTTGCCGTTCATACCGCCTCGCCCTGCCGCGCCGCGGCCATGGCCGCCCGGCTGGCACGGCGGCGCCCCAGCAGCATGGCCACGACAGGCCAGAGCAGGAACAGCAGCGCGATGCTGGTCAGTGTCCCCACCAGCCAGTTGGACCAGAGAATGGTGACGGAGCCGTTTGAGAGCAGCATGGACTGGCGGAACGCGTCCTCCGCCTTGTCACCGATGACCATGGCCAGGACCATCGGTGCCAGCGGGTAGTCCAGCTTCTTCATCATGTAGCCCATGACGCCGAACAGAACCGCCAGCCAGAGATCGAACCCGGCATTGGCCACGGTATAGGCCCCCACTAGGCAGACGGTGACGATGATGGGACCGATGATGGCGAAGGAGACGGAGAGCATCGCCGCGAACAGCGGCACGGTCGCCAGCGCCAGAACGACACCAATGACGTTGCCCAGATACATCGAGGCGATCATGCCCCAGACGAAATCATGCTGCTCGACAAACAACATCGGGCCCGGGTTCAAGCCCCAGATCATCAGCCCGCCCAGCATGACGGCCGAGGTCGCCGAGCCAGGAATGCCAAGCGACAGCATCGGCAGCATTGCGGCCGTGCCGGCGGAATGGTCCGCCGTCTCTGGCGCGATCACGCCTTCCGGTTCGCCCTTGCCGAAATTGGCCCCATTGCGGGAGACGCGGCGGGCAATGCCGTAGGACATGAAGGAGGCTGCTGTGGGCCCGCCGGGCGTGATGCCCATCCAGACGCCCACCGCGCTGCCGCGCAGCATGGCTGCCCAGTAGCGTGGCATGCGGGCGGCAGTTCGCAGGATCTCCCGTGGGTCGATCCTGCCGTTCGCGCCCTTGAACTCCGGCCCTTCCTCGATGGTCAGCAGCAGCTCGCCCAGGCCAAACAGGCCGATGACGACGACCAGGAAGGAGATGCCACGGATCAGGTCCGGCACATCGAAAGTCAGCCGCATGGCGCCGGAGACCGTATCCGTCCCCATCATGCCGAAACCGAACCCCAAGGCGAGGGCAATGATCGTCTTCAGCGGCGTGCCGCCACCGAAGGCAATGAAGGATGAGAAGGCCAGCAGGTAGACCGCGAAATACTCTGGCGGCCCGAAGCGCAGGGCAAAGGAGGCGACGGCGGTGGACAGCAGCGTGATGACGATGATGCCGACCAGCGCGCCAAAGCCGGCGGAGAGGAAGGCGTAGGTCAGCGCTTCCGTGGCACGGCCCTGCCGCGCCAACGGATAGCCGTCGAAGGTCGTCGCGACGGAAGAGGGCTCACCGGGGATATTGAACAGGATCGAGGTGGTGGAGCCGCCGAACAACGCGCCCCAGTACAGGCTGGTCAGCAGGATGATCGCCGAGACCGGGTCCATGGTGAAGGTCAGCGGCAGCAGCAGCGTCACGCCGTTCGGCGCGCCCAGGCCGGGCAGGACACCGACCAGGATGCCCAGCAGGACCCCGCCGACGATGAGCATGATGTGGTAGGCGGTCAGGGCGACGCTGAAGCCGTGCATCAGCGAATCTAGGTTGGAGAGCATGAAGTACCCTTCAGGCCAGGCCGAGCATGATTTCGAGCGGACCCTTGAGGAGCGGCACCTGGAACCACCACTCGAACACCACGAAGGTCACCAATGTCACGCCCGCCGCCACACCCAGGCTGGTATGCCACGGCCGGCGGCCGCCCAGGCGGATGGTCGCCAGCAGGTACACCGCCATGGCGACATAGAGGCCAAGCCACTGCGCCAGGGCGACCATGCCGATGATCGGCAGGCCGAACCACAGGATGCGGCGCATCCCCGCACGGTCGGTGATGGCAATGGGCCGCAGCTTCGCGCGGGCGCGGACGGCCTGGATCGCTACCAGGACCGCACCGGCCATCAGGATCAACGCGACCCGGAACGGGAAGAAGCCCGCCTGCGGCCCGTCCGAGGCCCAGCCCGTGTCCAACTCCAGCGAGCCATACAGCCCGACCGCGCCGATGGCGAAGACACAGGCGGCGAAGATCAGCTCCAGATGAAAGCGGGTCAGCATGCCGCCCCTCCTCGCTCAGTGTGCGGTCAGTTTGAGGTCCAGCCTTCGGCGACGAAGATCTCGCGGGTCGCGCGCTCTTCCTCGCGGATCATGGCGCGCATCTCGTCGCCGGCCAGGAAGCGGGCGCTCTGGCTGGTGCGCTGTACGTAGTCCTTCCACTCCGGCGTCTCGCTGACGCGGCGGAACAGGTCGGTCCAGAAAGCCTGGGCGGCCGCGGGGGCGCCGGGGGGCAGGAAGATGGTGCGCGGCATCCGGTACTCGTCCACCGGCAAACCCTGGCTGGCACAGGTGGGGATGTCGGACCACGCCTGGGTCTCCGTCACCCGGTCCCCGGCCGGCAGCGGCTCCCGCCGGAACACGCAGACGGGCCGGACCTGGCTGCCGCGCCAGCCTCCGATGCTCTCGGACGGATTGTTGGTGTTGGCGTCGATATGCCCGCCGGCCAGCTGCACGCCGGCCTCGCCGCCGCCACGGTACGGGATATAGGTGAACCGCACCCCCGCGGCACGCTGGATCAGCGCCACCAGCGTCTGGTCGGTATCCCGCGTCTGGCTGCCGCCGATGCGCACCGAGCCCGGCTTCTCCCGCGCCGCGTTGATCAGGTCTGCGGCGCTGCGATAGGGCGAGTCCTGCTTCACCCACAGCATGAATTCATCGAAGGCCATGGTCGCGACCGGCGTCAGGTCCTGCACCTGCCAGTTGGTGCGGACGGCCATGGGCAAGGTCCAGGCATTGTTGGTGCCGAAGATGACCTTGTTCGGGTCGCCCTGTGCCCCACGCCCATAGACATAGCCCTCGACGCCGGAGCCACCGCCCTTGTTGGTGACGACCACGGAGACCGGCAGCAGGTCGTGCTTGGCGATCGCCGCCTGCACCGTCCGCGCGAAGACATCCGTGCCGCCGCCGGCGCCGGAGGTCACGACGAACTCTACCGGGCGGGTGGGTTGCCACGTCGCCTGCGCCATGGCGGGCAGCGAGGCGGACAGCGTCAGGCCGGCGGCGAGGGCCGCCCGGGACATAACCTTCATGGATTCTTCCTCCTACGGAACTCCGCGTGCCCTTATGGGTCTTCGCGGTTATCGGTGGTCTCAGGCGGGGGCATTCTCCCGCGCAACCATGCGGGCCGCCAGCAGGATCGCATTGCGCATGGCGCCGGGGTGGGCGATGCCCCGCCCGGCGATATCGTAGGCCGTGCCGTGCGCGGCGGTGCAGATGGGGAAGGGAAAGCCGCCCATCAGCGTCACGCCACTATCGAAGCCGATCAGCTTCATCGCGATCTGCCCCTGGTCGTGATACATGGTCAGCACGGCATCGAAGTCGCCGCGCTTGGCGCGGACGAACACTGTATCGGCCGGGAACGGGCCGTCGCAGCCAATCTGCTCCGCCTTGCCGGCCTCCACGGCGGGGGCGATGATGTCGATCTCCTCCCGCCCAAAATTGCCATGGTCGCCGGCATGGGGGTTCAGCCCCGCCACGGCGATGCGCGGGCGGGCGATGCCGGACGCCTTGAGCGCATCGTTGGTCAGCCGCAGATTGCCCAGAATGCCGTCCTTGCTTAGCAGGGAGGCCACGTCCTTCAGCGGCACGTGCGAGGTGACGCGGGCATTCCACAGCCCCTCCAGCACGTTGAATTCCTTGGCAACGCCATGGAAGCCGATAGCCTCGGCCGTGAAGCCGATCTCGTCCTCATAGCCTGGCGTGACCAGCCGCATCGCGGCCTTGTTGAACGGCGTAAAGCAGACCGCGTCGACCTCCCCGCCCGCCGCCATGGCGAGGGCGCGGCGGAAATTCTCGGTCGCGAAACGGCCGCCGGCCTCGGAGATCTCGCCCAGCGGCACGTCGGCGGGGTCGCAATGGCCCAGGTCCAGCAGCACCGGCTTGTCCCGCTGTGTGGGAAGGGACTGGCCTTCGGTGATGGTCGCCACGTCCAGCGTCACGCCCGCGGTCGCCGCGCCCTGCGCCAGCACGCGGGCATCGCCGAGCACGAGGATGTCGGCTGCTGCCCGAACGTCCTCATCCGCCAGCACCCGTGCTGCGAGTTCAGCGGAGATGCCGGCGGCGTCGCCCATGGCGAGGGCGATGCGGGGCCGGCGGAGCGGGGCGGGCTGTGGGCTCACTGGCATTTTCCGAACCTGGAAATTACTGTATGCCAGCATACTGCATACAGTTAGATGAGTGTCAACGCCGCAAGCCTGCGCTGCCAGCCGGCTTCCGATATAAGACGGGCGACCAGCGAGATTGGATCACAGCGTGCCAACCCAGCCCTCTTCGGCCACCACGGCGGGCCCCATCATCCGGCGACCCTTGCAGGAGGAGGTGGCCACCCGGCTACGCGACCTGGTGACGCAGGGCATCATCCCCGCCGGGGCGCGGCTGAACGAGGTCGCGCTCTGCGCCCAGCTCGGCGTATCCCGGACCCCGTTGCGGGAGGCGGTGCGGATGCTGGCCGGGGAAGGGCTGGTGGAACTGGTGCCGGCCCGTGGCGCGGTGGTGCGGCGGCTGACGCTCAAGGACGTGGCCGACAGCCTCGCCGTGTTGAAGTCGCTGGAAGCCCTGGCGGCGCGCCTCGCCTGCACGGAGGGGTCCGATGCCGGCATCGCGGCGATCGAGGCGATGCATGACGCGATGATCGCCTGCTACGCCAGCAATGACCGCCTGGCCTATTTCAAGCTGAACCAGGGCATCCATGCCAGCATCGTCGCTTTGCCAGGCAATGCGACGCTGGTCTGGGCGCATGACGCTATCCAGTCCCGCATGAAGCACATCCGCTTCATCGGCAATGCCGGGCCACAGAAATGGGCCGGCGCGGTTGCCGAGCATGGGGAGATGATCCGCTGTCTGAAGGCCCGGGACGCCGAAGGCCTGGTCGCCATTCTCCAACTCCACCTCGACCGGACCTACGAGCGGGTGAAGGACCTGATCTGACGGCCGGGCCAGTCGGCTGGCGGGACTTGCGTCCCGCCAGGGGTGTCACGGTACCTGTGGGTAATCCGCAGCATTCAGCACCCAGCCGGGCTTGGCGGAGAAATCATGCCGTGGCGGGCAGAAGATATCGACCATCTGCCCGGCTTCCTCCGCGCGTGAGGTGTGGATGGAGGGCGGCGGGATGATGGTCAGCGACGGCGCACCGCAATACTCGTGCTCATCCGGCTTCCAGATGGTCATGTCCGGTGTCCAGGGCCAGCGCAGGTGGTGCGTGTAGGCGCCGTCCAACACCAGCGAGCCCTGCTCGAAATCGTCGTGGTGGTGCGGTGACATCTTCGTCTTGTCGCGCGGCTCCGTCGCGGGGTCGAGGTAGTTGATCATGAAGGTGGTGCAGCGCCAGATGCGCCCGAAGCGACCGGGCTCCGGCGGCACATCCAGGCTGTAGGCGCGGTAGCGGAGGCCGCCCGGCGGCGCCGGCCAATCCCGCAGCGGCGGAATGTTGGGGTCGGGCTGCGCGTATTGGCCCGCATTCACGCACTGGGCCGCCAGGTCCTCGGCCCGGGTGGTGAACAGCCGCACCAGGCGCCCGGCGCGGCGCAGGGTGATGCGGCTGGCGCCTGGCGGAATGAAGGCCAGGCTGTTGCCAGGCAGGACATGCCGTTCGCCCGCAACCTCGATCTCGGCTTCCATATCGGCATCGGGCAGCAGAACGACGTATTCGTCCGGCTGGTCGCGGCGCTCGAATACGCGGCCTGAATCGGCCACGGCGTAGGCTGCCAGGAAGTTCTGGCCCCTTGCGTACCACTGGCTCAGCCCTGCTGCCTTGTCTTGGGGCGGGGTTTCGTAGAAGCGGGCGTAGCTGGCTGTCGCGAAGGCGGTGGGCACGCGCGCGGAACTCGCGGATGCCAGCGCAGCCCGGGGGTCGCTCTGATCGTACATCGGTGCTGCTGCCTTACTGCTTAGGAATGCCGGCGTCCTGGACGATCTTCGCCCAGCGTTCGCCTTCAGCCCGGATGAAGGTGCCGAATTCCTCCGGCGTCGACGTTGCCGGTTGTACGCCCAGCTCCAACAGCTTGGCGCGGATATCCGGCTGGGCCATCGCCCGCACGATCTCCTTGTTCATCCGCTCGATGATCGGGCGGGGCGTGCCGATCGGCGCCGCCATGCCGTTCCAGGAGCCGACGATGTAGTTGGGCACAGCCGACTCCGTCGCCGTCGGGACATTCGGCATGGACGGGAAGCGCTCGGCCGACGTCATGGCCAGCGCGCGCAGCCGCCCACCATCCAGCTGCGACAGGGCCGGGGCCAGAATCTCGCTGGCGATCTGGACATCGCCGGTTGCCGTCGCGTTGATGAGATCCGGCGTCGAGCGATACGGCACCACCGTCAGGTCGGCGCCCGTCATGCTGCGCAGCAGCTCGGCCCCCAGGTGCTGGGCATTGCCGACCGAGATGGAGCCGATATTGATGCTGCCGGGCTTGGCGCGCGCTGCATCCAGCACGTCCTGCAAGGTCTTGTACGGGCTGTTGGCGGCGGTCAGCAGCACATGGTCGAAGGTCGCGATGCGCGCGATGGGGGCGAAGTCCCGCACCACGTCGTAGGGCAGCGACTTGTAGATGGCCGATGCCGTGCTGTTGGTCGTGGTCAGCAACAGCATGGTGTTGCCATCTGGCGCGCTGCGGGCAACGCTTTCGGCCGAGACGATGCCGCCGGCGCTGGGCCGGTTGTCGATGACGATGGGCTGCCCCAGCCCCTCGGCGATCTTGGGCGCGATCAGGCGCGCGGTCAGATCCCCCACCCCGCCCGTCGCGAAGCCGAGGACGAGGCGGATTGGCCGGTCAGGCCAGGTTCCGCGTTGCGCCAGGGCGGGCGTGGCAAGCGCCGTCGCACCCGCCGCGCCCATGAACAGGCGGCGTGAAAGCGTCATGTCCGTCAACTCCCAACGGGCCGTTCCTGCGCCGGGTGATCCGGCGCGGCGGCCTTCATGTCTTGGTCAGTGAATGTCCAGCAGGCGGGCGGCGTTGTCCGCCACCATGGCGCGGATCGCGGCCTCGTCGTATCCCATGTCCAGCAGCAGGCGGATGAAGGTCCGGAAGCCCTGCACCGGCGTCGGGTTGCCCTTCTGCCCGAGATCCGAGCCAAAGAAAGTGTGCTCGATGCCGCCGGCGTCGATCACCTGGCGCAGATGCTCGTGGTCGAATTGCTGGAAGACTGACGGGATGAACATGCAGAGCGAATGCTCTATCATGACCCCCATGCGCGTCAGTTGCTGGATATCCTGGAACGATCCTTCATTGACGTAAGTCGGATGGTTCAGAAACAGCCGCTTCACGCCACGCTTCTTGGCTTCCTCGTAGAACGGGAAAGCTTCGCTGATGTGGTGGTGCCCGGCGGAGACCGCGGCATCGGCCTCGGCAATCAGGTCCAGGATCAGCTTGACCTCGTCGCGCACCACGCCGCTCGCATCTGTCAGCGTCGCGCCGATAGGCGCAATGGTGCGCTTGCTGTTGGTCGGGAACTTGTTCTTGAAGTCCGCGTCCTTCTTGTCGTGGTCGATATGGTTCTGGGCATGCGCCGTCGCCATCCAGACCACGCGGGCGCCCTGCTTCAGCGCGTAATCCACTGCGCTTGGGTTCAGCCCGCCGACCGGGTTGTTCAGCACGATGGCGCCGATCGCCCGGCAGTTGCTCGGGTAATGCGTGTTGATCAGATGCGCGATCGGCATCGTCGGGTAGTAATGGTCCTTCAGCAGCACCGCCGCCATGCCGGCTTCGGCCGCCTCCCGCACCACTTCGATGTGGTCGACGGCACGCGGCATCAGGGAGGGGCCGGGATGGGTATGCAGGTCGATGGCACCCTGCATCAGCCGGTCGATGGTGGCGTCGGTCGCGTCCTTGGCCTGTACTTCGCTCATGGGTTCGTCTCCTCGGTGCCGGCGGTCACGTAGTGCCGCCAGTTCTCGTCTAGGGGTGGCATGTCGGCGTAGCTGCGGCGTGCGTCGGCGGCACGGCCGATCAACTCGGCCACCGTCAGGCCTTTCGCCGCCAGATACGCATCCAGTTGTTCCAGCGCCTGCCGCAGCACGCCGGGGCCGCGCAGCATGACCGGCGAGGCGATGCCCACCGCGCCGGCGCCAGCCAGCAACATGCGGGCGACGTCATGGCCATCGCGCGCGCCATTGATGCCGATGAGCGAGGCGTCGGCCCCCAGCCGCGAGCGGGTCAGGGCCAGCCAATGGCAGGTCAACGGCAGGTTCCAGTAGCCGCCGATGCCCAGGCTGGTGCCCAGCATCGGCTCCATGCTCTCCAGGTCCGGCACCAGGCCGAGCAGCCGGCCGGCCATCACCACCGCGTCGGCGCCGGCGGCGAAGGCCGCTTCGGCCAGTTCCGGCACGCGCTCGGACTGTCCGGTGATCTTCACCCAGATCGGCAGGGAGACCGCGCCCCGCATCGCCGCTACCAGCTCACCGACGCGGCTGGGTTGCAGCTCGGTCGTCACGGCGCCCTTGGCGGCCTGGCTGGCATAGGGCGTGCCGATGTTGAATTCCAAGGCGCGCAGGCCCGCGGCCTCAACCTGCCGGGCGAGGGAGAGGGAAGCATCGAGGTCCGCCATCACCAGGCTGGCCACCAGCAGGCAGTCATGCTGCCGGGCCAGCCGGTCCATGGCAACGTTCTGCGCCAGCCATGCCTCGAACCCCAGCGGCGACATGCCGGAGCGTGAGGCCAGGGAAACCTCCGGCGGCGCTCCAGCATCCCACGGCACCCGGTTCCACTGCGCGTCCAGCGCCACGTACTCGGCGCGGCGCAGCTGCTCTTTGCCGGCCGGATTCTCGTTGGTGGACTTCACCACCACGGCCCCGGCCCCGGCCTCGATCGCCGCCCGGATACCGTCAGCCTCGATCAGATGCTCAGCGGAGGCGGCGATCACCGGATTCTTGAGGGTCAAACGGCCGATCCGGGCCGCCAGACGGCTGCTCATGGCAGCGGGGCCAGTCGCGATGGTGGGGTGTGCGTCATGGACCATTCCCTCGGACGTGTTCTTATATGGGTAACGTTGTTCGCGATGATGACCTTATTGGGGTTCTCCCTGTCAACGATCGGCTCTAGCCTTCGGAGTGAAATCCTGAGGCCGTTCACGTAGTGAGAACATCTGGGAAGATCCCCATGCCCGCTCCGCCCGCATCCGAACCGAGTGGCGTCCGCGCCGCCGATACTGTCCTGGCCGTGCTCGAAACCGTGGCGCTGGCGGGGGAGCCCATTGGCGTCACCCAGGTCGCCACGGCGCTCTCAGCCACCAAAAGCGCGGTGTTCCGGCATTTGCAGACCTTGGTGGAGCGCGCCTATCTGCTGCAGGATGCCGATACCAACCGGTACCGGCTGGGGCCCAAGGCATTCCTGGTGGCGCATCTGGCGCCGCCGAGCTGGGACATCGCCCGCACCTTGGAAGGCACGATGCGCGGCCTGCGGGATGCCACCGGCCTGGCCGTGGTGCTGAGCACGCCAACACCGCAGGGGGCGTTCGTCGCTTCCACCTTCCACGGCGTGCATCCGATCGAGATCGGCGTGCGGCCGGGCAGCGTGCTGGCGTTGCACGCCTCGGCCCAGGGCAAGATCTTCCTGGCCTTCGGGTCGGAAGAGAGGGCGGCGCAGCTATTGCAGGACGCACTGCCCGGCTTCACCCCGCATACCCTGACCACGCCGGCCCAGGTGGAAGCGGAGATCGAACGCGTTCGCGCTAGCGGCTACGCGCAGGCACCACAGGAAATCCTGCTGGGCTGCAACGCCCTGGCGGTGCCGCTCTACGACCATGCGGATGCGCTGGTCGCGTCCATCGCCCTGGTCGGCTCCATCCAGCATATCTGCGCGGAGCCGGACCCCGGCCTGATCGCGAAGCTGCGGCATTTCGCCCAGGCTGGCTGCCGCCTGCTGGGCCAAGGCTTCGGGGTGGAGGCGCGGAAGCGGCGCAAGACCTCTTAGTCGCTGTAGGCTTGGCGCTCAGTGTAGGGCGACGGTGCGTTTAACCAGCCGCTTCAGGCACTGTCCGGGCGTCGACACCTTGGGATTCCAAGCGAGGCAACATCCGGCAGGCGCTGCCGTCCGCCGGAGTGCGGCTGGGTCCGGTGCCCCAGCCTTCGTCCGTCAGCGCGGCTTCAGCTGGTAGTGGCTGACGCCCCATTCCGTGCCGTCGCGCGCGCCGAACAAGCCAGCGGTCGCCAGGAAGAACAGGCGCCAGCGGCGCTTCCACAGGCCGGCATCCGCGCCATAGACATCGCGCAGCACCGCATCCACGGCGGCGCTGTTGCGGTCGTAATTCTTCAACCAATCCTCGGCCGTGCGGTTGTAGTGCTCGCCACTCCACCGCCATTCGGCTTCCAGGGTGAAGTCGGTGTCCAGGTGGCGGATCAGGCCGTGGCTTGGCATGATACCGCCTGTAAAGAAATGCTGGGCGATCCAGTCCGCCTTGTCCGCCGTATCGAAGTGATACGGCGTGCTGCGATGGCTGAAGACATGCAGGAACAGCCGCCCATCCGGCACCAGCCACCGCCGGACCCGCCCCAGCAGCGCCTGCCAGTTCGACATATGCTCCCACATCTCCACCGAGACGACGCGGTCGAACTGCTCGCCAATGTCGAAATCGTTCATGTCGGCGGTGATGATGGTCAGGTTGGTCAGTCCCTTCCGGGCTGCCTCCGCCTCGATGAAGGCGCGCTGGCCAGCCGAATTGGACACTGCCGTGATGCGTGCGCGCGGGAGATGCTCCGCCATCCAGAGCGACAGTGAACCCCAGCCGCACCCAAGTTCCAGGATACGTTGGCCGTCGCGCAGGTCCGCGTGCCGCGCGGTTTCCGCCAACGCCAGTTCCTCCGCCTGGGTCAGGGTGAAGCCGTCTTCATAGAGGCAGCACGAGTATTTGCGGCGCGGGCCAAGCACCAAGCCGAAGAACTCGGGCGGTAACTCGTAATGCTGCGCGTTGGCGGCATCCGGCCGTTCGGCGATGGGGAAGGCGGACATGGCATGGGCGAAGTCGCGCTCCATGCCCGGCTGGGTGGTGCGCAGCTTGCGGGCGGTGCGGTCGACCAGTAGGGCGATGCCGGCGCGGGTCATCGCGTCCGGGAAAGGCAGGCGCTCGACAGCGCTTGCGGCCGTGGCAACGATGTTCATCAGGAATTTCCCTTGGGCAACGGCAGGAAGGCGCGGGTGCGCGCCACATAGGCGGTCCAGGCGTCGCCACGGCTGCGGGCCATCTGCGCCTCCAGCGGTGGGATGCCGGAGACATAGACCAGCAGCCAGTACATGAAGGCCGGCGCGCTCAGGGCCAGCCAGCCCCAGCCATGCACGGCGGAAATGGCGAAGAGCGGGTAGGCCAGCCAGCCCAGCCATTCGAAGAAGTAGTTGGGATGCCGCGACAGGCCCCACAGGCCGGTATCGCAGATCTGGCCCTTGTTCGACGGGTCGGCCCGGAAGCGGCGCAGCTGCGCATCGGCCAGCGCCTCACCACCAATGGCGATGAGCATGATCACCAGCGCGGCCGCGTCACGCCAGCCCAGCGGCGCCGGGTTGCGTGCCGCCAGCAGCATGGACAGCGCCAGGAACGCCGCCGCCGCCGCCTGGATCTGCAGGAAGCCGAACATCCGCCGCTCAAACCCCGCGCCCCATTCCTGGCGGAAATGGGCGTAGCGGGCGTCTTCCGAACCCTTGCGAGCACGGGCGAGGATGTGCAGCCCCAGCCGCGCCGACCACAGCCCGGCCAGCAGCGCCACCAGGATCTGGCGTGTGCCGGGCCATTCCACGTCCGGCACCGGTGCCAGGGCATAGAAGATGCCGGCGAGGCCCAGGGCGAAGGTCCAGACCACATCCACCATGCCCGCATTGCGCAGGCTGCGTTGAATGGCCCAGGCCAGCATCATGCTGAGCGAGAGAAAGGCGGTGACGGCAAGCACCAAGACCCAGGTCATTCGGCAGCCCTGACGCAGGCGGTGCTGGATTGCGCCGCGATGAAGTCCAGCGCATCCCGGCGCACAGGTGCCAGGAAGGTGAGGGCGCCGGCAAAGGCGCCCGCCGTGGTGGAGTGGCCGACACCCTCGTAATAATGCTCGGTGACCGGTACGCCCGCTTCGCGCAGCCGGGCTGCCATCCGGGTGGTGTTGGCGGGGTCCACGGTGGTGTCGCCGGTACCGGTGGCCAGCATCATCGGCGGTGCCGCGGGGGTGACGAAGCGGATGGGCTGGGATTCCGGCCAGGCGTCCTCCGGCCCGAAGATGGCTCTCAGCGTCGGGCTGGTCAGTGGCAGGAAATCGTAGGGGCCGGAAATTCCGATGACGCCTGAGACCGCACCAGGCGCCACCCCCGCCGCGCGCTGGTAACGGAGGTCGAGCGCCAGCAGGGTGGCGATCTGCGCCCCCGCCGAATGCCCCATCAGGAACAGCCGGCCGGGGTCGCCGCCGTACTCGGCCGCATGCGCCTTGGTCCAGCGCAGGGCAGCGGCGGCATCCTCCATGAAGGCGGGGAAGCGTGCTTCGGGCCAGAGGCGGTAGTCTGGGATGATGACGACCACGCCCTTGGCCGCCAATGCGGCACCGAGGAAGCGGTACATGGCCCGCTCACCGGCTTCCCAGCCCCCCCCGTAGAAGAACAGGACGACGGGCGCCCCGGCGCAGGCCTGCGCCGGAGCATAGACATCGGCGGCGAGGGTGGAATGCTCATCGAAGGCGACCGCCTCCGTCACCGTAGTGCGTGGGGCCAGCGCGTTGAGCACGGCGACCGGGGAGCAGGCGGCCAGAAAGCTCATGAGCAGCAACAGCAAGGCATGGGGCCGCATATCCTCACATGCCCAGCAGCGGGCCGATAAGCCGCCCCAGCCAGGAGCGCGGCTTCAGCCGGCCGGTGGTCGAGATCAGGCAGATGCAATCCGGCCCGGGCAGCGCGCGCGGCTGATGCTCCAGCGAGCCGTCATTCTCCGCGACGTCTCCCTCGGCATAGGTCTCCAGCCCGTCGTTGAAGGCGCCCTGCATGACGCAGGTCATCTCCTGCCCATCATGCCCGTGTTCCAGCAAGGCCAAGCCCGGCGCGACCCTGATGAGGTCCAGCCGGCTGTCGGACTGGTCCCGCCGGATCAGCACCATCATGGCGATGCCGGGCGCCACGGGCCGCCAACGCCGGCCCTCTACCATGGCGTCCAGGCTCACCGGGGCGGGCTGGGGTTCGGGGCGCGCCGGCTCATCCAGGCGCGCCAGGGTACGTTGCAGGGCACCCTCCGCCATCGCCGCCGGCGCCAGGGTTTCCATCAGTGCGGCACCCATGGCATCCGCCTCGCGCAACACGGCGGCGCAATGCGGGCATCGCGCGGCATGGGCGGCGACGACGCGGCGGTGTGGCTCGGGTAAGGTGCCGGCGGCACAGGCCAGCAACGTGGCGTGGGAAGGATGGTGCGCCACTAGATGCGGTCCTGCAACGCGATGCGCAGCCGCGCCATGGCCAGGCGCAGGCGCGATTTCACCGTTCCCAGCGGCACGCCCAGCCTGGCCTCCATCCGGCTATGCGAGAACTCTTCAAAGAAGGCGAGGTGCAGGGCCTCTGCCTGCTCCGCCGGCAACTGCGTGATGGCGTCGCGCAGGCGTTGGGCCCGCTGTTCAGTGGCCAGGATGGCGTCCGCCAGCGCGACGGGATGGGTATCCTCCGGCTCTTCGACCGCAAGCCGCGCACGGCGCAGCGCGTCCAGACGCAGGTTGCGGGCAATGGCGAAGATCCAGGTACCGGGTTCGGAGCGCGCCGGGTCGTACATCCCTGCCTTACGCCAGACGGCCAGCATGGTTTCCTGCGCCATCTCCTCGGCCTGGTTCGGCTCGGCCCCACCGCGTTGCAGCCAGGCCTTCAGGCGGGGTGCATAGGCATGGAACAGGGTGGCGAAGGCCTGCCGGTCCTGCCGCTGGGCAATCGCCATCAACAGCGCCGCATGGTTTTCCGGGCGGGGCGCCACGCTCATGAGCATCGCTGCC
The DNA here is from genome assembly GCF_014490485.1 of Teichococcus aerophilus. Lineage (GTDB taxonomy): Bacteria > Pseudomonadota > Alphaproteobacteria > Acetobacterales > Acetobacteraceae > Pseudoroseomonas > Pseudoroseomonas aerophila. Next base: position 250,297 of record NZ_JACTVA010000002.1, on the reverse strand, counting down.
GCCCCAGGGAGTCCTGGGGTGCCTCGGCGCAACAGGGCGGATTTCGGCAGAGCATGCATCGACCCTTTTACGAACGGCAGGCGACATCGGATCACTCAGAAAAGCGGTGATCCAAACCCGCGCCCCGCACGTAGAAGGAGGAAGGCGTGGAGACTTGCCGTAGTGGACAGCATAGCGAATCGCAACCAGCGGCTGAACATCGCCGTCGTCGGTACCGGCATCGCCGGCCTATCCGCCGCCTGGCTGCTATCCCGCGGTCATGACGTCACGGTCTACGAGCGTGCGTCGCGCCTGGGCGGGCATAGCAATACGATCATGGTGCCGGGTCCGCAGTCGTCAACCCCGGTGGATATGGGCTTTATCGTCTATAATCCCGACGCCTATCCCAACCTGGTGGCATTGTTCCGCGAGCTCGCGGTGCCGACGCGTGCGTCCGACATGTCGTTCGCGGCCTCCCTCCGGGACGGCGGGCTGGAGTATTCCGGCACCGACCTCAATGGCGTGTTCGCCCAGCGCGGCAATCTTTTGCGCCCGCGGTTCTGGTCCATGTTGCGGGACCTGCTGCGCTTCTACCGTGAAGCGCCTGAAGCCGCCCGCTCCAGCGGCGCGGAGACACAATCGCTCGGCAACTGGCTGGCCGCGCATGGCTACGGGGACGCCTTCATCCGCGACCACCTGCTGCCGATGGCGGCTGCCATCTGGTCCATGCCGGCCGACCGGATGGCAGCGTACCCCGCAGCGGCCTTCATGCGCTTCTACGAGAACCACGGCCTGCTGCGGCTGAAGGACCGGCCGCAATGGCGCACTGTGGAAGGCGGCAGCCAGGAATATGTCCGCCGGCTCGCCGCGCCATTCGCGGACCGCATCCGCCTGGGCTGTGGCGTGCGGCGCATCCGGCGCGATGCCAATAGCGTCGCCATCAGCGACACCAGCGGTGAGGAAGCGCATTACGACCATGTTGTCATCGGTGCGCACAGCGACCAGGCGCTGGCCATGCTGCAAGACGCCACGCCGGAGGAACAGCAACTGCTGGGCGCCATTCGCTACGGCGCCAATGCGGCGGTGATGCACCGCGATCCCTCCCTGATGCCACGCCGGCGAAAAGTCTGGGCCAGCTGGAACTACCTGGAGCAGGGGCCGTCACGGGAGTTGTGTACCACCTACTGGATGAACCAGTTGCAGGACCTTCAGGGGCAGAGAGATGTCTTCGTTACGTTGAACCCGGTGCGTGAGCCCGCCAGCGGCAGCGTGATCCACCGGGAAGACTACGAGCACCCGCGCTTCGACATGGCGGCGCTGCGGGCGCAACATCAGTTGTGGGCGCTGCAAGGCCGCCGTCGCACCTGGTTCTGCGGCGCGTGGTTCGGCGCCGGCTTCCATGAGGATGGCGTGCAGGCCGGGCTTGCCGTCGCCGAGGAACTGGGCGGCATCTGCCGGCCCTGGAGCGTTCCCAACGCGTCTGGCCGCATCGTCGGCCTGCGGGCGCAGGCCGCATGAGCGCAGGCATGGCGTCCTGCCTCTACAGGGGTCGCGTGGTGCACAGCCGGTTGCGGCCGGTGCGGCACCGGCTTCGCTATCGGCTGATGATGCTGTTGCTGGATCTGGACGAGCTGGAAGCCACCGCAAGCCACCTGCGCTTTTTCAGCACGGAACGCTTCAACCTGTTCGGCTTCCGCAACCGTGATCACCTGGAGGGTAGCGACCGGCCATTGCGGGCCCAACTGGAGGAGCAGTTGACGCAAGCGGGGGTCGATCATGCAGGCGGTACCATCCAGCTTCTGTGTATGCCGAGGGTGCTCGGCAGCGTGTTCAACCCGCTGAGCGTGTTCTTCTGCCGCGATGCGGACGGCGAGCTGTGTGCGGTGCTGTACGAGGTGAACAACACCTTCGGCCAGCGGCACAGCTACCTGATCCCCGTCGAAGCCGGCCAGCAGAAGCAGGTGCGGCAGCGATGCGGCAAGCGCTTCTATGTTTCCCCGTTCATGGACATGGACATGCAATACCATTTCCGCCTGTCCGTGCCGGATGGCCGCACGGCCATCGCCATCGAGGTCAGCAAGGATGGCGAGACCGTGCTCTCCGCCTGCTTCGCCGGTGAGCGGCAGGCCCTGACCGATGCGGCGCTGCTCGGCGGCTTCCTGCGTCACCCGCTGATGGCCCTGCAGGTCCTGGGTGGCATCCATTGGGAAGCATTGAAGCTGTGGCGCAAAGGCATGCGGTTGCGCACGCGCCCCAAGCCACCCCCGCACGCCGTCAGCATCATCCTGCCGGAGGGTCGCGCCTGATGTCCTCTCCCAGCAATGTCGAAAGCCATGGCCTGCCGCTTCCGCGCGCCGGTCTGCAGATTGCCGCGATGCGCCGGTTGATGGGAAGGCTGCGCGTCGGCACCCTGAATGTCGTGCTGCCGGATGGATCGATGCTGCGGCATCGGGCGGCTGGAACCGGCCCTGAGGCGACCCTGGTGCTGCACCAATGGCGCGCGGTGCTGCGGCTGCTTCTGGCCGGCGATATCGGCTTTGCCGAGGCCTATCTGGATGGCCAGTGGTCGAGCCCCGATCTCACCGCGCTGATCGAACTGGTGGCCGTCAACCGCGATGCCATCCCGGGCACCGACCGCGCCGTCCTGCCGGTGCGGCTGCTGCATCGCATGCTGCACCGGCTGCACGACAACACACTCTCCGGCAGTCGCCGCAACATCATGCGGCATTACGACCTCGGCAACGCCTTCTATGAAAAGTGGCTGGACGAGGGGATGAGCTACTCCGCCGCCCCGTTCGCCGACGCGATGGCGAGTCTGGAGACCGCGCAATCCGCCAAGCAGGATCGCGTGCTGGAGTTGATGGATATCCAGCCAGGGCAGCGGGTTCTCGAGATCGGCTTCGGTTGGGGCGGCCTGGCCGAGCGCCTGGCCGCGCGGGGCTGCCATGTCACCGGCCTGACCGTATCGCCTTCCCAGCATGCCTATGCGACGGCCAGGCTGGCCGATGCGGGCCTGGCATCGCAGGTCGATCTGCGCTTGCAGGATTACCGGAAGGCGGCGGGGAAGTTCGACCGCATCGTCTCCATCGAAATGGTCGAGGCGGTGGGCGAGGCGTGGTGGCCAACCTATTTCGACGCGCTGCGCGAGCGCCTGACGCCGGGCGGAACGATCGTGCTGCAATCGATCACCATCGCCGAGGACCGGTTCGAGGGCTACCGCCGCGGTACGGACTTCATCCAGCGTCATATTTTCCCGGGCGGCATGCTGCCGTCGCCGACGGCCTTGCAGGAACAGGTCTCCCGCGCCGGGCTGATGGTGCGGGAAGTCGAGACGTTCGGCCTGGGCTATGCGCAGACATTGCGGCATTGGCAGGAACGTTTCCAGTCCAGCTGGCCGCAGATCGAGGCGATGGGCTTCTGCCCGCGCTTCCGCCGGATGTGGGAATACTACCTGAGCTATTGCGAGGCCGGCTTCCGTGCGAGGGCGATCGATGTCGGCCTGTGGAAGCTGGGCCATGCGGGCTGAACAGGCTTGGGCCTGTTCGTTGCCAGACATGAGGCGGTTGCGACGTGCGTTGGAAGCCGGAATGATTCTGTGAAAGGTCACGCCATGTCGCGCCTGCGTCTGCTTGCCATGCTGCTGGGGTTGTTCGGGCTGGGTGCATGCGGGGCGGTCAATCCCACCATGCCGCTGGCGCCGAATGTCGACCTGCAGCGCTATTCCGGCCGCTGGTACGTCATCGCCAACATTCCCTATTTTGCCGAACGGGGGAAAGTCGGCAGCTATTTTGACATCAGTGTCGAGGGCGACCGCTTCCGCGACGTCTACTGGGGCCGCAGCGACTTTGCCTCCGAACCCAGTAGCTTCACCATGACCGGGTATGTCGTCCCCGACACCGGCAACGCCTATTGGCGTGAATCGCCGCTCTGGCCAATCTACCTGTCCTACCTGATCGTCTATGTCGACCAGGAGTACCGCTACGCCCTGGTGGGCTATCCCGGGCATGGCTATGGCTGGGTACTGTCCCGCACGGCCGAGATGGATGAGGCGACGTATCAGGGGCTGCTGCAACGGCTGGCCCAGGCTGGCTACGACATCAGCCAGTTCCGTCGGGTTCCGCAGCGGCAGGAGGATATTGGAAAGCCCGGGTTCCAGTAGGCCTTCCGGCTTATCGGAAGTCCCGGCTATTGGGCAGGGCAGACGTGCCCGCCTGCTCGGTGCCGCCCGGCTCATGCATCAGCGCCTGGGTCATCAGGTCCGAGCAATCGGTCAGCTTCAGGCAGATGACATGGATGATCGGCACTTCCGTGTGCTCGGTTTGCCGTTCCACCCGGCCTTCGACCATCAGGACCTTCGCCGCCATCAGGGCCGCGCGGTCCCGCGCCGCGATGTCGGCCCAGACGACCAGGTTGGCGACGCCGTGCTCGTCCTCCACCGTTACGAAGATTACGCCTTTCGAGGTGCCAGGCCGCTGACGCATCAGCACCAGGCCGGCCAGCCGGACCTTGCTACCGGCCCGAAGCCCGGCCACTTGCTGGCTGTCGATGCAACCTTGTGCCCGTAAGGCAGGGCGCATCAGGGCCAGCGGGTGCCGGCGTAGGGTCAGGCTGGTGGTGGCATAGTCCAGCATGATGGATTGGCCCTCCGTCTCCTCGGGTAGCAGCGGCGGTGGTTCGCGCAGCAGTGGCGGCTCGCCGACCGCGGCGGCCTTGGCTGCCGTCTGCAGCAGATCGGGGATATCCGGCTCCATGCCCTTAGCTGCCCAGAGCGCCTGGCGCCGCCGCGCGCCCATCGAGGCAAAGGCATTGGCCTGGGCCAGCGCTTCCATGGCCTTCCGGTCGATGCCGGCGCGCCGCGCCACCTCTTCTGGCGATGCGAAGGGGGAGCCGTTGCCAGCCTGCCGGGCCTGGGTGATCGCCTCGGCCGCGCTCTTGGCCAGTCCGCTGGCCAGACGCATGCCAAGCCGCAAGGCGAACCCCTCGGCGCTGCTCGCCTCCGGTTCCAGGGTGCAGTCCCAGTCGCTGGCATTGACATCCACGGCCCGTATGGTGACGCGGTGATTGCGCGCATCGCGGACGATCTGCGCCGGCGCATAGAAGCCCATCGGCAGGGAATTCAGCAGCGCGGCGGCGAACACGGTCGGGTGGTGGCATTTCAGCCATGACGAGGCATAGGCCAGCATCGCAAAGGATGCCGCGTGGCTCTCGGGGAAGCCATAGGAGCCGAATCCCTCGATCTGCTTGAAGACGCGTTGCGCCATCTCCGCGTCATAGCCACGGCGGACCATACCGCCGACCATGCGGTCCTGATATTCCGACACGCCGCCTGTCTGCTTGAAGGTGGCCATGGAGCGGCGCAGCTTGTCGGCCTCTTCCGGGCTGAACTTCGCCGCCACCATGGCGACGCGCATGGCCTGTTCCTGGAACAACGGCACGCCCAGGGTACGTTCCAGCACTTTCTTCAATTCATCCGGGTCGCCATGCTCCGGTGAAGGGCTGGGGTAGATGGGCTTCTCCAACCTGGCCCGCCGCCGCAGGTACGGATGCACCATGTCACCCTGGATCGGCCCGGGGCGCACGATGGCGATCTGGATGACCAGGTCGTAGAACTCCTTCGGCCGGAGCCGCGGCAGCATGGACATCTGCGCCCGGCTCTCCACCTGAAAGACGCCCACCGTATCGGCCCGCCGCAGCATGGCGTAGGTCTCCGGGCAATCCGGCGGCACCTGGTCCAGCCCCAGGCTGCGCTTGTGGTACTGGCCCAGCAGATCGAAGCAGCGGCGCAGGCAGGACAGCATGCCGAGGCCCAGCACATCCATCTTCAGCAGGCCCAGCGCGTCGATATCATCCTTGTCCCATTCAAGGACAGTCCGGTCCTCCATCGCCGCCTGCCGGATCACGGCGGTCTCTACCAACGGGCCACGGCTCATCACGAAGCCGCCCACATGGGTGGCGAGGTGGCGTGGGAAATCGCGGATCTCCTCCGCCAGTTCCAGGACGAGGGAGAGGCGATGATCCGTGGGGTCCAGGCCGACGCCCTGGGCAATATCGGCCAGGGTGCAATCGCGCCCCGGTCCCCAACTGGCCTTGGAGAGGCGCGCCGTCACGTCCTCCGACAACCCCAGCACCTTGCCGACCTCCCGCACCGCGCTGCGGGTGCGGTAACGGATGACCGTGGCCACGATCGCCGCGCGCTGCCGGCCATAGCGCTGGTAGATGTGCTGGATGACCTCCTCCCGCCGGTCATGCTCGAAATCGACGTCGATATCCGGCGGCTCGTTCCGGGATGCCGAGAGGAAGCGCTCGAAGAGCAGTTCATGCTTCGTCGGATCAAGGGAGGTAATGCCCAGCACAAAGCAGATCGCCGAATTGGCGGCCGAGCCGCGCCCCTGGCACAGAATTTTCTTGCTGCGTGCGAAGCGTACGATTTCATCCACGGTGAGGAAGTAGGGCGCGTATTGCAGCTGTTCGATCAGTTGCAATTCCTTGTCGATCTGTTCCTGGGTTTCCTCCGGTACGCCGCCTGGCCAGCGAGTAGCGGCGGCTGCGGCGACGCGCCGCGCCAGGGTCTGCTGCGGCGTGTAGCCTTCTTCCAGGATTTCGTCGGGATACTCGTGGCGGAGCTGATTCAGGGAGAAGCCTTGCCCTGCCTGCAGGATCTCCAGCGTATTCGCCAATGCTTCTGGATAGCCCGCAAACAGGCGCTCCATGTCGGCCGGGGACTTCAGGCAGCGTTCGCCGTTGGCTTCCGCCATGCGGCCCAGCGCCTCCACTGTGCGTCCGGTGCGGATGGCGGTCAGCACGTCTGCCAGCCGGCGCCGGCCCGGCTGGTGGTAGCGCACGTCATTCCAGGCCAGCAGCCTTGGGCTGACATGGTGCAGCCATTCCAGCCGCTCCGCATCGCGCCCGTCATGCCGGCAGGCGGCGGCACAGAACAGCGGCAGGGCCAGACTGGCATTCAGTGCCGCTTCATCCAGCCGGAACCGCCCTGCGAAGCCGGCATCCGGCAACCGTGGCGGCACCGATGCCATGCACCATGCCTCGGCATGCGCCAGCATATCCTCGCGGCTGATACGGAAGCTGCCGGCCGGAACCCGCATCCCGCCGAGGGAGAGCAGGCGCGTCAGCCGGCCGTAGCTGGCCCGGTCCGTCGGCCAGACCAGGTATTCCGCGCCATCCTCCAGCCGTAATCGCACACCGATCAGATAGGGAAGGCCCAGTTCCTTGGCGGCGACATGGCCGCGCACCACGCCCGCCAGGGTATTGACGTCACAGATGCCCAAACCCGCATGGCCGAGCTTCTGCGCCGTGACAGCCAGCTCCGCCGGATGCGAAGCGCCATCCAGCAAGCTGAAGTTGCTACGCGCACCCAGCTCTGCATAAGCGGCGGGCATGGCTCAGGCCAGATAGCCGTGCAGGAACCAGCGGGGCGGCAACACATTCGGCTCGCCCAGGCGGCAGATCCAGAGGCGTGGGCCCTCCGCTGTCTGGACGCGGAAATAATCCCGGGACGGGCGCGCCGCATCATGGCCCCACCATTCCGGTTCCAGCCGTTCCGGGCCGATGCAATACAGCACGCGGTGCAGGCGGGAGCCGTAGCGAAGCTGCACCGGCGTGCCGTCCGGCAACTCCGCCGTCACCGCCAGTGCCAGCGGCTCCGCCAGCAGGCGAACGGGGCGCGTTTCATTCCCCCAATCGGGCGGGAGCACGATCTGCTCATGGGGTGTTGCCGGTGCCGCGGCATATTCGGGCCAATGGCTCTCCAGCGGCAGCATGCGGTACACCGCGACGCGTTGCTCCAGCCGGTCCAGCAACTCGGTCAACGCGGCCGTGTCGGCGGCGGAAGCACCGTCCCGCCTGGCCATGCTGGCCTGCAGGCCGTCCAGTATGTCGGTGGAGTGGGCGTCCATGGTCAGCCGCTCGAAACCCAGGTCGGGTTCCAACTGATCCAGCTTGCCGGCGAACAGGCGGACGAGATGCGCGGCGTCGCGTGTCGGCGCGCCAGTCCCGATGGTAATTTCCTGCACGCGGTGGTCCACGCGGAACGCCCGCAGGGTCAGCCGCCGGGCGCCGCGGCTCGCTTCCAGCAAGGCGCGGCAGATTTCCGCCAGCAGGGCTTCCACCGCCTGGTCGATGGCCGGGCGCGTGATGATGGGTTCCAGGCAATGGCGGACGGCCTGGAACGTGGCGACGGGGCGGACCGGCTGCAGCGGTTGCGGGCGGTCGCCGGTCGCGTGGTCCAGCGCATCCATCAGCACCCGGCCGAAGCGGCGGGCTAGCGGGCCGCGCGGCTGGCGGCATAGCTGGCCGATGCGGTGCAGTCCCATGCGGCCCAGGCTGCGGATCATGTCCGGCGGCAGGCGTAAGGCGATCAGGGGCAGGGGGGCGATGGCATCCCGCTCCTGGCCGGGGGGGACGATCCGGTCTTGCCGGCTTTCGCGCGCCAGCGCGGCGGCGGCGCCGGCGATGCTGGCCATGGCGGCCCGCAGGCGGAAGCCATCCTGGCGAAACCGGCTGGTCACGGCGACGACGAACTGTTCCTCGCCGCCCAATAGCGCCGTCGCACCCGTGGCATCCAGCAACAGCCCTTCTGTGCGGTCCACCGCGACCAAGGGCGTAAAACGCATCGCCCAGAGCGCCAGGCGTTCCAGCAGCGCCGCATCTTCCGCCGGGTCGGCCGGGAACAGCACGAGGTCCGGCTGGATGGCCTGGGCATCCGCCACGGTCTGACCGGGTACCAAGCCGGGCGCATCCGCCGCGACCAGCTGACGCCGGGGGCCCTGGATGGCCCAACTGGCCAATGGGCGGTCCAGCAACGAAGGGTCCAGCCGGCGCAGCCGGTCCAGCGGCAGCAATGGCAGCGACAGGGCCAGGTAGCGGCGGCTCATGGCGCATGGGCCTGCAGCACGCCGCCGGGGGCGCAAGTGACCTGCCAGGGCGTTGGCTGGCCGCCCCGGCTGCGCAACAGGTTCCATTGCCAATGCGGCGCTGCCTGCGGGTTCGGCAGCGATGCCGCCTGCCAGCGCGTCACCGCATTGGAAGGGTTACGCGCTTCGGTGGCAGGGCGGAGCAGCAGGCCGATATTGCCGGTCGCCTCCGCGGCCAGTTGCAGCCGGCGCGCGGCGATGAGGTCCAGATGCGAGGTTTGCAGCACGGCGCCGCCGATGCCGGGGCTACGCAGCGCTTCCTCCATCGCCCAGAGCCCCTCTGCCGGACGCCGGTAGCGGACGAGGATCAACTGGCTGATGCACAGGCCCAGCGATTGCAGGCCCGCCGGCCACACCGCATCGGCTTCCGGCGCGATCCAGAGAGTGGGGGTCTCCAGCCTGCCCAGCACCACGGCGCAGAAGCCCAGCGCCGCACCCGGGTCGGCCGCCAGAACATCATGCAGCGCACCCCGCGCCAGGCCGTGCTCGGGCAGGTGGCGGTCCAGCGCCGGGCACAGGGGCACGGGTGGGAAGGCGGCTTCGCCCAATCCGCGTTCGATCTGTGAAAGGCGCTGGCGGAGGTCGTGCAGCAATGCGGGGGAAGCGGGCATAGCGGATGATCAGCAGACTGACGAAGAGGCGGCGAAGCCGGGGTGAGAGGGAAGAAGGGGGTGCGACATGCGCCGACCCTAATGGACGTGACGAACAAAACAAGAACAAAATCTTTAGGCAAAGGTCAGGTGCGAGTGACGGGGCGAATGGCGCGGAAGCCCTACTGCTGAATGGCCACGCGCCATCTGCTCACAGAACTATCCCCAGGTTCCGTGGATAACCTTAATCTTAGGAAAATCCCTTAAGTAGCTGTTCCGGAATGCCCCGTCTCAGAAAGAGAATCCGGAACGAATCTTGATGTGAATCATCATGACCCTGTCGGCTCCTCCCTGTGGAGCACCGGCGCGAGTGTGGATGAGGCAGAATCGGCCCGCGATTCGCCCGCGCCAGGGCAGGGCAGGGCGTGGCGAGCGGGACGGGCGGGCCGTTGACGCTCCCGCCCGCCCGCCGCACCATCGGCGGCATAAGAACCGGGCGAGCGGCTTCGGCTCCGCCCCAACCTGGCGAGTGACGCGTGACCCTGCCTGCCGAGACCCTGAGCCAGCTCCTGGAAAGCGTATCCCGCTTCGTGCGCGAGCAACTGGTGCCGCTGGAGCATCAGGTCGCCGAGCATGACGAGATCCCGGCCGAGATCGTCGCCGCCATGCGGGAGATGGGTCTCTTCGGCCTGTCGATCCCGGAGGAATATGGCGGTCTCGGCCTGACCATGGAGGAGGAAGCGCAGGTTGCCTTCGAACTGGGGCAGACCTCGCCCGCCTTCCGCTCTCTGGTCGGCACCAATAACGGCATCGGCTCGCAAGGCATCATCATCGACGGCTCGGAAGAGCAGAAGCAGCGCTACCTGCCTGGCATGGCGTCAGGCGAGATCGTCGGCTCCTTCGCGTTGACCGAGGCGGAGGCGGGGTCCGATGCCGGTTCGCTGCGGACCTCCGCCCGGCGGGATGGCGACAGCTACGTGCTGAACGGCACCAAGCGCTACATCACCAATGCGCCGCGTGCCGGCCTGTTCACGTTGTTCGCCCGCACCAACCCGCAGGAAGCCGGCGCGCGGGGCGTCAGCGCCTTCCTGGTGGAGGCGGATACGCCGGGCATCTCCCTGGGCAAGCCGGACCAGAAGATGGGGCAGAAGGGCGCCCATACCTGCGACGTGGTGTTCGAAGACTGCCGCATCCCGGCGACGGCGCTACTCGGCGGGCGGGAAGGGCAGGGCTTCCGCACGGCCATGAAGGTGCTGGACCGCGGCCGGTTGCATATCAGCGCCGTCTGCGTCGGCGTGGCGGAGCGGCTGATCCGCGACAGCCTGCGCTATGCGATGGAACGCAAGCAGTTCGGCCAGCCCTTGGCGGAGTTCCAGTTGATCCAGGCGATGTTGGCCGACAGCAAGGCGGAATCCTACGCGGCCCGCTGCATGGTGATGGAGACGGCACGCCGTAAGGACGCCGGCCACGACGTCGGGACCGAGGCCGCGTGCTGCAAGATGTTCGCGTCGGAGATGGTCGGCCGGGTGGCGGACCGCGCGGTGCAGATCCATGGCGGCGCCGGCTACATCGCCGATTACGGCATCGAGCGCTTCTACCGCGATGTGCGTTTGTTCCGCATCTATGAAGGGACGACGCAGATCCAGCAGATCGTCATCGCCCGCAACATGATTCGCGCAGCGTCCTGACAAGGCGCGCAGGGCTCGCACGGGCAACGTGACGTCGGCCCCGACCGATCTGGAAGAGAGAGCATGATGGAACACTTCACCCTCGCCATCCATGGTGGCGCCGGCACCATGCGGCCCGAGGCCATGACGCCGGAAGCCGAGGCCGGATACCATGCGGGGCTGCGGGATAGCCTGAAGGCCGGGCACCAGGTGCTGGCGGATGGCGGCACGGCCCTGGATGCCGTGACGGCCGCCGTGATGGCCCTGGAAGACAACCCGCTCTTCAATGCGGGCCGCGGGGCCGTGTTCACCCGTGCCGGCACGCAGGAGATGGATGCCGCGGTCATGCAGGGGCAGGATCGCGCCGCCGGGGCCGTGGCCGGCATCAGCGGGCCGCGTAACCCCATCCTGGCGGCCCGCGCGGTGATGGAGCAGTCCGAGCACGTGCTGCTGGTGGGGCAGGGTGCCCTGGATTTCTGCCAACAGCACGGCATCGCCTTCGCGCCGCCCGCCTATTTCCATACCCCGGGCCGCTGGCAGGCTTTGCAGAACGAGCTGGCCCGGCAGGCTTCCACGGCGCCCGATACGCGGGACGATGCCGCCAAGCATGGCACGGTAGGCGCCGTGGCGCGGGACCGGCACGGCAACCTGGCGGCCGCCACCTCCACGGGCGGCATGACAGCCAAGCTGCCGGGGCGGATCGGCGACAGCCCCGTCTTCGGCGCCGGCACCTGGGCGGACAACGAAACCTGCGCCGTCTCCGCCACCGGTCACGGCGAGTACTTCATCCGCTGGGCCGCCGCGCATGAGATTGCCGCACGAATGCGGCATCGGGGCGACGCGCTGGAAGCCGCCGCCGAAGCCGTGGTGGAGGAACTGGGCAAGCTCGGTGGTTCGGGCGGCCTGATCGCGATCGATGCGTCAGGACAGGTTGCCTTGCCGTTCAATTGCCAGGGCATGTATCGCGGCGTCATCGGCACGGATGGCGTCGCCCGCACCGGCATCTACCGCCACCCCTTGCAGGAGGGCTAGGCTGCGACCTGCCGGTTGCCGCCCCGAATTCCCATATCGGAATTTGAAAGCAAGCACCGGAGTGTGTCCTCCGCCCGCCCCGCCTAGAGATCGGGACATCGAGGCGACGATAGAGGACAAAGGGACGCGACGTCATGGCGAGAATCACGGAGACCCTGGAGAGAGCCGGCACCGAGCAGGACCCACGCTGGGCCCAGGTGATGAACCGCGACGGGACGGCAGATGGCAGCTTTGTTTACGCCGTGCGGACGACCGGCGTGTTCTGCCGCCCATCCTGCCCATCCCGGTTGGCGAAGCCGCAGAATGTCACGCTGTTCCTGACCTGCGCCGATGCCCGCCAGGCTGGCTACCGCCCCTGCCAGCGCTGCAAGCCGGAGCAACCTGGCCTGCAGGCCGGGCACGCCGCCATCGTGGCCGAGACCTGCCGCTTCATCGAGGCGGCTGAGGAAGTACCCTCGCTGGAGCAACTGGCCGCGAAGGCGGGCCTCAGCCCCTCCCACTTCCATCGCCTGTTCAAGGCGGCCACCGGCCTGACGCCCAAGGCCTACGCCCAGGCGCACCGCGCCCAGCGTGTGCGTGCCGAACTGGCGAACCAGGCCGCCAGCGTCACATCGGCGATCTACGGTGCCGGTTTCAATTCCAACGGGCGCTTCTACGAGGCGGTGGACGACATGCTGGGAATGACCCCGAGCGACTACCGCTCCGGCGGCACCAATACGGACATCCACTTCGCTGTCGGCGAATGCTCGCTCGGCTCGATCCTGGTGGCGCGGAGCGCGCGTGGCATCTGTGCCATCCTGCTGGGGGACGAGCCCGATGCCCTGGCGCGCGATCTGCAGGACCGTTTCCCGCAGGCGCGGCTGATTGGCGGAGATGCGGGTTTCGAAGCCCTGGTCGCCCAGGTGGTCGGCTTTGTCGAGGCGCCGGCGCTGGGGCTGGAACTGCCGTTGGACGTGCGCGGCACGGTGTTCCAGCAGCGTGTGTGGCAGGTGTTGCGGCAGGTGCCGGCCGGCAGCACCGTCAGCTATGCCGAGGTCGCCCGGCGGATCGGCGCCCCCGGCTCGGCCCGCGCCGTCGCCCAGGCCTGTGGCGCGAATGCGCTGGCGGTCGCCATTCCCTGCCACAGGGTGGTCCGCAACGACGGCGCCCTGTCCGGCTACCGCTGGGGTGTCGAGCGGAAGCAGGCGCTGCTGCAAAAGGAGGGCGTGTCCTGAACATCCATTCCCCGCCCGCCGCCGGCAGCATCGACTGGGCCGCGGCGGCGACGCAGCTGGAGCGGCAAGGTGCCGCCGTGCTGCCGAACCTGCTGGATGCCGCGACATGCCGGCGCCTGGCCGCGCTGTATGCCGAGGAAGCGCATTTCCGCAGCCACATCATCATGGCCCGGCATGGCTTCGGCAAAGGCGAGTACCGGTATTTCCGCTATCCGCTGCCGGACCCGATCGGCACGCTGCGGACCGCCCTGTACGCAAGGCTGGCACCGGTGGCCAATGGCTGGAACGAACGGATGGGCATCGAAACCCGCTACCCGGCCGAGCACCAGACCTTCGTGGAGACGTGCCATCAGGCCGGCCAGCAAAGGCCGACGCCGTTGCTGCTGCAATATGGCGCTGGCGACTACAACTGCCTGCACCAGGATCTTTACGGCGATATCGCTTTTCCCATCCAGGTCGCCATCCTGCTGTCCGAGCCTGGAAAGGACTTCACCGGCGGCGAGTTCGTGCTGACCGAACAGCGCCCCCGCATGCAATCGCGGGCGGAGGTGGTACCGCTGAGGCGCGGCGATGCTGTGGCGTTCGCGGTACACCACCGGCCGGTACAGGGTACGCGCGGCAGCTATCGCGTGAACATGCGCCACGGGGTCAGCACGGTGCGCAGCGGGCACCGGCACACTTTGGGCATCATCTTCCATGACGCGCGCTAAGACGCACAGCGGCGGTGCCGGCCCGTTATTCGGCCCACCGCCGGGCCTGACGCTGTTGCAGGGCTTCGCGCTTCCTCAGGAAGACGCATTGCTGGCCGGTATCGAGCAAGTCGCGCAGGCCGCGCCCTTCCGCCACATGGTCACGCCCGGCGGCTTCACCATGTCCGTCGCGCTGACCAATTGCGGCACCTATGGCTGGGTCAGTGACCGGCGCGGTTATCGCTACCAGTCCCAGGACCCGGAAACCGGCCATACATGGCCGGCCATGCCCGCGGTCTTCATGGACCTGGCCCGGCGCGCTGCCGCGGCAGGCGGCTTCGAGGATTTCAGCCCGGATGCCTGCCTGATCAATCGCTACGCGCCGGGGTCGAAACTGTCCCTGCATCAGGATAAGAACGAAGCGGATTTCTCCGCGCCGATCGTCTCGGTCTCCCTGGGCCTGCCGGCGACCTTCCTGTTCGGTGGCCTGGAACGGACGGACCCGCAGGATAGGGTGCAACTGCATCACGGCGACATCGCCGTCTGGGGCGGCAAGGCCCGGCTGGCCTATCACGGCGTCATGCCGCTGAAGGACGGGCAGCATCCCCGCCTGGGCGCCTACCGCATCAACATGACGTTCCGCCGCGCCGCATGACCCTCGCCTTGCTGGAGCAGGAGGTGCCGACACCCATCGGCACCCTGCTGCTGATCGTGGATGCGGCCGGTGCGTTGCGCGCTGCGGAATGGGCCGATGGCAGGGAGAGGCTGCCCAGGCTGCTCCGCCAGCATTACGGCAGCGGGGCCTTCACCCTCACCGCCAGCGCGACGAGCCCTGCGTTCCAGGACGCCTTCCAGGCCTATTTCGCCGGCCATACCCGCGCGCTGGATGGATTGCCGATACAGACGGGCGGCACCGCCTTCCAGGCGAGGGTCTGGCAAGCGCTGCGCACCATCCCGCCCGGCCAGCCAACCAGCTACCACGCCTTCGGACTGCAACTCGGCCTGCTGCGGCACGCCCGGGCCATCGGGCACGCCAACGCCGCCAACCCGCTGAACATCATCGTGCCGTGCCATCGCCTGGTCGGCAGCAGCGGCAGCCTGACCGGCTATGCCGGCGGTCTGGACCGCAAGCGATGGCTGCTGGCCCATGAAGCCGCCTCCGTACAGGCCAACAGCCCACCATAGGCAAGAGCATTTTCCGTTCGCATAAGCTCACTTCAATTGCTCTCGCTTGCTGCCTTGAAGAGCATCGTCGTGCCATCAGGTGATTCCATCTGATGGCGATCTGCTCTAGCCCTGCAACTCGCGCCGCACGATCGCGGCACCCGCAGCCAGCGCCTGCAACTTGGCGAAGGCGCGGGGGCGGGGCAGGTACTTCATGCCGCAATCCGGCGCCAGGACCAGCCGTTCGGCC
This sequence comes from Teichococcus aerophilus, assembly GCF_014490485.1. Classification (GTDB taxonomy): domain Bacteria; phylum Pseudomonadota; class Alphaproteobacteria; order Acetobacterales; family Acetobacteraceae; genus Pseudoroseomonas; species Pseudoroseomonas aerophila. Next base: position 234,785 of record NZ_JACTVA010000002.1, on the reverse strand, counting down.
GGAAGCCGCCGCAGGCCGGCACGGATACGTTCCGCCACCATCTCCGCGGTCTCCACGCTCTCGCTGCCGAGGTCGATAACGCCCAGCATGATGGTCTTGTTGGGCAACTCGTCCAGCACGGAGAGGTCGAGCTTCGGCTGAGCGGCCTCAATGGAAATCTGCGCCGCCGTGCAATCCGCCAGCTGCGGCAGGAAGGAATACCCCGAGGGCTTGTCCTTCACCACGGCGGCATAGCCGAAACAGAGATGCACCACGGTGTCGCCATCCAGGCCTTCCAGGGCCCGGTTCAGGGCTTTCACCCCGAAGCGCGCGGCAGCATCCGGCCGCGCCTGCATCCAGGGCTCATCGAACTGGATGACGTTGACGCCCGCGCGGCGCAGATCCTTCGCTTCCTCGTTCACGGCGGCGGCATAGGCCATCGCCAATGCCTCCTCGTCCTTGTAGAATTCGTCGGAAGCCTGCTGGGACAAGGTGAACGGCCCAGGCAAGGTGATCTTGGTCCGCTTATCCGTGTTGGCGACCAGGAACTCGACATCCCGGACTTCCACCGGCCGGTTCCGGCGAATGGCGCCAACGACGCGGGGCACCAGCGTCTCCTTGCCGGCGCGGCCCATGGTGCGGGCGGGGTTGTCTACATCCACGCCATCCAGCGCCAGGGCGAAGCGGTTGGAGTAGCTTTCGCGGCGGATCTCGCCATCGGTCACGATGTCGATCCCGGCCCGCTCCATGTCGCGGATCGCCACCAGCGTGGCGTCGTCCTGCGCCTGCTCCAGCGCATCTTCGGCGACGCGCCACATCTGCTTCATGCGCACACGCGGCACCAGGTTCTGCGCCAGGACGTTGCGGTCGACCAGCCAATCCGGCTGCGGGTAGCTGCCGACCACGGTGGTGGGGAGGAGAATGTCGCTCATCGGTCGGTGTCCTATGTCCGGGGCATTGCGGTCGGCTGGTAGGCCAGAAGCCGCCACGTGCCGGCCTCCCGTGCCCAGACCGCGCAGGTCATCGCGGCGATGCTCTTGTCGGCGCCGTTCCGCGTGATGTCGGCGCTCATGGTGCCGAGGGCGACGGCCGCGTCCGGGCCCGCCGCGACCACGCTCTTTGTCTCGAACCGAATGTCATGGTAGCGCAGGCTGCCATCGGTCAGTGTGGCCAAGTAGCTTTCAGCCGAATCCTGCGTGGCATCCGAATGCGAGTAGACCAACTGCGCGGAGAGCAACGCCCCTAGCGCCGCGGTATCGCCGGCCTTCATGGCGGCATAGCGCCGCGCTTCGAGTGCCCTGATCTCGTCCTGCATCATCATGTCCTCAGCGGGGATTGTTGGCCAGCAGCCGCTCGGGCCAGGTGGCGACACGGAAGAAATCCAACCCACCCTCGCCACTCGTCTGGTAGGCGGCGGCGAACTGGCGGGCGAGGGCCGAGAATGGCATCGGTGCGCCTTCCCGCAACCCCACGGCCAGGGCCAGGTCGACATCCTTGGCGACGAGGTCGACATCGGCCGCCGGCGTCCAATCCCGCGCCTTCAGCATGTCGACCTTGTAGGCCAGCAGCGGCGAACCGGCGACGCTGCGCGACAGCGCATCAAGCATGGCATCCCATTCCAGCCCCAACCGCCCGCCAAAGGCCAATGCCTCGCCGATGATGGCGGGCGTCAGCGCGACCACGAGGTTGACCATCAGCTTGACCGCCCTGGCTTCCTCGCCGGCACCACAGCGCAACACCTCCCGGCCCAGCACGGCCAGCAGCGCTTCGCACCGGTCCATCGCGGCGTCTGGGCCGGAGAGGAACAACGTCAGGTTCCCCGTCGCCGCCGTGCTGGTGCTGCCGGAAACCGGGCAGCGCAGGTAGTCGGCCCCACGCGCGGCCATCAACTCGGCAACTCTCGCCGATGCGGCGGGAGAAACCGTGCTGAGGTCGATGAAGACCTGGCCAGGGCGGATCGTCTCCGCCACATCGCGGGCGACGGCCAGGAGTGCGAGATCATTCGGTACCATGGAGAGAATGATGGCGGCTTGCTCTGCCACCGCAGCGGCCGTGGCGGCTGCGTTCGCACCTTCCTTGGCCAGTGCCTCCACGCGCGCGGGGTCGGTATCCGTGACCCACATTGTTGCGCCGGCTGCCAGTAGCCGCCGGCACAGCGGCGTCCCCATGCGGCCGGCACCGATCCAGCCCAGCGTCCATCCTTGCAGCGCGGCCATGGCTAGAGTCCCAGATAGAATTTACGGACAAGATCGCTATCGCCCAGCGCAGCCGGAGAGTCTCCGCAGAACTCCACGCGCCCGTGCACCAGCACGTAGCCACGGTCGGCTATGCGAATGGCCTGGTGGAAGTTCTGCTCGGCCATCAGCACCGTCAGGCCCAGCTTCTCCTTCAGCTCCGCGATCTTCTCGATAGTGCGGGCTACCAGGATCGGCGCGAGGCCGACGGAGGGCTCGTCGATCAACAAGATCTTCGGTGCGCACATCACGGCCCTGCCAAGGGCCACCATCTGCTGCTCGCCGCCGCTCATGCTGCCCACCGGCTGCTTGCGCCGCTCCTTCAGTCTGGGAAAGGCGCCGTAGCAGAACTCCAGGTTGCGCGAGATGCTGGCCCGGGCCGCGCTGCGATAGGCGCCCAGCAGCAGATTCTCCTCCACCGATAGGCGTGGAAACAATCGCCGCCCTTCCGGCACCAGCGCGATGCCAAGATCGACGATCGCCTCGGCGGGCAGGCCTACCAGGTCGGTCGAGACACCATCGATCGTCACGACGATCCGTCCGCTGCTCGGCCGCAGCAGGCCGAGGATGCAGCGCATCAGGGTGGTCTTGCCATTGCCGTTGGTGCCCAGCAGCGCCACCGTCTCTCCGGTATTCACCTCCAGCGAGACGCCATCCAGCGCGCGCACCGCCCCGTAGCTGGCGTCGATATCATGGATCGACAGACTAGCGGCCAAGATACGCCTCCTCCACCGCCGGCAGCGCCAGCACGTCCGCCGGCGGGCCATCCGCGATCTTCCGGCCTGCCACCAGTACCGCCAGCCGCTGCGAGAACTCGGTCACCGCACGCATCACATGCTCGATCATGATGATGGTTGTGCCGCCCTCATTCAGCCGGAACAGCAGCGCCAGGATCTGGTCGACCTCCGTGTGGGACAGGCCGGCCATGGCTTCGTCGACGATCAACAACTCCGGCTGCAAGGCCGTGGCCCGCGCCAGTTCCAGCCGCCGCAGCTCGACCTGCGTCAGCTCCTTCGGCATGCGGTGCGCCTTGCCTGCCAGATCAACGGATTCCAGGCAGGCCATCGCAGATTCCATTGTCGCGGCGCCGCGCCCGCCGAAGGAGAGAGGAACGCGGACATTCTCCGCCACCGTCAGGCCCCGGAAGGGCCGCGGCAACTGGAAGGTGCGCGCCAGTCCCTGCCGCGCCCGCTGGTGCGGCTTCAACCCGGCTAGGGGAGCATCCTTGAAGGTGAAGCTGCCATCGTGGCTGGGGAAGGCGCCAGCGAGACAGTTGGTGAAGGTACTCTTCCCCGACCCGTTGGGCCCGATCAGCCCCAGACGCTCGCCGGCCCGGACTTCCAGGTCGATCCCCGACAAGGCGGTGAACCCACCGAAGCGCTTGCCGACGGCATGGGCGCGGAGGACCACGTCGCTCATCGGCGCCTCCGGAATAGGCCAATGATCCCGCGCGGTGCCACGCAGACAAACACCACCAGCACAACACCGACAATCAACAGGTTGGCGGCGGAGGAGATCGTCACCGTGGCCGCCTGCTGCAGAGAGGACAGCAGGACCGCGCCGATCAACGGACCCGCCCAACTGGCTGTCCCGCCAATCAAGGGCATGGCGATGGCATTCACCGCATAGGAAAGCCCGAAGGCCGATGTGGGCTCGATATAGGAGCCGAGGTAAGGCAGTGGGGCGCCCGCGACCGCCATCATCGCGCCACTGATACTGGTGGCAATCAGCTTCAGCCGCAGCGTCGGCACACCGGCGGCCTCGGCCGCTGCCTCGTCATCCCGCAATGCCGCCAGGCCGAGGCCCAGCCGCGAAACCTCGATGCTCCGCGCAATGGCGATCGCCGCCGCCGCCAGCACCAAAACGACCGCACAGAGATAGCCCCCATAGCTGTCGAAGCCGAATGGGACGTCGCGCGGACGCAGGATATAGGCGCCGCGTGAGCCGCCGACATAACTCCAGTTGACGATGAAGGTCTGCAGCACCACCGACAGGCACAGCGTCGCGATGGCGAAATACGCGCCGCGCAGCCGGAGCGTCAGGATACCCGTACCCAGGCCCAGCGCACCGCCGACCATCGCCGCGATGCCGATGCAAGGCAGCAGGCCGAGCCCGAAGGCCTTGCCAACGGCAACCGTGGTATAGGCGCCGGCAGCGAAGAAGGCCGCGGCCCCGAAATTCACATATCCCGCATATCCGCCCAGAATATTCCAGGCCGTTGCCAATACAACATATTGCAGCACGAAGGTCGCGGCGAAGTAGGCATACTCGCTGCCCATGCCGCGCAGCGCCAGGATCAGGATCGCCGCCGCGGCAGCCGCCGCCAGCCAGAACCCCGCATGGCCGAGCCGTCTGGGTGGCGCGGGCCTGGGCAGGGCGGGAATGATGGCATCGCTCATGCCATCCTCCCGAACAGGCCCTGCGGCCGGACCGCCAGCACCAAGAGCAAGCAGCCAAAGGCGACGGCGGGGGACCATGACGGGCCGAAGAAGCTGGCGGTCACATTCTCCACCACGCCAAACGCCAGGGCCGCCAATACACAGCCGCCCAGCGATGACAGCCCGCCCATGATGACGATGGCGAAGACACGGCCGATGAAGACATGCCCCGACCACGCATCCACCGGCTGCACTACAACCAGCGCCCCGCCTGCCAGGCCGGCGAAGGCGAGCGAAATGCCGAATGCCAGGCGCTTGATGCGGATCGGATCGATCGCCAGCAGGCGCAACGCATCCCGGTCCTGTGCCACGGCGGCGATGGCGCGGCCGGTGAAGCTGTGGCGCAGAAACAAGGCCAACGCCCCGATGGCCGCCAACGCGACGGTCGCCGGAACCAGCATGCGCAGCGGCACATCGATCTCGCCGAGCCGCCAGGTCGTCGCGGCGTAGGCGGCGTCCACGAAATGCTGTTCGGGCCCAACGGCCAGGACCAACCCAACCTCGACGATGAACATCACGCCGAAGAAGAAGGCGAGGCCCTGGATGGCCTCGTCGCCGCGACGTTCGAAGAAATGGTGGTAGATCACATAGAGGCCGGCACCTAGCGCCCAGAACGCCGGCGCCAGCAGGATGGAAAGCAGCAGCGGGTCCAGGCCCGTGGCTGCCCAAAGCAGCGCGACGATTAGTGCACCCAACACCATGAAGGCCGGATGCGCGATATTGACCACATCCAGCATGCCGAAGGAAATGGAGAGCCCCGCTGCCGCTGCCGCGTACAGGCCACCGAGCAACAGGCCGGAGACGACGCCGTTCAGCAGTAGGGCCAGATCCGGGTCCATCACGCCCCCGCGGTGTAGGGCGTGCGCAGGTCGCCGGACTTGTAGCGCGGCGGGTACAGAATCACCTGTGTCCCGGCCTTGCGGAACTGCTCGATGCCGTTGCCTTGGATGCCCTGGTACTGCGTGTAGAGGTTGCGCTCTTCTGCCCACTCGCCCAGCGCATCGAACCGCAGCGGGCCGATGACGGTATCGAAGCTGTTGGCATGCATGTCGGCGGCCAGGGCGGCCTGGTCGATACGGCCGACGCGCTTCACCGCCTGCTCCAGCACCTGCATCTGCGCGTAAGCCAGCGGTGGCACGTAATGCCCCAGCGCGTCGGTGTTTTCCTTCGCCGCCAGTGGCTGGTAGCGCTCGATCAGCGCCTGCGTACCCGGGAACTGCAAGGTGGGCTCCGGTGCATAGACGTCCCAGACCACCAAATTATTCAGGATCGGCCCCAACTGCAGCTTCTGCGCGGTGATGTGCGGCCCGATCATCGGCCCGCCGAACAAGGCGAAGTTCGCCCGCAGCTCGCTGGCCGCCCGCAGCATGCCGGCCGTATCGGGCGGGTAGGAGCCGACAAAGACGATATCTGGCCGCGCCGCCTGCACGGAGCGGATGATAGGAGAGAAATCGACGGTACTGGGCGGGTAGGCGCGGTCATACACCACGCGCAGCTTGTGTTCCTTGGCCAGGAAACGGGCGCTCTCCGCCGTGCGCTGGTGAAAGTCGCTGTCCAGGTTCACGAGCGCGATGCTGCGGGGCTTCGGGTCCATCGCCATGGCGATGTCGAAGAAGCCCTTCGCGAAGGTCTCCTTCACCTGCGAGCCCGCCGGGTTGATGGAGAAATAGCGGTCGTACTTGAAGTCGGCATTCACGCCGGTGCCGAACAGCGAGACGAACGCCATCTGCCTCTGCATCACCACGGGCATGGCGGGCGCGATGATCGCGGTCGCATAGCCGGAGATGACGAGATCGACCTTATCGACGTCGATCAGCTTGGTGTAGATGCCGGGAACCTGCGCGCCCGTGCTCTGGTCATCGTAATGCACCAACTGCACCGGCCGGCCAAGCAGGCCGCCCTTGGCGTTGACGTCCTCCGCCCAGATCCGGTGCGCCAGCAGGGCAGGGCGGCCATTGCCCGCCAAGCCCCCGGAGAGCGACATCGAATAGCCAATCCGGATCGGCGGGCCGGAGGCCGCCGTCTGCGCCTTCGCCATGGCCGGCACGGTGATGGCCGCCGCCAGTGCCGCGTGGCCAAGGCCGCGTCTGCTCAAGCCTTCCATGCACTCATCCTCCCTGTTTGGCCGGGGTTCTTTGCCCTCTGGCCGTGTCGGCTGTGTCTGGTCTATCCGCGTGGTTCACGCCGTCGGTTGATCCGACGGGCGGCGATCACGCTCTAGTCGGCCGCTACCTTCGAAGGATCGGCGCCGACGCGGCCACCCTTGTCATGGGCGGCACGGCGGGCGACGCGGAAATCGTAGCGCACGCTTGGCAGCGCTGGGTCCGGCGCCTGCTCCAGCCCCAGGCGCGGCTGCACCACGAGGGATTCCGACACGCCGAACACGGTGTCGGAGCCGATATTCGGGTCATCGCCAAGGTAGAGCGCGGTCACCAACTCCCGGTACCCTTCGGCACCGATGAGCATGTGGATATGAGCGGGGCGGAAGCCGTGCCGCTGCTGGGCGCGGACCATGTCACCCACCGGCCCGTCCATCGGGATCGAGTATCCCAGGGGGATCAGCGTACGAATGGCGTAGCGGCCTTCGGCATCGGTGCGGAACTGGCCGCGCATGTCCATGGTGGATGGGTCGTTCGCCTGCAGGTCGTAGGCACCATCCGCGTCAGTCGACCAGATCTCGACGATCGCGTCCGGCACGCCTTCGCCCTGCTCGTTGACGACCTGGCCGAACAGCATCATCTCCGGCCCCTTGGCGTGCACGGCGATGCTCTCGCCATAGCCGAATTGCGGCGAGGCTTCCCGGTAGAACGGGCCGAGCAGGCTGGTCTCGGTCGCCTCGCCCACGCGGTTGGCCTGGTCGTCCATCAGGTTGACGAGCCGGGAAAGGCCGAGCGTGTCGGAAAGCAGGATGAACTCTTGCCGGTACGGCGTGCAGGTCTGCCCGACGCGCGTCAGGAAGCCGATGGCGCCCAGCCACTCCTCCGGCGTCAGCTTCACCTCGCGCGCGAAGTCGTGCAGGTGGCGTACCAGGCTCGCCATCACCTCCCGCAGGCGCGGATCGGGGGTGGAGGCCATCTGCGCGATCACCGCCTCGGTGACGGTGTTCTGGTCCAGGTCAGCCATTCTTGTCATCCTCCAAACCGGGGCCGGTCTCCATGGCCTGCCCTCGGTACGCGCATGTTCGGCTAGTCAGGCTTGATTCCGGCGGCCGCGATGATAGGGCGCCACTTGGCGATCTCGGCGCGGGTGACGTCCGCCAGGTTCTCCGGCGTGCCGCCGGTCGGCTCCACGCCCTGCATACGTAAATTGGCCAGTGATGCCGGGTTCGCCAGCAAGGCATTGGTCGCCCGGTTCAGCCGCACCACGATCTCGGCCGGCATGCCGGCGGGGCCGAACAGGTTCCACAACCCTTCCACGACGAAATCGTCGATGCCGGCTTCCTGGATGGTCGGCGTGTCCGGCAGGCTGGAGACCCGGCGCGCGGACGTCACCGCCAGCGCCTTCAACGTTCCCGCCTCCAGATAGGGCTTCAGTCCCAGCGGATGGTAGAACATGGCATCGACCCGCCCAGCCAGCAGGTCGGTGATGCCCTGCCCGGCGTTGCGATAGGGCACATGGTCCGTCTTCAGCCCGGTGCGAAGGTTCAGCAGCGCCTGGGAAAGATGCCCGGTGGTGCCGTTGCCGGCCGATGCAAAGGTCAGCGGCCGGCTGCGCCCCAGGGCCAGCAGCTCTGCCACCGAGGACACGCCGAGCGAGGGCGGCACCCCCAGCACCGTGGGCGTCGTGACGAACGGGGCGATCGGCGTGAAGTCGCGCACCGGGTCGAAGCCCAGATCGGGAAACAGGCTGACATTGATGCCATGCGTGCCGTTGGTCGCCAGCAACAGTGTGTATCCATCCGGCGCCGCCTGCGCCACGGCCTGGGAGCCGACATTGCCGCCCGCGCCGGCGCGGTTATCCACGACCACGGGCTGCCCGGCTTCCCGCGCCAGGGCCTCGGCCAGGATTCGGCCGAGGATATCGGTCGTCGTGCCGGCCGCGAAGGGCACGATCAGGCGGATCGGCCGGTTCGGCCAGGCGCCGCGCGCGGCGCTCTGCGCCAGGGCGGGGTGCGCCAGCGCCGTTGCGGCCAACCCACCCAGCACGGTGCGACGAGACCAGCGCGTCATGGGACAGCTCCTGCCGTGGTCGGGTTCCGTTCTTCGGTCACGTAATCGGCGATGGGCCGCGTGGCCTGGCCGCGGCGCAGCAGCACGCACTCATCCGGGAAGCTCTGCTGGAACTGCGTGCCGCGATCGGCCAGCAGGCCAAGGAAGCGGTCCAGGTGCCGCATCGCGCCATTGGGCAGGTCGTGCAGCACCAGCACGGCCCGCCCGACGCACATGGCCAGGGCACGGTCCACCCAGCCGTCCGGGTCCTGGAAGTCGCCGGGTACGGCATTCCACAGGATGCAGCTATAACGTTCGCGTTCCAACAAGCGCAGCGCGGCACCGTTCAGCAGGTGCCGGCCTAATGCCCCGCCGCCGCCCTGCGGGCGGAACAGCCTGTCCGGATGCGCGAGGTCGCCGATCAGCTTCTGCGTCCGGCCGATCTCAGCCTCCGCCACCTCGGCCGTCACCGGCCCCAACGGACCGGCATGGGACCAGGTGTGGTTGCCGATCCAGTGCCCCTCGTCCCTGGCACGCTCCGCGATCATGCGGTGCGCCGCCAGCTTGTGGCCCAGGACGAAGAACGTCGCCTGCAGCCGGTGGGCGCGCAGGACATCCAGCACCCCCGGCGTCACCTCCGGCTCCGGCCCGTTGTCGAAGGAGAGGGTGACGGTGGTCATGGCGCGTCCAACGCCCGTTGCCGGCGGCAAAAGCTGGCTGCAACTGGGGGCGATGCCATGACCGTTCCTTCCCCTGCCCGGATCAGGCCTCGTCCTGAACCGGGTTGGACAGGATGCCGATGCCCTCGATCTCGATCTCGGCGGTGTCCCCGGCCTTCATGAACACCGGCGGCTTGCGCGGATAGCCGACGCCGCTCGGCGTGCCGGTGGCAATGATGTCCCCTGGCTCCAGCGTCATTGCCTCGGTCAGGATGGCCAGGATGCGGGGCACAGAGAAAATCATGTCGGAGGTGTTGCTGTCCTGCATGACCTGCCCGTTGATGCGGGACGTGATGCGGAGCGCATTCGGCCCCTGCGGGATCTCGTCCGGCGTCACGATCTCCGGCCCCAGACCGCCGGTGCGGTCGAAATTCTTGCCCATGGTCCATTGCGTGGACTTGCGCTGGTAATCCCGAATCGAACCTTCGTTCATGCAGGTATAGCCAGCGACGCAGGAGAGGGCATTCGCCTCCGTCAGGTGCCGGGCCCGCTGCCCGATGACGATAACCAGCTCGGCCTCGTAATCGAACTTCTCCGACGCCTTCGGGCGCAGCAGCGCTTCGCCCGGCGCGGCGAGCGACGTGGCGCCACGGAAGAACACGGCGGGATAGTCGGGGATCGGGTTGTTCCCCTCCTTCGCGTGCTCGACATAGTTCAGGCCAATGCAGATCACCTTGCCCGGGCGCGGCACCACCGGCAGCAGCTTGAGCGATCCGAGCGGACGCTTCGTGCCCCCGGAGAGCTTGGCCTGCAGCTCCGCCGCCGAGCCAGGCAGGCCGAGCGCGCCCAGCGCCAGATTCACGTCCTGCGGCAGGCCAGGCACGACCTCCTCAAGGGCGACGACATCGTTGCCGACCTTGGCGCCCAGAACCGCGCGCCCATCCTGCTCGAATGCGACAAGCCGCATACGACGCTCCTCCCTCTTTGCTTACCCGAACGTTTTATCGAAATTCTATCGCCGTCAACCAGAATCGTCGATAAAAGGACGTGGTGACGCAGTGAAGCTGGAGGCCCATGCAGCCGATCGATGCCACGGAGAGTGACCTGACCCTGGCCACGTCCGTCCACCGCCGTTTGCGGGAAGACATCCTGGCCGGAAAGCTCCCCCCAGGGCTGAAGCTGAAGCTGCGGGATCTTGCCGGGCAATATGGCGCCGGGGCGTCGCCCATGCGGGAAGCCCTGTCCAAGCTGGCGGCGGAAGGACTGGCGGAACGCCTGGAGCATCGCGGCTTCCGCGTCGCCGAGGCGCGGCCCTGCCAACTGGCCGGGCTGATCCGCAGCCGCGTGCTGGCCGAAGGCGCCGCGCTGCGCGACGCGATCCACCGTGGCGACCAGAACTGGGAAGAGGCCCTGGTGCTGGCAGAGCACCGGTTGAACCGCGTCGCCCGCTCCCTCAACCCGCAGCGCTTCCTGGCTAATCCGGAATGGGAAGTCTGCCACCTGGGCTTCCACCAGGCCTTGCTGGCAGCCTGCGACGCGCCCGCGCTGCTGTCCTTCTGCGAACGGCTGCGGGAAGAGGCCGGGCGATACCGCGCGCTGGCCAATACCCGCGCCTACCCGGACCGCGACGTCGCCATCGAGCACGCGGAGATCGCCCGCGCCGCGCTCAGCCGGGATGCCGACAAAGCCTGCACCCTCCTGGCCCAGCACTATGAGCGGACAGGCCAGTTCGTCGGTGCCGAGATGAACCGGCTGCATCACGCGGAAGCCTTGTCCGGCTAGAGCAGATCCCCATCAAGTTGAATCGTCTGATGGAGTGAAATGCTCTAGCCGGGTGCGGTAACGGAGCGGCTTCGGCGCTTCGCCGTGATCTCTGCGATGCACACCGGCCGGAACTCCCAGGCGTCGACGCCGACATCCGCCTGCCGTGGCAGGGGTCTCAGGCGGCCGTGGCTGTGGCCGTGCAGGTTCCACCAGCCCTTGCCCATCCGGTTCCAGCTTCGGAAGGCGTAGTGGCAGAGCACCAGCCCCACGCCCTCCACGCTGATCTCCGCATAGTGCCCGACGCTGGCCCATCCCGGCAGCTCCGCCGTCACCGGCGGGTCGTTGTTGCCGAGGATCAGGCGCTTCCGGCCGGGCAAGGCATCCAGCAACGCCGCCGACGCCGCGCCTGACATGCCAAGCGCGAAGTCACCCAGGTGCCAGACCTCATCCTCCGGCCCCACCGTCGCGTTCCAACGCTCCACCATCCCCCGGTCCATCTCCGCCACCGAGGCGAATGGACGCCGGTACAGCGCACGGGCACCCGCATGGCCGAAATGGGTGTCAGCGGTGAACCACACGGCCACTGCGCAACTAGCCCTGTACGGCCGGCCGGGCGCGGGACAGCGCGGCCAACTCGCTGAGCGAAGTGACGATGGTCTCGCCTGTCGCATCCTGCCGCAGTTCCGCCAGCAGCGGGCTATCCGCCTGCGCCTGCCAGAGCCCGACCACCACGCGGGCCTCCGGCATCTGCCGCTGCAGCCGGCGGACCAGGTAGCGGACGCCATCCGCCGTGTTGCCTTCCTCCAACGCCGACAGGCAACACAGCCAGGGCGCGATCCCTTCGGCGGGCGCGGCACCCTCGGCCAATACCAGGGTCCCGATACCGTCCGCCTGCAGCGCCTGTGCCGCCATCTCGGCGGCCAGATCATCCAACGGGCCCCGCCCGGCGGCGCAGATCACCTGCACGCCGCCCTTGGCCTCGGCAGGCGCGAGGTTGCCGAGCAAGATGGAAACCTCGCTCCGCACATCGTCCAGCCGCTCAGACGCCAGCACCTCGCGCGACCAATCCTGGTCCGCCAGCGCCAGGGCCGGCAGCCCGACCGTGTCATAGTAGCTGGCCAGCGCATTCCGTGGCCGCAGCAGGCGGCGCGCCTGGCGGGAGAGTTCCCGCCCATCACGCTGCAGGGCACGTTGGTAGAACGCCTCATGCGGGGCCAGCGCCGGCCGGTCGCCCAGCATCACGTCCAGGAATGCCAGCCGCGGCGCATGGCGTCCCACCACCACCAAGCACACGGTCAGCGGCGTGGCCAGCAGCAGGCCGATCGGGCCCCAGAGGAACGTCCAGAATGTCGCCGCTACGATCACCGCCACAGGCGACAGGCCGGTGCTGTGGCCATAGACGGCGGGCTCCACCACCTGCACCACCAGCGGCTCTGCCACCAGGAACAGCACCAGCACCCACAGCGCCATGGACCAGCCGGGGTCGACCGCCACCGCCAGCAGCAACGGCGGCACCAGCGCGATGAAGGTGCCGATGAACGGCACGAAGCGCATCAGACCCGCCAGGATGCCCCACAGCGCCGGGCTGGGCAGGCCGATGCCCCACATGGCCAAACCCAGTACCAGCCCCATCAACGAATTCAACGCCACCTGCGCCAGGAAGAGGCGGGAGAGGCGGCGCGCCGCATCGTCCAGCGCCACCGTCGTTCGGTGCAGGTCGCTGCTTCCAGCCAGCCGGATCAGCCGGTCCCGCAGATCCTCCCGGTAGATCAGGATGATGATGGCGAACAGGATGACGATGCCGGCCGTGGCCACCGGCCCCAGCACCGGTCCCGCCAGGCTGCGAATGACATCGAGCGGCGTGGCGCCGTCGCTGGCCGGCACGGCGGTTGCTGGCGGGGGCAGGGATGTCGCCTGCGCCGGCGCGGCGCGCCCGGCGATGCCATCGCCCATCATCTGCCGCAGATTGCGCAGGGCGGAGTCCGCTTCCTCCATCAACTCGCCCAACCGCAGCGATTGCAGCTTCTGCGCCATGATCTGCTGGTAGGCAGGCAGGTCCACCGCCAGCCGCCCCGCCTGCCGGCCCATGACGACGCCGAGGCCGAGGATCGCGGCCGCCGCCACCAGCACAGCCAGCACCACCGCGATGACCTGCGGCACCATCAGCCGCCGCAACCCCACGACGATAGGCGCCAGAACGAAGGCCAGCAGCACCGCCAGCACCAGCGGCACGATCAGGTCGCGCCCCAATGCCAGCGCGGCAATGCTGAATGCCGCGGCCAACAGCCCGAAAATGGCGTTCAGAACGCGCAGGGAGGGCAATTCGGCGGCAGGGGCCGAAGGGGGGATGGTATCGCCGGCCATGGAAGGCCCTCTCTATCCGGGAAGCAGCTTAACGCGCCGCCAGGGCGAAGGTTCGGTGCCGATGTTCAACCCAGGGCCGCTTGCCGCGTTATCCGCCACCATTCCTGGAATCGCTGCCTTGCCCAGCATTGCTGCCCCGCCTTTCCTGAACCGCGCGGCGGACCGTGTGCTGCCGCAGCGCGCCCGCCCTGTCCTGATCACCGCCGCGCTCCTCGCCGCAGTCGCCATCGGCGCCGCGGGCGTGCAGTGGCGGCTGTCGCGCTCGGCGCAGGAAGCGAATGCGCTGGCCCATGCCCATGTGCTGGAGGCCGAGGCGCTTCTCTCCGCCATGAAGGATGTGGAGACGTCGCAGCGCGGCTTCGTGCTGACAGGGGACGACACTTACCTTGCCCCCTATGAGGAAGCGCGCCGGGCTGTGGACAGCCTGTTGCCTGAACTGGAGCAGGATGGCCTGCCTGTCGGCCGGCTGCGCCCGATGGTGGCGGACAAACTCGCCTGGGCCGCACGCGTCATCGGCATCGGCCGCGCCGAGGGCCTGCCCGCTGCCTCCCGCGCCATTGAGACCGGCCAGGGCAAGGCGTTGATGGACACGCTGCGGCGCGAGGTCGCCTCCATCCAGGCCGAGACACGCGCGATCGCCGCGCGCCGCGCCGTCGCCGAAGCCCGGCGCGCCACCTGGCTCAGCTTCCTGACACTGGCGGCGCTGCTGGCCTCGGGCATCGCCCTGGGCCTGTACGCCTTGGCGCGGCGCCGGGCGGAGAAGCGTGCGACCGCGCTGCTGGATGGCGTGATGCTCCATGCCCCGGTCGGCCTCGGCTTCCTCGACCGGCGGTTGCGGCTGGGCCACGCCAATAACAGCCTGGCCATGCTGGGGGAGAGGGTGCTGGCCGGCGGCGTCTGGCCGGAAGAGGTGCGGAGCCAGTTGGAACCCCGCCTGGCGGAGGTATTGCGCACCGGGCGCGCGCAGGCGGACGTGGCCGTGGAAGTCCCCCCCGCACCCGGCCGCACCGCCCGGCACTTGCAGATGAGCCTGTTCCCCCTGGGCAACTCCGCCGAGGGCGTTGGCATCGCCGCGATCGACGTGACCGCCCGGCAGCGCGTCGAGGCCCGGCTGCGGCGCAGCGAGGCGAGGCTGCGCATGACGGTGGATTCCGTGCCCCAGCTGGCCTGGATGACCGACGCCGAGGGCGAGATCCAGTGGTACAACCGCCGCTGGTACGACTACACGGGCGGTACGCCGGAAGCCATGAAGGGCTCCGGCTGGCAGCAGGTGCACCACCCGGACCATCTGGAACGCGTCACCCAGCATTTCCGCGCCGCCATCGCAGCCGGCGAGGCGTGGGAGGATACCTTCCCCCTGCGCGGCGCCGATGGGCGCTACCGCTGGTTCCTCTCCCGCGCGCTGCCGATGCGCGACCTGCCGGATGCGGAAGCTCCCGAGGGACGGCTGATCGGCTGGTTCGGCACCAACACCGACATCACCGATATGCGGGAGGCGGAAGAGGCGCTGGAAGCCGCCAAGGCAGCGGCCGAGGATGCGAACATGGCGAAGAGTCAGTTCATCGCCAACATGAGCCATGAGCTGCGGACGCCGCTCTCCGCCGTCATCGGCTATTCCGAGATGCTGGAGGAGGAGGCCGAGGACCTGCAGGACGCGGAAAGCTTTCGCGAGGACCTCGGCAAGATCAAGAGCAACGCCCGCCACCTGCTCTCCCTCATCAACGACGTCCTTGATCTCTCGAAGATCGAGGCCGGCAAGATGGAGGTGCAGCCGGAGGACTTCACCCTGGCGCCCCTGGTGGCCGAGGTGGCGGAGACGGTCGGCGCCCTGGTGGCGAAGAAAGGCAATGCGCTGGAGGTCTCTATCGCCGAGGACCTGCCGCTGGCCTATTCGGACCCGGTCAAGATCCGCCAGTGCCTGTTCAACCTGCTGGGCAACGCCGCTAAGTTCACCGAAGGTGGCCGCATCACGCTCTCCGCCGCGCCGGATGCGGAACGTCCGGGCTGGGTCGCACTGCGGGTCTCCGATACCGGAATTGGCATGACGGCGGAGCAGCTGGAGCGCCTGTTCCAGCGCTTCAGCCAGGCCGATGCGACGACCACGCGGCGCTTCGGCGGCACCGGGCTCGGCCTGTCCATCACCAAAGCTTTCTGCACCATGCTGGGCGGCAAGATCGATGTGGAGAGCGAGGTCGGGCAGGGCACTTCCTTCACACTTCGCCTGCCTGCCGATCTCCGCCAGGCCCGTGCTGAATCGGACGACCCCGCCGTGCTGGCCGCCGAATCCACGCTGGACCCGGCGCCGGCCGAACGCCACGCCGGGCTGGTGCTGGTGATCGACGACGATGCGGCGACGCGCGACCTGCTGATGCGCTTCCTGACGCGGGAAGGCTTCACCGTCCGCGCCGCGCCGGATGGCCAGACGGGCCTGGCCATGGCACGCGAGCTGCGCCCGGACGCCATCCTGCTGGACGTCATGATGCCGCGGCTGGATGGCTGGGGCGTGCTCGCCGCCATCAAGGCCGAGCCGGAGCTGGCCGATACGCCCGTGGTGATGGTGACGGTGGTGCAGGAACGCGGCCTGGCCTTCTCGCTCGGCGCCGCCGACTACCTGAACAAGCCGGTGGAGTGGAGCCATCTGAAGCGGGTGCTGGACCGCTACCGGGCCCAGCCTTCCCCCGGCCTGGCCCTGGTGGTGGAGCAGGACGAAAGCCAGCGCGCTGCCTTGCGGGACCTGCTGCGGCAGGAAGGCTGGGCGGTGGAGGACGTGGCCGAGCGCCGTGCCGCGTTGGCCCGCATGGCGGCGCCGCCGGCGCCCGACATGCTGCTGGTCGAGGTACAAGGTGGCGATGGTGGGGAAGGCCTGGCGTTGATCCGCGAGCTCCGCGCCCGACCCGAGTGGGTGAACCTGCCGATCATCGCCCTGACCGCCGATGCCATGACCGAAGCGGGGCTAGAGACGTTACGCGGCAAGGTCCACGGCGTCATGCCGGCCGAGGACGGGATTCCCGAAGAACTGACCAGCGAATTGCGCCGCATCGCGTCGGCACGGAAGAAGGGCCACTGACATGACGAAGATCCTGCTGGTCGAAGACCATGAGGAATTGTGGGATTTCCTGTCACGCCGCCTGAAGCGCAGGGGGTTCGACGTCGTGCTGGCGCATGATGGCCAGCAGGGCGTGGACATGGCCCGGGCCGAGCAGCCCGACATCATCCTGCTCGACATGAACCTGCCGGTGATGGATGGCTGGACCGCCGCCCGTACTCTACGGCAGGCCGAGGACACCGCCCGCATCCCCATCATCGCCCTGACGGCGCACGCCATGTCCGGCGACCGGAACAAGGTGATCGAGGCTGGCTGCGACGACTACCATCCGAAGCCGGTCGACTTCTCCCGCCTTCTCGGCCAGATCGATACGGCCCTGCTGCGGGGGGAGGAGGGCTGAGCCCCCCACCCCGCACTGGCACCGGCCGCAGCCCGTGCGGCCGGTGCCGTGTTCTCAGCGCCCCGCCAGTGGCCAGACCAGCGCGATCAGCGGCACGCCCACCACCAGCACGATCAGCGTCAGCGGCGCGCCAAGCCGGGCGTAGTCGCCGAAGCGGTAGCCGCCGGGGCCCATCACCAGCGTGTTGCACTGGTGCCCGATGGGCGTCAGGAAGTCGCAGGCCGCGCCCACGGCCACGGCCATCAGGAAGGCATCCGGGCTGAGGCCCAGCCGGGTGGCCAGGCTGGCGGCGATGGGCCCCAGCATCAGCACCGTCGCCGCGTTGTTCAGGAACGGCGTCACCGCCATGGCCATGACCATGATCAGCCCCAGCGCCCCCAACGGCGGCAGCACCCGCACGGTGCCCTCCAGCCAGGCGGCGATCAGGTCGGTTCCACCGGTGGTGCGCACCGCCTCGCTCACCGGGATCAGCGCCCCCAACAGGATCAGCACCGGCCACTCGATGGCGCCATAGGCTTCGTTGTGGTCCAGGCTGCGCAACAGCAGCAGCAGGACGGCGGCCCCGAAGAACGCGATGGCCACGGGCAGCACGTGCAATGCCACCAGCAGCATGGCGCCCAGCAGGATCAGCACCGGCAGCCAGCTCCGGCGGCTGCGGCCCAGGGTGATGCTGCGCTCGGTCAATGGCAGCACGCGCAGGGTGCCGATGGCGTCGGCGATGGCATCGGCATTGCCGCGCAGGATCAGCACATCCCCGGCGCGCAGCCGCAACCCACCGAGGCGCCGGCTGATGCGCTGGCCGCTGCGGCTGACCGCCAGCAGGCCGACACCGAACCTGTCCTGCAGCCGCGCATGCTCCGCCGTTTCCCCCGCCAGCGGCGATTCCGCGGTGACGACGCCTTCGACGACGCTGGCATCCTCGCCCTCCTGGCCGGCGGGAAGCTGCAGACCGGCGCGGGCGACGATGCGTTCCACATCCTCCGGGTCACCCTCCAGCAGCAGCACGTCGCCGGCCCGGATCGTGCCCTCGGGGTTGGGGACGAAGCGGCGGAACCGCTCGCGGATGATGACGGCAACGCCGATGCGGCCCGCATCCATCGCCAGCAACTCCGCCACAGTGCTGCCGACCAGGGGCGATCCATCCGGCACCGTGGCTTCCACGGTATATTGCTCCACCGCCGGCGCACTGCTGGCGGGTGCGCGCCGGCCGCGCGGCAAAAGCCGCCAGCCGAAGGCAAGAAATGCCATGCCGGCCAGCGCGATGCCCAGGCCGACCGGCGTATAGTCGAACATGCCGAAGGGCTGCCCCGTCACCTCCGCCCGCACCCGGGCGACGATGATGTTGGGTGAGGTACCAGTCAGTGTGATCAAACCGCCGATCAGGGAGGCGAAGGCCATCGGCATCAGAAGGGCCGAGGGGCTGGTGCCGGTGCGCCGGGCCAGCTGCATCGCCACTGGCATGAAGATGGCCAGCGCGCCGATATTCTTGGTGAAGATGGACGTCACCAGCACCGCCCCCGCCAGCGCCGGTACCTGGGTTGCCACCGTGCCGAGATAGGGCAGCACCGGGCGCATCAACGTCTCCACCGCACCGGAGCGCGCCACCGCGGCGCTGACCAGCAGCGCCGCCGCGACGATCACCACCACGTCGTCGGCGAAGCCGGTGAAGGCCCGGTCCAGCGGAATGACGCCCACCAGCACCCCGGCCAGCAGCGCCAGCAGGGCCACCAGCTCATAGGCGATGCGGCCCCAGAGGAAGAGCGCCACCGTGCCGCCCAGGATGCCGAAGGCCAGACCCTGGTCGAGCGTCATGGAATCCACCCTGCTGCCAGCGCATCGCGCGGCGCGCCGTGAGGGTTTGGTCCTGTCATGTGGGAGATCCTGCGGAAGCGTGCCGGCGCAACCCGGCGGGGTGGCTGCGAGTTGCCGCCCGTGAGCCCGAACCAGCCGCCCACGCAGGGAATTCCCGCACCGTGACCGTGATGCCACGTCGATTGCTGCAGATTTTCGGCTTGGTGCAGGATGGCCGCAGCGAGCTGATGGAACGTCAGGCCCTCGGGCTTGGCGCAACGCCGACTGGACCGGAGGCGCCCGCCATCGCGCCGCAGATACCGCCGCGGCGGGTGCGGCCGGCACCCTCGCAGCGCGTATTGCAGCAACAGGTGGCCAGCAAGCTGCTGCATGGCTGGCTGCAGAACCGCCACCAGACCCTGTTTCCGCTCGCCCTCAACTTGCGCAACATGCCACCGCCGCAACGCCTATTGCTGGCACGCTGGATGGCCGCGACGGCAGCGATGACCGGCGCCGCGCTTCCCGATGCCGCCCTGGCCTCGGTCGGCGGCGGGGACGCAGAGAAGGCGGCACTGGCCGAGGCTGTATCGCCTTTGCCTGGATTGCTGCTGGACATCCGGCAGGCCGAACTGGGCCCCCACGCCTATACAGCCGCCTTGCTGGCTGCGGCGCCCGGGCGGGTGGGTCAGGCGTGGCTCGATTACCTGGCCGCTGCCCTCGGCTTGCCCCTGGACGTCATCTCGGACCTCAGGCGGCGCGGTGGCCGCCGGCTCAGCCGGGCGGCTCGGTAACGCCCCTTAGCGCCTGCTGCACCGCAGGCTCATCCACCAGCAATCGCCGGGCGATATCCGCCAATGTCACCCAGCCGACAACCTTGCCTTGCGCGTCCTGCACCGGCAGGCGGCGGAAGTTCTGTGCCGTCATCAGGTCCATCGCGACACGAAGGTCATCGGACGCGCGGCAGCCAATCGCGGGGGTCGTCATCGCGTCCCGTACCCGCATGGCCGCGGGGTCCCGTCCGGCGGCGATTACGCGGTACAGCAGGTCCCGATCGGTCACCACGCCGCGCAGGTCGGCTGGCGTGCCGACAGGCAAGCCGCCGACATCCAGCTCGCCCATCAGCTCGGCGGCCTGCTGCACCGTGGCATCGGCGGCGATGAATTCCACCTCCGCGCTCATGACATCCGCAACGTCCATCCTGCTCCCCCGTGCCGCGCCAGCCGCGCGCTGCGGTAACGGCGCAGCGGCGGCCGGGATGCAGGGCCGGGTTCAGCCGTCCGCGCGGATATTCGCCGCGCGGGCCACTTCGCCCCAGCGGGCATGGTCCCGCTTCACGCGGGCGTCGAATTCCTGGGCCGAGCCGCCGCCCGGCTCATCACCCTGGCCGGTGATGCGCTCGCGCACATTCGCATCGGCCAGCGCCGTGTTCAGCGCGGCGTTGAGGCGCTGGACGATCTCTGGCGGCGTGCCCTTGGGTGCGGAAAGGCCAATCCAGCTGGTGATGTTGAAGTCCTGCACCCCCAGCTCCGCCGCCGTCGGGATGTCCGGGAAAGCGGGCGCACGCTGCTGGCCGGTGACCAGCAGGCCACGCACCTGGCCGGACTTGACGAAGGGCGCGACCACCGAAGCCGCGTCGAACAATGCGCTGAAGCGGCCGGCGATGAAGTCTTGCATCGCCGGGCCACTGCCGCGATAGGGGATCATCTCCATCGGCGGGTTGCCGATGCGGGTGCGGAACAGCTCCATCGCGCAGTGGGACATGCTGCCGGCGGCCGCGGTGCCATAGTCCATGCCGCCCGGCTGGGCGCGGATCCAGGTGGCGAATTCCTGCACCGTCCTGGCAGGCACGGACGGATGCAGGCACAGCACAAGCGAGCTCTGCAACGCCAGGCCGACCGAGGTCAGTTCCAACGGATCGATGGTCATGCCGGGGAAGGTGTGCGGGTTGATGGCCATGGAGCTGGAGTTGGCCGCCAGCAGCGTATAGCCGTCCGGCCGCGCCCGCAGCACCGCCTCGGTCCCGATATTGCCGCCGGCGCCGCCACGGTTATCGATCACCACTGGCTGACCGAGCGCGGCGGACATGCCCTGCTGAATGACACGCGCGGCGAAATCCGTCTGCCCGCCCGGCGGGAAGCCAACGATCAACGTGACAGGGCGGGCGGGCCAGGATTGGGCCAGGGCCAGATGCGGCGCCGCCAGGCCCAGGGCGAGGCTGCCGCCCAGCAGGGCGCGCCGGGTCGGGCGGGGGAGGTCGTCCTTGGTCATTCCTCGGTCTTTCTTGAACTTTATCGTTCTGGCTGGGCGCCGGCAGGGCGGCGGCCTCAGGCCTTGGGCGTATGGTTAGATGTGCACTGGCATGACCGTCCAGACTAATATTGCGCCGCGTTCATGACGATTTTGGTATGCATGTCTCCATGCCCAAACGACTCGCGCCCCGCCCGCTGACGGCCGACTGGTTCGTCCGCTCCCGCCTCAAACTACGCCACCTGCAGCTGCTCTCTGCGTTGGGCGAGCTGCGGAACCTGAACCGCGCGGCGCAAAGCCTGGGGCTGACCCAGCCAGCAGCTTCCCGCCTGCTGGCGGAGCTGGAGCGGATGGTGGGCGCTCCGGTGTTCGAGCGGCGTCCACGCGGGGTCGAGCCCAATGAGATCGGCCTGCTGCTGCTGCGCCACGCCAGCGTCGTGCTGTTGGAACTGCGCCAGGCCGCCACCGAGCTGAACGGCCTGCGCTCCGGCTCCGGCGGCGCCGTGGCCATCGGCGCCGTCACCGCGCCGGCGGTGGAATGCGTGGCGCAGGCGGTAGAAAGCTTGCAGGAGACGCATCCGGGCCTGCGGATCACGGTGGAGGTGGAGACCAGCGCCCAGCTGATCGACCGCCTTTTCAAAGGCAGGCTGGACCTCGTGCTGGCCCGCGTGCCGCCGGGCGTGCAGGTCTCCGCCCTGGAATATCGCGAGGTCGGTGAGGAAGCCCTTTGCCTGCTGGTCCGTGCCGGCCATCCGCTGCTGGGGGCGCCGGAGATCGGGCTGGAAGCGTTGCTGCCCTTCACTTGGCTGCTGGAACCCCCCGGTAGCCTGCTGCGCCATGCTGTGGACATGCTGTTCGCCCGCCAGGGCCTGCCCATGCCGGTGCGGATCGTCGACACCGCCTCCATCCTGCTGAACCTGACCTTGTTGGGGCGGGGCGACGCCATCTGCGTGGTCAGCGAACCGGCGGCGGCCATGCTGGAAGCCCAGGGCCAGTTCCGCCGCTTGCCGCCGCTGCGGGGCGAGGCCGCCTTGTCGGTGGCCCCTTATGGACTGATCCGGCTGCGGGAACGGCCGCTTTCCCCGGCGGCGCAAAGGCTGCAGGACGTGCTGGAGCCGCTGCTGTTTCCCGGTGGTCCAGCGGCAGGACATACCTGAACGGCCATGTCTGGCCGCTATCTTGGGACTGGAACGGTATGAGAATGCGTGGCTAGCTGGCGGTCTGCCGGCCTGTTGCCGGCCACCAACATGGGGAAGGGACGCCGCCATGAAGAAAGGCGACAAGCCGCTGCGCAGCCAGGCCTGGTTCGGCCGGCAGGACAAGATGGGCTTCTACTACCGGTCCTTCCTGAAGAACCGCGGCTTTCCGCAGGACCAGTTCGATGGCCGCCCGGTCATCGGCATCTGCAACACCTGGTCCGAGCTGAACCCCTGCAACTCGCATTTCCGCACCATTGCCGAGCATGTGCGCTACGGCGTGCTGGAGGCCGGCGGCTTCCCGCTGGAATTCCCCGTCTCCTCGCTGGGCGAGGTGACGATGCGGCCGACGGCGATGCTGTTCCGCAACCTGGCCGCCATGGATGTCGAGGAAGGCATCCGCGCCCATCCGCTGGATGGCGTCGTGCTGCTGATGGGCTGCGACAAGACCACCCCGGCGCTGCTGATGGGCGCCGCCAGCGCCGACCTGCCGGCGATCGGCGTCTCCGGCGGCCCGCAGCTGCGCGGCGTGTACCAGGGTCAGATCATCGGCTCCGGCACCAACATCATCTCCATGAGCGAGCAACTCCGCGCCGGCGAGATCACGCTGAAGGAGTTCCATGAGGCGGAAGCGGGCATGAACCGCAGCCATGGGTCCTGCATGACCATGGGCACCGCCTCCTCCATGGCCTCGATGGTCGAGGCGCTGGGTATCGGTCTGCCGACCAACGCCGCCATCCCGGCCGTGGACGCCCGGCGGAACGAGCTGGCCCGCATGGCCGGCCGGCGCATCGTCGACATGGTCCATGAGGACCTGACGCCGACGAAGATCCTGACGCGGGAAGCCTTCGAAAACGCCATCCGCACCCTGGCGGCCATCGGTGGCTCCACCAACGCCGTCGTGCACCTCATCGCCATCGCGCGGCGGATCGGCGTCGACCTGACGCTGGACGATTTCGACCGCCTCGGCCGTGGCGTGCATTGCCAGGTGAACCTGATGCCGTCAGGCCAGTTCCTGATGGAGGATTTCTACTATGCCGGCGGCCTGCCGGTGGTGCTGCGGGACCTGGCCGAGCAGGGGCTGCTGCACAAGGACGCGCTGACGGTGAACGGCCAGACGATCTGGGACAACGTCAAGGACGCGCGCTGCTGGAACCGGGAGGTGATCACCACGCCGCAGGAGCCGTTCAAGCCGGATGCCGGCATCGCCATCCTGCGCGGCAACCTGGCGCCCAACGGTGCCGTCATCAAGCCATCCGCCGCATCGCCGCACCTGATGCAGCATACCGGCCGCGCCGTGGTGTTCGAGAATATCGAAGACCTGCACCATGCCGTGGATGACGAGGCGCTGGATATCGACGCCGACTGCATCATGGTGCTGAAAAACTGTGGGCCGAAGGGTTATCCCGGCATGGCGGAAGTCGGCAACATGCCGCTGCCGCAGAAGCTGCTGCGCCAGGGGGTAAGGGACATGGTGCGGATCTCGGACGCACGCATGTCCGGCACCGCCTATGGCACCGTCGTGCTGCACGTGGCGCCGGAAGCCGCCGCCGGCGGGCCGCTGGCACTGGTGCAGAATGGCGACCTGATTACCCTCGACGTCAAGGCCGGCACCCTGCACCTGCATGTGGAGGATGCGGACCTCGCCGCCCGCCGCGCCGCCTGGAGCCCGCCGCCGGAGCATATGGACCGCGGCTACACGCGCCTCTACGTGGACCACGTGCTGCAGGCCGATGAAGGTGCCGATTTCGACTTTCTGGTCGGCAAGAGCGGATCCCCCGTGCCGCGCGATAATCACTGAGAAGCAAGAAGGACACCGCCATGCCCATCAAACCTCGCTACAGCGGCATCTTTCCTGTCGTTCCCACCACCTTCGATGAATCCGGGGCGCTGGATCTGGCCAGCCAGAAGCGCTGCATCGACTTCATGATCGATGCGGGCTCCGACGGCCTTTGCATCCTGGCGAATTTCTCCGAGCAGTTCGTACTGTCGGATGAAGAACGCGAAGTCCTGACCCGGGTGATCCTGGAGCATGTGGCGGGCCGGGTGCCGGTCATCGTCACCACCACGCATTTCAGTTCCCGCATCTGTGCCGAGCGCAGCCGGCGGGCGCAGGATTTGGGCGCGGCCATGGTCATGATCATGCCGCCCTACCATGGCGCAACCATTCGCGTGGGCGAGGCCGCGGTCTACGACTTCTTCCGCGCCGTATCCGATGCCATCGATATCCCGATCATGATCCAGGATGCCCCGGTCGCCGGTACGCCGCTGAGCGCGACGTTCCTGGCGCGCATGGCGAAGGAGATCGAGCACGTCGCCTATTTCAAGATCGAGACCGCTGGCGCCGCCAGCAAGCTGCGCGAGCTGATCTCGCTGGGCGGCGACGCGGTGGAAGGTCCATGGGATGGCGAGGAAGCCATCACCCTGCTGGCCGACCTGGATGCTGGCGCCACCGGCAGCATGACGGGCGGCGCCTATATGGACGGCCTGCGTCCCATCATCATGGATTTCCTGGCCGGACGGCGGGAGCAGGCGGTGGAAGGCTATACGCGCTGGCTACCGCTGATCAATTACGAGAACCGCCAGTGCGGCCTGCTGGCGGCCAAGGCATTGATGCTGGAAGGCGGTGTCATCACCTGCGACGCGCCCCGGCATCCTGTCGCGCCCATGCACCCGGTGGTGCGGGCCGGGCTGCTGGATGCGGCGCGGCGGCTGGACCCGCTTGTGCTGCGCTGGGGCAAGTAGGGGGCGCAACGACCCCGTGTCCGGGCAGTGACGCCGCTGCCCGGAACGCCGCGGCCTCTCAGCTGAAGACCGGCATGCCCAGCACGGGGGTGGAAGGCGCCGCCATGTCCCGTGCCCGGACCGGGTCGGCCAGGAAGGCGGCCCGCCCGGCCTCCACTGCTTGCGCCATGGCCTTCGCCATCCGTGGCGGATCGCCAGCCCCGGCGACGGCGGTGTTGAGCAGCACGGCGTCGTAGCCCAGCTCCATGGCCTGCGCGGCATGCGATGGCAGGCCGATCCCCGCATCCACCACCAGCGGGACCTCCGGGAAATGCGCGCGGAGCGTGCGAAGCCCGTACACGTTATTCAGCCCGCGCCCGGACCCGATCGGCGAGCCCCACGGCATCAGCACCTCGCACCCCGCATCCAGCAGGCGCCCGGCGACGACAAGGTCCTCAGTGGTATAGGGGAACACCTGGAAGCCGTCCGCGATCAGGATGCGCGCGGCCTCGACCAGGCCGAAGACATCCGGTTGCAGCGTATCGTGCTCGCCGATCACTTCCAGCTTGATCCAGCGCGTATCGAACACCTCGCGCGCCATATGCGCCGTCAGCACCGCCTCCTTCACCGAATGGCAGCCGGCGGTATTCGGCAGCACGCGCAGGTTGAGCGGACGCAGCACGTCCCAAAATCGCTGCCCGGCCATGCCTTGCTCCCCGCCGGCGCCTTCGCGGCGGAGCGAGACGGTCACGACCTCGGTGGCCGAGGCCTGAATCGCCTCGACCATGACGGCGGGGGAGGGATACTGCGCCGTGCCCAGCAGCAGACGGGAACGAAGTTCGGTGCCGTAGACATGCATCGTTTCAGCCTCCTTGCATCGGCGCCAGGATTTCGACCTTGTCGCCCTCCCGCAACACGCAGCTCTCGCGGGCCGCGCGGGGGACGAAGGCACCGCCATGCGCGGTCGCGATCCGGGTCTCCGCCAGGCCCAGCTCCACCAGCATGCCGGCCAGCGTTGTCGCGCTGATCGTGCATTCCTTCCCGTTGACGACGATGATCATGCGCTGACCTCCCGGTGATGCGTGTGACGATGCAGCAAGATATCCGCTGCCTGGTTGGCGAGATGCGGCGCCAAAAGGAAGCCGTGGCGGTACATGCCGTTCAGGCGCAGCACCTGTCCTTCGTCCTTGAGCGCGGGCATGTTGTCCGGCAAGGCAGGGCGGATATTGGCGCCCGCTTCCAGGATCTCCGCCTCGGCAAAGGCTGGGTGCAGCGTATAGGCCGCGTTCAACAGATCCATGGTCGACCTTGCCGTGATGGCACGGCGGTCGCTGCTCTCGATCATCGTCGCGCCGACCATGAAGCAATGGTTGCCGCGCGGCACGATGTAGAGCGGGATGCGCGGATGCAGCAGCCGCACCGGCCGACTCAGCGAGATGTCCGGGCAGCGCAGCAGCAGCATCTCGCCGCGCACGCCGCGCAGGTCTCGCCAGTCCTGCGCCGCGGCGTGGCCGCGGCAATCGACGACGCGGTCATAGTCCCCGAAGCGTGCTTCGTCGGCATCACAGTCCCGCAGGGAGACACCCTGCTGGCGCAGTCCCTCCGACAGCGCCTCCAGGGCTTTGCGCGGGTCCAGATGGGCTTCCTCCGCAAAGTGGAGGCCCTGGTCGAAGCGCCCTTCCAAGTCCGGCTCCAGCGCGGCGATGGCAGCCGCGTCCAGCGCCGTATGATGGGACGTCCGTCTGGCGAAGCGGGCCAGTTCCTCCCGGTCACGCCTTGGCGCGACAACGAGGCTGCCATGACGCTGCGTGCCGGCAAAGTGCCCGCTCCACCAATCGATGGCGCTAGCCGCGTCCTGCGCAAGCCGGGGCGGTGCATCGGCCGCTTCGCACCATGGGGCAAGCATACCGCCCGCGAAATGCGATGCGCGGGTGCGTGTCTCAGGTCGGTGGATCAGCGAGACCTTGGCACCGCGCCCGGCCAGCACCGTTGCCGTCACCAGGCCGGATACACCGGCACCGATGACCAGCACGCGTGGCGCATGCTCAGGCAGCCATTGCATCGGCAAGGCAAGCTCCTCCGCCATGGGGCCACGCCAATGGGGAAGGCAGCGGATTGCGCTGTGTTTCCATCCCTCCGCCGGCATGACCCGGATCAGGTTCAATGGGTTCGGCGGAGCCGTCTCAGCCCGTCCAGCGGGCACCCCAGGAATAACACCATGACGCTAGAGCAGATTCGCTGGCACGCCAAGCTGGGCCGCTGGCCCTGTTACGCAACGGCATGTTCAGGGCCCTGATGCCCTGATGCCCTGGTCTCGCAGCGCTCGCTGAGCGGACAAGCTGCGGTTGAACCTTTGGCGCCAGCGCGTATGCGGCGGCTTGGCCGGCTCAGGCCAGGTCGGGCATCCTCTCATGCCAATCCGTGTCGCATTGCAGGGCGTCGGCGGCGTGCAGCACACGGCCCTCGCCGAAGGGGCGGCCTATCAGTTGCAGGCCCACGGGCAGACCCCGGTCATCGAAGCCGCATGGCACGCTGATGGCCGGCAGGCCCAGGTAGTTCAGAAGCCGGGTGTTGCGGGAAACCCCCATGAAGCGCTCCACCGCGCCGGGCGTGCCGGCGTCGATATCCGTCTCCAGCCGAGTGGGGATTCGCATTGGGATGGTCGGGGTAGCCAGCAGGTCCACCGCCCCGAACACCTCCTTGGCGAAGGCGCGCAGGATCGGCCCCCGCCGGCTCTGCGCCTCGATGTAATACGGCGCCGGGATACCGAGGGGCGGGAAGAGCCTGGCGGAGAGATGGATGGCATAGTCCTGCGGTCGCTCGCGCATCCACTGTGCGTGGATGGCGGCAGCCTCGCACCGCCCCAGGATCGCCGAGTAGGCGGCGATATCCTCGATCATCGGCAGCGTCAGCCGCACCAGCGTGGCGCCACGCGCCTGCAACACGGCCAGGGCGGCCTCCGTAGCGGCCATGATCGGTTCGTCGACGTCTTCCATGAACCAGGTGTCGGGTATGCCGATACGCGTACCACGCAGGTCCCCGTCCAGCTTCGCCTCGTAATCCGGCACCGGCACCTGGGCCGCTGTACGGTCCCTCGGGTCTGGCCCCGCCATCACGCGCATTACCCGGGCACAATCCCGCGCGCTGCGGGTCAAGGGGCCGACATTGTCGCAGGAGAAGGAGAGGGGCATCGCCCCATAGCGGCTGACCCGTCCCTGCGTCGGCTTCAGGCCGGTAACGCCGCAGCAGGAGGCCGGCAGCCGGATGGAACCGCCCGTGTCGGAGCCAAGCGCCATGAAGGTGAAGCGCGCCGCGACCGCCGCGCCGGAGCCGGAGGAAGAGCCCCCGGTGATGAAGTCGCCATTCCACGGATTCAGGCAATCGCCGAAATGGCGGTTATGCCCCGTGGGGTTCTGCGCGAACTCCGCCATGTTGAGCCCGGCGAAGGTGATGGCGCCGGCGGCC
Source organism: Teichococcus aerophilus (assembly GCF_014490485.1). GTDB lineage: Bacteria > Pseudomonadota > Alphaproteobacteria > Acetobacterales > Acetobacteraceae > Pseudoroseomonas > Pseudoroseomonas aerophila. The sequence continues at coordinate 206,330 of NZ_JACTVA010000002.1, read as the reverse complement.
TCCAACCGCTCGATGACTGTCGCGGTGTAATCCGGGCGGAAATCGGCGCGGATGGCGGAGCCGCAGGTGCTCAGGCGCCCGGCCTGGTAGTACATGTCCTTATGCGCCATCGGCACGCCGTGCAGCGGCCCCAGCGCCTCTCCAGCCGCCCGGGCGCGGTCGGCCTTGCGCGCCGCTTCCAGCGCGGTCTCGGCCTCGGTCCAGATGACGGTGTTCAGCCCGAGGTCGTGCCGCGCGATACGGTCCAGGCATGCCTCTGTCAGTGCTAGCGAGGTCACGCTGCCATCCGCGACGGCCGCCGCGGCCTCGACCAGGGACAGGGTTGCGAGGTCGGTGCCCCGGCTGGTGAGGGTTGCGTCCATCACTCGGCTTCCCGGTAGGCCAGGAGGGCTGCCTCGAAATCCACTGGTTCGTCCTCGAACCGCAGGCGGCCGCGCAGCGCCTCGAATGCTTCGACGGTCTGCCGCAGGTCCGCCGCGAACTCCAGCGCCGCATCGTTCGGCGGCGCCACGCCGAACCAGCCCTGCGCTGTCTCGACCGCCAGATCCTTCGGATCACCCGTCATGCTCGCCCCCATGGAATCGCCTAGGGGGAAGCCTGGCCAAGAAGCGGCGTGGCCTCAAGCCGGCTTGTCGCGTGGCGGTGCCGATTTCGTCTCTGCGACGCGGTAGAAGCCGCATCCCGCTCAGGTATCCGTCTCCGCAGCGGATTGCTGCACCAGCCAGTCGGAGAAAATCCGCAGGGGCGCCGACCTGCGGCCTGAGGGCAAAATCAGCCAGTAGTGGTCCCCCGTCACCAGCGTGCGTCCCGGCAGGCCTACCAACCTTCCCTCGCGCACCTCGTCCTGGACGAAGCCCGGCGTGCAGATGACGGTTCCCAAGCCTTCCAGCGCCGCCTGGATGGCCAGCGTCGTACTCTCGAACAGCAAGGGTGGCGCCGGTATGTTCAGGCCGTTCGCGTGCAGCCATCGGGGCCAGTCCCGTGCCCGTACTTTGCTGCCCAGCAGCCGCCCGCCGGCACCCGAGCCATCGCCCCAGGCCACCGCCACCGCCGCTGCGGCGAAGGGGGCCACCGCCACCGCCTGCAGGCGCTGTGCGCCAGGGGAGGGTGGGCGGTCGCCGCGCGCCGTGCTGATCGCGGCATCCACACCCTCCCGCGCCAGGTCCACCATGGCCGTCGAGGTGCTGACTTCGACATCGATGCCGGGATGCAGGTCTCTGAAGCTGGCGAGGCGCGGGATCAGCCAGCGCATGGCCCAGGTCGTGTAGGCACGGATGCGCAGCGGCGGGTCCTGCGCCTGCAGGTTCTGTGTCGCCGCCTGCAACTGCGCGAAGCCTTGCCCGATCTCGGCGGCGAAGCGGTGGCCCAGCGCCGTCAGGCTCAGCGCATTGGCACCGCGCCGCACCAGGGCACAGCCCAGGGTGGCTTCCAGGTCCTTCAACCGCTTGCTGACGGCCGGCTGGGTCACGCCGAGCGTCGAGGCCGCCGCCGTCAGGCTGCCCGTCTGGGCGACGATGTGGAAAACCCACAGGCTGTCCAGCGGTGGCAGTGTGTGGCGCATCCCGCCAGCATAACATCAGGTTGGGGTAGAGCAACGCAATCTAGGACTTCTCAGCCCGCCCGGGCACCGCCCATGCTCGGCCGGCTCAAACCCCGCGACCGACGGGGAAGCAATGTCCTGGAGGATGTCTGCCATGATCAACCGCCGCAACGCCCTGCTACTGGCGCCCGCCCTGGCGCTCAGCCGCCCGGCCCTGGCGCAGGCCACCCGCTTCCCCGACCGCCCCATCCGGTTGATCATTCCCTTCGCCGCGGGTGGCAGCAACGACATCGTCGGCCGCGTCATCACCGATGGTATGGCCACGCGTCTCGGCCAGACCTTCGTGGTGGAGAACCGCGGTGGTGCCGGCGGCGTGCTGGGCAACGAGGCCGTGGCCCAGTCCCCGAAGGATGGCTACACCATCCTGCTCGGCGGCAGCGGCAGCTTCCTCATCAGCAGCCTGGTGCAGCCGCGCGTTCCCTACGACATCATCAAGGACTTCGCGCCGATCGGCTTCGTCGGCAACGCGCCCAACGTCATCACCGTCAATCCGCAGGTGGAGGCGAAGACGATGGGCGAGTTGCGCGACCTCGCGCGGCGTGCCCGGCCGCCGCTTGCCTATGCCAGCCCCGGCGTCGGCACCACCGGCCATGTGCTGGGCGCCCTGCTGTCGTTGGAGTTCGGCGCGGAGATGGAGCACATCCCCTATCGCGGCACCGGGCCGGCGATTACCGACGTTCTGGCGGGAAGGGTGCAGATCCTCACCAACGCGGCGGCGCCACTGCGCCCGCATATCGCCGCCGGCGGGCTGCGCGCCGTGGCCGTTGCCGCCCCCAGGCGGCTGGATTTCCTGCCGGAGGTGCCGACGACGGTGGAGCAGGGCTTCCCCAATGTCCTGTCCTCCACCTGGTATGGCCTGCTGGCGCCGACCGGCACGCCCGCCGACCGGGTGACCGCCTTGCATGCGGCGCTGAACGCCACCCTGGCCGATGCCGCGGTGAAGCAGCGGCTGCAGGAGGAGGGCGTCGAGATCGAGCCCAGCCCCACCCCCGCCGATTACGGCCGCTTCATCGAGCAGGACCGCAAGCGCTGGCAGGAAGTCGTCACCCGCGCCAACATCCGCGCCGAATGAGCCCGCGCCCGGCGCTGCGCCGCATCGTCCTGCTGGACGATTTCGGCGATGCGGCACGGCACGCCGCCGATTGGTCGGGCCTGCCGGTCGAGATCATGCAGGACCACCTGCAAGATACCGCCTTGCACGAGCGGCTGCGCGACGCCGATGCGGTGGTGCTGATCCGCGAGCGGACGGCCCTCACAGCTGATCTGCTGGCAGCGCTGCCCGGCCTGAAGCTTGTGGTCACCACAGGCATGCGGAACCGGGTGCTGGACCTGGCGGCTTGCGACGACCACGGCATTGCCGTCTGCGGCACGTCGTCCGAGCCATCGCCTACGGTGGAGCTGACCTGGGGCCTCATCCTGGCCCTGGCCCGCCGCATTCCGCAGCAGGAACAACTGCTGCGGCAGGGGGGCTGGCAGCAGGGCGCGGGGCTGGGCTTGGCTGGCGCTACCCTCGGCGTGGCCGGGCTGGGACGCATTGGTGCCGGCGTGGCAGCCATCGGCCAGGCCTTCGGCATGACGTTGCTGGCCTGGAGCCCCAACATGACGGCGGAGAAGGCCGAAGCCGCCGGCGCCACCCTGGCCTCCAAGGAGGCGCTGTTCCGCCGGTCGGACGTCGTGACGCTGCATCTCGGCCTCGGTCCCGCTACGCGCGGCATTGTCGGCGCGGCGGAACTTGGGGCGATGCGGCCCGGTGCGTTGCTGGTGAACACCGCCCGTGGCCCGCTGGTGGAGCAATCCGCCCTGATCGCGGCGCTGGAGAGCGGCCAGCTCGGCGGTGCCGCCATCGATACGCATGAGCCGGAGCCGATGGCGCCGGATGACCCGATCCGCACTGCCCCCAATACGATTCTGACGCCGCATCTCGGCTACGTCACGCAACAGAATTTCCGTCTCTACTTCGAAGGCGCGGTGGAAGCCCTGCGCGCCTGGAACGCCGGAACCACGCTGCCGCGGCCACTCAACGCCGCCGCGCGAGACTGAAAAGGCTGAGCATATGACCGCCACTTCCGCTGAACCTTCCATCCTGCTGGATACCACCGGCCCCGTCGCGGTACTGACGCTGAACCGCCCGGCCGCCCGCAACGCGATCGACGACGACATGCGCGCCGAGCTGATGGTGGCGCTGGACCGTGTGTCGCGCGACGATGCCATCCGGGCCCTCGTCATTACCGGCGCCGGCCAGGGCTTCTGCGCGGGTGGCGACGTCAAGTCGATGCAGGCACGGCTGTCCGTCCCCCCCGGCGAGGTCGCGCTCAATGGCTGGCGGCGGCAGCAGCGGACGCACCACGCCATCGCCATGCTCCACGACCTGCCGAAGCCCACCATCGCCGCCGTTAACGGCGCGGCCACTGGCCTGGGCTGCGATGTCGCGCTGTGCTGCGACTTCGTGATGGCGGCGGATACGGCGCGGTTTGCCATGAGCTACATCCTGCGCGGGCTGATCCCCGATGGTGGCGGCATGTACTTCCTGCCGCGTCGCGTCGGCCTATCGCGCGCCAAGGAGCTCATCTTCTCCGGCCGCACCGTGGAACCGGAGGAAGCTTTGCGCCTCGGCATGATCGACAGGGTGGCCAGCGCGGTGACGTTGCTGGACGAAGCACGCGCCTGGGCCACGCAACTTTCGCACGGCGCGCCAGCGGCCCTGGCCCTCGGCAAGAGCATCCTGAATCAGACGTTCGAGCTGACGGCCGAGCAGGTCTTCGGCATGGGCAGCCAGGCACAGGCCATCTGCTACAGCTCGCGCGAGCATCAGGAGTCGGTCGCCGCCTTCCTGGAAGGCGTCGCGCAACGCCGCGCCGCGAAGAAGGGAACGGCGGCATGAGCGCCATCGGGGCATTGCTGCGCCCCCGCAGCGTCGCCATCATCGGCGCCTCGGCCGATGCTTCGAAGATGACCGGGCGCCCGGTCGGCTACCTGCAGAAATACGGCTTCACCGGCGACATCTGGCCGGTGAACCCTCGGGCCGAGACCATTGCCGGGCTGCGCTGCTACCCGGATATCGCCGCGCTGCCCGGTGCACCGGACGCCGCCATCGTGCTGCTGGGCCCGGAGCGGGCGGAAGCCGCGGTGCGGGACCTCGCCGCGCGTGGCTGCCAGGCCGCCATCGTCCTGGCCAGCGGCTATGGCGAGGCGAATGAGGAAGGCGCCCGCCGCCAGCAGGCCCTGAAAGACGCTGCCGGCACGATGCGCCTGCTTGGCCCCAACACGATCGGCCTCGTCAATCTGACGGATGGCATGATGCTATCCGCGACCGGTGCGTTGGAGGTCGGTGACCTGCCGGCCGGGCGGATCTCCGTGGTGTCGCAGAGCGGCGGCATCCTCGGCTCTCTGCTGTCACGCGCGGCCGACCGTGGCATCGGCTTTGCCAAGTTGGTCTCCACCGGCAACGAGGCCGATCTCGACAGTAGCGACATGATCGAACACCTGGTGGAGGAGGAGGCCACCGACGTCATCGCCGTCTACATGGAAGGGCTGCGGCGGCCGGATGTGTTCCAGCGTGCGGCGCGCCGTGCCGCCGAACTCGGCAAGCCCATCGTCGTCTACAAGGTCGGGCGCTCGGATTCCGGTGCGCGCGCCGCGACGTCCCATACCGGCGCGTTGGCCGGTGCCGACCGTGTCTACGACGCGCTGTTCCGCCAATGCGGCGTGATCCGCGCGGAGAGCTTTACCGACCTGCTGGACATTCCCGCGGCGCTGGTGACGGGCCGCCGCATGCGCGGCAACCGCGTCGCCATCCTGACCTCCACCGGCGGCGCCGGCACGCTCCTGGCCGATAATTGCGGCCTGGCGGATATCGACGTGCCGCCGCCCGATGCAGCGACGACGGGCCGCCTGGCAACCCTGCTGAACGAGGACCCCGCCGCGATCGGCCGCAACCCCGTCGACGTCACCCTGGCCGGTCTGCGGCCGGACCTGTTCCGTGGCGCCATCGACGCGTTGCTGGAGGGCGATGCGTATGATGCGGTGGTGGTGGTCATCGGCTCATCCGCCCTGGCCACGCCGGATATCGTGGCGGGTGCCATCGTCGAGTGCCAGGCGCGCAGCGAGAAGCCAGTCCTTGCCTATGTCAGCCCACATGCACCGCATCTGGTACGGCTGCTGAATGCCCAGGGCATTCCGGCCTTCGCTACGCCAGAGAGCTGCGCGACGGTGCTGAAGGCTCTGCAGCCCCGCAACCTGCCGCCCGCCGCCGCCATGACGCCGCCGGATACCAGCATCCTGGCCCCGTTCCCGCGGGGCAACCTGAACGAAGCCGAGAGCAAGGCGCTGTTCGCCCGCTTCGGCGTGCCGGTGACGCGCGAGCAGACCGCCAGCGATGCCGCCGCCGCCGCAGCAGCCGCACGCGACATGGGCGGGGAGGTGGTGCTCAAGATCCTCTCCCGTGCCATCGCGCATAAGAGCGACCTGGGCGGCGTCCGTGTCGGCCTGACGGCGGAGCAGATACCCGACGCTTGCGCCGCGATGCTGCAAAGCCTGCGCGCGGCTGGTGCCCCGGCACCGGAAGGCTTCCTGGTGCAGGAGCGTATCCGTGGCGGAGTCGAGATGATCCTCGGCTTCCACCGCGACCCCCAGCTGGGTCCGGTGATCCTGCTGGGCTCCGGCGGCGTGGCGGCGGAGTTATTCGAGGACACCGCCCTGCGCCTGCTGCCGATCACCCGCACCGATGCCGAGGCGATGGTGGAGGAACTGAAGGCTGCCCGTCTGCTGCGCGGCTTCCGTGGCGCACCGCCTGCCGATATTCCCGCGCTGGTCGATACCGTGCTGGCCTTCGCTGCCATGGCCGGCGCTGCGGGCGAACGTCTGCTCGAAGCCGAGATCAACCCGCTCTTCGTGCTGCCGGCGGGGCAGGGCGCCTATGCGGTGGATGGGCTGGCGGTCCTGCGATAATGGGCAACCCGCTCCTCATCCTGGCCGACCACGCGGCAAGCTGGCATTCGCGCCCCTGGCCAGAAGGCCTGGAACATCATGCGCGGCGGGCGCTGCTGGATTGGTTCGCCGCCACGCTGCCGGGCGCGCAACGGCCGCCTGCAACTCTGCTGGCGGCTGCTTTGGCAGACGAACGTGGCGTGGGGCGGGCGGTCTGCTATGTCGATGGCGGGCGCGGATCGGCGCGTCACGCGGCGCTGTTGAACGCTGTTGCCAGCCACACAGTGGAGTTCGACGACATTCACCGCGATTCCGGCCTGCATCCCGGCAGCCCCACCATCGCCGCCGCCCTGGCCGTGGCACAGGCGCAGGGTGCCGATATGGGCCGGCTGCTGCGCGCCATGGTCGCTGGTTACGAAGTCGGCGGCCGTATCGCGCTTGCCGTGCAGCCCAGCCACTATCGCATGTGGCACACCACCGCGACGGTCGGCACCATCAGCGCCGCCGTGGCTGCGGCCGTGCTGCTGGGTTGCGACGCCGCCCGCATCGGCCACGCCATCGCATTGGCCGCGACGTCCGCTGGCGGCCTGCAGCAGGCGTTCCGGGGTGAGGGGATGAGCAAGCCGCTGCACGCCGGCCACGCGGCCGAGGCCGGGCTGCTGGCCGCACGTGCCGCGGCAGCGGGCGTCACTGGCGCGCCGGATGTGCTGCACGGCCCGGCAGGCTTCGCCGCCGCCACCAGCGATTCCACCGGGCAGTGGGATCGCGCACGAGACGGATTGGGCGAATCCTTCCTAATAGCCAGCATCACCTTCAAGAACCATGGTTGCTGTGGCCACATCTTTCCGGCGCTGGATGGCCTTTTGGCCTTGCGGGAACAGCACGGCTTCAAGCCGGACGACGTGCTATCCATCCACGTCGCCGGTTACCGTCCCACGGCCGAGATGTGCGACCGCCCGGTGGTCAGCACGGAACAGGAAGCGCGTTTCAGCGCCCAGTACTGCATCGCGGCGCTGCTGCATCTCGGTGCCGTGCGGCTGGACGCCTTCACGCCACAGCGTTTGCAGGACCCCATCCTGCACGCCTTCATGCCGAAGGTAAGCGTCAGCCTGGCGCCCGATCTGGCAGACGCCTATCCCCGGCGGCGCGCGGCCAGGCTGCGTGTGGAACTGAGGAACGGGCAGGTGCTGCTGCATGAGCAGCCTATCCGCAAGGGCGACCCGGAGATGCCGCTGACTGACCTGGAACTCGCCGACAAATTCCGTGAACTGGCCATTCCGGTGCTCGGGAAAGACAGGGCAGGGCTCCTGCTTGAACGTATCCTGACCGGGCAAAAGGTGCCTGAGAATGCTTGAGGCTGATGCGGCGCACCATGAGCACCGCCTAACGCAGTGCGCATAATATATATTATGTAAATAAACTTGTTAGGCTAGTATTGCCGAGCTTGGCCCGGTGCCGTCGTGCCGTGCCGTCCCTTAGTGAGGCCGCCCGACGAACGAAATAACGGTCGCGATGATTTCTTCGACCCGGAACGGCTTGTCGAAGACCGCTGCAAACAAATGGCCATTCTGACGCGCGATATCCGCCTGGGCGCCGCTGATCAGGATAATTGGCAGATCGGCACTCTCGGGGCGGGACTTGATGGCGCTGGCAAACTCCAGCCCGTTCATCACCGGCATCATGAAATCCGTAATCACCAGCGCCGGCCGGTCGCGCTGGAAGACATCCAGTCCCTTTCGCCCATTGCTGGCACGCACCACCATGTATCCCTCGTCCTCCAACGCGAAGGCCAGCACGTCCGCGACAAGGAACTCGTCGTCAACTACCATGATCGTTGTCATGCTGCGGCTTCCGTCCTGAGCGCTGACGCGATCAGCCCCCTAGCCGAGGGCGTGAGGCTTCCAGCTGGCGTGCGCTCGGCTCGCCGGGGGCATTGAGGCGGATACCATCCTGGTTCAACACCATCTCATGGAAGGAAGGGTCGTACTCGCTGTCCCGTACCTTGATGACGGTCAGGATGCGGCGCAGCTGAGTCTGGTCCTCGATAAACCGCAGCAGGATAAGGTTGTCGAAGATGCTGGACAGTTCCAGTGCCGGCGCTTGCGCGTTGGAATCGAACATGTCGCGAATTTCCCATGTAGCAATCACCGTCACGCCCATGGCGCGCAACTCGCCGATCAAGGCCGTAAAGAACTCGGTGACCCGGTTGCTCCGGACCGCGGCCCGGGCGATGCCGCCCAGGCTGTCGATCAGCACGCGCTTGATGTTCTTCTGCCGCACGGCGTTCAGCAGCCGGTGCCCGAGCGCGTCCAGCAGGCGCTCGGTCGTCGGCTGCCAAAGAACATGCACGGCGCCGTCTTCAATCTTCTGTGCCAGTCCGAAGCCCAATGCGCTCGCCTTGCGCTTCAGCCGCTCTTCCGATTCATAGAAGCCGAAGATCAGCCCAGGCTCGTCTACCGTCGCCTGTGACACGAAGCTGATGCCAAGCGAGGTCTTGCCGCTGCCGGAAGGGCCGATCAGCAGGGTGGAAGAGCCCTTCTGCAACCCCCCCCCGATCAGCCGGTCGACATCGTCGACCCCAGTACTCGTCCGCCCGAGATCCAGGTCGTCGGGCACGGAAGGCCGGCCGAGCACCGCTTCCAGGCGCGGGTAGATGACGATCCCGTTCTCGGTGATCTCGAATTCATGCAGGCCGGAGATGGCGCCGCTGCCACGCGTCTTCCGCAGGTTCAACCGCCGCACCGAACGGGCGCCGGTCAGGTCGTCGCCCAGTTCGATGACACCGTCGACCATTGTGTGCTCGGGGCTGCCATCGTCCAGCCTGGCGCTGGTCAGGAACAGCACGGTGCAGCCAGCGAAGGCCGCATGTCCCTGCAGTTCTGCAATGAACTTCTTCGTATCGATCGCCGTATCGGCACGGGACCGTGCATTCAGCACGCCGTCGACGATCAGCACCGATGCCTTCTGCCGACTGATCTCGCGCCGAAGCAGCTTGACCACCTCGTCCAGCCCCTCGCTCTGCAGAGTGTCGAAGGCACTGACGAACTGCATCTCGCGGCCGATGCGCTCACGGTCGAAGAAGCTGAGGGTGGAGAGGAACTGGAACAGCCGCTCATGGGTCTCGGAGAGTAACGTCGCGAACAGGACCCGACCGCCATGTGCCGCGTGGTGGAAGGCGATCTGGTTGGCGAAGATGGTCTTTCCCGAGCCGGGCCGCCCCTGGATGATGTAGGAGGACCCCGCCACCAGCCCGCCGTTCAGCAGCGTGTCTAGGCCGGCAATGCCACTTTCAATGCGTGGGAGCTGTTCCAACGTGTCGACAAGCCTCAGTCATGAAAGTGGATGAGTGGCCCGCAAAGGCCAGCCACTGGACCGGTAAGATCCTCAACGCAGTCCCTGTACCTTTCGCGGTAAACCGTCAAGGCTCCGGCACCCCAGGCTCTCTCCCGCTGTCCAGAACCTGCCGGAGCTTCCGTGCCAACGCTTCTCGCGTATACGGCTTGCTCAGCAATTCTACACCTGGATCAAGCCGCCCCTCATGCACGATGGCGTTCTCGGCGTAGCCCGAGGTGAACAGAACCGAGATGGAGGGCTGAAGTTGCTTCGCCCGCTCCGCCAATGCCGTGCTGCGCAGCGGCCCCGGCATCACGACGTCGGTGAAGAGCAGATCGATCTGCAGCCCGCTCTCGAGCACCATCAACGCACTCTGCGCATCCTTCGCCCGCAGCACCTTGTAGCCAAGCGCCGCGATGGTCTCGACCACGATGCTGCGCACAGCCTCATCGTCCTCCACCACCAGGATCGTCTCCTGCCCGCCTGAGACGAGGTCGCCACGCTGCGGCTCGGGCGCCTCCTCTTCGGCCATGATTTGCGGCAGGTAGAGACTGACCGTGGTGCCAGCTCCGGGCGTGCTGTCGATCCCCACATAGCCGCCGGATTGACGGACAAAGCCGTACACCATGGAGAGCCCTAGCCCGGACCCCCTGCCCTCAGGCTTCGTGGTGAAGAACGGCTCGAAGACATTGCTCAGGATATCCGGCGGGATGCCCTCACCGGTATCCTTGACCGACAGCATCACATAAGGCCCGGGCACGATATCGGCGTGGATGCGGACATCCGTGGCATCCAGCACAATATTCCGCGCCTCGATGACCAGCTCACCCTCGCCCTCCATGGCGTCCCGCGCATTGATCGCCAGGTTCAGCAGGGCATTCTCGACCTGGCCCGGGTCCACCAGGGTATTGCCCAGCCCTTCCGCGATGACGGTCCGGACCTCGACGCGCTCCCCCAGGGTGCGCGTCAGCATGTCGTCCAGCCCGAGGATGAACCGGCCGACATTCACCACCTTGGGCTGCAACGGCTGCCGCCGGCCAAAGGCCAGCAATTGCTGCGCCAGCTGCGAGCCCCGTTCCACCGCTGTCAGCGCGTGCTGGATGCGCTGACTGGCCCGGGGAAGTTCCCCCACATCCCGCTGCAGAAGCTCCAGACTGCCGTAAACAACCTGCAGCAAATTGTTGAAATCATGCGCAATGCCGCCGGTCAAATTGCCGATGGCCTCCATCTTCTGCGCCTGCCGCAACTGTTCCTGCGCCAGCAGCCGCTCCTGCTGCGCTTCCTCCAGCTGGCGCGTTCGTTCCTGGACCCTTGCCTCCAGGTCCAACGCATTCTGCCGCAGCAGCATCCGCGCCCGGACGGTATCCTCGATATCCGTGCAGGTGCCTAACCACCGCACCACCTGGCTTGTCGCCGGGTCCCGCACCGGCAGGGCGCGCCGCAGGTACCAGCGCCAGGCACCATCGGCCCGCCGAAGCCGATACTCGCTTTGGTACAGGTAGCCGCCTGCCACGGCCCGGCGCCACTGAAGCGCCGCGGCCTCCCGGTCCTCCGGGTGCACGACGGAAAGCCACAGCGCGGTATCCGTTGCCGTAGGCGACAGGCCGGTCAGCTCACGCCAACGCTCGTTGAAAAAATCGTAATGGCCTTCCGCATCGGCCGTCCAGATGATCTGCGGCAAGGCGGCGGTCAGTGCCTGAAGCTGCGTCTCGCTCTGCTTCAGGGCGACGCTGTCATCCAGCTGCCGCCGTTCCAGCAGGACGCGCCCAGTGGTCTCCATGATCACGCCCAGCACGCCGACCGGCTTGGCCATGCGGTCCCGCACCACGCTGTAATGCAGGTCCAGCCAGACCTCATCCGGCTCGGCATGCCGGTGCAGCATGAACCGCTGGTCCTTGAAGGACAGGGTCCGGCCGGAAAGGACATCGGCCACCACGCCGGCATTGAAGGCTGCCGCTTCCGGCCAGGCATCGGTGATGCGCTGGCCCAGGATTGCCGGGTGGCGGTCGCCGCAGAAGGCGGCATAGGCGTCGTTATAAAGAAGCCGCCCGTCCTTGCCCCACAGCAAGGCCAAGGGCAAAGGCGATTCCAGCACGGAGCTGAGCGTGGATTTCAACGTGCCGGACCAATCCGCGATCGGCCCGAGCGGCGTTGCCGCCCAGTCGAAATCCCGGATGGTCCGTGCCATGGCGGACTCGCCCCATGGGAAGGAAGCAGGCACCGGTATCGCCATCACGGCTTCAGTCAGGGTCATGCAGGGTCCGGCCGGCCGCAAGGACAGGAGGCAGTGCCTCTCCAGGCTGTGGCCAAGCCTCAAACCTGTACAGGCAGCCCGACATTGCCATGCTTGCTCCGCCGCCTCAAGATAGTAGCGCTTCAGGAGGGAAAGCTAGGCCATTGAAGGGTCTGGACTTATCCCGCCGCCCGCACGCCGCTGCCGGGCGACGCAGACCGCAGGAGGTGTTAGGTTGCCCAGGTTGAGGCACCCCGCAACCCGCTGGGGTCCGCCGGATCGTACCAGGAATATGGCCGCATGGACTTCGGGGTGTTCGATATCTTCCGTGTCGGGATCGGCCCTTCCAGCTCCCACACCGTCGGGCCCATGCGGGCAGCCGCCGGCTTCGTGGATACGCTTGCTTCGGACGGCCAGCTCGGCGCCGTCGCGCGCATCCGCGCCGAGGTCTTCGGCTCCCTGGCCCTGACTGGCTATGGCCATGCGACCGATATTGCCCTGCTGCTGGGCCTGTCCGGCGAACGCCCTGAACAAGTGGACCCGGACGCGGCAGCGGATATCGTTGCCCGCATCCGGCAGGATGCCCAGATCCGCCTCGGCGGACGCCACCTGGTGCCCTTCGCGGAGGCGGAGGATCTGCTGATGCACCGGCGGGACAGCCTGCCCGGCCACACCAACGGCATGCGCTTCACCGCCTTCGCGGCGGATGGCATCACCCTCAGCAGCCTCACCTGCTACTCGATCGGCGGCGGCTTTGTCGCGACGGAGCAGGAACTCCAGCAACAGGTGGTGGCACCCTCCGCCATCACGGTTCCCTACTCGTTCGGCTCGGGGCGGGAGATGCTGTCGATGGCTGAGCGCAGCGGCCTCGGCATCGGCGCCATGATGATGGCGAATGAGCTGGAGCGCGGCCGTGGGGCCCAGGAGGTCGAGGCCGGCCTGCGCCATATCCGCGACACCATGCGCGACTGTATCGAGCGCGGCATGCGCGGTGAAGGCCACCTGCCCGGCCGCACCCATCTGCGCCGCCGTGCCGCCAGCCTGCACCGCGACCTGGTGGCCCGACCACGGGAAGCCGACCCCATGGCCGTCTCCGACTGGGTCAGCCTGTTCGCCATCGCGGTGAACGAGGAGAATGCCGCCGGCGGCCGCGTCGTCACCGCCCCGACCAACGGCGCCGCCGGCATTGTCCCCGCCGTGATGCATTACTATGAGCGCTTCGTCCCCGGCGCGACCGAGCAGGGCGTGTTCGACCTGCTGTTGACCGCCGCCGCCATCGGCGTCCTGTACAAGCGCAATGCCTCCATCTCCGGCGCCGAGGTCGGCTGCCAGGGCGAGGTCGGCGTTGCCTGCTCCATGGCGGCGGCTGGCCTCGCGGCGGCGATGGGCGGCACGCCGCCGCAGGTCGAGAACGCCGCCGAGATCGGCATGGAGCACAATCTCGGCCTGACCTGCGACCCGATCGGCGGCCTCGTGCAGATCCCCTGTATCGAGCGCAACGCCCTGGGTGCGAACAAGGCCATCATCGCCGCGCGGCTGGCGCTGCGCGGCGATGGTGCCCACCACGTGTCGCTGGACGACGTCATCCGCACCATGCGGCAGACTGGCATCGACATGCAGTCCAAATATAAGGAAACGTCGCTGGGCGGCCTCGCGGTCAACGTTACCGAATGCTGATGGCGATGCAGCGCCGCAAGGCGGACATCTCGGCGCCCAACGCCGACGAACCAGGGAAGGAGAAGGCCCGGATGAGACTCAGACACCTGGCGCCCCTCGGCCTCCTGGCGGCATCGCTGACTGGCTGCGCCCTGCCGCCCGCCCAGTCCTGGGACGGCCAGCGTGGCTATGGCGGCAGCGGCGATTACGGTTACGACCTGAACGCCTCCCGCGCCGAGGCCAGCGCCTACCGCGCCCAGGCCACCCCCCGCCTCTATCCCATGCCCGGCCTGCCCGGTGACCCATGGGGCCCGTACATCGCCGAGGCCGCCACACGCTTCGGCGTGCCGGAAGTGTGGATCCGCGAGGTGATGCGCCAGGAATCCGGTGGGCGGCTTTATGCCGGTGACGGCTCGCTGATCACCTCGGGTGCCGGCGCCATGGGGCTGATGCAGGTCATGCCCGCCACTTACGACCGCCTGCGCGCCCGCCTCGGCCTCGGCAGCGACCCCTACGAGCCGCGCGACAACATCTTCGCCGGCACCGCCTATCTGAAGGACATGTACGACCGCTTCGGCTCGCCCTACTTCCTGGCCGCCTATAATGCGGGGCCGGACCGTGTGGCGCTGTACCTGGCCGGCGCCAAGATCCTGCCGGACGAGACGGAGAATTACGTGGCCGCCATCGCGCCGCGCATCGGCACCGAATACGCCGCCACCCCTGTCAGCGCCGCCTATGCCGCGCCCTCGCTGAACCCGGCGGATCGTGCTTTCGATGGCGGCGGCCTCGTCACCCCGCAATCGCCCTTCGGCCAATCCTACTACGTACCCTGAACCACGCGCCTCATCCGGGGTGTGTGTTTCACCTGGGGAACTTTTGGCCCTTTGGGTTGCCCCGCCCAGGTGCCGAGCCTAGGAACCTCCGATGCCCGCCACCTGCCGCGCTCCTCCCGGGGCGCGACCATTGGGCGGATGCAGGAGGACCTATGCGCAACGAACCCATCCCCCTCGCCAGCCTGTCCGCCGAGCTTGAGGCCAAGAGCCCCGTCTACACCGCCGTCGCGGACCGGATCTGGGACCACGCCGAGCTCCGCTTCGACGAGTACAAGTCGATCGAGGAGCAGATCACGGCGCTGGAGGCGGAGGGTTTCCGCGTCACCCGCAATGTCGGCGGCATTCCCACCGCCTTCATGGCGGAAGCCGGCGCCGGCGGCCCGGTGCTGGGCTTCCTGGGCGAGTTCGATGCCCTGGCCGGTTTGAGCCAGGAAGCCGGCGTGGCCGAGCCCAGCCCGATCACCCCGGGTGCCACCGGCCATGGCTGCGGCCATAACCTGTTGGGCGCCGGCGCCATGCTGGCCGCCGTCTCCGCACGGGACATGCTGGCGAAGAACGGCCTGCCCGGCACCGTGCGCTACTATGGCTGCCCGGGCGAGGAAGGCGGCTCGGGCAAGACCTTCATGGCCCGTGCCGGCGCCTTCAGCGACCTGGATGCCGCCGTCTCCTGGCACCCCGGGGTGGTCAGCGGCGTCATGTCCTCCCGCTCCCTCGCTAACTTCCAGGTCTATTTCCGCTTCAAGGGCCGCGCTTCGCACGCCGCGGGCTCCCCCTGGCTGGGCCGCTCCGCCCTCGATGCGGTGGAGCTGATGAGTGTCGGCGTGAACTACCTGCGGGAGCACATGCCGCTCGATTGTCGCGTGCATTCCGCCATCACCAACAGCGGCGGCAACTCCCCCAACGTCGTGCAGGCGGATGCGGAGGTGCTCTACCTGATCCGCGGCCCGCGCGTGAAGGAAGCCCAGGCGCTGATGGAACGCGTGAAGGCCTGCGCCGAAGGCGCCGCCATCATGACCGGCACGCGCATGGAGATGGAGATCGACAAGGCGTGTTCGGACACCATTCCGAACACCGCCCTGGAAATGCGGATGTTCGAGAACCTCTCCGCCATCGGCGCCCCCGCCTTCGATGCCGCCGACCGCGCCTTCGCGGCGGATATCCGCCGCTCGCTGAGCGAGGAAGACATCGCGGACAGCATCAACTCCGCCGGTGCGCCGGAGGACGTCGGCGCGCAGCCACTGCATGAAGGCGTGCTGCATTTCGACGGCCAGTCCCGCCCCGGCAACGGCTCCACCGATGTTGGCGATGTCAGCCAGCTGGTGCCCACCGTGCAGTGCTGGGGCCCGACCTGGGCCGTCGGCACCCCCTTCCACACCTGGCAGGCCGTCGCCCAGGGCAAGAGCCCCTCGGCCCACAAGGGCATGATCCAGGCGGCCAAGGCCATGGCCGCGACGGCGCTGGACGTGTTCCAGGACCCCGAGCTGCTGGCCCGCGCCAAGGCCGAGCTGAAGCAGCGCACCGGCGGCAAGCCCTATGCCTGCCCCATCCCGGACGACGTGCTGCCCCCGCCCCTGCGTGCCAAGCGTCGCTGACGCCCGCATCGCCGAGACGAAGGAAACTTCCCCGATGATTCGTATGTCCCCCCGCGCGGTGCTCCGCGCCGGGGCGGCCGCCATCGCCTTGATGGCCGCCGCCACGACCGCGCCGCGTGCCCAGGAACTGAATGTGGCCGTGGGGTCGCAGATCACGTCGATGGATCCGCACTACCACAACCTGACGCCGAACTCCGCCGTCGCCGGCATGATCTTCAATACGCTGGTGGCCACCGACGCACGCTCCCGCCTGCTGCCCGGCCTCGCGGAATCCTGGCGCGCCGTCGATGAATCCACCTGGGAATTCAAGCTGCGCCCCAATGTGCGCTTCCATAACGGCAACAGCTTCACCGCCGAGGATGTCGCCTTCACGCTGGAACGCGTGCCCAACGTCCCGAACTCGCCTTCGTCCTTCGCGCAGTTCGTCCGGGCGATCAAAAGTGTCGAGATCGTCGACCCACTGACGATTCGTTTCCGCACCGAAGGCCCCTACCCGCTGCTGCCGAACGACCTGATCGGCGTGATGATGCTGGACCGAGAATCCAGCCAGAACGTGACGACGGAAGACTTCAACACCGGCCGCGCCGCCATCGGCACCGGTCCCTTCCGCTTCGTCTCCTACCGCAGCGGCGACCGCGTGGTGCTGGAGCAAAACGACGACTACTGGGGCGAAAAGCCGCACTGGCAGCGCGTCCAGTACCGCATGCTGACCGGCGACGCCCCGCGCACCTCCGCCCTGCTGGCCGGTGACGTCGACCTGATCGACCAGGTGCCGACCAGCGACCTCGCCCGCCTGCGGCAGGACCAGCGCTTCTCGGTGCAGGAGACGGTCGGCCTGCGGCTGATCTACCTGGCGCTGGACCAGACGCGGGAAGACGGCACGCCCTTCGTCACCGGTCCGAACGGCGAGAAGCTGGACCGCAACCCGCTGCACGACCCGCGCGTCCGCCGGGCGCTCTCCTTCGCCATCGACCGGCAGGCCATCTCCGCCCGGGTGATGGAGGATGCGACCGTTCCCACCGGCCAGATCATGGCGGCCGGCACGTTCGGCTATGTCGCCGGCATTCCCGCACCCCCGGCAGACGCCAATACCGCCAAGCGCCTGCTGGCCGAAGCCGGCTACCCGAACGGCTTCCGCATCACGCTCCATGGCCCGAACGACCGCTACATGAACGACGCCCGCATCATCCAGGCCGTCGGCCAGATGTGGACGCGCATCGGCGTGCGGACCCAGGTGGAGGCGCAGCCCTTCACCACCTTCATCGCCCGCGCCGGCCGTGGCGAGACCAGCGCCCACCTGATGGGCCTGGCCGCGACCTCGGGCGAGGCCTCCACCATGCTGCGCGCGCTGCTGGGCACCGTGAATCGCGATACCGGCACCGGCGCCTCCAACCGCGGCCGCTATTCCAACGCGGCCTTCGACGCCAAGCTGACCGAAGCGCTGCGGACGCTGGATGACGGCGCGCGGGAGCGCCTGCTGCAGGATGCCACCCGCCTCGCCATGGAGGACCAGGGGCTGATCCCGCTCCACATCCAGAAGAATGCCTGGGCCATGCGGCGCGGCCTGACCATCGATGCCCGCGCCGACGAGTACACCAGGGCGCAGGATATCCGCCCCTTGCCCTGACACTGGGCGAACCCCGCTTCCAGGCCAGTCAGGCCTGGAAGCGGCCTCTCACTCCGCGGGAACGTTCTGCCGCAGTTCCTCCAGCCAGGCCGTCGCCTTGCTGTCGGAAGGCGCGCGCCAGTCGCCACGCGGCGAGAGCGAACCGCCCGCCACCACCTTGGGCCCGTTCGGCATGGCCGAGCGCTTGAACTGCGCGAAGCCGAAGAAGCGCCCCAGGAACACCTCAAGCCAGTGCCGGATCACCCGCAGCTCGTATTCCGGCCGGGCCTCGACCGGGTAGTTCGGCGGCCAGGAACCGCGCCCGGCATCGCTCCAGGCCCGCCAGGAGAGGAAGGCGATCTTGGAAGGGCGGAAGCCGTAGCGCAGCGTGTAGAACAGGTTGAAGTCCTGCAGCGCATAGGGGCCGATCTTGGCCTCCGTGCTCTGGATCGGCTGGCCGTTCTCCGCCGGGATCAACTCGGGCGAGATCTCGGTGTCCAGGATGGAGCGCAGCGTCACCCCCACCTCTTCGTCGAACTGGCCGGACGCGATGGTCCAGCGGATCAGGTGCTGGATCAGCGTCTTCGGCACGCCGCCATTGACGTTGTAGTGGGACATCTGGTCGCCCACGCCATAGGTGCACCACCCCAAAGCCAGCTCCGACAGGTCGCCCGTGCCCAGCACCATGCCGCCATGGTGGTTGGCGGCGCGGAACAGGTAGTCGGTGCGCAGGCCGGCCTGCACATTCTCGAACGTCACGTCATAGACCGGCTCGCCGCGCCCGAAGGGATGGCCGAGGTCGCTGAGCATCTGCCGCGCGGCCGGGCGGATATCCAGTTCCCGCGCTGTAACGCCGATGGATTCCATCAACTTATGGGCGTTTGTTCGCGTGCCGGCGCTGGTGCCGAAGCCCGGCATGGTGAAGGCCAGGATATCCGTCCGCGGCCGTCCCAGCACATCCATCGCCTTTGCGGCCACCAGCAGCGCCTGGGTGGAATCCAGGCCGCCGGAGACGCCGATGACCAGCTTGCCGCTGGTGGCGGACAGCCGCTGCACCAGCCCGGAGACCTGAATGTTGTAGGCCTCGTAGCAATCCTGGTGCAGGCGCTCGGCATTGGCGGGCACGAAGGGGAAGCGCTCCACCACCCGCTCGAACCCTATATCGCCCTCGGGCGGGTTCAGCAGGAAGGAGACGGTGCGGAACTCGGCGCCATGCCGGCGGCGGTTGTCATCGAAGGTGCCCTGGCGGGCGCGTTCCTGCCGCAGCAGGTCCAAGTCCACATCGGCCACGACAAGCTGGCCGGTGCGGGGGAAGCGCTCGCTCTCTGCCAGGATGGCCCCGTTCTCGAAGATGGAGACCTGCCCGTCCCAGGCCAGGTCGGTGGTGGACTCGCCCGCCCCGGCCGCGGCGTAGACATAGGCCGCCAAGCAACGCGCGGACTGGGACTGCGCCAGCAGCCGGCGCGTATCCGCCTTGCCGACGGTGATGTTGCTGGCCGAGAGGTTGGTCAGCACCGTGGCGCCCGCCAGCGCCCCCTGCCCGCTGGGAGGCAACGGCACCCAGACGTCCTCGCAGATCTCCACGTGCACGACGAGGCCGGCCACATCCTCCGCCGCGAACAACAGGTCCGGGCCGAAAGGCGCCTCCCTGCCCGCCAGCCGAATACGCCCGCCTTCCGTGCCGTGGCCGGAGGCAAAGTGGCGGCGCTCGTAGAACTCGCGGTAATTCGGCAGGTGGCTCTTCGGCACGACGCCGAGCAGCTTGCCGCCCTGGATGGCCAGCGCGGTGTTGTAGACCCGCCCGGCATGCCGCACCGGCGCGCCGATCAGCAGCAGCGGCCGCATCGCCGCCGATTCCTGCATCAGATGCTGGATCGCGGCCTCCACCGCATCCAGCAGCGTATCCTGCAGCAGCAGGTCATCGATGGCGTAGCCGGAGAGTGCCAGTTCCGGGAACACGACCACGGCGGCGCCACGCTCATGGCATTCCCGGGCAGCGGCCAGCAATGCGGCGGCGTTGGCTTGTGGGTCTGCCAGGGTGCACAGCGTCGTCGCGGCGGCGATGCGGGCGAAACCATGGCGGTAGAGCGAAGCAAAATTCATATCAGGCACCGGCTGGAGGCGAGGAGCGAGGGTGGCCCACCCCTGGCATCATGGACAAGCCCCACAGGGCCAGGAAGGTCTCAGGCCATGCCCGGCCGGAGCCGGTATTCGTCGAAATCCGCCGGGCGGAGCTGACCCAACTCCGCCAGCAGCATGGCCCAGCCCCGCAGGCCCAGTGGAATGCTGTCCAGGTGAAAGAACTCGTTGGGGGCATGAACGTCCTCATCCGGCAGGTTGAAGCCGAACATCAGCGTGTCGATCCCCAGCATGGCCTTGAACACCGCCGTGATCGGTACGGTTGCCCCAAGCCGCACCGGTACCGGCTGCTGCCCGGACAAAGCCAGCCACACCGCCGAGCCGGCGCGGAACAACGGATGCTCCGGCGGCAGGCTGGAAGCCGGGGAGCCATCGCGGCCGAAGCGGAATTCCAGCCGGCAGCCGGGAGGACACCGGGCCTCCAAATGGTCGCACACCGCCTGCCGCGCCTGTGCCGGGTCCTGGCCCGGCACCAGCCGGATGCTGACCTTGGCGAAGGCCTCGTTGGGAATGATGGTCTTGGCGCCGGCGCCGGTATAGCCGCCCCACAGGCCGTTCACGTCGAGGGCCGGGCGCAGCGTCACCCGTTCCCGCATCGTGTAGCCCGGCTCGCCGAAGGGGGTGGCGCCGACATCGGCGCAGAACGCCACCTCGTCCGCGCCAAAGGCCGCCGTCTCCGCCCGCTGTGCCGCCGTCAGCGGCGGCACGGCCTCCAGGAAGCCGGGTACGGCGATCCGGCCATCCGCGTCATGCAGGCTGGCCACCAGCCGCGCCATCTCATGCACCGCATTGCGGATGGTGCCGCCATAGCGGCCGGAATGGACTTCCTTGTCGGCCGTCGTCAGGGCGACCTCAAACCCCGTCATGCCGCGGGCGCCGACATTGATGGTCGCGATCGTCTCGCTGGCCCGGCCGCCATCGGCGGAGATCATCGCATCAGCTGCCAGCAAGTCCCGGTGCTGCTCGACGATGGCGGCGAGGCTGGGGCTTCCGACCTCCTCCTCCCCCTCGATGAACAGCTTGATGTTGACCGGGCAGCCGCCGGGCTGGCGCAGGAACGCCGCCACAGTCTCCAGCGCAATGGTGGTCGAGCCCTTCACGTCGGAAGCGCCGCGTGCGTAGAGCCGGTCGCCCTGGACCGTCGGCTCGAAAGGCGGCGTCCGCCACTGCTCCAGCGGCGCCGGGGGCTGCACGTCGTAATGGCCGTAGATCAAGAGGGTGGCCCGCCCCGGGGCGCCGTTCCAGGAGGCGAAAACCGCCGGCTGGCCGCCGCCATCCAGCAGACGGGCGTCATCCAGCCCCATCTCGCGCAGCCACTGCAACAGGAACTCGCGGGCCGCCCGCATGCCATCGGCGAAGGCGGGATCGGCGCTGACGCTGGGAAGCCGGAGAAACTGGTCCAGACGCGCGCGAATCGCCTCCTGCCGTTGCAGGAGATCATCAATGACGGTCTGGAGCATCGCGCTACGCCTTGGCCATGGGGACTGGTATCCGTGGCCATCCAGATGTCATGCCATGGCGGGGATGGCAACGCACCAGCCAAAGCTGGATGCATCCAACAGGCCCCGGCCGGCTGGCCGGGGCCTGTTGGGAATAGTCAGGTATCCCGCATTTCCAGCTGGCGATTACTGGTCAGCGCCAGCAGCGTGCAGATGGCGCCGGAGAGCAGGTAACCACCAATGGCGCCGATACCCCACCAGGACGACAGCGCCAGCACCACCAGCGGGGCGAAGCCCGCGCCCACCAGCCAGGCGATATCCGACGTCAGGGCCGAGCCGGTATAGCGGAACCGGCTGGCGAAGCGGGACGCCACGGCACCGCTGGCCTGGCCGAAGGACAGCCCCAGCAACGCGAAGCCCAACAGCAGGAACACCGTCTCGCCCGTCCGGCCCGCCGCCAGCAGCAACGGCGCGGCGAAGCTGAACACCGCGATCAACCCCGCGCCGATGGCCAGCAGGCGCCGACGGCCGATGCGGTCGGCAATGATTCCGGACAGCACCACCGTCCCCAGCGCCACCACGGCACCCAGCATCTGGGTGGTCAGGATATTCGCCGGGGAGCGATCGGAATTCAGGCTGATCCAGGCCAGCGGGAACACGGTGACCAGATGGAACAGCGCGAAGCAAGCCAGCGGCACGAAGGCGCCGATGACAATGCTCAGCCCATCGTTCCGCACCAGCTCGGAGATCTTAACCGGCTCCAGCTCATGCTTGTTCAGCATGTTGGCGAATTCGCGCGTCGCCACCAGCCGCAGCCGGGCGAACAGCGCTACGACGTTCAGCGCGAAGGCCACGAAGAACGGGTAGCGCCAGCCCCACTCCAGGAAGTCCCCGGGCGGCAAGCTGTTGATCAGGAAGGCGAACAGGCCGCCTGCCAGCAGAAATCCCAGCGGCGCGCCCAACTGCGGCATCATGGCGTACCAGCCACGCTTCCGCTCCGGCGCGTTCAATGCCAGCAGCGAGGCCAGGCCGTCCCACGCGCCACCCAGAGCCACGCCCTGGCCGATGCGGAAAAGAGCCAGAAGAACAACGGCTTCGGCGCCGATGCGCGTGTAGCCCGGCAGGAAGCTGATCGCGCAGGTGGAGCCACCCAGCAGGAACAGCGCGATGGTCAGCTTGGTGCCACGGCCATAGCGACGGTCGATCGCGGTGAAGATGAACGACCCCACCGGTCGCGCCACGAAGGCCAGCGAAAAGATGGCGAAGGAGTACAGCGTTCCTGTAAACGGATCGTAGTCCGGGAAAAACAGGTGCGGAAACACCAGCACCGAGCCTATGGCGTAGACGAAGAAGTCAAAGAACTCCGACGTCCGGCCGATGACCACGCCAAGGGCGATCTCGCCCGGGTCCACTTCATGGCCGTCGGCGTGAGCGAGGCGGGCGTCCCGTTCGAGCGAGGCCGAATTCGGCACTCCTTGCTCATGACTGGCAGAGATCACGTTACCCCCAATATCTTAGCTACACGCACCATCGACAGCGTGCCGGCGAATGGATGGTATCGTGCTTCCCGAGCCCTTCCATCAACAAAAGAGCCCCTATCTACGTGCTTAACGCATAACCGCCGCGATACGGTCCATAGGACAAAACGTCCAATCCCTACCCCGGCACCCTGGCTCTAATAGAGCGTGCACCGCAGCATGGTTTCATGAGCGATAGGCAATGCCCCGTAAAATTCTCCGCCTGCTAGCCCTGGCCCCGCTGGCGATCCTCCTCTCCGGCTGCAAGCTGGTGGTCATGAGCCCGTCGGGAGACGTGGCGCTGCAGCAGCGCGACCTGATCGTCGCCTCTACCCTGCTGATGCTGGTGATCATCCTGCCCGTCATGGCGCTGACCGTGTTCTTCGCCTGGCGCTACCGCCAGTCGAACACCAAGGCGACCTACGACCCCGACTGGCACCACTCCACCCGCCTGGAAGTGGTCATCTGGGCCGCGCCGCTGGCCATCGTCATCGTGCTGGGCGCGATGACCTGGGTCAGCACCCATTTGCTCGACCCCTATCGGCCGCTGGAGCGGATCGACGCCAGCCGCAGCGTCCCGGAAGGCACGCAGCCTTTGGTGGTCGAGGTCGTTGCGCTGGATTGGAAGTGGCTGTTCATCTATCCGGAGCAGGGCATCGCCACGGTCAATGAGCTGGCGGCGCCGGTGGACCGGCCCATCACCTTCCACATCACCTCCTCCAGCGTGATGAATTCGCTCTCCATCCCTGCCCTGGCCGGCCAGATCTACGCGATGCCGGGAATGCAGACCAAGCTGCACGCGGTCATCAACCATGCCGGCGTCTATGACGGCCTCTCCGCCAACTACAGCGGCGCCGGCTTCTCCGACATGCGCTTCAAGTTCCATGGCGTGAGCGAGACCGAGTTCGAGCAATGGGTCGAGCAGGCCCGCGCTTCCGGCAACACCCTGGGCCGCCCGGAATATACCGAGCTGGAACGCCCGACGGCCCGGGAAGCGGTGCGCCGTTACGCAACCGTGGCGCCGGACCTGTTTCACGCCATCCTCAACCGCTGCGTCGACAGCACCAAGATGTGCGCGGATGAGATGATGCGCGTCGATGCGCGCGGCAGCATGGGCCATGCCGGCACCTACAACGTGGCCGTCCGCGAGGGACGGGATAATGGTGAGCGTGGGCGCGGCCCGGCGCAGACCTATGTCCTGGCCATCTGCACCACGTCCGACCCCTACGGCATGCGGCAGACCGCGGCGGCCCAGCCGACCCAGCAGGTCAACTGAATGACCCTTCGCCCGATCTTCGCCTCCCGGCTGCCAGCCGGGGGGCATTGTTCCGTCACGGTGGCCCCTGGCCCCTGGAATGGCAGAGTAAACCCATGACCCTCGACCCGGAGCAGACTTCGTTCCTGTTCGGCCGCCTCACCCTGGGTGCGCTGCCGCTGCATGAGCCGATCCTGGTTGCCACCTTCGCCGCCGTCGCCCTGGGCGGCCTGGCGGTGATGGCCGCGCTGACCTACTTCAAGCTGTGGGGCTACCTGTGGCGTGAGTGGATCACCAGCGTGGACCACAAGCGCATCGGCATCATGTACATTATCCTGGCGCTTATCATGCTGCTGCGCGGGTTCTCCGACGCCATCATGATGCGCCTGCAGCAGGCCATCGCCTTCAACGGCTCCGACGGCTACCTGCCACCGCACCACTACGACCAGATCTTCACCGCCCATGGCGTGATCATGATCTTCTTCGTGGCGATGCCGCTGGTCACCGGGCTGATGAACCTGGTGGTGCCGCTGCAGATCGGCGCGCGGGACGTGGCCTTCCCCTTCCTGAACAATTTCAGCTTCTGGATGACCACCGGCGGTGCCGTGCTGGTCATGATGTCGCTGTTCGTGGGTGAGTTCGCGCAGACCGGCTGGCTGGCCTATGCCCCGCTGTCGGGCTCGCAGTTCAGCCCGGGGGTCGGCGTCGACTACTATATCTGGGCATTGCAGGTCGCAGGCGTCGGCACATTGCTATCCGGCGTCAATCTGCTGGCGACCATCGTGAAGATGCGTGCGCCGGGCATGACGCTGATGAAGATGCCGGTCTTCACCTGGACTGCGCTGTGCACCAACGCGCTGATCGTCGCCTCCTTCCCGGTGCTGACCGGCGTGCTGGCGCTGCTGACGCTCGACCGTTACGTGGGCACCAATTTCTTCACGAACGAATTGGGCGGCAACCCCATGATGTACGTGAACCTGATCTGGATCTGGGGCCACCCGGAAGTCTACATCCTGATCCTGCCCGCCTTCGGCGTGTTCTCGGAAGTCGTGGCCACGTTCTGCCGCAAGCGGCTGTTCGGCTACACCTCCATGGTCTACGCCACGGTCGTCATCACCATCCTGTCCTACATCGTCTGGCTGCACCACTTCTTCACCATGGGCTCGGGCGCCAGCGTGAACGCCTTCTTCGGCATCACGACGATGATCATCTCGATTCCGACGGGTGCCAAAATCTTCAACTGGCTGTTCACCATGTACCGCGGCCGCATCCGGTTCGAAGTGCCGATGCTGTGGACGATCGGCTTCATGCTGACCTTCGTCGTCGGCGGCATGACCGGCGTCATGCTGGCGGTGCCCCCGGCCGACTTCCAGTTCCACAACACGCTGTTCCTCATCGCCCACTTCCACAACGTCATCATCGGCGGCGTGGTGTTCGGCATGTTCGCCGGCATCGTCTACTGGTTCCCCAAGGCCTTCGGCTTCAAGCTGGACCCGTTCTGGGGCAAAATGTCCTTCTGGTTCTGGCTGGTCGGCTTCTGGGTGGCGTTCATGCCGCTCTACATCCTGGGCCTGATGGGCGTGACACGCCGGCTGAGCCGCTTTGAGGACCCCTCGCTGCAGATCTGGTTCGTCATCGCCGCCTTTGGCGCGGTGCTGATCGCCTTCGGCATCCTGTTCTTTATCGTCCAGCTTGTGGTCAGCTTCATGCGGCGGGAGCAGCTGCGCGACCTGACGGGCGACCCGTGGGATGGCCGTACGCTGGAATGGTCCACCTCCTCCCCCGCACCTGCCTACAACTTCGCCTTCACGCCGGTGGTCCATGACCATGATGCGTGGTGGGACATGAAGAAGCGTGGGCATGAGCGGCCGGTGCAGGGCTTCCACCCCATCCACATGCCCAAGGCCACGGGCGCGGGCGCCATCCTCTCGGCGCTGTGCGTCGCCTTCGGCTTCGCGATGATCTGGCACATCTGGTGGCTGGCGGCGGCGACGTTCGCGATGACCATCCTTGCCACCATCGTCCATACCTTCAACTACAACCGCGACTTCTACATCCCGGCCGCAGAGGTGGCGCAGACCGAAGGCGGCCGGACCCGCCAGCTGGCGGGTGAATAAGGCGATGGCAATGCAAGCGGCCCATGACGCCCCGCGGGGGGAGAAGCCCGTCTTCTACGTGACGGACGGGCATGAGCACGTGCATTCGGGGGACAGCACCGCGCTGGGCTTCTGGGTGTACCTGATGAGCGACTGCCTCATCTTCGCCGTGCTGTTCGCGACCTATGGCGTGCTGGGGCGGAACTTCGCCGCCGGCCCCACGCCGGCCGATCTGTTCGACCTGCCTCTGGTGGCCATCAATACCGCCATGCTGCTGTTCTCCTCCATCACCTATGGCTTCGCCATGCTGGCGATGGAGAAGGGCAAGCAATCCTCGGTCCTGCTCTGGCTGGGGATCACCGGCCTGTTCGGCGCCGCCTTCATCGGCATCGAGCTGTACGAGTTCAGCCACCTCATCCATCTGGGCGCCACGCCGCAGCGCAGTGCGTTCCTCTCCTCGTTCTTCGCGCTGGTGGGCACGCACGGCCTGCACGTCACCGTCGGCATCATCTGGCTGATCACGCTGATGGTGCAGGTCCGCCGGCGTGGCCTGGGCGCCGAGAACCGCCGCCGCCTGATGTGCCTGAGCATGTTCTGGCACTTCCTGGACGTCATCTGGATCGGCGTCTTCTCCTTCGTTTACCTGATGGGGGTCCTCCAGTGAGCACGGAACCGGCAACGGCCCGCCACGGCCACGACGATCACGCCCACGCGCATGAAGGTGCGCACGGCACCATGAAGAGCTACGTGACCGGCTTCGTATTATCGGTCATCCTCACCGCCATTCCCTTTTGGCTGGTGATGGGCGACGTGCTCGCCACGCCGCGGGCGACCGCCATGGCCGTCATGGTCTTCGGCGCCATCCAGATCGTCGTGCACATGGTGTACTTCCTGCACATGAACACGAAGGCGGAAGGCGGCTGGACCATGCTGGCGCTGATCTTCACCGTCGTCTTCGTGGTGATCACCCTGAGCGGCTCGCTCTGGGTCATGTACCACCTGAACACCAACATGATGCCCATGACGCCGCATGACATGCGGAACATGCCCTGAGGCATGGCGATGCCCCGGCCTGACGAAGCCCGGGCCGGGGAAGACTTCCGGCCCAGCTCGCCCCTCAAGCTGCTGGTCCTGGGCATCCTGGCGCTGCTGGCCTTCATCGGGCTGGTGGCGCTGGGCACCTGGCAGGTCGAGCGCCGGGCCTGGAAGCTGGACCTGATCGCCCGCGTCGAGAGTCGGGTCCACGCCCCCGCCGTCCAGGCCCCGCCCCCGTCCGCCTGGGCCGGCATCACCGCCGCCGCGGATGAATACAGCCACGTCCAGGCGGCCGGCACCTTCCTCTATGACCGCGAAGTCCTGGTCCAGGCCACCACGCGGCTGGGCCCTGGCTTCTGGGTCCTGACACCACTGCGGACGGCGCAGGACGCCACCATCCTGGTCAATCGCGGCTTCGTCCCCGCCGAGCAGCGGGATCGCGCCAGCCGCGCCGCCGCCGAGCAACCTGGCCAGACCACCATCTCCGGCCTGCTGCGCCTGACCGAGCCAGGCGGCGCCTTTCTCCGCAGCAATGACCCCGCCGGCAACCGTTGGTATTCACGCGACGTGGCAGCCATCGCCGCGGCCCAGCAATTAGGCAGCGTCGCGCCCTACTTCATCGACGCGGACGCGGCGCCCAACCCAGGCGGCCTGCCGGTGGGTGGCTTGACGGTGGTGGCGTTTCCGAACAATCACTTGGTCTACATCATCACATGGTATGTCCTGGCCTTGATGGTGGCCGGCGGCGCCGCCTATGTGGCGCGAGAGGAATGGCGGGGACGCAAGGCGCGCCGCCGCTGAAGGTGAGCCGGGACCGCTTGCCCTGAATGATGGACGCCGGGCTACCAAGATCCCGGGTGCAGCGCGCCGGGCCGCTGATTGGAGGATCCGGAATGCCGTCCCAAGCCACCAGCGTGCCGATGGCACCCTCCGGCGATGCCGCCGGCAGCCAGAACATGCTGCAGCTGATCCAGCTGCGCTGGATCGCGGTAATCGGTCAGGTGGTGACGATCGGGGTGGTGGAGTTCGGTTTCGGCATCCGGCTGCCGCTGCAATTGATGGCGCTGGTGCTGGCCACGCTGGTGCTGCTGAACATCCTCAGCCTGCTTCGCCTGCGGTTCCGGGGCTCCGTCGGCAATGCGGGGCTGTTCGTGGCCCTGGCCTTCGATGTCGCCGCGCTGACGGCCCAGCTCTATCTCAGCGGCGGCGCCACCAATCCCTTCATCTCGCTATACCTGTTGCAGGTGACGCTCGCAGCCATCCTGCTGGAGGTCCGCTGGGCCTGGGGCATGGCCGCCATCACCAGCGCCTGCTGCCTTGGACTGACCCTCACTTACCAGCCGCTGGAACTGCCGGACCATCTGAGCGGCGACCTGTTCCGGCTGCACCTGCAGGGCATCGTCGTCTGCTTCGTGCTGGTGGCGGCGCTGCTGGTGGTGTTCGTTACGCGCATCAGCGGCAATCTGCGCGCGCAGGATGCCAATCTGGCCGCCATGCGCCAGCAGGCGGCGGAGGAAGACCACATCGTCCGCATGGGCCTGTTGGCCTCCGGCGCGGCGCATGAGCTGGGCACCCCGCTCTCGACGGTCTCGGTCATCCTGGGCGACTGGCAGCGCGTCCCGGCCTTGCAGGCCATCCCTGACGTCGCCCAGGATGTGGAGGACATGCAGGCTGCCATCCGCCGCTGCAAGGCCATCCTGACCGGCATCCTGCTCTCGGCGGGCGAGGCGCGCGGCGAGGCACCCGCCGTCACCACCCTCTACGCCTTCATGGAAGACCTCATCGGCCACTGGCGCCTCAGCCGCCCCGCAGCCCGCCTGACCTATGACAGCAGCTTCGGCGAGGATGTCTCCATCGTGGCCGACCCGGCACTGAAGCAGGTCATCGCCAACGTGCTGGACAATGCCTACGAAGCCTCCCCCAGCCATATCCGCATGACCGCCGTGCGCGATGCGGAGGATTTGGTCCTGACGGTCAGCGACGACGGCCCCGGCTTCGTGCCGGACATGCTGGCGCAACTCGGCAAGCCCTACCAATCCAGCAAGGGCAAGCAAGGGGGCGGGCTGGGGCTGTTCCTGGTGGTCAACGTGCTGCGCAAGCTGGGCGGCGGCGTCACCGCCCGCAACCGGCCGGATGGCGGCGCGACCGTCACGCTGCGCCTGCCGCTTTCCGCCCTCCTCATCCAGAAGGCCTCCACCCATGTCAGCTGAGCGCCTGCTGCTGATCGTCGAGGACGATGCCGCATTCTCCAAGACGCTGCACCGCTCGTTCGAGCGGCGTGGCTACGTCGTCCTGGCGGCCGCCAGCCTTGAGGAGACACACGAGATCCTCAAGACCCGCTCGCCGCAATTCGCTGTGGTGGACCTCAAGCTGGGGGGCGGCGCGTCTGGCCTGACCTGCGTGCAGGCCCTCCACGCGCACGATCCGGAGATGCTGATCGTCGTGCTGACCGGCTTCGCCAGCATCGCCACGGCGGTCGAGGCCATCAAGCTGGGCGCCTGCCACTACTTGGCCAAGCCATCCAACACCGATGACATCGAAGCCGCCTTCAGCAAGGCGGCCGGCGATGTCGAGACGCCGCTGACGCACCAGGCGACCTCCATCAAGACGCTGGAGTGGGAGCGGATCCACCAGACCCTGGCCGAGACCGGCTTCAACATCTCGGAAGCCGCGCGCCGCCTGGGCATGCACCGCCGCACCCTGGCCCGGAAGCTGGAGAAGCGGCAGATCCGCTGACCGCGATAACGCGACCCCCGGGGGGGGCAGCCCTGTGGCGACCGGCATGCTTTATTGCCGGCTGATCGACAGGACAGGATTTCCATGACGGCCCTCGCGCTCGGCATCGTTGGATTTGGCATCATGGGGGAAAGGCTGCTCACCCAGGCGCTGCCCCACCCTGATTTCAGGCTCGCCGCGGTCTGGGACCCCTCGCCCGACGCCGCTGCGCGGCTGGCGGCGGTGGACTCTGCGCTCCGCATGTCCGGCAGCGCGGCGGACGTGATCGCGGCCTGCGACGTGTTGTACATCGCCGCCCCGCCGGCCGCGCATGTGCCGCTGGCCCGTGCCGCCCTGCTGGCGGGCAAGGCCGTGTTCCTCGAGAAGCCCCTGGCCACCGACCTGGCCGAGGCCGAGGCCTTCGTGGCGGAAGCCGAGGCCATGGGTGCCCGCGCGGCCGTCAACTTCCCCATGGCATCCTCGCCCGCCGTGGCCCAGCTGAATACCTGGCGCGAGCAGATCGGCGCGCCGCAGCGGCTGGAGATCGGCACCCATTTCGCCCGCTGGCCGCGCGGCTGGCAGAGCGATGCCGCCACCTGGCTGTCCCGCCGGGCCGAGGGCGGCTTCACGCGGGAGGTCGTCTCCCACTTCCTGTTCCTGGCGCGCCGGCAGCTCGGCCCGCTGCAGCTTCTTTCGGCCGACGTCACCTACCCGGGCGGCGACATGGCCGAGACCGCCATCTCGGCCGAGCTGAGGACTGGTGGCCTTCCCCTCGCTCTGCGCGGCAGCGTCGGCCGCATCGCCGAGGAGGAAGACCACGCCTGGACCCTGACCGCCGCGAGCGGCGCCATCCGCCTGCGCAACTGGTCGCTGGCCGAGCAACTGGGCGCGGATGGCGGCTGGCACACCGCCGCCGACGCCCTGCCGAATGAGAAGATGCGCCCGCTGACACTGCGCGGGCAGATGGACAAGCTGGCGGCCCTGGCCCGTGGTGAGCCCAGCAGCCTTGCCACCCTGCGGGAAGCGCTGGACGTCCAGCGCATTGTCGAGGCGATCCTGGCGAGCCGAAGCCCGGCCGCCTGAGGTCCAGACCAACCGCAGCATGATGCGTCACCGCATCATGCTGCGGCGGGCTCATTGCTTCACGCCGCCGCCGGCATGTCCTGGCCCGTCATCACCATATGGGCCAGCCGGTCCGGGTCCAGCCCGGCGACGGGCCGGTCGATTGCCTTGCTGCCTGCCTTCATGATCGCGACCCGGGTGGCGACGGCGCAGACATCGGCCATGTTGTGGCTGATCAGCAGCACCGTCCGCCCCTCCTCGTGCAGGGTACGGATCAAGGACAGAACCTGCGCCGTCTCCCGCACGCCCAGCGCGGCCGTCGGCTCGTCCATGATGATCAGCTCGGCCTGCCAGCGCAGAGCGCGGGCGATGGCCACCGCCTGCCGCTGGCCGCCGGACAGCCGCTCCACCGCCGCGCCCATATCCGCCTGCGGCAGGTTCAGCCGCTGCAGGTAGCCACGCGCCTCCGCCACCATGCGCCGCTTGTCCAGCAACTGCGGAAAGGGCAGTCCCAGCGGGCCGCGCGTCAGCTCGCTGCCCAGGAACACGTTCTGCGCGATGGAGAGGCGCGGTGCCAGCGCCAGGTCCTGATAGATTGTGGCGATGCCTTCCCGCAGCGCATCCTGCGGCGAGTGGAAGGCGACCTCCCTGCCCCGCCATTGCATGGTGCCGCCGCTGGGCGGCTGCGCACCCGCGATGATCTTCACCAGGCTGGACTTGCCCGCACCGTTGTCGCCACAGAGCGCCAGCACCTCCCCGGCCTGGATGTCGAGATCGACACCCCGCACGGCTTCGACGGCTCCGTAGGCCTTGCGGATGCCCCGCAGCGACAGCAGCTTCGTGGTCATGGCGTCAGGAAGCGCTGCACATTGCCCTGGTCCACTAGCTCGGCATCCAGCAGCAAATAGGGGCCAGTGGTAATGCTGTCGCGAGGCTGCTTGCGCTGCACGATGGCCTCGACGGCGGCGGCGGCGCGGCGGCCCATCTCCTCGAACGGCACGGCCACCGTCGCCATCAGCGTGGAATCCGGGTCGGCGATGCGCCGGTAGGTTTCCTTGCCGCCATCGACGGAGATGATGGGAACCTGACCCTTCTTGAAGTCCTGCGCCTGCAGCAGGTCATCGATCACGTAGGCCTGCCCGTCGAACGATGCCCAGACCCCCTGGAACCGCCCGCGATTGCGCAGCAGCAGCGCCTGCATGCCGGCACGCACGTCATCCTGCCAGCTGGCCGTCCGCGCCATGGCGTGGCTGCCGACGACGGTGACGGCCTGGTTCTCGGACAGCACGGCATCCAGCACCTTGCCGCGGATGCGCGTGGCGGTGTTGCCCTCGAACCGCGTGGTCAGCAGGCCGCCACGGTAGTTCATCCGCCCCAGCAGCCACAGCGCCGCCTGCGCGCCCACCTGGTACTCATTCACCGCGATGTCGAACAGCGCATGCGGGCTTGAGCCGGACATGATGGTGATGACGGGGATGCCGGCCTTCGCCGCGGCCTCGAACTGCGCATCCGCCTCGGTCGGCTTGCCCATGCAGACGACGATGGCGCCCGGCTTGCGCTGGATCAGCGCGGCGAACTGCTCGGCGTGCTTCGGCAGCGAACCTTCGGAGTTCAGCAGGGTGGCGTTCCAGCCCCTCTCCTTCGCCGCGGCGGCCGCCGCGTTGGCGGCGCGCGCATGTGTCTCGGAAGACATCTGGAAGCCGATCACCGCAAGCTCGAACGGCGTCTGCGCCGCCGCGGGCAGCGCGGCCAGCGTCAGGGCGGCGCCCGCGGCGCCCAGCAAATCCCGTCTCAGCATCGTTCGTGTCTCCCGGGTATGGCGCAGGCGGCGGCGTCAGCCGGCGGTGCGGAAGTTGAGCTTCTTGGTGAAGGCAGCGCGCCGCATGACCGTGGCGGAGAGCGCGACGGAGCCGATGATGATCGCGCCCAGCGCGATATCCTGCGCGTAGTACGGTGCGCCCAGCAGCACCAGGCCATTGCCCAGCGCCTTGAGCATAAACGCGGCCAGCAGGGTGCCGGGGATGTTCGGCCGCCCCGGCTCGATCATCGTCATGCCGAGCAGCACGGCGGCGATGGCGTAGAGGAAATGATCCGCCGCCATGTTCGGCGTGGCGGAGGAAAGGCTGGCGGCCAGCAGCACCGCCGTGACGCCTGCCAGCAGCCCGGCGAGCGCCAGACCCAGCCGCTTCATCCGACCGGTGCGGATGCCGGCCAGCCGCGCGGCCTCATCGGCCTCGCCCGTCGCCACCATGTGCAGGCCGGTGCGCGTCCATTTCAGCAGCAGCCAGGCCAGGAAGCCGATACCCGCCATCCACCAGATGAGGTTGGAGACGCCGAGCAGGCTGCCCCGCCCCAGCCCGGTGAACTCGCGCGGCCAGCGGCCGACGAAGGCCACGCCCTGCGTGATCATGAAGCCAAGGCCCTTGGCCATCGCCGCCATGCCGAGGGTGGCGATCAACGACGGCACTTTCAGCACCGTCACGGTCAGCCCGTTCAGCACTCCCGCCCCCAACCCGACGCCGAGCCCGACCAACACGGCCACCGCCGGCGCGGCGCCGCCCTGGATCAGCGCGCCGGTGGCCACCGCTGCCAGGCTGGCGACATCAGCGATGGAGAGATCCAGCTCCGCCGTCGTCAGCGCCAGGGCGAAGCCGATGGCCAGGATGGCGAGGAAGGCGGTCTCCTTCAGCACGATGGCCAGGTTGCCCAGGCTGGCGAAGTTCTCCGCGAACGCGGCGAAGAACAGCAGGACCAGCAGCCCGGCGAATGCCGTACCGAAGCGAGCCAACACGCCGGACATGCTCAGCCCTGCCCAACCAGGGCCATCACACATCCACGCATCGCATTGCCGCTCACCCGCCGACCCCTCGTCAATCGTGGCAGCACAGTAACGCAGTCTGGCCCGTGCGCCAGACGGGCGCGGCCGCTTTCACACGTCACTGCGCCAGCGCCGGGGGTGCGCGCAGGCTGGCGACGGCTTCGGCCTGCTCTTGCAGCGTGGCCACGGCCTGGGTCCAGGCCTGGTGCAGCGGCGCATA
Organism: Teichococcus aerophilus; assembly: GCF_014490485.1. Taxonomy (GTDB): domain Bacteria; phylum Pseudomonadota; class Alphaproteobacteria; order Acetobacterales; family Acetobacteraceae; genus Pseudoroseomonas; species Pseudoroseomonas aerophila. Next base: position 172,255 of record NZ_JACTVA010000002.1, on the reverse strand, counting down.
GGCGGCGTGCCGAGCCGGATTCGGCTCATGCCGCCGCGCGGGGTGGAACAGCGCCTGCTGCGCCTGTCCCAGGTCGGGGAACGCCCCCAGCCCGGTCCAGGCCACCGCCGCGCAGCCCAGCAGCCCAGGTTGCGCCGCCCGGCCGACAACAACGGGCCGCCCGGTGACATCCGCCTTGATCTGGCACCAAGCGGCGGACGCGGCACCGCCGCCGCCGCAGCGGATTTCCCGCACCGGGGCGCCCAGAGCGGTTTCCGCCCGCGCCAGCACGGTGCGGTTCAGAAAGGCCACGCCTTCCAGCACGGCCCAGGCCAGGTCGGCCGGGCCGTGGCGGCGGTTCAACCCCAGCCAAGCCGCCCGCAGATGCGGGTTCCAGTACGGCACACGCTCGCCGTGCAGGAAGGGCAGGAACAAGGCGGGCGCCTCGTCGCGCGGCGACTGGAGCAATTGCTCCAGCTTCTCGCCAGCCTGGCGCGTGTCGCCAGCGGCCAGCAGGCCCAGGAACCAGGCCACGCTATCCGCGCCAGACTGGCTGGGCCCGCCAATCTGTTGCAGGCCCGGGCCCCAGTCGACCAATGGCAGGCCGGCGACCAACGGCAGGCCGGGTGCCTCGACCGGCTCGGTCCCGATGACCCCCGTCACCTCCGTGGTGCCGGAGATGTTGTAGGCCAGGCCCGGTTGCAACGCGCCCAGCCCGGCGACCGCGGCCCAGGTATCGTGCGTCATGACGAAGACGGGGCAGCCAGCGAGCCGGGACAATGCCCCTGGCAGATCGGCCAGCACCGGCCCCAGCACTGCCGTCGGCGCCAGGGCCGGCGCGATGGTGGCGGTGGCCGGCAAGCCCATGGCGATGCGCACTGCCTCCGGCCCCTCCATCACGGCAAGCAGCCGGGCGGCGGAAATGGCATCCGTCGCCGCGCGGCCGGTCAGCCGAAAATTCAGGTAGTCCTTGGGGTCGAGGACGGTATGGAGCCGCGCCATGTGCTGTGGCTCGTGCGTCGCCAGCCAGGCCAGCCGCGCCGCCGGGTGGAAGGCGTTCAACTGGCCGCGCTCCGCCCAGCCTTCCGGTGCAAGGGATGCGAGCTTCGCGGCTTCTTCCACCGCGCGGCTGTCGCGGAATGTCATGGCGGGCCGGATCACCGCGCCGGCGACATCCAGGAAAACCTGGGTCCGGGTCATGCCGGTCAGGGCGATGCCCCGCACCGCCTCGAACGCGTGGTCCTCGGCCAGGGCTTCCACGGACTGGCAGAACAGGCGCCACCAATGGGCCGGGTCCACCTCGGTCACGGCCGGGCCGCCGGGGATGTCCTGGGGGGCTGCGTGCTCGGTGATGACCTGGCCCGTCTGGTCCAGAAGCGCCGCGCGGGTATTGGTTCCGCCGAAATCGAAAGCCAGGATCACGCTCATGGCGGTCGGTTATCGCCTTTGCCGGGGGAACGAAAGCCACCGGAGCGTGGAAGGTGGCCAGCCCCTTGCCGCCCGGTTCCGGCGGAATGGCCTCAATCATCCCAAATGTGCTGAAGATCTAGGCAGCCATGCCGAAATTGGCTGGGTTACCGCCCGAAACCCTACTTCCTTCCCAGGGCCGCCGGTGGCATGCCCCTCGCTTCACCGAAGGCCCTGAGATGCAGAGTCGTGCCGCCCCCGGCCCGGCGCAGGCGGGACATCACAGGCACGGGCGGCGGGACGCGGGAAGGGCTGGGACCATGGATTTCGAAGCACTGATCGGGGCCAATGACGGCGGCGTCGTGCAGATCCGCCGGGACCTGCACCGCCACCCGGAACTGGCCTTCCTGGAGTACCGCACCGCCGCCAAGGCTGCCGGGCTGCTGTCCGCGCTGGGTTGGCAGGTGAAGGCGGGGCCGGAGGTGATGGACGCTTCCACCATGCTGAACCCGCCGGACGCCGAGGCCGTACATGCCGCCCAGGCCCAGGCCCTTGCCGAAGGCGCGCCCGCGGAGTGGATCGCCCGGATGCCCGGCGGCCAGACCGCGGTGGTGGCGGAGCTGAGCCGGGGCGAAGGCCCTACCGTCGCCTTCCGTTTCGACATGGACGCGCTGCCGGTGGCCGAGACCGAGGCGGAGGCGCACCGGCCGAACCAGGGCGGCTACCGCTCCACTCACCCGGGCGTCATGCATGCCTGTGGGCATGATGGCCACACCGCCATCGGCCTGGCCCTGGCCGCGCGGCTGGCGCAGCCGGCCACGCGCTGGCGCGGCCGCATCAAGCTGATCTTCCAGCCGGCCGAGGAAGGCGGGCGCGGTGCCCAGCCGATGGTCGCTGCCGGCGTCCTGGACGATGTGGACCACCTGTTCGTCGGCCATCTGGGCTGCCTGCTACCCAGCGGGCAGATCGCGCCGGTGGCCACCGACTTCCTCTATTCCAGCAAGATCGACGCGACCTTCACCGGCCAGGGCGCCCACGCGGCCATGGGGCCGCAGGAAGGTCGTAACGCCTTGCTGGCCGGCGCGGCCGCCGCCCTGGGCTTGCACGGCATCACCCGCTATGCGGAAGCCGTCACCTTCGTGAATGTTGGCGTCATGCGCGCCGGCAGCGGGCGCAACGTGGTGGCCGACCGCTGCCACCTGATGCTGGAAGTGCGCGGCAGCACCGAGGAAGCCCTGGCCTTCATGCGCCGCCGCGCCCGCGAGGTGCTGGAAGGCGCTGCCGCCATGCAGGGCGTCTCCGTCACGATGGAGGACATGGGCGGCACCATCGGCTTCACCCCCAGCGAGGCCGCCGCCGCGACGGTGGCCGACATCGCCGCCGGCGTCGAGGGCATCGCCCAGGTCGTACCGAGTTGGCCGATCGGGGGTGGCGACGACGCGACCTACCTGATCAAGCGCGTGCAGGACCGTGGCGGCAGCGCCACCTACTTTATGCTGGGCAGCGACCTGGCCGGCATCCACCATGCCGCGGATTTCGATTTCGACGAGGCGTCGCTCCGGCAGGGCGTCGATCTCCTGGCGGGCATCGCGGACAAGCTGCTCGCCCCGGCTGACTGATCAGGCAAGGAAAAGTCTCATGACGCGGATCGACAAGCTGGCCTTCGGGCGGCGGCAGGCGCTGGGCGCCCTGGCTTTCGCGGGCCTCGCCCTGCGGCCGGGCCTGGGCCATGCAACCGGTGGCAGCGGCACCGTCGTCGCCGCCATCGACAACGACCCTCCGACGCTGAACCCCGGCATCTCGACCGATTACGCGACCGGCGAAATCGCCGCCAAGATCTATGAGAGCCTGGTCTGGCTGGATGTCGAATCCACGCCGCAGCCCTCCCTGGCGACGAGCTGGGAGGCGGCGTCGGATGGCCGTACCTACAGCTTCAAGCTGCGCCAGGGTGTCACCTGGCATGACGGCAAGCCCTTCACCGCGGCCGACGTGAAGTTCACCTTCGACGAGGTGCTGGGCAAGCTGCACCCCCGCATGGCCGCCGTGCTGAAGAGCCTGGGCGCCGTGATCGAGACGCCGGACGACCACACGGCGGTATTCCGCCTGCAGCGCGGCTATGCCCCCTTCCTGGTGCAGATGACGGTGTTCGACGCGCCGATCCTGCCGAAGCACCTGTTCGAGGGCACTAACATTCCCGCCGCGCCGGCCAGCCAGGCGCCCGTCGGCACCGGCCCGTTCAAGTTTCAGGAATGGAACCGCGGTGCCAATATCCGCCTGACCCGCAACGAGAACTATTGGGACAAGCCCAAGCCGTACCTGGCCGAAGTGGTGTTCCAGATCGTGCCGCAAGCCGCCAACCGCTCCGCCGGCCTGCAGACGGGCGAGCTGGACGTGGTCAGCGACTTCTACATGCCCAAGCCCGACCTGCCCCGGCTGATGCGGGATGCCAGCCTGCAGAACCGCCAGGGCATCAACATCCCGGCCATCTGGTTCGCCATGTTCAACACCAAGTCGCCCGTCTTCGCGCAGAAGGAAGCGCGGCAGGCGGTGGCCATGGCGGTGGACCGGCCGCGTTTGGTGCAACAGGTGATGCGCGGCATCGCCCGCCCCGGCGTCGGCGCGTTCGGCGATGGCTTCAAGTGGCTGGTCAATGCCGATGTCAGCTACGACAAGAAGTACCCGCTGGACGCCACCAAGGCGAAGGCATTGCTGGAGAAGGCGGGCTATGACGGCTCGCCCATCCGCATGGTGTTCGATGCCGCGCGGCCGCAATTGCGCAGCGAGGCGCAGATCATCCGCGAAAATCTCCGCGCCATCGGCATGGATGTGCAGTTGGAGCCGCTGGAACGCTCCGTGATGCTGGACCGCGTCTTCGCCAAGCGCGAGTTCGACATCACGCTGCAGTCGTTCTTCTCCGCCGGCGACCCCGCCATCGGCTACACCCGCCTGTACGCGACCACCACCAGCGGCACCAACAACAATGCCTCCGGCTATTCCAATCCCAAGGTGGACGAGCTGCTGGCCGAGGCCGCCACGGCGCCGGACCGGGACCGCCGCGCCGCGCTGTACAAGGAATTGCAGGTCATCCTGAACGAGGATCTGCCTAGCCTCGTGCTGTTCGACGAGGAAACGGTGAACGTCGCCACCAAGCGCGTATCCGGCCTGTGGAGCTCGGTCGATGCGCGCGATCGCTGGGCCGGCGTTCGCATTCAGGGGAACTGAGTTGTCACTGAGGCAGTACAGGCGGCCGGGTCAATGAGAGCCGGTGCCTTGATGTGGTTCGTGGCACGGCGGCTGTTGCACGCCGTGCCGCTGCTGTTCTGCGTGGTGGTACTGAACTTCGTGCTGATCGCCGCCACGCCCGGCGACCCGGTGACCATCCTGGTCGGCGACTTCCCCGCGCCGCCCGGCTATGTCGAGCAGGTGAAGCGCGAGTTCGGGCTGGACCAGCCGATCTACGTGCAGCTGATGCGCTATCTCGGCCACGTGTTGACCGGTGACCTCGGCTACTCCTTCGCCAACCGCCAGCCGGTGTCCACGCTGATCCTCGGCCGGCTGGCCGCCACGCTGGAACTGACGCTGACGGCGCTGCTACTAGCCTCGCTGCTTGGCATCGCGCTGGGCATGCTGGCGGCGCGCTGGCGTGGCAGCTGGCTGGATTCCGGCGTGCAGGGCATCGCCTCCACCGGCTATTCCATTCCGGATTTCTGGCTGGGCCAGTTGCTGATCCTGGTCTTCTCCATCTGGCTCGGCTGGTTGCCGTCGCAGGGCAACATGTCGGTCCGCGGCGCGCCGGAAGGCTTCGCCGGCTTTCTGGACCATTTGCGCTACCTGCTGCTGCCGGCCCTTGCTCTCTCCTTCCGCTACCTGGCGCTCATCGCGCGCATCACCCGCGCGGCGATGCTGGAAGTGCTGAGCGCCGACTTCATCCTGGCCGCGCGCTCGCGTGGTGCGTCAGAGACCAGCGTGATGATCACCCATGCGCTGCGCAACGCGGCGGCACCGGTCATCACCGTCATCGGCTATAATCTCGGCTTCATCCTGGCCGGCTCGGCGCTGATCGAAACCGTATTTGGTTGGCCCGGCATCGGCAGACTGTTGTTCGACAGCATTTCCCGCCGCGACTACCCGGTGATGATGGCCATCCTGCTGATGGTGTCCGTCACCGTCGTCCTCGCCAACCTGGCGACCGACATCCTGCACCGCGCCATCGACCCGCGGGTGGGCGACCGATGAGCGCGCCGCTCAACCCACAGGCCGAAGCCATCGCCACCTCGCGCGGACCCGGCTTCCTGCGCCGCCTTTGCCGCTCCCGCACCGCCATGCTGGCGCTGGGCTTCATCGGGCTGGTCATCCTGCTCGCCGCGCTGGCCCCGTTCGTGGCCGGGCACGACCCGATGGTCGGCGGCGATGATGCCATGCTGCCGCCGCTCTCGCCCGGCCACTGGTTGGGCACGGACGATCTCGGCCGCGATGTCTGGGCGCAGACCGTCTATGGCGCCCGGGTCTCGCTGATGGTGGGGCTGGTCACCGCCCTGTTCGCCGTCTCCATCGGTGTCGTCGTCGGCGGTCTGGCCGGGTATTACGGCGGCTGGGTCGACACGGTGCTGATGCGCGTCTCTGAATTCTTCCAGACGCTGCCGCGCTTCGTCCTGGCGCTGATCGTCATCGCGCTGTTCGGCTCCGGCCTCTGGAAGGTGATCTTTGTCATCGCCATCCTGTCCTGGCCGCAGACGGCGCGGCTGGTCCGCGCGTCGGTCTCCAGCCTCCGGCAACAGCCCTTCGTCGATGCCGCCCGCGTCGGCGGCATGGGGGACCGCGCCTTGCTGCTGCGGGAGATCCTGCCCAACGTCGCGGCGCCGATCATCGTCACCGGCTCGCTGGATGTCGCCGCCGCCATCCTGCTGGAAGCCGGGCTAGGCTTCTTCGGCCTGGGCGACCCGAACCACATCTCCTGGGGCAGCATGCTGAACGAGGCGCAGCAATATCTTCGCATCGCCTGGTGGATGTCGCTGTTCCCCGGCCTGGCCATCGCATTGACGGTGCTGTCCTTCAACGTGCTGGGCGATGCCTTGAATGATGCGCTGAACCCGCGCAGCCGGGTGCGGTCGTGAGCGCGCCGTTGCTCGAGGTGCGTGACCTCTCGGTTGAGATCGCCGCCGGGCGGGAGAAGCTGCGCGTGGTGGAAGGCGTGTCCTTCTCCGTCGGCCGTGGCGAGGCGGTGGGGCTGGTGGGGGAGAGCGGCAGCGGCAAGTCGATGTCCGCCTTCGCCATCCTCAACCTGTTTCCCTCCCCGCATGCACGGATCGCTGGTGGCGATATCTGGCTGGAAGGGCGCAACCTGCGCGGGCTCTCGGCGCGCGAATGGCGTGGTGTCCGCGGCGCGCAGATCGGCATGGTGTTCCAGGACCCGTCCAGCTACCTCGACCCGCTGATCCCGGTCGGGCGCCAGGTGGCGGAGACGCTGCGGGCCCATGGCCGCAACGAAGGCGCCGAGGCCCGGGTCCTGGAATTGCTCGACCTGATGGAGTTGCCTAGCCCGGCCGAGGTCGCGCGCAAGTACCCGCACGAACTCTCCGGCGGCATGCGCCAGCGCATCCTGATCGCCGCCGCCCTGGCCCTGCGCCCCGCTCTGCTGATTGCCGACGAGCCGACCACGGCGCTCGACGTCACCGTACAGGCCGGCATCCTGGACCTGCTGACCCGGCTGCGGGTGGAACTGGACCTCGGCATCCTGCTGATCACCCATGATCTGGGTGTGGTGGCCGAGACCTGCCAGCAGGTGCACGTGATGTATGCCGGCACCATCGTCGAGCAGAACGAGGTGGGCGCGCTGTTCCGGCAGCCCCGGCACCCTTACAGCCAAGGCCTGCTGGGTAGCATGCTGGGGCCGGATAGCCGCGCTGGTAACCTGTTCTCCATCCCCGGTAGCGTACCGGGGGCGCGGGATATGCCGGCGGGTTGCCGCTTCCATCCGCGCTGCCCGATCTTCCAGCCCGGCCTGTGCGATACCGGCGAACCCGCCCTGGTGGACCGCACCGGCGGCGGCTCGGACCGCTGCCGCCGCTCCGGCGAATTCGACAATGCCTGGAGGCGGACCGCATGAGCACGCCGATCCTGGAAGCCCGCAGCGTCAGCCAGCTGTTCCCCATCCGCAGCCGGCAGCGGCTATTTGCCCGCACGGTGATGCAGCGGGCGGTGGACGGCATTTCCGTTTCCATCCACCCGGGCGAGGTCGTTGCCCTGGTGGGGGAAAGCGGCAGCGGCAAATCGACCCTCGGCCGCATGCTGCTGGGCTTGTTGCCGCCCAGCGAGGGAAGCATCCATTTCCGTGGTGAGCCGGTGGCCGGCCTCAGCGGTGATGCCGCGCGCAGGTTCCGCCGCGAGGTGCAGGTGGTGTTCCAGGACACCGGCGCCTCGCTGAACCCGCGCCACACCATCGGCCAGAGCGTCGCGCTGCCGTTGCAGCACAATCTCCGCCTGCCGGCGGGCGAGGTCGGCCGGCGGGTCGATACGCTACTGGACCAGGTCGGCCTCGCTCCAGCGCGGTTCCGGGAGCGGCTGCCGCACGAACTCTCCGGCGGCCAGCGGCAACGCGTCGGCATCGCCCGGGCCCTGGCCTCCGAGCCCTCGGTCATCATCGCCGATGAGCCGGTCTCGGCGCTCGACGTCTCGGTGCGTGCGCAGGTGCTGGAGTTGCTGGACCGGCTGCGGCGGCAACGGCAACTGGCCTATCTGTTCATCACGCATGACCTGGGCGTCGTCCGTGCCCTGGCCGACCGCGTGCTGGTCATGCAAGGCGGCCAGTTGGTAGAAAGTGGCGAGGTCGATGCGCTGCTGACCAGCCCGCAGCACGCCTATACGCAGCGTCTGCTGGCCGCCACGCCGGTGCCGGACCCCGCCCGGCAGGCGCAGCGCCTGGCGCAGGCGCTGGCGGGCCGGCCGGCATGAGGTCCGCCACGGCGCCCCTGGCCACCCGTAGCCCCGGAAGCTGAGCCAGCCAGGATGTTTCGCCAGAGCGGATTGCCCTCTCTTCGCTTCATGCCGAAAGGCGCCCAGTGGGTGATTCTTGTGGTGCTTTCCGCCCTGCTGGTGTTTGGCCTGACCTTGCTGCACCTGCCGGCCGCGCTGCTGCTAGGGTCCATGGCGGCGGCCATCCTGCTGGCAGCCGGCGGCGGCAATCTCGGCCTGGGCATGTGGCCCTTCACGCTTGCCCAGGGTGTGCTCGGCTGCCTCATCGCCCATAGTATCACCGCGGACATCCTGGGCGAGATCGCAGCGGACTGGCCCATCTTCATCGTGGGCGTCGCCGCCGTCATTGCCGTCAGCAGCATCCTGGGATGGTGGCTGGCCAAGCGGCAGATCCTGCCAGGCACCGCTGCCATCTGGGGTTCTGCGCCCGGCGCCGCCTCGGCGATGATGCTGATGGCGGAAGCGCATGGGGCCGATGTCCGGCTGGTCGCCGTCATGCTGTATCTACGCGTCGTGCTGGTGGCGCTGACCGCGTCCGTCGTGGCGCGCCTCTGGGCTTTGCCGGAAGCCATCGCGGCCGCCCCGGCCCCGCTATTCCCGCCGCTGGACTGGCTGCATTTCGCCCTGACCCTCGCCCTCGCCCTCGCCCTGGGGGGCGCGGTGCTCGGGCGGGTATCGCGCATCCCGGCAGGGGCGCTGCTGGTGCCGTTGGTGCTTGGGGCGCTGCTTCAGGGCTTTGGCCTGTTGAACATCGTACTGCCGCCCTGGCTGCTGGCGGCAAGCTATGCCGTGGTCGGGTGGAGCATCGGCCTGCGCTTCAATCGCCCGATCCTGATGTACGTGGCCCGCGCCCTGCCCCGCATCATCGCATCCACCATGCTGCTCATCGGCTTCTGCGGCGGCCTGGCGGTACTGCTGACCTACACGATGGGGATCGAACCGCTGACGGCCTACCTGGCCACCAGCCCGGGCGGCCTCGATTCCGTTGCCATCATCGCCGCATCCAGCCAGGCTGACCTCGCCTTCATCATGGCGATGCAGACGGCGCGCTTCCTGATCGTGCTGCTGGTGAGCCCCAGCCTGGCCCGGTTCGCCGCCAGCCGGCTGAACTTCCAGAAGGGGCCGGACTAAATCGCCAGGGCATGACGCGGCCACATCCGTTCGCGCACCATGCTGTCCGTCTCTGTTTGACCGCCTGATCCAGGCTCTATCGCGAGGACAGGCACGGGTTCCGCCGCGCGAAAGGCCGCAGCTCCGGCAGCAGACGGTTGACGTTGTCGTTCGCTGCCAACTCCGCCCGCCCGGCAGCGGACCAGCGGGCTGGCCTGATCGTCGGGCTGCTCATGGAACCGCTGAGGCGCACCGGCACATCCAGGGCGAAGGAACTGGTCGTCGAAGCCTCGCTGGAGACCGTCAGGTCGACCTGCCGCCGGAACACGTTGAAGCTGCCGCTGCCGGCGATGGTGCCGCTTTGCGTCCGTATCCGCAGCGGCGAGATGGTGCCCGCGCCCGCGCGCACGTCCAGCACCGCGACCAGGCAGGAGATGCCGGTCATCCCATCGGCGGAGCGGAACAGGCCGCGCACGTCCGTGGAGGCGATTTCGATCAGGCGGCGGGAGATGCTGCCGCCGCGCATATCGACCACGGCGGAGGCGCGTGCCTCGCGGCTGGCCGCATTCAGCGTGGCGCCTTCGGCGATGACGGCGAACTGGGCGTTCAAACGCCCCTGCAACGGCAGATTGCCGATGCCCAACAGGCGCCGCAGGCTCTGTGCCTCCATGCCGCTGACCAGCACCTTGGCGGTGATGCGGCCCCGGTTGCCTTCGCCAATGGCGGCGATCTGCCCATCCGCGTCGATCCGCGAGCCCGTATAGGTGAGGCTAAACGCCTTGACCGCGATCAGCCCGCTATCGAGTGACGCTTCCAGCGTGACGTTATCCGCCTCCACCCCGGCATAGAACAGTCGCTCGGCCGTGAGCTTGGCCTCGACCAGCGTGTCCGGTGCACGGTCGACCGCGAGGGAGAGGTCGGCGTTCGAACGGCTGCCACGCCGCCCCTCGCCCAGCAGCGCGTTGAGATCGAGCCGCCCGAACGCCACCTCGGCCTTGACCGCATCCGGCTGTCCGCGCGCCCCTTCGCGCAACTGAAGCAGCGGTGCCGTGAAGGTGGCGTCGTCGAGCCACCCGCTGGCATCGGTCATCCGCCAGAGATCGCCGCTACGCTCGAACGGCCCCTTCAATTGCAGCGTGATGTCGAGGTTGCTGGACACGCCCGCGATGGCCAGCAGGGCGGCCGACGTCGGGGCGTTCAAGTCCAGATTGCCCTTGGCTCCATCGACATTCAGCGGGTCGGTTAGCACGCCCTGGAAGGTCAGTTGGGTCTCGCCGGATGCCACCGCGATGCGGGCCTCATAGGGCTTGCCGGCTTCGCGCAGCGCCGCCAGCGGCGCGAGGTCCGCCTGCAACCGGATCGGGACATTGTTGTAGGCACCGGTCGCGGTCAGCACCAAAGGCTGGTCGTCGCCCTCGGTGCGCAACAGTGCATCCTCCAGCCTGATATGCAGGTCGGTCCCGCTGGTTGTCCGGTAGACCAGCTCGCTACCGGCGAAGCGCAGGTCGTAGAGGCCGGGGAAGCTGGCCCTGGCGTCCCCGGCCTGCGCATTGGCGGGGGGAGCCGATCCGAACTGCCAATTTCCGCGCCCTTCCGGCGTACGGGCGAGGAAGACCTTCGCGCCCTCCACCGTCGCGCGCCGGATGACAACGGGCCCGCGGATCAACGAGAAGACATCGACCTCGGCGTCCAGGCGCGCCAGTTGCACCACGGGCTCCCCGGCGAGGGCAGGCAGGTTATCGACCCGGACGTCCTTCAAGGATACCGAGATCCACCGCCCCGGCGTCAGGCGGAGGGAGCCCACGCTGACCGGCCGCTCCAGGGCGGCGCCCAGGCGTGCGGCGGCGAGGCCGGCGAAGTCGAAGCGGCCAGCGGCGATCCAGGCGCTCCCTGCCAGCAAGACGAGGAGCAGTATGGCGGCGCCGATCCATCGAACCACGTCCTACTCCCCAGCCCGTAAGCCGATTGACGAATAGGGCGAAAGCCGCGTCCTGGATATGCGCAACTGCTAACGCCTTCCGGCCGGTGCGCCAGGTATTGGCCCAGTGCCGAACCATCATCGGCCCCTCAGGCAGCAGGTCATACAGCCAGGCGATCAAGCCCAGTTATCGGCTCGCCATGACTGGCACAAAGCTCGGCACATCTTTGCCTTTGCTTCGAAGGGCCGGCCGAAGGCGCGCGCTAGCCGTCAGATCGGAGCGGGCACGCAGCGCAGGCTTGGCCGGCATACCTTCCCACCGTCCGGCCGCCCAGCGATGGTCATTGGCAGCTATCAGATCCGATGCCGGACCTGTCGGAAACCATTACACATTAATATCTATATAGCAATGTTCTGGAAATTTTCCTTTCTTAAACAAGAATTTATGCGCTGGCATGATTACTGCAATTCCCTCGTTACACCGCGCCCCGACGGGCTGGTGATCCGATGCGTAGACGAGGAGATGTCGTTGTCCCGCAGGTCTTCTGGAGTTGCCCCGGCAGCTCTCGCCTGGCTCCCCCGGCCCGCTTCCAGCGTGGCCCGGATCGGCTATCCCCACCTGATCCCTCCCGAGATCCCCCGCCTCTCGCAGCGGCCCACCCGCCCCTATCAGCGGCCCGCAGAAGCCCCCCACTGAGCCGCTCCGTCCCGAGTTGACCCGCCCCGGAATCAAGGCCGGCCCGCGTTGCGGAACCAGCGCTGCTGGCCGGCGCGCACGGCACGTGCGCAACCACGTCCTCCAAGAAAGATCCAACAATGGCCGATATTCTTCCCATAGTGGTGCAGGCTGAAGCCGGCACGATCACGCTGGTGGCCGCTGCCGACGCATCCAGCACCATGGTGCGCGATCCGCAGAACCCGGAGAGCAACGCGACGCTCCCCAACGGCCTCCGCCCCGGCTTTAGCGGCACCGGCTACCTCGATTTCGGCAACGACGCCGGTGATACGGTCAGCTACACGGTCTCCGTCGCCGCGGCCGGCACTTACGATCTCAACATCCGCTACGCCTCGCAGCCCGCCGGCAACGCCACCCGCTCGCTCGTCGTCGGCGTCAACGGCGCCAGCACCGGCAGCACCACCTTCCCCAACACCGGCCCCGGCACTGGCCCGGTCGAGCAACAGGGCTTCAATGTCTGGGGCTTCCTGACGCTCCCGGTCACCCTCGCCGCCGGCAACAACACCCTCACCTTCGCCATCCCGCCCGGCCAGACCACCGGCCCCAACATCGACCGGCTTGAGATCACCACGCTCGGCAGTGGCCCGATCCCGCCCGACACCTCGGCCGACCAGGACGGCAACCTGCTCCTCGACGGCCCCGACGCTCCGCTTTCCGCCGCAGCCGCGGCGGCCATCAACTTCAACATCGCCGGTGTCGACGCCGACATCGTGAAGATCGAAATCAGCTTCGACGGCGGCGTGACGCGCCAGGACATCACCACGCGCGTCGAAGCCGATGGCGACTTCGTCTTCGACGGCTCCGCCCTGCCTCCCGGCAATGCCACCGCGACCGTCTATGTCACCGACGCCGCCGGCCATGTCGCCTCCAGCGCCGCTGCCATCACCATCGCCCAGCCTTCCGTCCCCGCCGTCCCGATCCGCATCGAGGCAGAGGACTTCACCCAGCGCGGCGCCTTCCTGCGTGAGGCCATTGCCGGCACGTCTGACGGCCAGGTCATCCGCTTGAACACCAATGTCAGCGGCGCTGCTTCCACCAGCCTCGCCGCCGCCGGTGTCGCCAACGGCACCTTCGACGTCTCCATCGCCTTCATCGATGAGAATGACGGCGTCATCGCCGCCTCGCTGTGGATCGATGGCGTCAAGGTCGGGGACTGGAGCTTCAACAACGCCACCCCCGGCAATGGCAAGGAAATCGCCAACCTCCGCTTCGCGACCTTCTCCGACGTCGTCGTCGGCCCCAACTCGGTTGTCGAGCTGCGCGCCACTTCGAACGCCAAGGAACTGGCCCGCATCGACTACATCGAGTTCACCCCGGCCGCGCCAGGCCCGGTGAACCAGGCACCCATCGTCGCCGATGCCATCGAGGACCAGGCCGCCAAGGCCGGTGACGCCTTCTCCCTCACCCTGCCCGCCGGCACCTTCACCGACGCCGACGGCGATGCGCTGACCCTCGCCGTCTCCGGCCTGCCGCAGGGCGTGACCTTCAACCCGGCCACCGGCACCTTCACCGGCACCCCGGCGCAGCCCGGCACCTACCAGGTCGTCGTCACCGCGACCGACACCGCCAACGCCTCCGTCTCCGACACCTTCGCCATCGTCGTCGCACCGGCTGATGTCGCCCCGGGCCAGACCATCCGCATCGAGGCGGAGGACTTCACCCAGCGCGGCGCCTTCCTGCGTGAGGCCATTGCTGGCACGTCCGACGGCCAGGTCATCCGCCTGAACACCAATGTCAGTGGCGCTGCCTCCACCAGCCTCGCCGCCGCCGGTGTCGCCAACGGCACCTTCGACGTCTCTATCGCCTTCATCGATGAGAATGACGGCGTCATCGCCGCCTCGCTGTGGATCGATGGAGTCAAGGTCGGGGACTGGAGCTTCAACAACGCCACCCCCGGCAATGGCAAGGAAATCGCCAACCTCCGCTTCGCGACCTTCTCCGACGTCGTCGTCGGCCCCAACTCGGTTGTCGAGCTGCGTGCCACTTCGAACGCCAAGGAACTGGCGCGCATCGACTACATCGAGTTCAAAGCCGCTACGCCCGGCCCGGTGAACCAGGCGCCCATCGTCGCCGATGCCATCGAGGACCAAGCCGCCAAGGCCGGTGACGCCTTCTCCCTCACCCTGCCCGCCGGCACCTTCACCGACGCCGACGGCGATGCGCTGACCCTCGCCGTCTCCGGCCTGCCGCAGGGCGTGACCTTCAACCCGGCCACCGGCACCTTCACCGGCACCCCGGCGCAGCCCGGTACCTACCAGGTCGTCGTCACCGCGACCGACACCGCCAATGCCTCCGTCTCCGACACCTTCGCCATCGTCGTCGCGCCCGCCGATCCGGTGCCCTTCACCCCGATCGTCCTGCAGGCGGAGGCCGGCGCGATCACACTGGTGGCTGCCGCCGATGCGTCCAGCACCATGGTGCGCGATCCGCAGAACCCTGAGAACAACGCGTCCCTGCCCAACGGCCTGCGTCCTGGCTTCAGCGGCACCGGCTATCTCGATTTCGGCAACGATGCTGGCGATACGGTCACCTACACGGTCTTCGTCGCTCAGGCCGGCACATACGACCTCAACATCCGCTACGCGTCGCAGCCCCCCAGCGGCACTGCCACGCGCTCGCTTGTCGTCGGCGTCAACGGCGCCAGCTCGGGCAGCACCACATTCCCGAACACCGGCCCCAGCACCGGGCCTGCGGAGCAGCAAGGCTTCAACGTCTGGGGCTTCGTGACTCTTCCGGTCACCCTGACCGCCGGTAACAACACCCTGACCTTCGCCATCCCGCCCGGCCAGAACACCGGGCCGAATCTGGACCGCATCGAGATCACCGCCGCCAATTCCGGCCCGATCCCGACGGACACGTCGGCCGACCAGGATGGCAATCTGTTCCTGGATGGCCCCGACGCACCGCTCTCCGGCGCTGCCGCGGCGTCCATCAACTTCAACATCGCCGGTGTCGACGCCGACGTCGTTAAGATCGAGATCAGTTTCGATGGCGGCGTGACGCGCCAGGACATCACCACTCGTCCCGACGCCGATGGCGACTTCGTCTTCGACGGCTCTGCCCTAACGCCGGGAAATAAGACCGCGACCGTCTACGTCACCGACGCCGCCGGCAACGTGGCCTCCAGCGCCGCGTCCTTCACCATCGCGCAGCCGACCGGCCCCGTCGCGCCATTCACCATCCAGGCCGAGAACACCACTCTCGTCACGGTGCAGGATACCGGTGTCCCCACCGATGCCAGCTTTACTCGCGTCGTCGATGCAGCCCACCCGGATGCCACTGGCAACTACCGCGCCGGCGCCACGGGCGGCGGCTATATGGATTTCGGCGCCAATGCTGGTGATGCCATCACCTTCAACGTCACTGCGCCGGTTGCTGGCACCTACCTTGTCTCCATCCGCTACGCCAATGGCGGTGCTGCCAACCGCCCGCTGGAGCTCTCCCTCAACGGCGGCACCGCTACATCCGTCGACTTCGTGCCGGGGCCCGTCGTCGGCACCGGCGCGAATGCCAACGGCTGGGAGTCCTGGGTCACCAAGACCGTCGAAGTCACCCTGAACGCCGGTGCCAACACGCTCTCCCTCGCAATTCCCGCAGGCGCCACCAGCGGTCCTAACGTTGATCAGCTGACGTTCACCCACCAGGATGATAACACGCCGACCCCCTTCCAGGTTGTCATCGAAGGCGAGACTTTCACGCCGATCGACACCACCGGGACCGGCGCCCAGATCACCCAGCCGCGTACGCCTGCCAACACTGAGCCGAACCTTCCGCTGATACGCGATATGAATGGCGATGGTCTGTGGGACGGCTTCACCGGCCAGGGCTACATGGACATGGGCGGCCAGATCGGCGATGCCGCGTCCTTCGTCGTCAACGCCCCGGAAGCAGGGCTCTACACCTTCACCTTCCGCTACTCGAATGGCGGCAGCGACCAGGCCAACCGGCCGATGACGCTGACGATCGGCGGCCAGACCACCACGGTCAATTTCCCGGGTACCACCGTGAATGGCTGGGACAACTGGGCCACGGCCACCGTCGAGGTGCAGCTGGGCGCTGGTGCCAACACCATCGCCATCGCCAACACCGTCGCTAACGGGCCGAACATCGACAACGTGACCATCACGCGTGATGACACCGTCCCGGTCGACCCACGTGACCAGATGGTGTTCGAACCGGTCATCAAGGTGAACTTCCAGCCGGCACCGGGCCAGGCCAGCAATGGCCTGCCCGCCGGCTATGTCACCCCAGCCGGCTTCGTGGCCGATATGGGCGCTGCCTTCGGAGACCGCGGCAACGGCTTCAGCTATGGCTGGGTGACGGAAGCCAGCGTGGCCGACGGCACCGCCAATGGCACCATCGCCGCCGCGCAGCCCGCCAACGCGCATTGGTACAAGGGCACGGTGGGCGGTGCCTCCGATCTGCAGAAGACGTATGCCCACTTCGAGTATCCGGGCGCCGGCGCGGCCGGTGCGCGGGCCTGGGAAATGGCGCTGGCCAACGGCACCTACCAGGTGAAGATGTCGATCGGCGACACCGCCGGTGCGTTCGACAGCAGCTACCTCGTCCGCCTGGAAGGCCAGCAGGCCGGCTCCGCCTGGACGCCCGCCAATCCGGTGGACGGCTCGCAGGCTGGCGGCGGCTTCCGCTCCACCCTGGTCACCCGCATCGTGCAGGTGACGGATGGCCGTCTGACCATCGACTCGATCGGCGGGACCAACACCGAGATCCAGTATCTCGAGATCGAGCGCGTGCCGGACCTGACCCCGGGTGACGGCCGCACCGCCGACCTGGACTACTCGTTCTTCGCCGCCCCGGTGGCCGCCTACCTGAACGACCAGGTGACCATCGAGATTGGTAGCGACGGCAGCCTGCCGACCGGCATCAACCCGCTCTCCAGCCTCGTCGTCGGCGTGAACGTGCAGGCCCCGGACCATCGCGGCCCCAACATCTCGCACGTTGACAACATCAAGCTCGTCGAGACCCTGACGGGCATCGAAGTCGCCATCGACGTGCAGATCAGCGGCGGTGCCGACTCCCTGACCATCCGCCCGCTGCAGCCGCTGAAGGAGTTCACCAGCTACACGCTGAAGGTCGAGGATGTCCTGGATCTCGGTAGCATCACCGATGGCACCGCGCCGCTGCACCAGATGCAGGACCTGACCACCACCTTCACCACGGGTGTGGCCCCGCCGGTCGAGCCGGCGCGTGAGGTGGCCTTCACCACGGACGTCCTGCTCAACGGCTTCGCCGATGGCGCGGGCGGCTACACCACCATTGAGTTCGGCCCGGACGGCAAGCTCTACGTCGCCACCATCACCGGCGAGATCCATCGCTGGGCCGTGAACGCCGATGGCACGATCAACAAGGCGTCGCAGGAGACCCTGTCGCTCAGCTACCTGGCGCTGCCGGGCGGGGAGCGCCGCGGGATCGTCGGCTTCGTATTCGATCCCGAAGATGCCAACACCATCTGGATCTCCGACAACTACGCCATCCCGCGCGAGAACAAGGCCTTCGATACGCCCGAGTTCTCCGGCCGCATCAGCAAGATCACGCTGGGCACCAATGGCTCCTTCCAGGGCGTCACGGCGGAAACCTATATCGACGGCCTGCCCCGTTCGGGCGGCGATCACCTGACCAACAGCCTGGAATTCCGCGCCAACCCGGATGCGGGCGATGCGGGTGAGCCGAACTACCTGCTCTACGTTTCCCAGGGCTCCAACTCCGCCGCTGGCGCCCCCGACGGCGCCTGGGGCAACCGCCCCGAGCGGCTGCTCAACGCAGCGGTGCTGGAGATCGACCCGTCGCGGGATGCGCCGACGGGCGGCTACAACGTGCGGACCGAGCCGGTCGGCGCACCGACGACGGTCAACCCCGCCGGCAACTTCAACAATGACGGTACCTATCCGGGCTTCTACAACCCGTTCGCTGCCGACGCGGTGCTGAAGATCTTCGCCACGGGCGTGCGCAACGCCTATGACCTGGTCTGGCACTCGAACGGCCACCTGTATGCGCCGACCAACGGCACCGCCTCCGGCGGCCGGACGCCCGATGATCCGACCCAGGCTGGCAGCCAGGTCATCACCAACTCGCCCAAGCAGCTCGACTACTTCTTCACGGTCGAGGAAGGCCAGTATTACGGCCACCCCAACGTGCTACGTGACCAGTACGTCCTCAATGGCGGCAACCCGACCGCGGGCGTCGATCCGAACGAGGTGACCGACCGCAAGGACGGCAACCCCAACAGCGATGGCTACGACCCCGGCGTGCTGCCGGATGCCGATTACGACAACAACCTGATCTACAGCCTGGGCTACAACCAGTCCCCCAACGGCGCGATCGAGTACAAGGGCACCGCCTTCGGCACCAACCTGAAGGGTGCCATCCTGTTCGCGCAGTTCTCCTCGGGCGATAACGTCCGGGCACTGCTGGTGGACGCACAGGGCAAGGTCATCGGCGACGACGTGCTGCGCCGGCCCGACGGCTCCATCATCGACGACTACATCGATCCGCTGGACATCATCGAGAACCCGGTGACCGGCCAGCTCTACCTGATGACGCTGAACCGCGGCACCGGCGCCAGCCAGCTGATCCTGCTGACCCCCGCCCCCGGCGGCGTGACGCAGGACACCACGGCCGACCAGGGCGGCGACCTGAAGATCACTCTGGTCACTGCCGCGGACCCCGAAAACGTCATCTTCGCCGTCACCGGCCTGGATGATGACATCACGGCCCTGCGTGTCAGCCTGAACGGCGGCGCGCCGCAGACCATCACCCTGGACGCCCAGAAGCGCTTCACCCTGGACGCCAGCAGCCTGAGCGGCAACGTCACCGTGTTGCTCGAGGTGACGGACGACGCGCAGAACCGTGCCACGACCACCGCGACCTTTACCCCGGGCCAGAACCCGGTCGGCCTCGTCTCCCTGGTGACCATCCAGGCCGAGGACAACACCCCGGCTGACGGCACCTCCGTCACCGTCTCCACCGGCGCCTCGGCGGAGATCAGGATCCGCACTGAAGCCAACCCGGAGACCGGCACCACCGGCCTCGTCAACGGCCTGCGTCCCGGCGCCTTCGGCCTGGACGGCAATACCAACAACAATGACGGCGTCGGCGGCGGCTATGCCGATTTCGGCGCCGTGGCCAACGACACGGTCACCTTCAGCTTCCAGGTGCCGACCGGCCAGGCAGGCCTTGGTGCCATCAAGATCCGCTACGGCAACGGTGGTACGGCGGACCGTCCGCTGGACGTGCTGGTCAACGGCGCCAGTATCGGCATCTTCGGCTTCAGCCCGCCCGCGGGCGTGACCGGCGACGCGGCCTGGAGCACCTGGCAGGTCATCGAGATCCCAGCCAACCTCGTCTCCGGCCTGAACACCGTCACCTTGCGCGCCACCACGGCCACGGGTCCGAATATCGACCAGATCGAGGTCATGGCCCCGCAGGCGTCGCAGCCCAACCCGACCTACACCTACTACGAGGCCGAGGCAGCCACCCTGGTCGGCGCCGTCATCGCGACGGATGACCGCAACCAGGAGGGCAGCGGCTATGTCGACTTCGACGGCACCGGCAACCAGTCCATCACCTGGACCGTCAACGCGGCCCAGGCCGGCGCCTTCGAGATCGCCTTCCGCTACGCCTTGGCCGCGACCAAGACGGATCGGCCGCTGGCGCTGACGGTCAATGGCGTCAGCCTCGGCACCGTCAACTTCCAGGGCTTCAGCAACGCAGCTGAGGACCAGTGGCAGTTCCAGACCACGCTGGTGAACCTGCTGGCCGGCGCCAACACCATCACCATTACCGCGCCCAACGCGGTCGGCCCGAATATCGACCAGCTGCGCATCACCAACACCGCGGCATCCGGGCCGTTCGTGCCGGACTATGTCGAGGTCAGCGGCGATACGCGGATGGAGCTGGAGCAGACGGCAGACCAGTCCACGCGCGTCCTCAACAGCCAGGCCGTCGAGTTCTACTTCACCGTCAACCAGGATGGCGCCTACGTCATCGACCTGGCCGCGAATGCCGGTGCGCCGAACGGCCAGGGGCTGACGCTGTACCTGAACGGCGTGATCGTCGAATCCCTCGCCTTCCCCGGCGCGGGCACGATCGGCGAGAGCTCGACCTACCTGCAGCTGGAAGCCGGCGAGCAGTACCAGCTGCGCGTCGTCTCCAACGCCCCTGGTGCCAGCTCGCTGGATTATCTCGACCTGCGGCCGATGCCCAGCAACGCGAATGCGGACATCGCCATCCAGAGCATGGACCCGGGCTTCTTCGACAACCGCCTGCACTTCAGCTATCTGGAAGATCCGGACGCGGTGAACCCGGCCGCCGTGGCGCGCGACTTCAAGGAGAGCGGTACGGTCCGCATCTCCAACACGGGCACCGAGCCGCTGTCCTTCCTGGCGGCAGACCTCGACGGTCCGTTCGTGCTGGCCAACCCGTCGGTCTTCCAGGGCCTCGTGCTGGCACCGGGGCAGTCGATTGACGTGGTGGTGCAGTTCAACCGTGCGGCCTACACGCCGCCGACCACCAATGTCGATGCGACCTCGACGGTGTTCCAGGGCTCCCTGCGCCTGATCACCAACGATGCGGATACCCCGATCTCGACCATTGACCTCGCCGGCTTCTGGCAGGCGCGGGACGAGGGCGGCCAGGAGCCCAACATCAACGAGGTCTGGAAGATCTTCGGCTTTGGCAATGTCATCGAGGGCCTCAGCACCCGCGGTGGTGGCGAGAGCTCCATCCTCGATGATTTCGACCTGTACCGGCCGCTGGACTCCACCGAGGTGATGTCGCCCTACTGGCGCATCGCGGATGGCTACAGCGCGGTGAAGGTCACGCATATCGCCGCCTTCCATGGCGATGGCGGCGCCACCTTCGGCATCCACAACCCGGGCAACAAGGGCCAGCAGGTCCAGCTCTGGAACCACGGCGGCAACCAGAACCAGAGCATCCTGCCACTGCTGGGCAACGGCAACTTCGCGACGGCCAACATCACCAACAGCACGATCCCGGATGCCTGGGTCGGCAACGAGATCTTCGGCATGTCCATCGCCGGGCTCTCGACCGACCCGCGCCTCAACCCGAATGGCGGCGGCACCCCGCCGGCCGGCACGGAAGGGATCCAGCGCGGCTACACGCATCGCGTGTTCCAGGCGGTGGACCAGGCCGGGAACGCCATCCCGAACGTCTTCCTGGCGGTGATGGACTACACCGGCATCAACTACGATTATAACGACAACATGATCCTGATCGAAGGGATCACGCCGGTCGGCTTCGGCCAGCTGCTCACCGTCCAGGGCCTGGACGATGCGGCCGCTGACCAGCGCCTCGTCTTCACCAATATCGACAACCCGGTGAACGCGTCGCAGGCCTTCCGCAACGAGGCCACCTTCACGCTGAAGAACGATGGCTTCGTCGCGCTGAACATTGCCAGCATCACGGTGGGCGACCCGGCCTTCCAGATCGTCGGCACCCCGCCCGCCTCCATCGCCGCCGGTGCCAGCGCGACCATCACCGTGCGCTTCGTCGGCATCCATGCCGGCACGACGGCCGG
Source organism: Teichococcus aerophilus (assembly GCF_014490485.1). Lineage (GTDB taxonomy): Bacteria > Pseudomonadota > Alphaproteobacteria > Acetobacterales > Acetobacteraceae > Pseudoroseomonas > Pseudoroseomonas aerophila. Next base: position 150,577 of record NZ_JACTVA010000002.1, on the reverse strand, counting down.
TGCGGATCTCTACAAGTCCACGCTGACCATCCGGTCGGACGACTTCGCCCAGGGCACCAAGGTCATCGCCCTGGCCGGCCTGGCGCAGGAGTTCTCCGAGAACAACTCGGAGCCCAGCGTCGCGCAGATCGTCGAGGCTTTCGGCTACTCCACCGACGTCGCCCAGGGTGAGCTGGCCGGTGGTGGCGTCGTCGAGACCATCGGTGACGAGGTCCTGCTGCCCTACCTGCAGCGCCTCGACACCGGCAAGGCGATCGAGGTGATCCAGATCGCCGCCTTCCTGAACCAGGGCAACGTCGCCCGGCTTGGCTTCCATGGCCTGACCTCATCCCAGGTCACGCCGCTCTTCGCCAATGACGACCAGCAGGGGCAGACCGTGCTGCCCGACCAGCTGGTCGCCGGCGCCGGGGCCGGAGCCAATGTTGCCCGCGCCACTATCAACCAGAACGGGCCGTTCGGCCTGTACATCTCGGTCGATGGCCGGCCGACCTACGCGTCGTGGAGCGACCCCGAGATCAACAAGATTGATCCGAATTTCGGGCAGCTCGTCGGCGACAACCAGGGCCACCTGATCCGTTTCTTCAAGGCTCTGGATGCCAACGGCGCGGTGATCGAGGGCACCTATATCGGCATCCAGGATTACCCGGGCGCCGGCAACTACGACTACAACGACCACATGTTCGTCATTAAGAACGTCAAGGCCTACGACCCCTCTGGCGTTCAGGATGCCAATAATGACGGCGTCATCGATGCCCTGCAGACGGATACCGACAACGACGGCACGGTAAACTTCTTCGACACCACGCCGTCCCCCGGCCAGCAGGCACCCTACGGCGGCATCGCGCCCAGCTTCACGGCCGGTACGCTCACCGTCGATGCCTCCAACTACGATACGGGCGGCCAGGGCGTTGCCTATAACGACAACCCCGGCAAGGACGGCGGGACCACGTTCCGTCCGAACGACGCGGTCGAGACCGTCGGCACGCAGAACGACATCGGCCACGTGCTGCCGGGCGAGTGGATCGAGTACACCATCAACGTCGCGCAGAGCGGCACCTACAAGCTCAGCCTGATGGCGAAGACGCCGCTCAGCAACGCGACCGTCGCGGTCTCGCTGGCTGGCGGGGCGACGCTGGCGACCGTGGCGCTGCAGGATGGTGGCACCAGCTTCAGCAACGCCCCGTTCCAGGCGACGGCTCCGGTGGAACTGTCGCTCGCTGCTGGCCTGCAGACGATCCGGCTGGCCTTCAGCGGCACGCCGCAGGCGGGCTCCGCCTACCTGCTCGACCTCCGCTCCTTCACCTTCGACTACGTGCCGACCGGGCCGGTGCAGACGCCGTTCGGCGGTACGCCCATCGCGGTGGGCACAGCCGGAGTGGTGGTCAACGCCGCGCTGTTCGACCTTGGTGGTCAGGGCGTCGCCTATAACGACACCACGCCCAACGTGGATGAAGGCGGCACGGCCGGCCGGAACGAGGGTGTCGACATCGTCGGCAACAACTCGGCCATCGGCTGGATCGCGAATGGCGAGTGGGTGGAATACACCATCAACGTCGCTCAGAGCGGGACCTACAACCTGTCCTTCCTCACCGCGCTGGGCGAGCAGACCACCGGCCGCGCCATCACGGCGACCTTCGAGAAGGCCGGTGCGGTCTACGAAGCCGCAACGCCGGTTCCTGTCGGCTTCTCCGGTGGCTGGACGACGTTCCAGCAGACGGGGGCCACCCAGGTCGACCTGGAAGCCGGCGTGCAGACGGTGCGCTTGGCTTTCTCTGGTGGCTCGATGGATCTGAAGTCCTTCAGCCTCTCCGCGCCGCAGCCCGCCCTGATGGCGGCTTCGGTGGCCGAGGACGACGCGATGTTCCTGTTCTCCGCGGCCGGCTTGCAGCAGGAGCCGCAGGACATCACGCCCCCCGACGCGACGGAGCCGGCAGCGGCCTACCAGATGGCCGAGGTCGCGGACGTGCCCATGGACATCCTGGTGCTCGACGAGGCCGCCCTGCGCGACCCCGACGCGAACCCGCTGAGCTGAAGGCGAGGCTCGGAACTGGCGTCATCGGGACCTCGTCCCGGTGACGCCTCCCTGAAAGACCAGGTTCAGCCGGTGCTTCCACCACGCCGGCGAAATCTCACCGAGGCACTCCGATGTCCAGCTTACTTCCCACCCGCCGGCCCAGCGTCTTCGCTTCCTGTCGTGGCGCCCTGCTGGGCGTGGCGGTTCTCAGCGGCTTGATCAACATCCTGTACCTGTCCGGCTCGGTGTTCATGCTGGAGGTCTATGACAGGGTCGTGCCCAGCCGATCGGTGCCGACACTGATCGGCCTGTCCGTCATCCTGGTGGTGCTCTATGCCTTCCAGGGCCTGTTCGACATCCTGCGCACACGCATCCTGTCCCGCGCCGGCGCGGCGCTGGACGAGGATCTCAGCCAGCCGGTGTTGCAGGCGCTGCTCAAGGCGCCGTTCACCGCCGGCAAGGACATCGGGCAACAACCGTTGCGGGACCTCGATCAGTTGCGGGCCTTCCTGGCCGGCAGCGGCCCCACGGCGTTGTTCGACCTGCCGTGGATGCCGCTCTACCTCATCATCTGCTTCGCCTTCCATCCGCTGATCGGCATCGTCGCCTGCGCTGGCGCCGCGCTGCTGATCGTGTTCACCTTGCTGACCGAAGTTCTTACCCGCAGCTCGACGCGCGAAGCCGTCGGCGCCGCGGTCCAGCGCAACGGCATCGCCGAATCCGCGCGCCGCAACGCCGAGGTCGTGAAGGCACTCGGCATGGGCCGGCGCATCGGTCGGCGCTGGGGCGATGCGAATGCCCGCTACCTTTCCCTCCAGCAGCGCACCTCGGACGTCTCGGGCGGCTTCGGCGCCACCTCGAAAGTCCTGCGCCTCCTGCTGCAATCCATCGTGCTCGCCGTCGGCGCCTACCTCACCATCAAGGGCGAAGCCAGCGGCGGCATCATGATCGCCTCTTCCATCCTGACCTCGCGCGCCCTGGCGCCAGTCGAGTTGGCCATCGCCAACTGGAAGGGCTTCGCCACGGCCAGGCAGGGTTGGAAGCGCCTCAACACCTTGATGGAAGCCAGCGGCCAGCAGGAGCCTCCGCTGCAACTGCCCGCGCCGAAGGCGATGCTGACGGTGGAGCAGGCCAGCACCGGCGCCCCTGGCACGCAGCGCCCGACCATCCAGGAAGTCTCTTTCCAGCTGCAGGCAGGCAGCGGGCTCGGCATCATCGGTCCCAGCGCGTCCGGCAAGTCGTCCCTGGCGCGCCTGCTCGTCGGCGTCTGGCCGGCCTGGCGCGGCAAGGTGCGGCTGGATGGCGCGGCGCTGGAACAATGGCAGTCCGAGCATCTCGGTACGCATCTTGGCTACCTGCCGCAGGATGTGGAGCTGTTCGGCGGCAGCGTCGCCCAGAACATCGCGCGCTTCGACGATGAAGCCACGCCCCAGGCCATTATCGCCGCCGCCATGGCCGCCGACGTCCACGACCTGATCCTGCAATTGCCGGAAGGCTACGAGACACAGATCGGCGAAGGCGGTGCGGCGCTTTCCGGCGGCCAGCGCCAGCGCATCGCCCTGGCCCGCGCCCTGTACGGCGACCCATTCCTGGTGGTGCTGGACGAGCCGAATTCCAACCTCGACGCTCGTGGCGAGCAGGCCCTGACCCGCGCGGTCGAGAACGTCCGCGCACGCGGCGGCATCGTTGTCATCATCGCCCACCGGCCCAGCGCACTGGCGGGCGTCGACCTGGTGATGATCGTCGGTGACGGGCGCGTCCAGGCCTTCGGGCCGAAGGATGAGGTCTTCAACAAGACCCTGCGTCCGGTGCCCGCGTCCGGCCTGCCCAGCGCCCCGGCCGCGCCCATCATGAGACCGGCCGAAGGCCGAGGAGCCGCGTCATGATCCTGCAATCCACCTCTCTCGCCCGCCGTTCCATCCGCCGGCACACGCGCATCGCGCTGCTGGCGACGCTCGCCCTGATCGGCGGCGTCGGCGGCTGGGCCTACACCACGGAACTTGCCGGCGCCGTCGTCGCGCAAGGCACCGTGGTGGTGCAGAGCAACGCCAAGAAGGTCCAGCACCCCACCGGAGGCGTGGTGGGTGAGATCCTGGCGCGGGAGGGTGACCGGGTCCGTAGTGGCGACGTTGTCATCCGCCTGGACCAGACCGTCACCCGCGCCAGCCTCTCCATGGTGTCCAAGAACCTCGACGAACTGGCCGCCCGCCAGTCCCGCCTGCTGGCGGAACGCGACGGGCAGCCGGAGATGGCGATGCCGCCCGAGTTGGCCGCACGCGCCGCCGAAGCCGGCGTCATGGAGCTGCTGCACGGCGAAAGGCGGCTGTTCGAGCATCGCCTGATCTCCCGCAACGGCCAGCGCGCCCAGCTGCGGGAGCGCGTCGTGCAGCTGCGCGAGCAGATCGACGGCCTCAGCCTGCAAGCCGATGCCAAGGCCGACGAAACCGCGCTCATCGGCAACGAGTTGCGCGGCGTGGAGCAGCTCTGGCGCCAGAACCTGGTGCCCATCACCCGCGTCATGGCGCTGCGGCGGGAGGAGACGCGGCTGCGTGGCGAGCGTGGCCAGCTGATCTCCGGCATCGCCCAGGCCCGCGGGCGAATCAGCGAAACCGAATTGCAGATCCTGCAGATCGACCAGGATCTCCGCAGCGAAGTCGCCAACGAGCTGCGCGAGGTGCAGGCCAAGATTTCCGAACTGGTCGAGCGCCGCATCGCCGCGCAGGATCAGCTGGACCGGATCGAGATCCGTGCGCCGCAGGATGGCGTCGTGCACCAGTCCCGCGTGCACACCGTGGGTGGCGTCATCGCCGCCGGGGAAGCGATCATGCTGATCATTCCGGAAGCCGATGAACTGTCCGTCGAGGTCAAGGTGCAGCCGCAGGATATCGATCAGTTGCTGCCGGGGCAGGAGACGATGCTGCGCCTCTCCGCCTTCAACCAGCGGACGACGCCGGAACTGCGCGGCAAGGTGCGCCTGATCGCCGCCGACCTGGTGACGGACGAGCGCACCGGCCTGCAATACTACCCGGTGCGGATCAGCTTCGCGGAAGGCGAGTTGCAACGCCTGTCGGTCAGCCTGCTGCCGGGCATGCCGGTGGAGACCTTTGCGCAGACCAGCTCCCGCACCGTGCTGTCCTACCTCACCCGGCCGCTCTGGGATGAAGTCTCCCGTGCGTTCCGGGAAGACTAAAGCGCCGTGCCCCGACTGGCGGCGTGAATCCCGCAAGCAAGCAGTCAGAAACGGGCGCTCTCCATGCAGAGAGCGCCCGCAATTCGCCTCAGGCGGGCTCGACGCCGCACCAATTGGCCACGAACAGGGCGATGGCCTTGGTGGTGTCGCGAATGGACTGAATCTCCACCCGTTCGTTGAAGCCGTGGATCTTCTCGGCCTTCGGGCCGTAGCAGAAAGCGGGGATGTCGTAATACAGGCTGTAGAAGCGGGCATCGTTCAGCCCTGTCCCGGCCCGGCTGACCAGCTCGCCGCCGGTGATCGCGGCATGTGCCTCGCGGAGCACTGACACCGACTCATCGGCATCCTTCAGCTCATAGCCGTGCGAGAGGTAGCCAGACCACACCACTTCCGGCGGGCTGTTGGCCATGAACGGGTCCTTCGCCGCCGCGGCCTTCACGCAGTCGGTAATCTCCTGCCGGCAGGCATCGACATCCCAGCCCGGCAGGATGCCGATGCGACAATCGAGGTCGCACCAGGCCGGGACCGAGGAGGCCCAGTCACCGCCCCGGATGATGCCGGGGTTGAAGTTCAGCGGGTGGTTCATCTTGCCGTAGCGCGGATGGCTTTCTGCCCGGCGGTTCCACTCCGCTTCCAGCCCTTCCAGGCCCTGGATCAACCGGTAGGCCGCCTTGATGGCGTTGGAGCCCTCGCTGGCATAGGCCACATGCGCCGGCTCGCCCCGCACCCGCAGGCGGAACCAGATCACGCCGACGCAGATATCGGTGATGCTGCCTGCCGTGGGTTCCGGTAGCAGCGCGCAATCAGCGCGGTACCCACGCTGCAGGGTGGAAAGCGCGCCGGCCCCGGTGCTCTCCTCCTCGATGACCGACTGGAAGTGCAGCCGCCCCTTCAGCTTCAGCCCCGCCGCATGCAGCGCATCCACCGCGTAAAGGGCGGCGATCGTGCCGGACTTCATGTCCCCGGCGCCGCGCCCATACATCCAACCATCCTGGATCACCGGATTGAAGGGCGGCGTGTTCCACATATCCAGCGGCCCCGCCGGCACCACGTCGCAGTGCCCCTGCAGAATCAGCGAGCGGCCGGTCTCCTGCTCCGGCCGCAGCGTGCCGACCACGGTGCGCGCCTGGGAAAAGTCATGCTCGATCGGCCCGAAATCCGGCAGGGACTGGATATCCTCGACCTTCAGGGCCCAGTCATCGACGGAATAGCCGCGGGCGCGCAGCAGGTCCGCCATCATGTCCTGCGTCGGCCCTTCGGCACCCCGTGTGCTGGGGATGGCGGAGAAGCGGATCGTGGTCTCGATCTGCTCGTCGAACTTCTGGTCCACCGCCTCGGCGATGCGTGTGGCGGTTGCTGCGTCGATCATGCGATTCGGCCTTCCCTGCGTCGAGCGATAGCCGGGATGATCGGCCGACTGGCGCCCGGCACAATCAGCTATTTGCCATCCATTGGTGCAAAAAACGCACCATCTGGCTGACACATGGCATGGAACCAGTCGCGGATGACGGTCACGTCGGCATCCGCCCAATGGCCCGCATCCGCCAGGAAGTGATAGCTCTTGGGTCGCACCTCGGACGGAATCGCCTCGACCAACCGGCCGGCGCGGAGGTCATCCTCCACCAGCAACTCGTTCGCCAAGGCGACGCCCTGGCCCAGCCTGGCGGCATCGATGGCCAGTTGCGCCGTACCCAGGCAGGACCCGTGCGGCTGAAGCTGGGACCGCATGGCCCGCAGCCAGGCGCGCCAGAGATCCATGGACTCATCATGCAGCATCGGCAGGCGCAGCAGGTCGTCCACCTGCCGGATGGGCTGGCGGTCCCGCAACTCCGGCGTCATCACCGGGAACACGCGCGGCACCGCCAGCCGCTCCGCCCGCAGGGGTGGCACGACATTCAGGTGCTCCAGATACACCACCTCGACATCGACCTCGACGCCGACGGGGCGGGAGCGGGACAGGCGCGGTTCCAGCACCACCTCCCGCTCCGGCAGCAGGCGCTGCAAATCCGGCAGGCGTGGCAGCACACGGACATTGGCGAAGCCCGGCACGCAGCGGATGGTCAACCGCCGCCCCCGACGCCAGAGGTCGGACGCCGCCTCCGCCAGCCCGGCCAGGTGCGGCGCGATGCGGGCCTGGAAGCGTGCGCCTTCGGCCGTCAGCAGCAGTCCGCGCCCGGCGGGACTGACCAGCTTCACCCCCAGCGCCTGCTCCAAATTCCGCACATGGCGGGAGACGACCGTGTGGCTCACCCCGAGCGCCTCGCCCGCCGCGCGGACGCTGCCGGTCACCGCCAGGGCATGGAAGGCGCGCAACGCGACAAGAGGCGGCAATCTGGGCAGCATGCGGGGCTCTCTCGTCTCTCCGCCATATCCTTGCGGGCGGCCCGATCATATCCGGGCACCCGCCCGGCGCCACCCCGCGCCCGGCCGCCGCCGGCATTGTGCCCGGCCAGGAACACCGATATAGCCGATTGGGAACAGCGCCCGGAGACCCGCTATGCTTCGTCGTCCCTTCTTCGCAGCGCTGGCGGCTTGCCTGATGCTCGGTGCCGCGCCGCTGCACGCCCAGGGCAGCGATGGCCCCACCATCTTCGCCGCCGCCAGCCTGACCGACGCCATGAAGGCGCTGGGCGAACAATGGCGCAGCCAGGGCCACCCGATGCCGCGCTTCTCCTTTGCCGCCTCCTCCGCCCTCGCCCGGCAGATGGAGCAGGGCGCGCCCGCCGACATCTTCGCCTCGGCCGACGAGCCATGGATGGACTATGTCCAGCAACGGCAACTCATCCAGGACACCACCCGGGTCAGCCCGCTGGCCAACAGCCTGGTGCTGATCGCCCCCGCTAACGCCCCCGCGCGCCCGGTCACGCTGGACCGGCAGACGGACTTGGCGGCGCTGCTCGGCCCGGACGGCCGCATCGCGACCGGGGACCCGGCGCATGTGCCGGTCGGCAAATATGCGCAGGCGGCGCTGGGCTGGATGGGCCAGTGGGACGCGCTCTCCCCCCGCCTGGCCCGGGCCGACAATGTCCGCTCCGCCCTGCTGCTGGTCGAGCGTGGGGAAGCACCGCTCGGCATCGTCTACGCCACGGATGCCGCCGCCTCCTCCGGCGTGCGGGTGGTCGCCACCTTCCCGGCGGAAAGCCATCCGCCTGTCACCTATCCCTTTGCCCTGACCCGGCGAGCGGCGGAGAACACGGAAGCGCGCGCCTTCTTTGCCTTCATCACCAGCCCGGCCGCGGCGGAGACCTATCGCCGCTTCGGCTTCGCCCTGCGGACGCCCTGATCCCGCGTGGCGATGGATTGGTTCAGCCCGGAGGAATGGCAGGCGATCCAGCTGAGCCTGTCCGTCGCCCTGCGCTCCGTCCTGTTCGGCCTGCCGCCGGCGGTGCTGGCGGCGTGGCTACTGGCCCGCTGCCGCTTTCCCGGCAATACGTTGCTGGATGCCTTCGTGCACCTACCGCTGGTCATGCCCCCGGTGGTGGTCGGCTGGCTGCTGTTAGTCACGTTCGGCATCCGTGGGCCAGTGGGCGCCTGGCTGCATGACTGGTTCGGCATCCGGCTGGTCTTCACCACGGGCGGCGCCGCTCTGGCCACCGCGGTCATGTCCTTCCCGCTGATCGTGCGCGCCGTGCGGCTCAGCCTGGATGCGGTGGACCCGGGGCTGGAGGAAGCCGCCCGCACCCTGGGCGCCGGGCCGCTCGACCGCTTCGTCACCATCACCCTGCCGCTGATCGCGCCCGGCATCCTCTCCGGCGCCATCACCGCCTTCGCTGCCGGGCTGGGCGAGTTCGGCGCCGTCATCACCTTCGCCTCCAACATCCCGGGACAGACGCAGACCCTGCCATTGGCCATCTACAGCGCGACCCAGACGCCGGGCGGGGAAGCGACGGCCGCCAAGCTCGCCGCCGTGTCCTTCACCATGGCGATCGCCGGCCTGTTGCTGGCGGAACTGGTCGGGCGGCGGATGCAGGTGCTGCTGGGGCGGGCGCCGCGCTGATGCTGGACGTCACCCTGCAACATCGCTTTCCCGGCTTCACCCTGGATGCCGCCTTCACCGCCCCGGCCTCTGGCGTCACCGCCCTGTTCGGGCCATCCGGCTGCGGCAAGTCCACCATCCTCGCCGCCGTCGCCGGGCTGCTGCGGCCGGAGGCCGGCCGCGTCGTCCTGAACGGCCAGGCGCTGTTCGACAGTGCCTCAGGCCGCATGCTGCCGCCGGAACGCCGCCGCTGCGGCGTCGTCTTCCAGGACTCCCGGCTGTTCCCGCATCTCTCGGTCGAGACCAATCTGCGCTACGGGCTGCGCCGCGCGCCGTCCGTTCCCAAGGGCGGCCCTGTTGAAGGCCCGGGTATGGAGGAGGTCATCGCCCTCCTCGGCATCGGCCATCTCCTCGGCCGGCGCCCGGCCGCCCTCTCCGGCGGTGAGAAGCAGCGCGTCGCCCTCGGCCGCGCCCTGCTCTCCCGCCCCGACCTGCTGCTGATGGATGAGCCCCTGGCGGCGCTCGACGCCGCCCGGAAATCCGAGGTACTGCCCTTCCTCTCCCGCCTGCGGGAACGGCTGAGCATCCCGGTGCTCTACGTCACCCACGCGCTCGACGAAGTGGACCGCCTGGCGGACACTCTGGTGCTGATGGAGGCCGGCCGCATCCTGGCCCACGGTCCCGTCGAAGCCCTGGCGGCACGCACCGACCTGCCGCTCCTGGCCGCGCGGCGGGATATCGGCGCCGTCCTGGCGTGCACGGTACAGGCCCATGATACCGAGCGCGGCCTCAGCCAGCTGCATTTCGCCGGCGGCACGCTGATCGTGCCGCTCGACCCGTCACCGCCCGGCACGCGGGTACGGGTGCGCGTGCGGGCCCGGGATGTCTCGGTCGCCACCACGCGGCCGCAGGACATCTCGGTCCAGAACGTCCTGCCCGCGTTGGTCGAGCGTGTGGAACACGGACAGCCGCATGAGGCGATGCTGCATCTGCGGGTGGGGGAAGTTCTGCTGCTTTCTCGCATCACCCGCGATGCCGTCGCCAGGTTGGGGCTGCGGCCGGGCGCGGCGGTCTGGGCCCTGGTGAAGTCGGTGGCTTTCACCCCGACCGGTGGCCCGTCCACCTAGCGTGGAGAACGGCAACCGATCCTTTTCCGGCGCGTGATCCATCTCGCCGAATGGCGCCGACGGCCGCGTGCGGTGTCCCGCCGCGCACCGCGGCGATGGGCGGTTGCGTCCATGGCGACCGCGTGATTGCCTGCGCCATGCCCCGTGCCCGAAGCTCCGCCCCGGAAGCCACCACGACGCCCCCTTCGCTCAGCCTGCGGCTGGATCTCGGCGGCGGTTTGCGCATCGGTCCCGGCAAGGTGGTGCTGCTGGAAGCGATCGGCCGCACTGGCTCCATCTCTGGCGCCGGGCGTGCGCTGAAGATGTCCTACCGCCGGGCGTGGGAGCTGGTGGAGGACCTCAATCGCGGCATGGGCACGCCGGTGGTGGAAGCCGTGGCCGGCGGTGCCGGCGGCGGCGGTGCCCGGCTGACCCCGACAGGCGAGGCCATCATCGTCCACTACCGCCGCATTGAGGCCGAGGCCCGCCAGATCGCCGCCGCGCCCCTGGCCGAACTGGCGCGCTGCCGGCTGCAGGGCGCGACGGTAGAAGCGGACCCGTCCGTCGGGACACCCGGGGCCTAAAGGGCGAACGCTAGAGGCCGGATCAAGCAGGGGCGCCCGTCCAGGCTCAACCGGCTTTGGCGCTGTGATCCCAAGCCAGCCGTTAATGCGTGTTGAACCGGCCCGCAGCGCGGAACTCCAAAGGTGCGGCGGGTATCGGCCGCCTGCGGGTACGATGAGGCGGCACAACCGACCCCATCGCACCCTCCCCGTCACATGTCGAAAAACACCGTCTCGTCCTCGCCCTGCAGCTGAATGACGAGGCGATAGGTCGGCACGTCCGCCGCATCCGTCCGCTCGGCCACCAGCGTCGCGCGGCGGCCCACCTGCTCGATGCTGCGCAGCACCGGGTCGGCTTCCAGCGCCGCCGCGTCATCCGGCAGATAGAGACGGGTGTGCAGGTGGATGTTGATGCCACGGGCGAAGATCAACAGGCTGACATGCGGTGCCTGCGGCCGGCCATCGCGCCAGGGCACCTGGCCGGGGCGGATGGTCTCAAACATCCACTCGCCCGTGACGGGGTCGGCCGCGCCGCGGCCCCAGCCCAGGAAGCCGCCTGCATTGTGCCGGCCCTCGGCATCCGCCTGCCAGATCTCTAGCAGCGCATCCCGCACCGGGTGGCCGGAGCCATCCATGACGATGCCGGTCAGGCGAATCCGCTCGCCGGCGCCGGTCAGGATATGCTGCTGCTCCTGTGTCCGCGTCGCCAGCCCGGCGGCGGCCGGCAGCAGCCCGATATGCACGTACGGCCCACCGGTCTGGGAGGGCGTTTCCTTCAGGTACTCGATGGGCATGGTTCAGAGCCCTTCCGGCTGCGTCTCGAAGAAGGTCTGGCGGCGGCCGCGCAGCACGATGTCGAAGCGATAGGCCAGGGCGTCGAATGGCACCGAGTTGCCCATGTCCAGCTTCGCCACCAGCCGCTGCCGCGCCGCATCGTCCGGCAACGTGCCGAGGATCGGGCAGAGATGGATCAGCGGGTCGCCCTCGAAATACAGCTGGCTGACCAGGCGCTGCACGAAAGCATCGCCAAACAGCGAGAAATGGATGTGCGCCGGCCTCCAGTCGCTGCCGTTGTTGCGCCACGGGTAAGGGCCGGGGCGGATGGTGCGGAAGAAGTAATTGCCGTCATCATCCGTCATGCACCGCCCGGCGCCGCCGAAATTCGGGTCCAGCGCGGCGAGGTAGCTGTCATTGTGGTGGCGGTAGCGGCCGCCCGCATTGGCTTGCCAGACTTCCAGCAGGGTGTTGCGCACCGGCCGCCCGGTCTCGTCCAGCACCTTGCCATGCACGATGATCCGCTCGCCCACCGCCTCGCCATCCTTGGCGTAGTTGCGGATCAGGTCGTTATCCAGGGGCGCGAGGATATTGGCCTTGAAGATCGGCCCGGTATTCTCGCCGGGCCCCGGCTCCACCGATACCAGGGCGCGGCGCGGGCTGCGCAGCACGCTCGTCTTGTAGGCCGGGGTGAAGGCCTGGGGGTGGGCAAGCCGATCCCGCCGGATGATGTCGCCCAAGGGGGCCATGATGTTTCCTCCTGCGGGGGATTTGCAGGCCCCGCTGTGCAGCAGCATGCCGCATGGCATAACATGCATACATCGCTGCTTTGGCATGAAATCCATGAATGAAGTCGATGCATTGGCGTTAGATGGGCATGCCCTGCGCCTGTTCCTGGCCGTGCTGGAAGAAGGCTCCGTCACCGTGGCGGCGGAACGACTGGGCATCAGCCAGTCCGCCGCCAGCCATGGGCTGAACCGGCTGCGCGACTTGCTGGGCGACCCGCTTTTCGTCAAATCCGGCCGCGGCATCGTGCCGACCCAGCATGCGCGGGACCTCGCCCCACAGGTGCAGGGGTTGCTGGACATTCTGCTCGGCCTGGCCCGTCCGCACTATTTCGACCCGGCCCGGGCGCGCATGAGCCTGACCATCGCCGCCAATGATTTCCAGCGGGACCTGCTGCTGCCGGCTTTCTTCGCCAGGGTGCAGGCCGAAGTGGCCTCCTTCAGCCTGCGCGTGGTGCCGTCCGGCTCGCCCTCCGCCGCGCTGCTGCGGGAACAGGGCTGCGACCTACTGATCACGCCCATCCCCCCATCCGGGACGGATATCCTGCAGAAGCGCCTGCTGACCGACTGTTATGCCTGCTTCTACGACCCCGCCATCCGCCCGCCGCCCCAGGGCCAAGCCGCATACCTCGCCGCCCGCCACATCACCGTGGCGCATGCGGAGGGCGATGCGCTAGATTTCGACCGGCGGCTGGAATCCCGGGGCATCGCGCGGGACATCGCCATCCGCGTCGCCGGCTTCAGCGGCGTCACCGCTTTCTTGCGCGGCAGCGACATGCTGGCGACGCTGCCAGGCCTGCTGCGGCGCTCGGCCCTGCAAGGCCTGGCCTGCTGCCAGGTGCCACTGGCGGACATCTCCGTCGACCTGCCGCTCTACATGGCGTGGCACCGGCGGGACCAGCAGGACGGCCGCCATATCTGGCTGCGCGCGCAGTTGCTGGCGGCGGCGCAGGATGCGTTGCAGGAGACCGTGGGCGACGCATTGTAACCCAGGGCCGCGACGGAGCGTTTCCATCAGGCAACGCCGGAGATGTGCCCGTCCCGGCTGGCCGAAAGAGGAGCGTCAGCATGCGTCAGGCCCCCCGGATCGAAGACGACCTCCGTGCACGGCTGGACCGCGTGACCGGCGCACCCGCGGCGGAGAGACCAGCCGATCCCTCGCCTACCGCCGCCGCGCCCGCACAGGAGCCCGGTTATGGGCAGGATGCCAGCAAGCCGGCGGAAATCCCCCGCAAGGGTTGGTGGTCCATCACCAAGCGCGTGGCCATGGAAAGCAACGAAGATCGGGTGATGACGGAAGCGGCCGGCATCACCTTCTACGCGCTCCTGTCCCTGTTCCCGGCCATGACCGCCATGGTCTCCCTCTTCGGCCTGTTCGCGGATAGGCAAACCATCGCCCAGCATCTGGGCGACTTGCAGGGTGTGCTGCCGCAGGGCGGCATGTCCATCATCAGCGACCAGCTGGACCGGCTGCTGGCCAGCCCGCAGCAGGCACTCGGGTTCGGCGCCATCGTCGGCCTGCTGGTGGCGCTGTGGAGCGCCAACCAAGGCACCAAGGCGATGCTGGACGCCCTCAACGTGGTTTATGAAGAGACGGAGAAGCGCAGCTTCGTCTTCCGCACGGTTCTCTCGCTCGGCATGACGCTCGGCGCGCTGGTGTTCGTGCTGATCGCCATGGGCGCCATCGTCGTGTTGCCGGTGGTGCTGAAATTCATCTGGCTTGGCGAGGGCGTGGAGACAGTGCTCTCCCTTGCCCGGTGGCCGATCATGCTGGTCGCCATGACGTTGCTCCTGGCCGTGCTCTATCGCTATGGCCCGAGCCGGGAACTCGCACGCTGGCGCTGGGTCACCTATGGCGGTGTCTTCGCGGCCGTGACCTGGCTGCTCGCCTCCGCCGGCTTCACCTGGTACGTGGCGAATTTCGGGAACTACGACGCCACCTACGGCTCGCTCGGCGCCGTCATCGGCTTCATGACCTGGATCTGGCTCTCCTCGATCGTCGTACTGGTCGGGGCTGAGCTGAACGCCGAGATGGAACACCAGACGGCGCGAGACACCACCACCGGGCCGGAGCGCCGTCTTGGCCAGCGCGGCGCCGTCATGGCGGACAAGGTGGCCGAGAACTAAGGCGTCAACAGACCGCTGGCACAGGTGACAAAGACCTGTATCAGCGGTCTGGCCGCGTCAGCGTAGTGGAAAGCCCAACCGGTGCAGGATGCCCTGCATCCTGTCACGCCCACTCAGCGATGCACCCGAAGCCACACGCGTCAGCATCCGGCGGACCCAGCCATTCCCCGCGCCCATACCCTGGCGTTCCGAGAACGCGGCTAGGGCGCCGTCATAGGCCGTCACCTGTGCGGCCTCATCAATCACTTCATAGCGTTCGTGGTGCAGCACCAGCGACTGCGGCAAGCGCGGCTTGATCGCTGTCGGCACCTGCTCATCCGGCACGCCGACTGCCAGGCCGAACACCGCCATCACCCCCGGCGGCAGGCCCAGCTCGGCCGCCACTTCCTCCGGCCGGTTGCGCAAGGCGCCGACATAGACGCTGCCCAGACCAAGGGATTCCGCCGCCACCACGACATTCTGCGCGGCCAGCGCGGCATCCACCGCAGCAACCAGGAAAGACTCCAGGTATTGCAGCCCTTCCAGCGTCTGCCCCTCCCGCTGCCCCAGCCGATCGAGCCGTGACGTGTCGGCGAGGAATGCCAGGAATAGCGGTGCCTGCCGGATGAAGCCCTGCCGCGCGGCCAGCTCGGCCAGCCGCACCTTCCGCTCCGGGTCCCGGATGGCCACCACGCTCCAGCTCTGCATGTTGGACGATGTGGGCGCCGATTGCGCGGCGGCGATCAGCGTCTCCAAGACGCCATCCGGCAATGCATCGGGCCGGAAGGCTCGCACGGAGCGGTGGCTCAGCAGGTTCTGCAGCACCGCGTTCATCGGTGCCTCCGCCGCGGCCGGCACCGCGCCGCCGTAGCGGGCCCCCAGCAGGTCAAGAAACGCAGTATCCGGCTGAGGCATCCGACAGTCTCCGGGTTAGAGCATTTTCCGTTCGCGCAGGCTCACTTCAAATACTCTAGCTTGTTGTTTGATGGGCATCGTCACGCCATCGAGTGATTCCACCTGATGGCGATCTGCTCCAGGGCAGAATCAGGCCGCGCCCATGCTGCGGCGCACTGGCAGAGGAGACGGCAGGCGGAGCGTTTCGTAAAGCCCCTCCAGCAGGTCACCGATAGCGTAGCGGGACCGCCAGTTCACCCAGCGCTGCCGCCGGTGCCATTCCCGGTCCAGCCGCAGGTGGCAGGCGCCACAGGCGGCCACCAGGTCACCCGGCTCGCTCTTACGCGGGTCGTGCCGCACGTGGCAGCAGGCCAGCACCACAGGGCGGCGCCAGGCCCTGGCCTCGCCATAGGCCAGCATGTCCGGCGCCTTGGCCGGCTTGCCGCTACGGTCCCGCCACTCGCCATCCCCCGCAGTCCAGCGGCCGTCCCGCAGTTGGACGATGCGGGCGCCATGCGGCTTGCCGCAATACTCGCACTGCCCCCCGGCCCGGCCGAAGCGCACGGCGTGGCTGATGGAAGTCCAGTCGGCAGGGTAGAGGCGGCGCATCTCGGGGCGTATCGGCATGCCCCATGGCTATCATGTGGCCCCGGCCGCTTCATGCCCTTCGGCCGGCTTACCCACCGCCCATCGCATCCGTCGAAGCTCTTATCCCCAGGTCCCACCGAATCCCCAGATATCGGGATCACTCTTTTCTCAGTTGAGAATTCGTCTCATTCTCATTTAACTGGTCTGGTCAGCACGGAAACCCAGGCATGCAACACCATCGATCCATCGGAACCACCAGCCTGGTCGCGCTCATGGCCGCGCATCGCATGGTCCAGGAACGCGCCTTGCCCACCCCTCTGGACCCCGGCGCCATCCGCCGGATCGCGGAGCGACTGTGGGACAGTAACGGCCTTCCGCCGGAAGGCCCAGAAGACGCACTGGCCACCCACACTCTCGCGTTGCGTGCCTCACCCACCGGGTGAGGCACCGCCAACGACTCAGGCCGCCAGGGCCAACTGCTCCCGCAGCCCGGCGACCAGCTCGAAGGACCGCAGGCGGGCCTTGTGGTCGTGGATCTGCGCGGTCACCAGCAGCTCATCCGCCCCGGTCTCCCGCAGGAAGCCTTCCAGCCCGGCCCGCACCGTCTCCGGCGTCCCGATATACGACCGGGCCAGGGCGCGGTGAACATTCGCCAGCTCCGGGCCCGAGGCGTAGCTCTCGATCCGCTCGATCGGCGGCGGCAGCAGGCCCGGGGTGCCCCGGCGCAGATTGACGAATTGCTGTTGCAAGGAAGTGAACAGCCGCTTCGCCTCCTCCTCGGATTCCGCCGCGATGACGTTGGCCGCCACCATGGCATAGGGCTTCTGCAACTGGTCCGAAGGGCGGAAATGCTCGCGGTAGGTGGCCAGTGCCTGCATCAGCATGTCCGGCGCGAAATGCGACGCGAAGGCGAAGGGCAGGCTCAGCATGCCCGCCAGCTGTGCGCTGAACAGGCTGGAGCCCAGCAGCCAGATCGGCACCGCGAGCCCGGCACCCGGCACCGCCCGCACCGCCTGCCCAGGCGCCGCCGGCTGGAACCAGCCCTGCAACTCCACGACATCCTGCGGGAAGCTGTCACCGTTGGCATCCAGGTTGCGCCGCAGGGCGCGCGCGGTGCGCTGGTCCGTGCCCGGCGCCCGGCCCAGGCCGAGGTCGATGCGACCGGGGAACAACGCTTCCAGCGTGCCGAACTGCTCCGCCACCATCAGCGGCGCGTGGTTGGGCAGCATGATGCCGCCGGAGCCGACGCGGATGCTCTTGGTCCCGGCCGCGACATGGCCGATCACCACCGCCGTCGCCGCGCTGGCGATGCCCGGCATGTTGTGGTGCTCGGCCAGCCAGAAGCGATGGTAGCCCAGCGCCTCCGCATGCTGCGCCAGGGAGAGGCTGTTGCGGAATGCCTGGGACACGTCAGCCCCGGCGGGTACCGGCGCGAGGTCCAAAACCGAAAAGGGAATCATCGGAAGGAATACTCTTGAAGTGGGTGCGGCCGTCAGCCGCGTTACCCTTCAGATGTGTCCTGGAGGCCGGCCTTGCCAGGGTGCGGGGCCAATTGGCCGGTAAGCGCCTCGCTCACCGCGGCAAACACCCCCTCCGCCAGGATGTCCCGCGCCACCCCATCCCCCCGCCGGTCGCTGCGCCAGATCAGCCAGTCGGTGCGCCGGTCCTGCCACTGCAGCGCCCCCGGCAGGGCTGGCTGGTGGTCGCCATAGACGCACAGTACCAATGGTCGGTCGAGTTGCCCCGCCGCGCCGGACAGCAGGCCGAGCATCGCATCGGCATCGCGCAGATGGGCCAGCCATTGCCCTTGCGGGTCCGCCCCGGGCCACGGCCCATGCGCCTGCATGGTGATGGCGAAGACGAAGGCGGGTCCGTCCGCTTCCGCCAGCGCCGCCAGGATGCGCTGGGCCACGGCGCTATCTGCCACATGCGCCCCTGCCTTGGCCGCACCGTCGAAAGCGGTTTCGCTATCGAAGCGCTGGAAGCCCAGTGCGGGCATCACCCGATGCCGGCCGAAGAAGCGAGGATCGAAGGGATGCAGCGCCAGGGCACGGTATCCCGCCGCCCTCAGCGTCGTTGCCAGCGACCGCAGCCCCGGCACGACGAAGCGGAAATATGGATTGAACCGGTCCAGCCCCAGCCCGTCGGCGCCGATGCCCGTCAGCGCTGCGCATTCCGCCCGCATGGTGTTGGCGCCGAAGCCCGCTACCTCCAGGCGCCCCTGGGCCAGTGACTGTGCCTTCAGCCGGTCCCAATGCGGCAGCGGGTTCGCCGGCAGGTCCGCCAGCGTGCCGCGCGGGTCCCAGAAGGATTCGGCCTGGATGAGGATGAGATGGGGCGCAGGCCCCCCCCCCGCCGGCGCGAAGGCGGGCGGATATGCGGGGAAGGCAGCCTGCCGCCCGGGCCGTTCCGCCCGCGCCGCGGCCCGGTACAGCGCCAGGCTGGCCAACAGGCCGAAGCGGGCGGTGTCGGCAGCGGGCGCGCGGGCCAGGGCACGGCGCAGGGCAGCAGGTGGCGCCCGCAACGGCCCGAAGATCAGCAGCAAGCCGCCGGCCACCAGACCTGCTCTCACCGCGCCAGTCAGCGGGGGCCGAGGCTCCCAGACCCAAAGTGCAGCCAGTACCGCCAGCCCGGCCACCAGGCCGCCGACCACCCAATGCGTTCCGGCGAATGGCAGATAGAGCGAAGGGTGGCGCACCACCAAAGGCAGCATCGCCGCGTCACTGAAAACCACGGGCTCGTCGAGCACCGCCCGCTTCGTGGCGTCCGCGAGCACCAGCCCCGCCAGCGGCATGGCCGCCAGCACCCCGGCCAGCACCGGCAGCCCGGTCAACCCCAGCAGGATGGCGGCGCAGGCGACGACGGGAATGAGGTCCAGCCATAGCCCCTGCATGCCATAGGCACGGGAGACAGCCCGCCCCGCCGCCCAGGCCAGCAGCGGCAATAGCAACGCGGGCAGGTAAGGCAGCAGCATGATCAGGGCGAATATCCGCAAGTCATCGCGGCAGAGTAGCCCAGCTGGCCCGCCGGGTCGCCGCCGCGATGCTCATGACCAGCAGCCTGCCCGGGCCTCGCGGCACCGGGCAGGCCGAAGCCTGGATCAGCCCAGGCCGGCCAGCACCTTGGCGGAAGCGCCGGAACGCTCGCCGAGCTTGGCGCCCTTGGCGACGGCCGCCTGCCCTTCCAGGCCGCGCGCCTGGGTCGCGATGGCCTTGCGCGCCTCTTCCTCAGCCTCGCCCGGCGGCAGCACCAGCACGCCGCAATCGTCGCACAGCACCGCGTCGCCCGGCATCACCACCACGCCGCCGACGGAGACCGGCACGTTCATGCGGCCGCCCAGGTCGTAGATGCGGGTGGTGATGGGCGCCATGCCCTTGCACCACATGGGGAAGTCGGAGGCCTCGATCTCCTCGATATCCGTGCAGGGGCCGCCGACGACGCCGGCCTTCGCGCCGGCGGCCTTCGCCGCCACGGTCACGCCGCCGCCCCAGCAGGCATGGCGGTCATCGCCCAGGCGGTCCACGATCAGGATATCGCCCGGGCGCAGCAGGCCGAGCGCGTGGTGCAGCAGCGTCGAGTCAGGGCCGGGGATCTGGATGGTCACGGCGGTACCGGCAACGCGCCGGCGCAGCAGGCCCTGGATCGAGCGATCCATGAAGCCCCAGTGGCGCCAGTGGCCGACGGTCGCGGTCTCGGCCTTCTCCATCAGCTCGATCACCTCGGCGCTGATCTGGTTCGGCATCGCTTCAACGATGTATTTTGGCATCATTCACGTCCCATGGCGTTGGAGAAGCCCATCAGCCGCTCGACGAGCAGGACCATCAGGGCGGCGAAAGCAATCAAGGTCATCGCCAGGGCGGCGATGAGGGGGTCGGTGGTGTGCTCCGCATAACGGAACATCTCCACCGGCAGCGTCGTCAGGCGCGGCCCGACGAGGAAAAGGCTGATCACCGTTTCATCGAAGCTGACCAGGAAGGTCAGCACACCCGCAGCGATGGCACCGGGCGCCGCATTCGGCAAGGTGATGCGCAGCGCGGCCTGGAACGGCGTGGCGCCCAGGGTCCAGGCCGCGGCCTCCAGCTCCTTCGGTACGCCGGCGAAGGCGGTGGTCATGATCCGCACGGCGAAGGGAATCGCCACCAGGCAATGCCCCAGCACCAGCCCCGGCCACGTCGCCGCCAGCCCCAGCGGCTGCAACACCAGCAGCAGCGCCAGACCCAGCACGAGAGTCGGCAGCAACAGCGGCGCGGTCAGCAGCGCCGCCAGGACGCCACGGCCGGGAAACTCCAGCCGGGCTATGGCATAGGCCGCCGGTCCGCCCACCAGCAGTGCCACCACGGCCACCACGGCGGCCAGGATGGCGCTGGTGCCCAGCGCCGACATCAACACCGAATTCCCGGCCAGCGCGACATACCAGCGGGTAGAGAAGCCAGGCGGCGGAAAGGTCAGGAAGTCCCCGGCGCTGAAGCTGATCAGCAGCACCAGCGCGGCCGGGGAGAGCAGCACCAAATAGCCCACGCAGGCCAGCAGGCGGAGCGCCAGGGTAGGCTTCATGCGCGCTTCCCCTGCAGCCAGCCGACGCAGCCACGCAGCAGCATCAATAGGATCAGCCCGCCCAGCAGCAGCATCGCCATCGCGGCGGCGGCCGGCCAGTCGACGCTCTCCAGCGCCAGGTTGTAGATCTCGGTCGCCAGCACGAACACACGCCCGCCACCCAT
Source organism: Teichococcus aerophilus (assembly GCF_014490485.1). GTDB lineage: Bacteria > Pseudomonadota > Alphaproteobacteria > Acetobacterales > Acetobacteraceae > Pseudoroseomonas > Pseudoroseomonas aerophila. Next base: position 129,863 of record NZ_JACTVA010000002.1, on the reverse strand, counting down.
CAGCCGCGGGGTGATGAAGGCGGAAATGCCCAGCACTAGGGTCAGCAGCCAGGCCGCCAGCAAGGCGGGCGCCGCCAACGGAAGGGTGACGCGGATGAAGGTGCGGAAGCGGTTGGCGCCCAGCGTCGCGGCCGCTTCCTCCAGCCGGCTGTCCAGCCGGCCGAGGCCCGCCAGCAGCACCAGCACGGCATAGGGCATCAGGCTTTCCATCAGCCCGACGCGTACCCCGGTCCAGTTGTTGATCATGCGGATTGGCGCATCGGTCAGCCCAACCCAGCGCAACACCACGTTGATCATGCCCTGGTCGCCCAGGATGGCCATCCAGCCCACCAGCCGCGCAGTGCCGGAGACCAGGAGCGGCGCGATGGCCAGCAACGCCAACAGGCCGCGCCAGCGCGGGCTGGCGGCGCGGATCATCAGCGCCACCGGGAGCGCCATGGCCACCGCGATGGCGGCCGAGGTGCCGGACAGGCCGAGAGTGTTGCCGATCAATTCCCAGGTGAATTCATCGCCCAGCAGCCGCGTGTAGCTCTCGCCCGTGACCGCCACTTCCATGGCGCCGGTCTCGGTGGTGCGGTTCAGACTGATGCGGAACAGCATCGCCAGCGGCCAGAGGAAAGCGAGGCCCATCACGCCCAGGGCGGGCAAGGCCAGCAGCCAGCCGATCATGGCGCCGGAAACACCAGCAGGTCGGTATCGCGGAAGGCCAGCCGCATCGGGCTGCCCGGCTGCAGCTCCCGCCACAGGCCATCGGTCCCGGCATGCAGCTCGGCGGTGATGACGCCCGCCGGGGTGTTGGCTTCCAGGGCAACGATCTCGCCGGTGTAGACACGCCGGGCCAGGGTGGCGTCCAACACATTGGCCATGCCGGTCGGCGCAGCCTCGCCCGGGGCCAGCAGGCGGACGCGGTGCGGGCGCAGGAAAGCCTCGACCGGCCCGGCCGCCAGGCTGGAATGGGTCCGCAGCGCGGCCCCACCTTCCGTCCGCAGCACGCCGCCGGCTTCCAGCCGCCCCTGAATCCGCGCCGCGCGGCCGACGAAGGTCGCGACGAAGCGCGTCGCAGGCCGTTCGAAAATCTCTTCCGGCGCGGCCAGTTGCTCGACCTTGCCGGCATTCATCACCGCGACCAGGTCGGCCATGGCCAGCGCCTCGGTCTGGTCATGTGTGACAAAGACGGCGGTGGTGCCCAGCCGCTGTTGCAGGGCGCGGATCTCATCGCGCACCCCTTCCCGCAGCTTGGCATCCAGGGCGGAGAGCGGTTCATCCAGCAACAGCAGATCAGGCTCGATCGCCAGGGCGCGGGCCAGGGCCACGCGCTGCTGCTGGCCGCCTGAGAGCTGCCGCGGCTTGCGTTGCGCGAAGCCGGACAGCCCGACCAGCTCCAGGGCCGCCAGCGCGCGAGGCCCCCGCTCCGCCCGCGCCACGCCCTGCATTTCCAGGCCGAAGGCAACGTTGCCGACCGAGGTCATGTGCGGGAACAGCGCATAGGACTGGAACACCACCCCCATGTGCCGCTTATGCGGCGGCAGGGCGGTCACATCGCGGCCACCGACCAGGATGCGGCCTGATTCCGGCTTCTCCAGCCCAGCGATCATCCGCAGCGTCGTGGTCTTGCCACAGCCGGAGGGGCCGAGCAGCGCCAGCAGGGCGCCGCGCGGCAGATCGAGGGAAATACGGTCCACCGCCGGAGCAGCGGCCCCGGCATAGTGGCGAACGAGTTGCTCAAGGCGTAGATGTGGCGAGGACCGGGACATCTGTTCCGAAGACTTACTGCTGCGCCGTGATGACTTCACGCCGCCAACGCTGGTTCCAGTTCTCCCGCACCCGCTGCATCTCGACCCAGTCCAGCGGGATGACGCGGGCGTTGAATTCTGCGGACTGCGCCGTGCGCGCCCGGGCCTCGGGCGAGATCTGCGCCGTGGTGTTGGTGGGGCCGTAGAACAGCCGCTCAGTGAAGGCCTTCTGCGCCTCGGCCGAGAGCGCATGCGCCATGAAGGCGCGCGCGGCGGCGGCGTTGCGGCTGCCGGCGACGATGTTGATCGTGTTGATCTGGAACGCCGTGCCTTCCTGCGGCAGCACCACGCCGATCCGCCCCTGGGATTGCAGGCTGTACAGTTGGGAGCGGGCGTTCCAACCGGTTGCGAAGGCGATCTGGTCGTTCAGGATCATCGTCGCACCGTCCGGCTTCGGGTCGAAGGTCTGCGCGTTGGCGGCGATTTCCTTCAAGCCGGGGATGGCGTTGCGCAGGTTGCGCCAGTCGCCGCCATTCGCATGCGCTAGGATGGCCGTCAGCACCAGACCCTGGATATTCGGCGGCGCGGAGACGGAGACGCGACCGCGCAGCGCCGGATTCGCCATGTCCATGAAGCGGGTGGGCGCCGGATTGATGGCCTTGGTGTCGTAGATCATCACCAGGTGGTCGAAGGTGACGCCGGGGCCGCACCCGCCGCCCGCGGTGCGCGCCTGCGCATCGATCTGGTTCAGCACCGGCATCTCCGCAGGGGTGATCTTCTCGACCAGCCCTTCAGCGCAGGCCAGGGCGGCGGTCGTGGTGTCCATGATCACGACGTCGACCTGCGGGTCCGCCTTCTGGGCGCGGAGCGTTCCCAGCATCTGCGCGCTGGTGCCGGGGGCGAAGTACTGCACCCGGTGGCCCGAGGCGGCCTGGAACGGCTCGATGACCCCGGCGGTGTATTGTTCCTGGAAAATTCCGGAATAGGTCATCAGGGTGACCTGGGCACCACTCTGGGCGGCCGCCGGCCATGCGGTTGCGGTCAAGCCGGCGACGCCAAGCATCGCCCCGATCCATCTGCTCATCCGGAGCCCCCAAATCTCGTCACTCGAGGGATATGTTGAACAGCGTTGCGCTAGGTGAGCAAGCCATCAATCCGATCCTGACCGGAAGAATTAGCCAGATGCCAGTTTTTTACTCAGATTCGGCGCGTTTTCGGCAATGCCCGCCCGAAACATAGGCTTCTCGCCATGGAGAATCATGCGGTGCATTGCTAAGAAGCACTCGGTTCGGCCATACGATTCGAAACTCAGTACCCCGGCCCAATTGAGGTTTCATCAAATGGAACCGGTAGCCGCACCATGATAACGCGCCTGGCCCTTCAAATCCGGGTAAAACACCCTCAGGTAAGGGAGCGGCAACCTGTCCGTCACCACGGCCGTATTGCCTGAATATGGAGAGAATGACGAAAATCCTCACAGCGCCGTGAGAGAGTTATTCCTCTGATAGCTTGTTTCGGGCATCGTCCCGCATCTGCCGCTTGTTGGGGGGATTAATACGCGTGGCGGAGTTTTGGGCGGACTGGGGGGCCTTGGCCTATGCGGCCGCAGCCCTCTGGGCGTTTTTCGAAGGTGAGACTTTCGTATTGCTCGCCGCGGCGGCAGGACGGGCGACCAATCTAATCAACCCCTGGTGGCTGATGTTATCGGTCTGGGGCGGTTCCTTCCTGGGTGACCAGGTCTGGTTCACGCTCGGCCGGAAATACGGCACGAAGGCCGTGCGCAAGATCCCGGGCGCCGAACGCAAGATGGCGACCGCCGTGGGGTTCCTCGAGAAATACGGGGTGCTCTTCGTGCTGACCTTCCGCTTCGTCTATGGCGTGCGGAACGTGGCATCCGCAGCCTGCGGCATCGCGAAGATGCCTTGGTCCCGCTTCGCTTTCCTCAACTTCATCGCGGCTGGCCTGTGGGCCGGCTCCTTCGTGGCGGCAGGCTGGTACATCGTCGGTTGGCTGGGGGAGAAGGGCACGCTCTACGCCCTCGGCTCCATCGGCATCGCGGTCGTGCTCTACCTGGGGTTCCGGGCGGTGCAGAACTGGCGGAAGCCGTCGGCCACCCCCGCGACCTCCCCTGTCCCTGCTCCGGTCCCCTCCCCGGCACGGACCGAGGAGCCATAAAAAAAGGGGCCGCGAGGCCCCTTCTTTCGTCTCAGACCGTCTCGGCCTGCTTCGCCGGCAGCAGGTCCGCGTGCCAGCGTTCCGCCACGTCGGGGTGGGATCGCAGCCGCCCCTTCAGGTAGTTCTGGCCAACCGAGCGGAACAAGGGGTTCTGCGGGTCGCTGGCCGGGCCCTTCGCCTCGCGCGCCAGATGCTCTGGCAGGTCCAGCAACGGCACCTCCGCATCCAGCCGCGCCCCCAGGAAGAACGCGACGGAAATTCGCTCCTCGCCCGGGCCAGGGCTCACCACCCGGTGGATCGTCGCGCGCAGATAGCCGTTGGAAGCCAGTTCCAGCAATTCGCCGATATTCACCACGAAGGTGCCCGGCACCGGGGATGCGTCCACCCAGGTGCCATCCTCCTTCAGCACCTGCAAACCCCGGCGGCTGTCCTGCAATACGAAGGTCAGCAGGCCGCTATCCTTGTGGGCGCCCACGCCCTGGTCGTCGCGCGCCTGCTCCTGCCCGGGATAGCGGATGATCTTCATCGTCTGGTTGGGCGTGCCGGCGACGATACCGTCCAGCGCATCCGCCGGCTGCTCCAGCGCCTCGGCAAAGGCACGGACCAGGCGCTGCGCCACTTCGGTCAGACGGGCCTGCCAGTGCAGCAAGGCTGGCTTCAGCGCCGGCAGCGCCTCCGGCCACTGGTTCGGGCCTTGCAGGCGGGACCAGGGCTGGCTTTCCGGCCCACGCGGCAGCGCCTCCCGCTCCGCATGCACGTCGAACTGCTCGCGCCAGTCGGCCTTGCCGCGCGTCAGCTCCTGCCCGGCGCGGTTGTAGCCGCGGAAATGCGGCGAGTGGATCATCTGCACGGACAGCTTGTCGGCCTCCGGCAGCGCGAAGAACTGGCGGGAGGTCGCCAGCACCTCATCGGCCTCCTGCTGCGACACGCCGTGGCCGGCCAGGTAGAAGAAGCCCACATCGCGGGCCGTCTGCCGCAGCTTCAGCAGGAAGGCGGCGCGTTGCTCCGGCCCCGCATCCAGTTCGCGCAGATCCAGCAGGGGCAGGGAAAGTTCAGCAGTCACGGTTGGTTTCCTCCGTCTTATTCAGCGGCGATCGGCAGCCGGGCTTTCTCCAGCGCCTGCCGCAGATCGGCCAGGATGTCGTCGATATGCTCGATGCCAATGGAAAGGCGGACATAGCCGGGCGTTACCCCGCTCGCCGCCTGCTCCTCGGCCGAGAGCTGGGAATGGGTGGTGGTGGCGGGATGGATCGCCAGGCTGCGTGCATCGCCGATATTGGCCACGTGGTAGAACAGCTTCAGCCGGTCGATGAAGGCAGCACCCGCATCGGCGCCCCCAGCCAGCTCGAACCCCACCAGGCCGCCATGGCCGCCGCGCAGATAGCGGTCCGCCCGCGCCCGCGCCTGGCCGGTCTGCAGCGAGGGATAGATGACGCGGGATACGCCGGGCTGCCGCGTCAGCCACTCCGCCACCTCGGCGGCATTGCGCGCATGCCGCTCGATCCGCAGCGCCAGCGTCTCGATGCCTTGCAGCAGCTGGAACGCGTTGAAGGGGGAGATGGCCGCGCCCAGGTCCCGCTGCACGGTGCTGCGCACCAGTGCCGCATAGGCGCCGATGCCGTGCCGGGCGGCGACCTCGGTCCAGACCGCGCCGTGGTAGCTGGGGTCCGGCTCGTTCAGCGCCGGCTGGCGCCCGGGATGCGCCGTCCAGTCGAACTGCCCGCCATCGACGATGATGCCGCCGATGCTGGTGCCATGTCCGCCCAGATACTTGGTGGCGGAATACACCACCACCGCCGCGCCGTGCTCCAGCGGCCTGGCCAGAAGCGGCGCCGCCGTGTTGTCCACGATCAACGGGATGCCGAATTCCCGCCCGATGGCGGCGACCTCGGCGATCGGGAAGACTGTCAGCTTCGGGTTCGGCAGCGTCTCCGCATAATAGGCCCGGGTACGGGCGTCGGTCAGGCGGCGGAAGCTCTCCGGGTCCGCCGGGTCGGCGAAGCGGACGGAGATGCCCTGCCGCGCCAGGGTATTGGCCCAGAGGTTCCAGGTGCCGCCATACAGGTCGGTGGAGGAGACGATGTTGTCCCCGGCCCGCGCCAGCGCCAGGACGGAAAAGGCCGAAGCCGCCTGCCCCGACGCCACGGCCAGCGCGCCGACGCCGCCTTCCAGCGCCGCCACGCGCTTCTCCAGCACATCGGTCGTCGGGTTGCCGGTGCGGGTATAGGTGAAACCCAGCTTGGTCAGTGAGAACAGGTCCTGCGCATGGGCGGAATCCTGGAACTTGTAGGAGGTTGTCTGGTAGATCGGTACCGCCACGGCGCCGGTGGCAGGGTCCGCCCGCCAGCCGGCATGCAAGGCGAGAGTCTCGGGGCGCTGGGTCATCGGTTGCCCCTCACTCGGCCGCGACGGCGGCACTGGCAATGGAGACGCGGCCCACATCCTCAGCCGCCGCCAACTCGTGCAGCAGCGGGATCAACTCGCGCCCATAGCCGATGACGTCCGGCAACGGGTCCCACCCGCGAATGATGTAGTGGGAGACGCCCAGCTTCCGATAACGCAGCATGGAGCGTGCCACCTGCTCCGCCGTCCCGACCAGCGCGGTGCTGTTGCCGCGCCCGCCCAGCACGCCGGCCATGGCGGTCCACAGCCGTTCATCCAGCACCTCCCCGCGCTGGGACAGGCCGACCAGGCGCTGCGAGTTGACCGCCTGCCCGGCCGCGATCAGCCCGGCCGAGCCGCTCTGCTGCAACTTGGCGATGGCACGGGCGCGGATGTGATGGGCGTATTCCCAGGCCTGCTTCTCGGTCGCGCCCAGGATCGGCCGGTTGGACCAGGAGAAGGCGAGCCGACGGTCGGACGGCACCGAAGCACGCACGCGGTCCAGCATCGCCGCCGTATCCGCCAGCGGCTCGCCGAACAGCGCATACACATCGGCATGCCGGGCCGCGACCTTCAACGCGGAATCCGATGCGCCGCCGAAGAAGATCGGCAGATGCGGCTTCTGCGCCGTGCGGATATCGGACCACGCCTGCTGGATGTTGTAGAACTCGCCCGCGTGGTCGAAGGGCTTCTCCGCCGTCCAGACCCGGCGGATGACGTCGAGGAATTCATCGGTGCGGCGGTAGCGCGCGGCATGGTCGGCGTGGTCGCCATCCTTGCGCTGGTCGGCATCCTCGCCGCCGGAGATCACGTGCAGCGCCAGCCGGCCGCCCGTCAGCTGGTCCAGCGTCGCCAGCTTGCGGGCCGCCAGGGTCGGGGCCACGAAGCCGGGGCGGTGCGCCAGCAGGAACTGGATCTTCTTCGCCACGGCGGCGGCATGCGCCAGCACCAGAAAGCCGTCCGGCGCGTTCGTCCAGTATCCCGCCAGCACGCGGTCGAAGCCGCCATCTTCATGCGCGCGGGTCAGTGCCTCGATATGCGCCGGCTGGAACGCCTCGCCGGACGCCGCCTCCAGATCCGACGTGGGCTGGGCCCAGATCATGCCGGTCACGTGCAGACTGCTCATTGTCGCTCTTCCTTTCAGATCGATGGAAGGTGCGGCCGCCATGCCGGGATGGCGTGGCGGCCGCGGCGACATCGCAAGGACGGCTGACGCGGCATGGCCTGGCTACTCCGCCGCGACGGAGAGGCCGCGCGCGTCGAGGTGACGCACCGCCGGCAGCAGGGAACGGCCATACTCCACCGCATCCTCCTCCGGGTCGAAGCCACGGATCAGGAAGGTGTCGACGCCCAGCGCACGGTAGTCGATCATCGCCTCCGCCACCTGCTCCGGCGTACCGACCAATGCAGTGGTGTTGGCGCCGGCCCCGACGGCGGCAGCGACTTCGGTCCACAGCCGCTTGTCACGGACACGGCCGCCCTTGGCGGCTTCTAGCAGCCGCGCGGAGCCGATGCTCTGCGGCTTGCTGTTGCCCTGCTCCACCGCATCGCCGCGCAATTCCTTGATCCGCTCCAGGATGCGGTCTGCGCGCTTCCAGGCGGCCTCCTCCGTCGCCGCCATCACCGGGCGCACGGACAGGCTGAAGCGGATGGAAGCCGGGTCCCGCCCTGCCTCGGCGACGGAGCGGCGGACGCGGGCGATGGTCTCGCGTGCCTGGTCCAGCGTCTCGCCCCAGAAGGCATAGATATCGGCGTGCCGGCCGGCGAAGCGGATGGCGTCGTCCGAGGAACCGCCGAAGAACACCGGGACATGCGGTTTCTGTACCGGCTTGATGGCCGAATGCGCGCCGGCGACCTTATAGTACGTGCCTTCGAAGTCGAACGGCTTGTCCTCGGTCCAGACGCGCCGCAGCAGCGTCACGAACTCGTCGGTGCGCGCGTAGCGCTCGGCATGGTCCAACCAATCGCCATCGGCGCGCTGCTCGGCCGGGCTGCCGCCGGTGATGATGTGGATGCTGGCCCGCCCGCCGCTGATATGGTCGAAGGTCGCGAATTGCCGCGCGGCCAGGGTGGGCGCGATGAAGCCGGGGCGATGCGCGATCATGAACTGCAGGCGCTTGGTATGCACCGCCGCCAGTTGCGCCAGCGCCATGCCATCCGGCGTGCTGGAATGCCAGGCGATCAGGACGCGGTCGAACCCCGCCTCCTCATGCGCCTGCGCCATGCGGATGACGTAGTCGGTATCCAGGATCGGCCCGCTGGGCGGATGGATCTCAGAACCGGCCCGGTGCGACGTGAAGCCGATGAATTGCAAGGGATGAGCCATGGGAAGGGTCCTCCGTATTATCGTGCGGCGACGCGGTCGGGGCGCGGCGACGTCTCGCCCAACCCGGCGAGGCCGATCAGTCCGATGGTCAGGCCCAGCGCCAGGGCCGTGCGCAGCAACAGGTTGATCATGGCAGCAGCGCCGCGCGCCCGGCGGCGCTGTGGGCAGCTTCCGGCACCGGTACGTGCACGCGGCCGCACAGCACGTCCCGCAAATGGCGCTCGATCGGGTTGCGGCGGCTCTGCGCGTGGTTGCCGGCCAGGGACACGGCAATCTCCACCGCGCGCACGGCGTTCTCCACCAGGGCGCTCTTCATCACATGCGCCTCCGTGGCCGGCGCCGGCGTGCCCTGGTCCAGCGCCTGGGCCAGGGAGCCGATCAGGCGCGCGTTGACGGCCAGCAACGCCTCGATCTCGCCCACCTTCTCCTGCATCCGCGGCAGCGTGGCCAAGGGCTTGCCCAGGCCGCTCGGCACCCGGTTGCGCAGGAAGTGGATGATCCAGTCCCGCGCGCCATGCGCCACCCCGGTATAGAGCGCGCCCAGGCCGGCGGCGTTCCAGGTGGCCTGCACCGGGTCCGGCTTCGCCCAGGCCTCCGGCGGCCTTAGGTCCGTCGCGTACTCGGCGGGGATGCGGACATTCTCGAACACCACGTCATGGCTGCCGGTTGCCCGCATGCCGAGATGGTCCCAGCTCTCCTCGATCCGCACGCCGGGGGAGCGCGCCGGCACCAGCACATGGCCGACCTTCGGCTCCTCCGCCTCGTCCCGTGCCCAGACCAGCATCCATGTCAGGCCGGGGGAGCCGGTGCAGTAAATCTTGCGGCCGGAGAGCAGCAGGCTGCCATCCGGCTGCCGGCGCAGGATGGTCTGCGGCAGCCCGCCCCGGGTGGGCGAGCCCAGTTCCGGCTCAACCCGCATGGCGTTCAGCAGGCCGCCATGGGCCACTGCATCCGCCGCCACCCGGGCGCGCACCTGTTCCGGCACATGCTCGTTGCGGGAGAGCGAGCCCTGCTGCGTCAGTTGCATGGCATAGACCAGGCCGGTGGACGCACAGCCCTTGGCGACGATGCCGATGGCCTCGGCCGCCTTCGCCAGCCCGGCGCCCTGGCCGCCGAAGCGGCGCGGGATGGTCAGGTTGAGCCAGCCGCCATCGTGCAGCCGGTCGAAATTCTCGTGCGGGAAGCTGCCATCATGGTCATGGCGCGCCGCCTCCGCGGCAAAGCCTTGCGCCAGGAGCTGCAGGTCCGTCTCCGCGACATGCGGTGCGAGGGCGAGAGACATGGCAGTCACCTCCTAATCGGGCAGGCCGCGCCGGGGCTGGGCCCGGCGCGGTTGCCCTCAGCTATCGAGACCGAGGACGGCCAGGGCCTGGCGGCGCAGTTCCACCAGATGCGGGTCGTCGCGATGGCGCGGGTAGGGCCGGTCCACCACCAGCTCCGCCGCGATGCGCGCCGGGCGCGGGCTGAAGACGATGACGCGCTGGGCCAGGATCAGCGCTTCCTCGACATCGTGCGTCACCAGCAGCGCCGTCAGGCCGGAGCGCTGCCAGAGCGAGACGAGCTCCCCCTGCATGGACAGCCGCGTCAGGCTGTCCAGCTTGCCCAAAGGCTCATCCAGCAGCAGCAGGCGCGGGTCGTTCACCAGCGCCCGGGCCAGCGCCACGCGCTGTGCCATGCCGCCGGAAAGCTGGTGCGGGTAGGCGGCCTCAAACCCCGCAAGGCCCACCAGCCGGATGGCATCGCCGACGCGGTGGCCCTGCGTCTTCAGCAACCCGCGCGCCTCCAGCCCCAGCGCCACGTTGGCCTGCACCGTGCGCCACGGGTACAAGGTCGGGTCCTGGAACACCAAGACGCGGGAGGGGTCGGGCGCGGTGATGTCGGCGCCGTCGCCGACCACCCTGCCCTCGCTCGGCTGGTCCAGCCCGGCGAGCAGCCGCAGCAGGGTCGACTTGCCGCAGCCGGAGGGGCCCAGCAGGGCGACGAACTCGCCCGGCTGCACGTCGATGGACACGTCGTCCAGCACCGGCAGCGGCCGATCCTCTAGCTGGAAGCTGTGGCTGACGCCGTGGATGCCCACGGCCATGCCGGCGGCGGAGCCGGCGGTCTGCAGATTCGCGCTCACCACCGCACCGTGCCTTTCTGCCACGCCAGCAGGCGGTCGCGGCTCTTGAAGAGGAGTGTCGTCAGGCCAGAGCACATCAGCGCCATCACGACGAGGGCCGCATACATGTTGCCGTAGGCAGCCCAGCCCTGGGCCCATTGCAGGTACCAGCCCAGCCCGGCCTTCACGCCGAGCATCTCCGCCACCACGAGCACGGAGAAGGACGCGCCCAACCCCATGAACAGGCCGACGAAGACCTGTGGCAGGGCGGCCGGAATGGCCACCTTCAGCACCAGGAAGGTCTGGCTGGCGCCCAGCGTGCGGGCGATGTCGTAGTAGTTACGGTTGACGCCGACGACGCCGGACCAGGTCAGCACCGTCACCGGGAACCAGGCGGCCAGGGCCACCAGGAAGGTGCTGGCGCTGCCGCTGGTCGGGAAGACGAAGAAGGCGATCGGCAGCCAGGCGGTGGCCGGCAGCGGCCCGATCAGCCGCAGCACCGGGTGCACCCAGTAGCCGATGGCCTTGGACCAGCCGAGCGCGACGCCCGCCACGAAGCCGGCGAAGGCGCCGATGGCGTAGCCGGTCAGCAGCAGCCAGAGGGAGCGCAGCACGCTCTCACCCAGGCGCGGCCAGTCCTCCAGATAGACTTCCAGAAGACCTTGCGGGGAGGCGAAGAACGGCAGCGGCAAGGTGCCGCTCTTGGCTGTCAGCCACTCCCAGCCGATCAGCGCCAGGCCGAGGACGGAGAGCCACGGCCCGGCCTTGCGCAGCTTCAGCCCAGCCTCGCCAAACAGGCCGGAGGTCAGTGCCGCCAGCACGGCCAGGCCGCCCAGCACGGCGGCCAGCAGCGCCAGCTCCTGCGTGCGGCCGACCTCGATCTCGTCCGGCAGCCAAGCGGTGAAGGCCGCGGCGCCCAGCCAGATGCCGCCGGCCAGCAGCCCGCCCAGCCACAATGCCGGCGCCGAAGCGCGTGGCGTGACGCCGGGTGCGGCGACGGTGATTCCAGATGCACTCATCAGGTCATCTCCCTCACACGCTCAGCACGTCGGCGGTTACCCGCTCGGCGAAGCGCTTCGGATCGGTGTTGGCGCGCATGACGCCGACGGCCTTGAGCTCCTCGGCATACAGCTCGATCTCGCGGCGGATGTCGGTACCGGCGGGGCTGTGGCCGTGGGTGTGGCTGCTCAGCATGGCGATCAGGTCGTCACGGTTCACCCGGCCCGGCGCGTAATCCATGAAGGCGTCGGCAGCGATCGAGAGGTCGGACGCGGCAAGGTGCTGCGCCTCGATCAGCGCGCGGGTCAGGGCGGCAGCCGCCTGCGGGTCGTTCTTCACCAGGGCGCCGGAGACGCCGATGATGCAGCAGGCGCGCTGCGCCCATTCACCGGTCAGGTTGGTGGCGACCTCGACCAGTTGCTTGTCCCGCACCAGGGTCCAGGCAATTGGGTCACCGGCCGCAAAGGCGTGCGCCTCGCCACGCTCCAGCGCAAGGCCGAAGACATGCGGCGGAAAGACGCGCCAGGTGACGTCCCGGTCCGGGTCGATGCCGCGGCGCTTCAGCAGCATGGAGAAGAAGTTCTTGTCCGCGCCCGCCATGTCGCTGACCGCGATGGTCTTGCCGCGCACCGAGTTGATGTCGTTCGTCAGCCCCGCCGAGGCAGGCCCGGCGAGCCGCAGGCAACCGCCATGCGTGCCGCCGGTGATCTTGACGTCGAAGCCCATCTCCAACGGCTTCAACCAGCGCAGCGCCATGCCCACCCCGGCATCCGCCTTGCGGGTGGCGATGGCCTCCAGCAGCGCTTCCGTGGAGCCGCCGAAATTGACCAGCTCCACCTCCAGCCCATGGCGCGCCAGAATGCCGCTGCGCCGTGCGACCTCGACAGGGGAGGTGCAGATGGAGGTGGCGTTCCAGGCGATGGTCAGCTTCCGCAGCGGGCCAGCGGCAGCGCCTGGGGCAGCGACGGGGGCCAGACAGGTGGGCGTATTCTTCAGCATCGCCTCGAACGCCCTGCGCTCGGCGCCCAGCGGGGCGAAGCCGGCGAGCGGCAAGGCGAGACCGCCGAGGCCGAGCGCCGCCAGAACGCTGCGACGCCCCTGGGGGCGGGCGGTCTTAGAAGCTGTGGAATACTGCTGCGTCATCTGGAAACCCCCACGGGAAGGGGACGCCGTCCCGTATCACGCATTGTGAACGGGTTTATCTCAAACGACATCGCGTAATGAGTCAATTAACTTATTGCGCGCGGAGATCCCATCGCCAGCCGCTTTAGGCGCGCGCAATACCCAAAGCCTTGTTTTGCCTGGAACAAAAAAAGCCGCCCTGCAGGCAGGACGGCTATCTTGGGTGCCTCCTGGCACATATCACGCGACGCGGTCGGGAATTAAACCGGCCTCAGGCGTCCACGGTGGGACGCAACCGGGCCTCGATCCGCTCGACCTCCTGCCGCAGCATGGAGACGATAGCCGGGCGCTTATCCGGCAACAGGCGGTCCGACACCGCCGAGCAGCTCAACGCCACGATCGGCCGGCCCCAGGCATCGTTGGCGACCATGGCAATGGCCGTCATGCCGGGGACGATGACCCCTTCGTTAATGGCATAGCCCTGGGCCCGGGTCTCGGCGACGCCGGTACGCAGATAGGTTTCGGTGATCGGCGCGTACCGCCCAATCCGCTCGGGCGCCGTGGCCTGGATCGCGCGGTTCACCTCGTCATCCGGCAGGGCGGCCAGCAGCGCCAGGGCATGGGCACCGCAGCCGAGCGGGTGGATGGAGCCGACGCGGATAGAGGTCGGCAGGATCGGCGAGTCGCCTTCCTCCCGCGCCACGCAATGGGTGTGGTGGCCGGCCAGGACGCCCAGCAATGCGACGTCGCCGGTCTCGTCCGCGATTCGGCGCAGAGAGGGCAGTGCGAAGGCGCTGAGGTCAAAGCGCTGGGCGGCGGCGCGGCCAATCAACCAGGCCTGGGGGCCGAGCGCGTAGCCACCGGGGATCGGCTGCACCAGCCCCTCCGCCATCAGGCCGCCGAGCAAGCGGTGGACCGTCGCCTTGTGCAAGCCGGACGCAGCCGCCAGGTCAGTCAGCCTCCAGGAGCGCGTTGGGGAACCCGCGAGATGGCGCAGCAACGTGGAGGCGCGAGAAAGTGTGCGGAGGCTACTGTCTTGGTCGGCTGCGACTGGCAACGCGTTTCGTCCTATGAAAGGATCGGCGGTCAGATTCTTACTGTCCGATGGTAATTGCGATGCGGCAAGCAAGAATTTGACCGATTTTCGATCTTTCTTGCCAGTGAGTGCTAAGCCTTGCCTGCCAGACAAGCAGATTGTCGCCTACAGCATCACTCTTGGCAGCCGCCCTCCATGCTTGCATCTGGGCATGGGTTGATGAAATGCTCTCATTGCCCGGCAACGAGAGCTTCGAATCATGCTCTTCGACGTTGCCCAAGGCATGAAGAGAGGCCCCATGGAACTTGTTTCTGTTGGCTTTGCCCCGCTTTTGTGCATGCCTGACCATCGTCAACCCAAGGTCAATATGACAGTTTAGGGGTGTGCGTTGGCGCGGGACTGCCTATGTAGAGGTCCGGTCGCCAGACGGCGCGCCCTCCCCCCGACGCAAGTTGTCCTGTCACGCCCCCTGGCGGTCGGACGCGGCGCGTTCTCGTGGCGGAAGGGGGCACAGGCGCCGTTTGGTTGGGTAACCCCCAGCCCCCACAGAATGAAGAAGGCGCAGGTCTGAAGCATGGACGGGATGTTTACGCAGGCGGCGATGGATCAGGACGAGGCGGAGAACGAGCCCGCGCTCCGCGCACGGACGGGCGCCTTCGGTAACTTCCACGATAGCGCCTGGAGCCGCCGTGAGGGCGAAACCCCCGCGGCTGCGCCCAGCACTTGGGTTGGCGAGGACGACGAGGTCCAGCCGGAAGCCGAGGACGAGAACGCCGAGACCGAGGCCAGCGAGGACGCTGCCGAGGAAACGGTCGACGAGAATGGTGCGCCCGTAGCGCGGGAGAGCCAGGGTTCCGACGGCAATGTGGATGAGGCCTCCCTCAGCCGCACCGACGACCCCGTGCGCATGTTCCTGCGCGAGATGAGCGGTACCGACCTGCTGACGCGCGAGGCGGAGATCGCCGTCGCCCAGCGGATCGAAGCCGGCCGTGACGACATGCTCGCTGGCCTGTGCGAGCACCCCGCCACCTTTACCATGCTGACCGCGTGGTACGAGGCGATGGTGCAGAGCCAGGTGCCGCTGCGCGACATGGTCGAGGTCGAGGCGATGGCCGCGGCCGACGCCGCGCAGTCCGGCGAGACGACGGCGGAGAGCGAGGACGCGGACCCCGCGCTTCACTCGACGCTTGAAGAGAAGATGAAGCCGGAGGTTCTGGCCTCCTTCGAAGCGCTGTTCGCCGCGCGCACCCCGCTGCCCAACCTGACGGGTGCGGAAGCGGAAGCGCTGAAGATCGAGCTCGCCAGCCTGCTGGCGAATGTCCACCTGCGCCCGGCGCGGCTGGATCTGCTGGTCGGCACCGTGCGGGAAGCCAAGCGCAAGCTGATGGCGCTGGATGGCCGCGCCTCGCGCGCCGCCCAGGGCAGCGGCGTCCCGCATCCCGACTTCCTGCGCCTGTGGGACGGCAGCGAAGCTTCTATCCAGGCCGTGCTGAAGCTGGAGAAGCCACGCCGCCGTGGCGCGCCGGTCATCGACCTGGCCGGCGAGCTTGCCAATGTCCGCAAGGACATCGCGGTGCTGGAGCAGGAGAATGGTCTCTCGGCCAGCCGCCTGCGCGAGGTCTGCAACGCAGTCGCCCAGGGCGAGCGGCAGATGCGCCGTGCGAAGGAGGAGCTGGTCCAGGCCAATCTCCGCCTCGTGGTGCATATCGCCAAGCGCTACCGCAACCGCGGCCTGATGTTTGGCGACCTGATCCAGGAAGGCAATATCGGCCTGATGCGGGCGGTCGAGAAGTTCGACTGGCGCCGTGGCTTCAAGTTCGGCACCTACGCCACCTGGTGGGTCCGGCAGGCGATCACCCGCTCGATCGCCGACCAGTCCCGCACCATCCGCGTCCCCGTGCACATGACGGAGACCGCGGCCAAGGTGGCGCGCACCAGCCGCCGCTTCGCCCAGAAGGCCGGCCGCGAGCCGACGCCGGAAGAGCTGGCGGGCGAGCTGGGCATGTCGCCGGACAAGGTGCGCACCGTGCAGCGCCTGGCGCGTGAGCCGATCAGCCTGGAAGCGCCGATCGGCGAAGAGGATGACGGCCGCCTGGGCGACCTGATCGAGGACGAGAACGCGGTGATGCCGTTCGATGCGGCCGCCCGCTCCTCGCTCCGCGACGCGGCGACCAACGTGTTGTCCGGCCTCAGCCCGCGCGAGGAGCGTATCCTGCGGATGCGTTTCGGCATCGGCGCCGAAAACGAGCACACGCTGGAAGAGGTGGGCCGCACCTTCAACGTGACCCGCGAGCGTATTCGCCAGATCGAGGCGAAGGCGTTGAAAAAGCTCCAGCAGTCCCGGCGCGGCCGCGCGCTGCGCAGCTTCCTCGCCTGAGACCAGGGCGGGATGGGCAACCATCCCGCCCTTGCTTTATCCAGGGATCCGCTCCCCCAGCCGGGTCACCGCACGGCGGAGGGCCGGCAGGAATAGCCCCTCCACCACAGCATCCGTCGCGCGCCCGGCATGGGCACCGATATTGATGGCCGCCACGCACCGCCCACGCATGTCCCGCACCGGCATGGCGACGGAGCGCAGGCCTGGTTCCAGTTCCTCATTCACCAACGCATAGCCCGCCGCCCGTGCGGCCTGCACGGCGCCGCGCGTGTGCTCGGCCAGCGGGCCCGGCTGCACCTGCGCCAGAAAGGCCTCCAACCGTGACTCCGGCAGTGCCGAGAGCAGCGCGCGCCCGAGCGACGTGCAATGCGCCGGCAGCCGACTGCCGACCCCCAAGGAAACAGACATGATCCGCCGCGCAGCGCTCCGCGCCACGTAGATCACGTCCGGTCCGTCGAGAATGGCGGCGGAGCAGGATTCGTGCACCGCCTCCCGCACCGCTTCCAACTCGGGCTGCAGGATGTCCGGCAAGGGGGTGCTGGAGAGGTAGGCACCCCCTAGCCGCAACACGCGCGGCGTCAGGGTGAAGAACTTGCCGTCGAACTCGGCATAGCCCAGGCCTTGCAGCGTCAGCAGGCAACGCCGGGCCGCCGCGCGGGTCAGGCCAGTGGCCCGGGCGATATCAGCGATGCTGGCCTTGGGGCGCTGTGGGTTGAAGGCCTCGATGACGGCCAGCCCACGGGCCAGCCCGCCTAGCGTATCCCCCTTCTCCAGCTCCGATCCATCCAAGTTTGTTCGCATAGCGCACAGCGTTGCGTAGATCGCCCAAAAGAGTCAACCTCGCCGGCAACGGCATGCGGGAGGACAGCATGATCAACAAAGTGGTGCGCGACATGGCGGAAGCCATGGCGGGCGTTCAGGACGGCAGCACGGTGCTGGTGGGCGGCTTCGGCTCGGTGGGCCAGCCCGATGCGCTGATCGATGGGCTGATCGAGCACGGCGCGAAGGAGCTCACGGTCGTCGCCAACAATGCCGGTGCGGGCCGTATCGGTCTGGCGCGGCTGCTGGAACTGCGGCGGGTGCGGAAGATCATCTGCTCCTACCCCCGTAGCGCTGGCTCGGTCGTGTTCGAGGAACTGTTCCGTAACCACGAGATCGAACTGGAAGTGGTCCCACAGGGCACGCTGGCCGAGCGGCTGCGCGCCGCCGGCGCCGGTATTCCGGCCTTCTTCACCCCGACGGGCTACGGCACCCTGCTGGCCAAGGGCAAGCAGACCGCCGAGTTCAACGGCAAGCCCTGCGTGCTGGAACTAGCCCTGAAGGCCGATGTGGCACTGGTGCAGGCGGAGCTCGCCGACCGCTGGGGCAACCTGACCTTCCGGCTCAGTGGCCGGAACTTCAACCCGGTGATGGCGACGGCGGCGGACCTGACCATCGTGCAGGCCAACCGGATCGTCGATCTTGGTGGCATCCCGCCGGAGACCGTCGTGACCCCCGGCATCTTCGTCAACCGCGTCATCGAAGTCCCGGTCGATGGCGCCAGCGTGCAGGAGAAGGCGGCATGAACGACCTGTCCTTCCAGACCATGTCCCGCAAGCAGATGGCCGAGCGGCTGGCGCGCGACATCCCCGAGGGGTGGTACGTCAATTTGGGCATCGGCCTGCCAACTTTGGTGGCTGACTTCGTGCCGCAGGAGCGGGAGGTGATCTTCCATTCCGAGAACGGCCTGCTGGGCATGGGCCCTGCCCCGACGCCGGAACAGGCCGACCCCTGGCTGATCAATGCCGGCAAGCAGCAGGTGACGCTGCGCCCCGGCGGCAGCTTCTTCCACCACGCGGACAGCTTCTCCATCATCCGCGGCGGCCATCTGGACCTCTGCGTCCTGGGCGCCTTCGAGGTGGCACAAAACGGCGACATCGCGAACTGGGCGACCTCGGCCGCTGACAATGCCCCGGCTGTTGGCGGCGCCATGGACCTTTCCGCCGGCGCCAAGCGCCTCTGGGTGCTGATGGAGCACACCACCAAGGACGGCCAGCCCAAGCTGGTCGAGACCTGCTCCTACCCGCTGACGGCGCTGGGGGCGGTATCCCGCATCTATACCAACCTGGCGGTGATCGAGGTGACGGACCGCGGCTTCATCGTGCTGGAAATGGTGCCCGGCCTGACGCTGGAGGCCCTGCAGGCCCAGACCGGCGCCAAGCTGCACCTGCCGGGTTGAGCTGAACCGGCACCTCCGGGTGCAGACCCGCTACGCATGGACAGACGGTAGGCGTGGGATACAGCCAAGTGCAAAGGCCCCGCTGCCGGACGAGGAAACGACATGACCGAAGCTTTCATCTGCGATGCCATCCGTACCCCGATCGGCCGCTATGCCGGCAGCCTGGCGCCGGTCCGCGCCGATGATCTGGGCGCCATCCCCATGAAGGCGCTGATGGCGCGCAACCCCGGCCTGGACTGGGCCGCGCTGGACGACGTCATCTATGGCTGCGCCAACCAGGCGGGCGAGGACAACCGCAACGTGGCGCGGATGTCCGCCCTGCTGGCCGGCATTCCGGAGAGCGTCGGCGGCACCACCATCAACCGCCTCTGCGGTTCCGGCCTCGATGCCACCGGCACCGCCGCCCGCGCCATCAAGTCCGGCGAGGCCGAGCTGATGCTGGCCGGCGGGGTCGAGAGCATGACCCGCGCGCCCTTCGTGCAGGGCAAGAGCGCCGAGGCTTTCGGCCGTGCCGCGGAAATCTACGATACCACCATCGGCTGGCGTTTTATCAATCCGCTGATGAAGGCGCAGTACGGCGTCGACTCCATGCCGGAGACTGGCGAGAACGTGGCGCAGGATTTCCAGATCTCCCGCCAGGATCAGGACCTGTTCGCCTTCCGCAGCCAGCAGCGGGCCAAGGCGGCACAGGAATCCGGCCGCTTTGCCGAAGAGATCGTCCCCGTCGAGATCAAGCGCCGCAAGGGCGACCCGATCGTCTTTTCGCAGGACGAGCACCCGCGCCCGGAGACGACGCTGGAAGCCCTGGCGAAGCTGGGCACGCCGTTCCGCAAGGAAGGCGGCAGCGTCACCGCCGGCAACGCCTCCGGCGTCAATGATGGTGCCTGCGCCCTGATCGTCGCCAGCGAGGCCGCGGCCGGCCGCTACGGCCTGACCCCACGCGCCCGCGTCGTGGCGATGGCGACCGCCGGCGTGCCACCCCGCATCATGGGCTTCGGCCCCTCCCCGGCCTCCAAGAAAGTGCTGGAGAAGGCGGGGCTGACGCTCAGCGACATCGACGTCATCGAGCTGAACGAGGCGTTCGCCTCCCAGGCCCTAGCGGTGATGCGCGACCTCGGCCTGCCGGACGACGCCGAGCATGTGAACCCCAACGGCGGCGCCATCGCCCTGGGCCACCCGCTCGGCATGTCTGGCGCCCGCATCGCCATGACGGCGGTGGCCGAGCTGCACCGGCGCAAGGCGCGCTACGCCCTGGTGACGATGTGCATTGGCGTGGGCCAGGGCATCGCGATGGTGCTGGAGCGGGTCTGATCCTTCACGCCGAAGGCTAAGAAAGAAGGCCGGGGAAGGAATTTCCCGGGCCCCTTCTTTTTTCGACAAGTTTCTGGCGCAACGACTGCCCGGGGACGCCTGAGTGGGATTATTCGAAAGCGCGTTCGAGAGAAACCACCTCAAGCGCCGAATTTGGCCCGCAACGCCTACTCTCGGCGCTTATCCATCGGCCTGCAGCGCAACACCAAACTCGCAAACAAAAGATGGGGTTCGGGGAATTCCTTCCCCGACCTTCCTTCTCCTGCTGCTGCCTGTGACCTTCGCCAGATGGCCCGCTCAATGCACCCAATGCGGCGCGGCGGCGATGATCCGGCCGGCGGGCAGCACCAGAGCATGCCGACGCACCGCGGCCTCGGCCTCCGGCAGGTACTGGCCGGCCTCGTTGAGCGCGGCCATGAGGCGGGAGACGCTGCTGCGGGCGGCCAGGGCGGCCCCGGGTGTCACCATGCCACCCAGCAGGTTCAGTGCTTCGTCCGCCTGCCCTTCCTGCTGCAAGGCAAAGACATCCAGCAAGGCGCGCTCATCGGCGCTGACGGTGCCGCAGCAGACGCAATTGACTTCCAGCATCCGGCTGGCGCCCTGGCTGAGCGCCCACATGAAGCCATCCAGATACCCCGTGGCCGTCGGCGCACCGAGATCGGCGTAAAGGGCGCCGATCCGGCCGGCGACATCGGCGCCTTTGCACAGCCCTACCACCCAGGCCTGCATCGACCACAGCAGGGCATTGTCCAGCACCGGCAAGGCCGCGCGCGGGGTGTCGTCATTGGCGGCGAAGATCATCGTGCTCCTCTTCAGGCCGGCGCGGGTGCGCCGGTCCATTCGCTGAGATGCTCGTCGAGGGCAGGACGACGCGGGGTTGGGCGGGGCTCGGCCGGGGTGCCGATGTAGAGAAAGCCAGCGAGCTGGTCGTCAGGCGAAAGGCCCAACGCGGCGACCAGCGCGGGGTCGTAGCTGTTAGCGCCGCTGACCCAGATACCGCCGAAGCCCAGCGCGTGCAGGGCGTTCAGCATGTTCATGGCAGCGGCACCCACCGTGAGGATCTGCTCGATCTCCGGGATCTTGTGGCCCTTCTTCACCTTCACGCCGAGCGCGACGATGAGCGGGATACTGTTGATGCGGGCGCGTCGGCGCTCCACCAGGCCCGACGGTGTCTCCGGGTCCCGCGCCAGAGTGGCGGCGGCAACCTTGTCCGCCCAGGCGGCACGGGCGGCGCCGCGGATCAGCACGAAATGCCAGGGGCGCAGATGCCCATGGTCCGGCGCGCGCAGGCCGGTTTCCAGCACCTGCCGCAGGACGTCACCTTCCGGGGCAGGCTCCTGCAGCACGGAAGCGGAGGCGCGGGAGAGCAGGGCGTCGATCGTATCCATCAGTTCGCTCCAGCGGCCCTTGGTCACCGGGATGACCTAGGCGCAAGTAAGTGCAATTGCAAGTCATTTGCATCTAAGCGGAGAAGCAAGGCGGGCAGAAGCCGAGGCCCCTGCCCGCCTGTGCAGCCTAATGCCTACCTGCCCAAGGGCGAAATCCGCAGCGGCGGAAGGTAGGTGCCGGCCAGACCGACCCTTCAGGGCACGATCTGGCCGATGGCGCTACTTGAAGGTCACTGGCGCGTCATTATCCGGGATGTCGGACATCGGGATCTCGATACGCACGGTGCTGGGGTCCACTCCGGTACCGCCGTCGAGCCAGTAGGTAACGCTCTGCGGCCAGAGAATGACGATAGCCACCAGAATGAGCTGTATGCACACCCAGGGGATCGCGCCCAGGTAGATGTCCTTGGTCAGCACGGTCTTTGGCGCCACGCCGCGCAGGTAGAACAGCGCGAACCCAAATGGCGGATGCATGAAGCTGGTCTGCAGGTTCACGCAAAGCAGCACGCCAAACCAAACGAGGTTGATGTCCAGCTTCGCCGCTGCCGGCGCCAGCAGCGGAACGACGATGAAGACGATCTCGAAGAAATCGAGAAAGAAGGCCAGGAAGAAGACGAAGATATTGACGAAAATCAGGAAGCCCGTTTGGCCGCCAGGCAAGTGGGAAAGCAGATGCTCGATCCAGAGGCTGCCATCGACGCCCTGAAATACCAGGGAGAAGACGGTGGAACCGACGAGGATAAAGATCACCATCGCCGTCAGCCGCATGGTGTTCTGCGTGGCCTGCTTCAGCAGCGACCAAGTGAGCCGGCGATTGATCAGCGCCAGCACCAGCGCACCAACCGCGCCCATGGCTCCCGCTTCAGTCGGCGTCGCGAGGCCGAGGAAGATCGTCCCCAGCACCAGGAAGATCAGCACGATCGAAGGCACCATGCCCTTGGCGACGCGCCAGTAGAGCGGCCAGCCGCGTGGTCCCAGCGCCTCGGGCGGCAGCGGCGGCACACGGTGCGGTTGCAGGATGGCCACGCCGGCAATGAACATGATGAACAGGGCCAGCTGCATCAGCGACGGGCCGATGGCGCCGGCATACATGTCGCCCACGCTCTTCCCAAGCTGATCGCCCAGCAGGATCAGCACCAGCGACGGCGGGATCAGCTGGGCGATGGTGCCTGATGCCGCGATGACGCCGGTCGCGATCCGCATGTCATAGCCATAGCGCAGCATGACCGGCAGGCTGATCATGCCCATGGCGATGACCGAGGCGGCAACGGTTCCGGTGATGGCGCCAAGAACCGCGCCCACAAGGATCACCGCGATGGCCAGGCCACCTGGAACCTTGCCGAAGAGCTGACCGGTTCCCTCCAACAGGTCCTCGGCCAGCCCGCAACGTTCCAGGATGGCGCCCATCAAGGTGAAGAACGGAATGGAGAGCAACAGCTCGTTCGACATGATGCCGAACACGCGTAGCGGCAGGTTGCCCAGATACGCCGCGGTGAAGAAGCCGAGTTCGATCGACAGGAAGCCGAAGAACAGCCCGACAGCGGCAAGAGAGAAAGCGACCGGAAACCCGATCAGCAGGAATACGACGAGGCCGCCGAACATCAGCGGCGGCATCACCTCAAGGGAGAGCATGGACAGAACGCTTCCTGATCTGCGGGTTCACTGTTCGTGGCGGACGTATTCGACCACCACCTCGCCGGATGGCTGAATGCCACGCAGCAGGGCAATGCGCTTGATGAGTTCCGCCAACCCTTGCAGGGTCAGCAGGAGAAAACCGACCGGCAGCAGCAGCTTGATCGGCCAGCGGAGCAGCCCGCCAGCATTGGAAGACTGCTCATTGCGCAGGAAAGCGTCGAGGAAGAAGGGCCAGGTCATCCACGTCAACAGGACCATGGCCGGCATCAGGAAGCAGATGATGCCGAAGACATCGACCCAGAGCTTTCCGCGCGTCCCCAGGTTGCCATAGACCAGATCCACGCGGACATGCTCGTTGCGAACAAGGGTATAGGACGCGCCCAACATGACGATGCCGGCGAACAGGTACCACTGCACTTCCAGCCAGGCGTTGGAGCTGTAGTTGAAGGTATAGCGTATCGTGGCATTGCCTGCGCTGATCAGGCAGGCCAGCAACACACAGGCATCGGCCACCCAGCCGAAAGTACCGCTCACCTTATCCATGACGCGGCTGAAGGCCAGAAACGGACCCATCTCCTGGGTTCCTCCCTCTATCGTCTCATTCCAGTATGGGCCTCGCGCCCAGCAACCCTCCCAGCTGGGCCGCAGGCGCGCGCCGCTTTAGCGCCTTGGGGGCTGCTGCTGCAATTCCTGCCCATACATGAAATAAACGAACTGGTCGAAGCTGTATTCCGTCACCCGGAACCAGCCATACTGGGTCTCCCGGAAGGCCCTCCAGTGCTCGTAGACCTTCTTGAAGTTGGGATTCTGGTCCGCGATCTGGTCGTACAGTTCGAAGGCGGCCTTGTAGCAAGCCTGCATCACCTCGCGCGGAAACGGCCGCAGCTGGGTGCCGGCAGCCACCAGCCGGCGCAGCGCCGCTGGATTCTGCACGTCGTACTTGGCGATCGTCTCGATCGTGGAGTCGCGGCAGGCGCTCTCCAGCACCTCCCGGTACAGGGGCGGCAGCTCCTCCATCTTCGCCTTGTTGACGTAGAAGGAGAGGTTGAGCGAGCCTTCCCAGAACCCTGGGTAATAATAGAAGGGCGCGACACGGTTGAAGCCCAGCTTCTCGTCGTCATACGGCCCGACCCACTCGGCCGCGTCGATCGTGCCCTTCTCCAGCGAGGGATAGATGTCGCCGCCGGCGATCTGCTGCGGAATGACGCCCAGCTTCTGCATGACGCTGCCGGCGATGCCGGCGATGCGGAACTTCAGCCCCTCCAGGTCCTTGACGGTCTTGATCTCCTTGCGAAACCAGCCGCCCATCTGGGCGCCGGTATTGCCGGCGGGGATGGAGACGATGTTATAGCCGGCGAAGAACTCCTTCATCACGTCGCGGCCGCCACCCTGCGTCAGCCAGGCGTTGTTCTGCCGCATGTTCAGGCCGAACGGCACGGCGCCGTCGAAGGCGAAGGTCGGGTCCTTGCCGGTGAAGTAGTAGGAGGCGGTGTGGGCGCATTCCACGGTCCCCGCCTGCACCGCATCCGCCACCTGCAGCCCCGGCACGAGCTCACCGGCCGGGAAGGCTCGGATCTGGAACTTGCCGTCGGTGAGGACGCCTACGCGCTTCGCGACGTACTCGCCGGCACCGTAGATGGTGTCCAGCGAGCGCGGGAAGCTGCTGGCCATGCGCCAGCGGATTTCGGGGGCGGTCTGGGCGATCGCGGGGGCAGCCAGCGCGGCGGTGGTACCCGCCACGGCTGTCCCCGCCAGGAAACGGCGACTGATCATTCCTGTACTGTTCCTCTTGGAGTCCCGGCGGCTTGGATGCCGTCTCGGCGCCAATTCTGACGGGGAACAGGGCGGCTTGTCACCGTTTCTTACATCGGGTGGTTAACGAAGTGCGGCCGCGAAGCCAGGTTTGTCGAGGATGCGATCGATCGCCTGGCTCATCGTGGAGAGCGCGATGGCCCTCAGCTCATCGAGCGAGCCGAACACGCCGGCCGAGAGGGTCAGGACGCTGCCGGCGATCTGGTTGGCCAGCTCCCGGTCCTGCAGCACCGGGGCGCCGCCGGCTGCCGGGGTCAGCGTCACCTGGAACTCCACGGTGGCCTCCCGCCGGCCAACCTGGTCCGACTTGAACTGGATGATGTCGATCGAAAGCAGGTAGCGCGGGGCCCCGGTGGCCAGCATGCCGCGGGCCGCCAGCGCATCGCTGAAGGCCTGGCGCACCACCTCGGATACCGGCACCGGCGCCTCCAGCCGCTTCAGCGGATTGCCGAAGCCGCCGCGTACCGTGCCGATCCAGTTGGGGTCTTCCCGCCCCTCCTCCCGCCGGTCCGTCACCGTGCCGAGTGCCACGACCGGACGGCCGACGGACACCGGCTGGGCCGCCGGTGAATAGGGCATGGACATCTGCGTGGTACCACAGGCGGCCAGGGCGAGGCCCAGCATCGAAAGCAGCAGGAAGCGGCGCATCGGTCTCTCCGTGAAGATCTGGCGGAAGCGATTCGAACGGAATCGGAATGTTCCGCTTTCTCGCTACGCCGACTCCTTCACGAAGCCGGAATCACATCCTTGCGGGTCCCGGCGTCAGGCGAGCCCGCCATTGATGGAGATGGTCTGGCCGGTGATGTACCCGGCCCGCTCCGACGCCAGGAACCCGACCAGATCGGCCACTTCCTCCGGCCGCCCGGCACGCCGCGCCGGTACCATCTTGGCGATCTGCTCCTTCGTCATGACCGCTGACACGGCCGGCGTATCGATCACCCCGGGCGCCACGACATTCGCCGTCACGCCCCGCGGCGCGCATTCCAGGCTGAGCGAGCGGATGGCGCCGGACAGACCCGCCTTCGCCGCCGCGTAATTGGCCTGCCCCCGATTGCCCATGATGGCGGAGACGGAGGAGATGGCGATGATTCGCCCCCACCGCGTGCCGATCATCGGCAGTAGCAGCGGCTGCGTGACGTGGAAGAAGCCGTTCAAGGAGATGTCGACCACGTCATGCCATTGCGGCACCGTCATCGCTGCCATCGGTGCATCGGCATGCGTGCCGGCATTGTGCACCAGCACCTGCAAGGGGCCGGACTCCAGCAGGGCATTGACCGCCGCCATGCTGATCTCCGGGTCCGCCAGGTCGAAGCCGGCGGCCTCGGCGCTATGGCCGGCCTCGCGCAACTCATGGGCCAGCGCCCGCGCCCGCTCGATACCAGCATGGGCATGCAGGATCACGTGCAATCCGTCCTCAGCCAGCCGGCGGCCAATGGCGGCGCCGATCGGGCTGGCGCCGCCAGTGATGAGGGCGCGCTTCACGCGCCCGGCTCCGGCGGCAGGATAATGGCCGCCTGGCCCGACAACAGCGCTGCGCCATCCGCCGTCACCCGGAACGCATAGACGAAGGAACGCGCCTCCCGCGCCAGGGCCGTGGCCTCCACAAGCAGGTCCGCCGTCACGTCGTCCAGCCGCTCCGCACCCAGGTCCAGGTTGCGCAGGCTGGCCAGGTAGCCAGCCGCTTGTGGGCCGTCCTGTGCGGTCAGCGCACCGTGCAGCGCCATGGCCTGCAGCGCGTATTCCACGCCGCACACCGCCGGCAGCACGCCGCCCCGCCGCAGCGGGTTCGCCACATCGCGGTGGGAAACGGCGCCGCAGGTGATGCTGTCCGCATTCCAGGCGAGAGTATGGTCGAGCAGGCACATGCTGCCGGCATGCGGCACCAGCGCGGCGATGCCGGCGTGGTCCAGTTGGTGCGTCACGGCGTCACCTCGATCTCCAGCCGCGCGCCATCCAGCAGCGGCAAGGTCAACTGGGCCGGCCGGCCGGCGGCCAGGGCCGCCAGCAGCGGCAAGGCGCGCGCCGCCGGATTGCCTCGTTCCAGCACCTGCCAGGGAGAAGCCGCAGGGGCTGCCTCGCCCACGCAATAGCGCAGCGTCAGCCGGGCACGCGTTGCGGCGGTCGGTTCGGGCGTCACCACGCAGGCCATGGCGAAGGGAAACTCGGTCGGCTGCAGCTCGGCCAACGGGTTTGGCAGTGGTGCGTCATAGGCACAGAACAGCACCGGCACCTGCCGGGCCGCCGCATGCAGCAGGCCCAGCGGGAAACTGTCCAGATGGCAGCCGATACTGATCGAGGGCTGCGTCGAATGCGCGCCGATGCCCCAGTAGCCCGCCGCGGCGTTGTGCACCGAGTTGTGGAACTGCGTCGGCGAGACCTCGCCCCCCGGCGTCGCCAGCGTTTCCAGGATGGCGCCGACGACCGCGCCATCGCCATTGGAGCTGGCGAACACCGTCTCCAGCGTATCCGGCGCCAGGCCCGACGCCTCCGCCGCCTCGGTGGACGCGGCCAGGGCCAGGCGGACCACCAGGCTGGTGCGGCGGCGTTCCGTCGGTGCCAGCATGGCGGGTGGCGGGACGACGATGGGTGCATCCTGCCAGGGCTGTTCCCCCAGCAGCACGGCCTGGCTGGCGGCCCAGCCCGGTAGCCCCGGGCCCAGCAGCGCCAGGCCGCCGATATGGCATGTCACGCCGCTCATGCGCCGGCCTCCTGCCGCCCCAGCACAAGACTGCAATTGCTGCCGCCGAAGCCGAAGGAGTTGCTGAGCACACGCTGCAACGGCATCCGCCGGTTCTCTGTCACCACATCCGAGCGGAAATCGGGGTCCACCTGCTCCACGCCGAGGCAGCCGGGTACCAAGCCGTCCTGGATGCACAACGCGGCGATGATGGCTTCCAGCGCGCCGGAAGCCCCAAGCGTGTGGCCCGTCCAGCCCTTGGTCGAGGAACAAGGCGTGCCGGCGCCGAAGACATGCGTGACCGCCCTGTCCTCCATCGCGTCATTGGCGCGCGTGCCGGTGCCGTGCAGGTTGATGTAGCCGATCTCCTCCGGCCGCAGCCCGGCCGAATCCAGCGCCGCCCGCATGGCGGTGACCGCCCCCAACCCTTCCGGGTGGGGCGACGACATGTGGTGGCCGTCGCTGCTGGCGCCGGCGCCCAGCACCAGCACCGTGCCCGGCGCCGCATCCTCCGCCCGCACCAGCAGCGCGAGGCCGGCGGCCTCCCCCACCGTGATGCCGTCGCGGTCCGCCGCGCAAGGGCGAGTCGGGCCTTGGGAAAGCAGCGCCAGCGAGCCGAATCCCTGCAACGTCATCCGGCACAGCGTATCGACGCCGCCGACGACGGCGGCATCGCACAGCCCGGCACGGATCAGCACCTCAGCCTCCATGAAGGAGCGCGCGCCGGAGGTGCAGGCAGTGGAGATGGTCAGCGCCGGCCCCGACAGGCCGAGCCGTGCCCGCAGATAGCGCGACAGGGAGAACAGGTCGTGCGTGGCGGCGAAGTCGAAATCGACCGGCAGGGTCGTCTGGCCTTCGGCCCGGCGCCGGTAGGCCGCCTCCGTCTCCGCGATGCCGGAAGTGCTGGTGCCGAGGATGACGGCAATCCGCTCCGCCCCATAGCGCGTCTTGGCCGCCGCGACGCCATCAGCGAACCCGTCCTGCCGCAGCGCCAGCTCCGCCAGCCGGTTGTTGCGGCAATCGTAGCGCGCGAGCTCGGGCGGCAGGTTGACCGACGTGGCTTCCGGCACGCGGCCAACCCAGTGGGCGGGATGATCCTCCGCATCTGCTGGTCGCAGGCCCCCGGTGCGGTCCTGCAAGGATTGGCGGGTGGCAGCGAGGCCGGTGCCCATTGCACTGACGGCCGAGACAGCCGCCAGCGCCAGTGGAGAGAAAGCTGATTGCATGTTCGGTTTCAGTTGGGGGCCTTTTCGCCGGCTGCCAGGGGTGAAGCCGGCCTGGGCGACAACGCCAGTGCCAGCAGGAAGGCCGACAGCACGCCGACCGCGACGGTAAGACCGATGCCGCGCAGCACCGGCGTGGCGCAGAATGCCAGCAGACCGAAGGTCAGCAGTGTGGTGACGGTGCAGTTGAGGATGGCGCCCATCGTCCGCTCCGCTTCCACTTCGCCCTGCCGGGCCGTGGTGCCGAAGAACAGGGCGTAGTCCATCCCCACCCCCGCCGCCAGCAGCAGCGCCACCATATGGAAGGGCGTCAGGCGCTGCCCCATGGCCATCAGGGCCGCCAGCGTCACCAGCATCGCTCCCAGGATCGGCGCGGCGGTCCAGAGCGCGGCGAGCAACCCGCCATGCCAAGCTTGGCCGGGCCGCCGGCCCAAGCCAATGGCCAGCAGCACCAGCACTCCTAGCCCGCCCAGGCCGCACCACAGCAAAGCCTGGCGCGTGGCCACGCCGACGATGCCCTCCATCTCCGCCTTGATATCGACCCAGAGGAGATCGGGCAGGCCCAGCCCGGCCAGCGCTTGCTGGAATGCCGCCTTGTCGCGCAATTCCTGCGGGATGATCAGTCCCTGCCAGCCGTCACCGTGGGGGGAAAGCAGCGGGCCGAGCCGGGCGGCCAGCGTAGGCAAACGGGGCAGGTCAGCTACGGCCAGGGGTGGCAGGGCGCGGCTGTCCTCCAGGCCTTGCAGGAAGCGCTGGAAGGCATCCGGGCGGAAGGGCAAACCGGCAGCCGCCTGCTCAAGGCGCGGCGGCATCGCATCCGCCGCCGGCAGGCTGGCTTGCCGCGCCTGCTGGACGGCAGCGCTGGGCAGGTAGCGGGCGGGGCTGTCGAAGCCGTTCAGCGCACCGCGTGCCATCAGCGGGGCCAACGCATCGCCGACGCGTTCAGCTTGCTGCAGCACGGTCTCGGTCCGCGGCGCGGCCAGCACCACAACGCCGCCGACATCGGCTGCGCCGAGTTGGTGGCGCAGCTCCTTGTCCAGGTCCCGCTGCGCCTGCGGCACCGGGCTGAGGCGGGCCAGGTCGTCCTCCCACCGTACGCCGCCGCCGAACAGCAGGACCAGCAACGCGACCGGCACCGCCAGCGCCACGGCCCGACGGCCCCGCAGCAGCGTCAGGGCTTGGGAGACGAAGCCCGGTAAAGGCCGGGGCATCAGCACCGCATCGCGCAGCAGCCAGGGCAGCACCCAGGCGGTGACCATCACCCCCACCAGCAGCCCGGCCGCGCCGAACAGGCCCAGTTGCGCCAGCAGCGGGAAGCCGGAGGCCATCATTCCGGTCAGGCCCAGCGCGGCGGCACCGGCCGCCAGCCGCAGCGTCGGCCAGATGCGGCGCGCGGTCTGCCGCAGGGTTTCCTCCGGCCGCCGCTGCGTGATCAGCAGCAGCGGGTAGTCCACCACCACGCCCAGCATGGTCATGCCGAAGCCGAGCGCCGCCGCATGCACCGTGCCAAACACCAGCCCGACCGCCGCGACGCCGCTGAGGGAGGCCGCCAGCAACGGCACCGCCACCACCAGCAACATCAGCAGCGAACGGTACCGCAGCCACAGGAAGCCCAGGATCAGCACACCGGACAGCACCGAGATCATCTCGACATCCGCGCGCACGGCGGCGGCCGCCTCGGCACCGAACACGCCAGGCCCGCTGAGCAGCAACCGGGCCGGGCCGGAATCGGCAGCGGCGAAGGCCTGCTGGAAAATCCGCATGGCGGCGGCCTGGGCATCGGTATCCAGCCCGGACGCCTTGCTGCGCGCCACGATCAGCGCACGCGGCGTGGCACTCTCCCCAGCGAACCAGACGCCGGAGCGCAACTGCACTTGGCTCTGCCCCAGCCAGCCACGCAACAGGTCGAAGAACGCACCGGTCGGGTCGGCGAAGCCATAGCGGGCCAGCAGCGGCGAGGCCGAGGAGCGCAGACCCTCGATCAGCCCAGCGAGCCTGGTCTTCAGCGGCTCAGCTTCAAACAGTGCCGGTGCGGTGGAGGGAGACAGGAGGTATCGGTAGCGAAAAATCAGCTCGCGTTCTTCGTCAGACATATCGAGCGACCCGTTGCCTATAAAGGAAAACTGCCCGGACGCCCGCAGCCCGTCCCCCACGGCGCGACTGATCCGGGCCAGCTCGGCCTCCGGCGCGCCCTCGATGCCCGCCAGCAGCACCGTCGTCGCGGCGCCGGAGCGCAGTTCGCGCAGCAGAAACTCCGCGGCAGGAGTCTGGCCCGGGGGCAGCAGATCGCTCATCTCCGTGCGGATCGGCACTGCGCGGAACAGCACCAGACCCAGCAGTGCCAGCAATAGCAACGCCATGACGGCCCTGCTCGCGGCCTGGATCGGGAGCGGCAGCCTCACGGGCTCGGGGTAATCCGCAGCCGCGTCGTACCGTCGCTTCCGCGCGTTTCCACCCGCAGGACCTGGGCGCCCTCTCCATGCAGATCAACCAGTTGCAGAGCGGCTCGAATCCGGATGGAGAGCGGCGTCAACCGCATGCGCCAGCCATTGCCTTCCGGCGCGAAGCTGACCTCGAAGTACTTCCGCAGAGTCGGCAGGTCACCGGCCAGAGTTGAGCGGATGGCTTCCACGAACGGGCGGATATCCGGCGATTGGTCGAGGCTGAGCTCCTGCCGGATGTTCTGGCCGGGCCGCTGCAGCAGCAGCCGGTCGCCTTCGATGCGCAGGATCTCTTCGCTCGGCCAGGTCGTGTGCTTTTCCAGCCGATTGGGGGCGACCCAGGTCAGCGTGCCCGTGCTGGGCAGCGGCGCGCTGAGCTCGGGGATCGCCTTGTCCTCGCTGAAGGTGGCGTGGGCTTCCCGGATGGCGGCCAGGGCCTGCATGGTGCCTTCCAACGTCGTCTCGGCCGATACGGGCCGGCAGAGGGCCAGCGCGACCAGCAGGGCAGCCACGAAGCGAAGCATCATCCTGTGCCGAACTCTTCCCAAAAATCGTAGAAATTGAACCAGTTATAGGGGAATTTTCGAGCGATATCCTCAAAGCGCGACGCATAATCCCGGACGATAACGTCCAGCGCTGCCTGTCGGTCTCGCCGGTCGATGGTAATTCGATCGGCGAAAGGCTGGAAATGCACCTCGTAGCTTCGTGGGCCGGTCCATACCCCGAAGGCGATCATCACCGGGGCGTCCAGCACCCCGGCCAGGATATGCGGCCCCAGGGGGAACGCAGCGTCGGTGCCGAGGAATGGCACACGGGTCACCTTGCCGGTGCCCGGCGTCCGGTCCGCCAGGATGCCGACCAGCCCGTTGCGCTCCAGGCATTCCTTGGCGCGGAGCATGGCGTCCGGCCGGCCCAGGGGAATAACCGCGGCGGCCTGGCGTGGCCCCCACTCCGCGAAAAAGCTGGCGACGTTCGCCGCGTTCTCCTGGTGCATCAGCGCGACGACCTCGACCGGGCAGCCGGTATCGGCCACGGCGCGCATCGCTTCGAAGCTGCCCAGATGGGCGCCGAGCAGGATGCACCCCTGCCCCCGCGCGATCCGTTCGTTCAGCAGGTCCAGCCCGACGACCCGCAACTCGTAGCCGTGCCGCTTGCCATCCACCAGAAACAGGCGGTCCAGCAACGTGGCGGAGAAGACGAAGAAGGAACGAAACACCTCGCGCCGCGTCGGCTCCCGCCCCAGGGCTCGCCGCTGGAAGCGCCGCACTGCTTGCCGCTGCAAGGGCGAGGAGAGGAAGAAGTAGGTGGCGATCGGGTAGAGCAGCGCGTAGCCGATGCGGTACCCCAGCCGGGTGACGATCCAGGCCATCAACCGCAGGGCCGCGAGGCTGCCGCGTTCCTTCTGACGGGTCCAGGTCACAGCGAGACGGCCACTTCCACTTCACCGGCCAGGACGAGCGCCCCGCCGCATTCGCACCGGAAGCCGATGCGGTGGGCGGCGAGCGGTTGCAGGATGATGTCCATCGCCACGTCCGGCCCCACTGGCGCGCGGAACTTGGCATGGCGCAGGCGGCTGACAGTGCCATAACCGGCCTCGGCCACCGCCAGGAACACGGCGTCCAGCAGCAGCACGCCCGGCACCAGCGGGCGGCCGGGGAAATGGCCTTCGAAGCAGGGATGCCCGGCCGGTAGGGAAAAGACGCTCATCCGGCGTCCTGTGCGGGCTGGCGCCCCAGCGTGGCCAGGGCCTGCCGCGTGAGTTTGCCGATCTCGTTGCGGGGCAGCGAAGGCACCAGCACCACGCGGCGTGGCAGGAACACCGGCTCCACCTGCCGCCGCAGAGCGGAGAGGATCTCGCCCGCGCTGCGCTGCGGCGCCACGGCGTAGACCATCAGCCGCGCGGCCGGGTTGCTGTCCAGGTCTTCAGGTGCGACGAACACGCCGTCCTCGACGCCTTCCACCTGCATCAGCAGCCGGTTCAGGCTGGAGAGCGAGGCACGCTTGCCGCCCAGCTTGACCATGTCGGTCCGCCGCCCCAGCAGGCGGAAGCCACCATCAGGCAGGAAGGCCACGGCATCCGCCAACGGCACCAGCTCCGGCATGCCGGGCACGCCGACATGCACGTTCTCCTCCGCATCCCGCTCCAGCACGATGCCGTCATACAAGGTCCAGGCATCGCCGGCGGTGGTGCGGCGGCTGGCGATAGAGCCGATTTCCGTGGCGCCGTAGATCTCCAGCACCGGGGTCTTCCAGGCCTGCTCGGCCTCGTTCGCCAGCTCCGGTGCCAGGGGGGCCGTGGCGGAGATGACGCTCATCAACGGCGGCAGCGCCTCGCGCGACCCCAGCAGGGCCCGCATCTGCAACGGCGTCGTCACCAGCACGCGTGGCGCCGGCACCTCGCGCAGCGCCTCGGCGATCTCGACGGGGTAGAAATGCGGGCCGGTATGGCTGGCGGTCGCGGCATGCAACGGCATCGCCATCGTCGTCTCGAACCCATACATGTGCTGCGGCGGCACCGTGGCGACGAGCGTCGTGGTCCCCGGCCCCGTCAGGCCGAACCGCGCGGCGGCCGCGCGGGTGGCGCCCACCAGGGCACCCCAGGGCTTCGGGTGCGCCGCAGGCTCGCCCGTGCTGCCGGAGGTGAAGCCGATGATGGCGACGCGCGCGGCTGGAATCTCGGGGTTGGGCCCGCCTTCGCCCTGGCCCTCGGCCGTGACGAACAGGGCGTCGGCGGGCGGCTGCCAGCCGCTGGCATGTGCCACGGCGTCCGCATCCGTCAGCACGTACAGGTCCGGATAGCCGGCGGCGATCTCATCCACCCGCCGCTCCGTGCGGTCGGCCGACAGCAGCATGACATGGCTACGGCTGACGGCGGCGGCGAGGCCGAGCAAGGCATGGTAGCGGTCCAGGCACAGGTTCAGCGCGTAGGCGCGCTGTGGCAGCCTGGATGCCAGCGCCGCCACATCGGCCAGGAACCGACCGACCGTGATGGCTTCCGCCCCGCGATAGAACATGATGTCGCCGGAGGCACGGTCGGTCAGCGGAAACGTGTCAGGCATGGGCGGCCATGGTGGCGGCAAGGACGGCGCGCAACGTGCGCAGCGGCGTCGCGATGCCGAAATGGGGAAAGCGCAGCGTGCGGACCACATGCTCCCCCAGGAACAGTGCCAGCATCAGCAAGGCACTGAGGGTGAAGAGCAGCCCGCCATCCACATTGCGCAGCGGCGGCAGGCCAAGCAACGCCAGTGCGTAAAGCGGCGCCAGCGCCAGGAAGAGCAGCGTCCACAGCCAGGTCAGCGTGCGGGTATAGCCAGCGGATTCGTCCACGCAGACGCCGGGGTCATGCCGCGTGTAGCGGGTGATCAGCGCTTCCCGGCCCGGCAGCAGCGTAATGCCGAAATGCGAGGCCATCAGCAGCATGCCGAGGGAAGGCAGCAACCGCACCAGCAGCCCCATGGCATCCGGGCTCGACCACAGGACCATCGCGACGCCAGCCAGCGCGACCCCGAGCCCGAGCCGCGCCACACGGCCCAGATGCCTGCCGATATAAAGCGAGATCCCGCCCAACCCGACCACCGCGGCGGCAGCCGGTTGCCCTAGCCAGCGCAGCGCCAACGCACCCGTGGCCAGGCCGACCAGCGGCACCGACCGCACCAGCATCGGCCCGAGCAGCGGGCGCGACAGCGCCCCGGCCTGCCTCACTGAACGCGATTCTTCTCGATATGCGCCGCCAGGTTCCGCAGGGAGGCGAAGATCTGGCCGTTCCGCTCATCGTCCGAACGCAGTTGGAAGCCATAGCGGCGAGACACGGCCAGGGCGATTTCCAACGCATCGATGGAATCCAGGCCCAGGCCTTCCCCGAATAGCGGGGCGTCAGGGGCAATGTCTTCCGGCGCCATTTCCAGATGCAGGGCTTCGACGATCAAGGCAGCCACCTCGGATTCCATGGCTATCGCAGAACTCAAGATCATCCTCCCTGGGCCGGTCCGGCCAACGCTGAGGGTGGTTTAGCCCGTCGCAACCCCTGGAACCATTCAAAAAAAGCCGCTGGCTGGCCCGTTTCGCTCTCGCCAGTGTTCCGTTGCATTGGGCGTCGTCTCCAATGCTGAAGACGTTTCGCTGCCGGTACTCTGCGGCAGCTTGGTCTCGGCACGGGCTGTGCTTGCGCCGCCCCCAGCCCTACTGGACCGGCGGGAGGGCGCAGCCGCATCAGTCGAACGGGCTGGAGGTGGAATTCACCCGGGCCTCGGAGCGATAGAGCGACCAGGAGAAGCCCAAGGCCACGCTGGTGTTCCATTCGTTCCGGAACAGCGGGCTGTCGTCATTGGCGGCGCCATGGAAGGACTCGATGCGGCCTCCCGCGACCACGGAGAGCCGCTCGGTCAACGGCATCCGGTAGGAGAATTGCAGCTTGGTGCCGAGATACCCTGCCTGTGCGTCATAAGCCGGCCGGTCCGGGCGGGCGTATTCGGGGTCGACCCGGTAGAAGTAGTCCATCAGCCGCCCCGTCGCGAAGACCGGCCCCAGCCCTACACGCAAGCGGGAACCCGTGCGGCCGAGGCCAAGCCGCTCGTAGGCCAGCTCGGGCGACGCCGTGAGGCCGCGGTAATGGACCGAGGACAGGTCGGTGGAGAACACCGCCCGCACCGGCAGCTCCAGGTTCAGCCGCTGCGGTATCTCCTGGTCCCGCCACAGCGTCAGCCGGAAGGATGGGCCGACCTCGCCCTGCCAATCCAGGTCCGGCATGCCCTGCCGCGCCCGGTTGTTGTCCGAGGACGAGGGAAATGCGCCGGAGAAGCTGAGATCCAGCCCGATACTATCGGAATTGTAGAAGCGGCCACGCACGCCCTGATCGTCGCTGCGCAGGATCTCGCCGCGATAGATCACGTAGGGCACTACCAGGCCGCGCAGATGGTTCTGCCCGGCAGCGGGATAGTCGGGCAGCCAGCCACCGCCGCCGCCCAGCCCAGCCTCGAATTTCGGCAGGGTCGTTTGCTCCTGCGCCATCGCCGTGACAGGCAACGCGGCGAGGCAAAGGCCGAGGACGTAGGCGGGCGAGCGGTTCATGACGTGCCTCGTTGGCCAGCGGCCTGCTGTGGAAGGGGGCGGTGACGCTTCTGCCGGCGTCAGCCGGGGCGTGGCTGCGAGCGTTGGTATCGGCACGAATCGTCCTGGGCAGCGGTGGCAGGGCTGTCGTTCCATAGCCGTGCCGAAGCCGGTTCGCCAGGGTCCGCGCGAGGCTCGGCGGCGGCTGGGCCGGGACCACTCAAGCCGGGGAATTCTGCCTGCGCGGCGCATCGGCCGGCCAAGGGTCCGGCAATGGCACCGCCCGCAGGCCCTGGGCGCGCAGCCGCTGGAGCAAAGCGGGCAGTACCGTCAGCAGGGGTGGGCGCCCCCCAGGGTCCGGGCGCCAGGTGCCATCGTGCAGCAGCAGCACCTCCCCCGCCGCGACGCCGTCGAGGCGCCGGAGGATGCGCACCGGATCCGCCAGCCAGCCATCGGCGCCCCGGCGGCTCCAGGAGGCATGGTGCAGGCCGAGCCCCGCCAGCACCGGGTCCAGCAGCGGATTGCGCAGCCCCACCGGCGGGCGGAAGTAGCGCGGCTGCCCCCCAGCCGCCTGGATGGCCTGCTGGGCACGCAGGATCTGCCGCCGCTGCGCCGCCATGCCGAAGGTGGAGAAATGCAGCGGGTGGGTATGCGTATGGTTTTCCACCGTGTGGCCGCCGGCCAGGATGGCGCGGACGAGGCCAGGATGCCGCTGCGCCCGCTCGCCGATCAGGAAGAAGGAGGCGCGTGCGCCGTGCTCGGCCAGCAGCGCCAGTGTCTGTGGGGTCAGGTCGGGGTGCGGGCCGTCATCCAGGGTCAGTGCCACCTCGTTTCGTAGCGCGTGGGATGCCGGCAGGCGGGTGAGGTTTGGCCCCAGCAGCCGGCAGGACGGCACCATCCCGGCGGCCGTCAGCGCCAGGTGGTTCAGCCCGACCGCCCCCAGCGCCCATGGCCAGGCACCCGGCAGCAGCAGCGCAGCCGCCGCCCCCGCATGCAGCCCGGCCGACAGCCGCACCATGGCGGAAGGGCGCCAGCGCCGCGGCGAAGGCGCCTCAGCGGTGGGCGATATAGGAGCGGAAGATCCCAAGGGTGGTCTCGCACTCGACCCGGGCAAAGCCGGCCGCGCGCAGGTGCTGCAGGATGGTCTCTGCCGGCACGCAGGCCTCGATCGTGTCCCAGTAATACTGCATCAGCGTGCCGGAACGGGCACGCGGCGCGGCGACGCGGCACAAGGCCGGCACCACCTTGCCCAGATACGCCTTGGCCAAAGCATGAGCGACCCGCCCTTCCGGCCGGCCGATCTCCAGCAGCAGCACCGTGCCGCCGGGCTTCAGCACGCGGTGGAACTCGGCAAAGGGCGCCGCCAGGTCGGCGACGTGCCGCAACGCGTAGCCCATGGTGATGAAGTCCAGGCTGGCATCACCCAGCGGCAGCGTCTCCGCCCTGCCCAGCATGAAGGGGCCGCCCAGTTGCCGCCGCGCCTCGGACAGCATGCCGGCGCTGGGGTCCAGCCCCATCACCCGACCGGCAGGCCCGGCGAGGTAGCGGGCTTCCCGCGTCACCAGCCCGGTACCGCAGGCCACATCCAGCACCTGGGCGCCGGGGCGCAGGCCGGCGCGGCGCATGGCCTGCCGGCGGTACCAGGCCCCGGTGCCGAGCGAGAACACAGCATTGATCCGGTCGTAGTGCACCGCGGTATCGTCGAAGAGGCGCCGCACGAAGCCAGCCCGCGCCGCTGTCTCCCCGTAATAGCTGGGCAGGGTGGGGTGCGGTGCCTGCGCGCTGGCGGAGGATGCGGCGCTATGCTCTTGGGATGGCAGGCCGTTCAAAGGCGAATCCTCGGCATTTCCGACACCGCAGCGATAGACCGCTTCCATGCCTCTCGGCTAGGGTCGGTACTGGCAGAAGAAGCCCAAAACCGCCATTCATGCCGTACCAGCACCGTCCACTCATCACGCATGCGAGCGCCACGCCGACGCCAGACACCCCTGCCCCGGCATCCCAACGGAGCGTGGGCGGAGCATTCCAGGCGTTCTTGTTCTATCTGCTGCTGCTGGCATTTGCGGTTATCTGCCTGGTCTGGAGCCTGCCGGCCGGGCTGCTGGCGTGGCTGTTGCCACCGTCGGTGGGACGTCCGCTTGGCCAACGCGCCATCTCAGCTGGGTTTCGGCTGTATATCGGCATGCTGAAGGGCAGCGGGCTGCTGCGCTGCGATATGTCGGCGCTGGACACGTTGCGGGATGAGCAGGGCATCGTCATCGCCGCCAACCACCCTTCCCTGTTGGACGCGGTGTTGTTGGTCTCCCGCCTTCCCCACGCCGTTTGCATCGCCAAGGCATCCATTGGACGGAACATCCTGCTGGGCGGCGGCATGCGGTTGGCCGGCTACGTACTGAACGACGCGCCCCTGCCGATGATCCGCAATGCGGCGGAGGCGGTGCGCGCCGGCCGGCAACTCGTCATCTTTCCGGAAGGCACGCGCACGCCGAAGGATGCGGTGGACCTGTGCCCAGGGCCGTTCAGCCGCTCCTTCGCCGTCATGGCGTTGCAGGCGCAGGCGCCGATACAGACCATCCTGATCGAGTGCGAATCGGACTACCTGCGCAAGGGCGTCTCGCTGTTTCGCAAGCCCAAGCTGCCGCTACGCTACAAGCTGCGGCTTGGCCGGCGCTTTCCCGCTGCCGGGGACGCCCAGGCGTTGAGCCGGGAGGTCGAGGTGTATCTGCGAAGCCATCTTTCGCGCCCCGCATCGCCGTGATGAAGCTTGGGGAGTACGCAGCCTGCGAGGGTTGCCCTAAAACCGGTCGGGCATGATGACTTTCTCCCGGACGCATTTCGTCCTGATCCCTTCCTATAATAGCGGCCCGCTGGTGCTGGAGACGGTGCGGTCGGCCAGGGCGTGCTGGAACCCGGTCTGGGTCGTGGTGGATGGCAGCACCGATGGCACCGCGGCGCAGCTGCAGGCCATGGCGGCCAGTGATAGTGGCCTGCGCGTGCTGGTCTTGCCCCGCAACCAGGGCAAGGGTGCCGCCGTATTGCACGGCCTGGAAGCCGCCGCTGCCGAAGGCTTCACCCACGCGCTGGCGATGGACGCGGACGGGCAGCATCCGCCGGACAGCATCCAGCATTTCATGGCGCTTTCCGCGGCCGAGCCGGAAGCACTGATCCTCGGCGAGCCCATCTTCGGCCCGGAGGCACCGCTGGTGCGGGTGCGCGGCCGCCGACTCTCCAACGCCTGCGCCAATGTCGAGACGCTATGGCACGGCATCGGTGATTCGCTGTTCGGCTTCCGCGTCTATCCGGTGGAGCCGCTGATCGAGATCATGCGCGCCAGCCGGTGGATGCGCCGCTACGATTTCGATGCCGAGGCCGCGGTCCGGCTGTGCTGGAAGGGCGTACCGGCCCGCAATGTCCGGGTGCCGGTACGATACCTGCGCGCGGATGAGGGCGGCGTCTCCCATTTCCGCTATGGGCGCGACAACGTGGTGCTGAGCTGGATGCACCTGCGCCTCGGTGCTGGTTTCCTGCTGCGGCTGCCCATGCTGCTGCTGCGAAAGGCCCGCCCGGCGCCGGGCGGTCGGGAAGAGCTTACGCCCCGCTGAAGCGCGGCTCCCGCTTCTCATGCCAGGCGGCCCGGCCTTCGGCGAAATCGGCGGAACGGGCGACGGCGGCGGCACGGGTGGCGATCTCGGCATCATCCGCATCGCCGCGCGCGATGTCGTTCAGCGCCTTCTTCATGCCCTGCACCGCCAGCGGGGCACCGGCGGCCAGGCGCTGCGCCAAGGCCTGCACCCGGGTCTCCAGCTGCGCTGCCGGCAGGGCCTCGTCCAGGTAGCCGACCGCCAGCAGGGCGGCGGTGTCCAGTGGCTCGGCGGTCAGGAACAGCTTCTTGGCGACGGCGAGCCCGAGGCGGCTAACGTAACGGCGCATGCCACTGGGGTAGTAGTGCAGCCCCAGCCGGCAGGCCGGCATCACCAGCCGCATCCCCTCGACGCCGATGCGGAAGTCGCAGGCCAGTGCGAGGTCGGTGGCACCACCATAGACGCTGCCATTGAGGGCACAGATGGTCGGGACGGCCAGCCGTTCCAGCACCTCGATCACCGCTTCCAGGCTGGGGTCGGGCTCACCCTGGCCAAAGGCGCCAATGTGGAAGCCAGCGCTG
Organism: Teichococcus aerophilus; assembly: GCF_014490485.1. Taxonomy (GTDB): domain Bacteria; phylum Pseudomonadota; class Alphaproteobacteria; order Acetobacterales; family Acetobacteraceae; genus Pseudoroseomonas; species Pseudoroseomonas aerophila. The sequence continues at coordinate 89,699 of NZ_JACTVA010000002.1, read as the reverse complement.
AAGGACTTGCCCGTGGCGGTGAGGATCAGGACCCGGAGATCCGGCTGAGCCTCGACGCTGTGGAAGATGTCCATCAGCGCCGCCAGATCAGTTGGTTCCAGCCGGTTGTGGTGGCGCGGCCGGCGGAGCGTGATGGTGGCGACAGGCCCGTCCACACGCAGCAGGGGTACCTGCCCGGGTTCGTCTGGCTGCTGCATGGATCGGTGCTTCCCCTTCGTCGCTGCGGCCAGGATTGCCGCCGGCTACCGCGCTGGCAAGGCGGGGGCATGCCAGCGACGCCGCCACGTGGCAGGATGGCGGCATGAGCCAAGATCTCAGCGCCATCACTCCCCGCACCGAAGCCCTGCCGCCGCCTGGCCCTGGCGACCACCTGGCGCTGGCGAAGGCCCTGTTGCGGGAGGCCCTGACCGCGTCATTGGCCAGCCTGGACCCGGCGGGCGGCCATCCTTTCGTCTCGCTGATCGCCATGGCGACGGATTTCGACGGTACGCCCGTCCTGCTCGCATCCAGGCTGGCGCTGCATGATCGCAACATGCGCGGCGACGCCCGCGTCTCGTTGCTGGTGCGCCGCGCGGGGAAAGGCGACCCGCTGGCGCATCCGCGCCTCACCCTTTCCGGCACCGCGCGCCCGGCCACGGCGCCGCATCTGCGCGGCCGCTTCCTGGAGCGGCATCCGAAGGCGGCGCTGTATATCGATTTCCCGGATTTCGGCTTCTGGACGATCACGCCGGAGGCCGCGCATCTGGTGGCCGGGTTTGGGCGCGCGCCGGACCTTCCCGGCGCCGACCTGCTGACGCCGCTGGCCGGTGCCGAATCGCTGCTGGCGGGCGAGGCGGACGCCATCGCGCACATGAATGCCGACCACGCGGATGCGATCGGCCTCTACGCGACCCGGCTGGCGCGGGCCGAGGCCGGGCCCTGGCGCGTGACGGGCTTCGACCCGGAGGGAATGGATCTGGTGCTGGAAGATCGTGGCCTGCGCATCCCATTCCCCGCACGGGTGGCGGACGCGGCAGGCCTGCGCGCGACCCTGGCCCAGATGGCGCGAACGGCGCGCGAGAGGGGTCTAGCGCCAGATCAATGAAGCGAAAGGGGAATGGAGCGGGCGATGGGAATTGAACCCACGACATTCAGCTTGGGAAGCTGACGTTCTACCTCTGAACTACGCCCGCAGCGGGAGCACTCTTAGCCTGCCCTTGTGCGGTCGGCAAGCCGGGCGTAAGGTCCGACCCACTTCCCGGAAGGGGGTGCTCGCGATTTGTCCGGCCAGCTTGCGGCGAGCATAAAGAACCGCGCTAAACGGCCGAGGCGGACTGCGCGTGGAATCGCGTGCAATGCCGCCCCGACCGGGCCGGGTGCCTTCAAGCCCCGAGAGTTGCCGCCCGATGGCCAAGCCCGCACCCACCAGACCGCTTCGCCCCGCCACCCTGCTGGTGCGCGGCGGGCAGATGCGCAGCAACCTCGATGAGACGTCCGAGGCGCTCTACCTGACCTCCGGCTTCGTCTATGACAGCGCCAGCCAGGCCGAGAAGACTTTCACCGGCGAAGTCAGCCACTACCAGTATTCCCGCTTCGGCAATCCAACGATCGAGATGCTGGAAGCGCGGCTGGCGCAGTTGGAGGGGGCCGAGGCCTGCCGCGCCACTGCCACGGGCATGGCCGCCGTCAGCTCTGCCATGCTGTCGCATCTGAAGACCGGTGACCGGGTGGTGGCCAGCCGGGCATTGTTCGGCTCCTGCCACTGGATCGTTTCCACCCTGCTGCCGCGCTACGGCATCCAGACTGAGTTCGTCGATGGCGGCGACCTGGAGCAGTGGAAGGCGGCCTTCAAGCGCCCATGCCAGCTGGTGCTGCTGGAGACCCCGTCCAACCCGATGCTGGAACTGGTGGACCTGGCGACGGTGTGCGAGCTGGCGCATGAGGCCGGCGCCATCGTCGTGGTGGATAACGTCTTCGCCACGCCGCTGCTGCAACGGCCGATGAAGTTCGGCGCCGACGTCGTGGTCTATTCCGCCACCAAGCATTTCGACGGCCAGGGCCGCGTCCTGGGCGGCGCCGTGCTGGGCAACAAGAAGTGGGTTGAGGAAGTGTTGCAGCCCTTCGTGCGCAACACTGGCCCCGCCATCTCCGCCTTCAATGCCTGGACCATCCTGAAGGGTCTGGAGACGCTGCACCTGCGCGTGCCCGCCATGTGCCGCAGCGCCGCCGCCATCGCGCAGATGCTGGAGGAGCGCGCGGAGGTCGAGCGCGTGCACTACCCGTTCCTGGCCAGCCACCCACAATACGGCCTGGCCAAGCAGCAGATGGCCGCCGGCGGCACGCTGGTGACCTTCGACATCAAGGGCGGCAAGGAAGCGACCTTCCGCTTCCTGGATGCGCTGCGGGTGATCGATATCTCCAACAACCTTGGCGACGCCAAGAGCCTCATCACCCACCCGGCGACAACCACTCACATGCGGGTGCCGGCGGAGGAGCGGGCGCGGCTGGGGATCTCAGAAGGATCGGTGCGCCTGTCCGTCGGCCTGGAAGATGTCGCCGACCTGATCGAGGATATCGCGGCCGCACTGGATGCGGCCGCCGTGACGCCGGCGGCGCCCCGCGCCAAGTCGGCTGGGAAGCAGGTGGTCGAGGACTCAGCCCCGGTGCCGCCGCCGGCCCCGGCGAAGCCACGTGGCAAAAAGGCGGAAGCGCCTGCCCCGGCCGCCAAGCCGGCTGCGCCGGACCTGTTCGTCACGGCGATGCAGGACCTGTTCCGCGAGCCTGATGCCGAACCGGCGCCGAAGCCCGCCAAGCGCCGCCAGAAAGCCTGAGCCCCCGGCCGGCGGGAGGGATGCTTCCCTTCCGCCGCGCCGCTGGCGCAGGAGCGCGGTCTGTTCGGCCGCGTAACTCGCGCCTTCCGGTGCTTCCACCTCAGGCCATCACGCTCTAGACGTGTTGCCCGCCATTGATGTGGATTTCCGCACCGTTGATGTAGGAGGAGCGGGCGGAGCAGAGGAACAGGATCGTCTCCGCCACCTCGCTCGCATCGCCCAGGCGGCGCATCGGGATCTGCCGCTGAATGATGTCCTCGGTGCCCGGGGAGAGGATGGCGGTGTCGATCTCGCCCGGGGCAATGGCGTTGACCCGGATGCCGTGGCCGCCGAATTCATGCGCCATCTCCCGTGTCAGCGCCGCCAGCCCGGCCTTCGAGCACGCATAGGCCGCGCCCGCGAAGGGATGCACGCGGGAGCCGACGATGGAGGTTACGTTGACGATCGCCCCTTGGGCGGCCTTCAGCGGCCCGAACAACCCGCGCGCCAGGGTGGCCGTGGCGAACAGGTTGACGTTGAACACGTTCATCCAGGTGGCGTAATCGGTATCCATCAGGCCCATGCGCCCGCCACCCTGGACCTTGGGCGATATGCCAGCGTTGTTGACCAGAGCTTGCAACTTTCCATCCGGCAGGCGGCTTTTCACATCCTCGATCAATGGCCCGAAGGCGGCGGGGTCGGAGAGATCCGCCTGGATGTGGCTCTCTCGCGCTTCGGGCCAGCGGCACTCTTCGGAGAAGGGTTGGCGGGAGACGGTGAGGATCCGCCAGCCCTCCGCCTGGAAGCGCTTCACCGTCGCGTGCCCGATGCCGCGGCTGGCACCGGTCAACAACATGATGGGACGAGTAGGCGCCATGGAGGCGGTCTCCGAAGTCTCGGCTGGGGATGCTGGGCGCGGCGCGACATGAGCCGCGCGCCAAGGCCCCTGTGTTCGCATGATTCGCGCGTCTTGGCGATTCCAGCGCCTTCCTGCTCTACCAGACCCTTAAACGCAGCGCGGGCGCGGCATCTCCCGGCGCCGCGCCCTTTATGATGCCGCCCCCGCGGCACCGCCCGGAAACGGCCGGGCTTCAGTTCAGCGACATCAGCCCTTCGCGAATGGTGGTGAACAGCCGGTCGATCTCGTCCGGAGTGATGATCAACGGCGGGGAAAGCACCAGCGTGTCCCCGGCGGTGCGCACCAGCACGCCCTTGTCGAAACAGTGCTGCATAACGCTGGCCGCGCGCGTGCCGCCGGCGCCGGCCCGCGGTGCCAGCTCGATCGCCGCGAGCAGGCCGATATTGCGGATGTCCACCACATGCGGCGCATCCTTCAGCGCGTGCGCGGCATCTTCCCACACGGATGCGGTCTTGGGCGTGTTCTCGAAGATGCCGTCCTGCTCATAGGTATCCAGCGCGGCGATGCCGGCGGCGCAGGCCAGGGGGTGGCCCGAATAGGTGTAGCCGTGCATCAGTTCCGGCGCTTCCGCCGGACCGTCCATGAACGTGTCGAAGACCTGCCGGTTCACCAGCACGCCGCCCATGGGGACCGCCCCGTTGGTCATGCCCTTGGCGCAGGTGATGATATCCGGCGTGACGCCGAGGACCTGCGCGCCGAACGGGGCGCCGATGCGGCCGAAGCCGGTGATGACCTCATCGAAGATCAGCAGGATGCCGTGGCGGTCGCAGATCTTCCGCAGCCGCTCCAGATAGCCGACCGGGGGCGGCAGCACGCCGCCGGAGCCGGTCACCGGCTCGACAATCACCGCAGCGATGGTGGAAGGGTCCTGGATGGCGCAGATCGCCTCCAGCTCATCCGCCAGATGCGCCCCCCAGGCGGGCAAGCCGCGGGAGAAGGCGTTGTGCTCCGGGTGGTGCGTGTGCGGCAGGTGGTCGACCTCGCCCAGCAGGGGTCCGAAATCGCGCTTATGGCGGGATATCCCGGCAACGGACAGGCCGCCGAAGCCCATGCCATGATAGCCCTTTGCCCGGCCGACCAGGCGAATGCGGCGGCCATCGCCCCGTGCCTGGTGATAGGCCCTGGCGATCTTCAGCGCCGTATCCACTGCCTCGGACCCCGAGTTCACGAAGAAGACGTGGTCCAGCCCCTCCGGCGCCACGGCGGCGATGCGGCGGGCCAGCTCGAAGGCAAGCGGATGGCTCATGCCGAAGGAGGAGACGTAGTCCAGCTTCCCGGCCTGCTCGCGGATGGCGGCGGCGATGCGCGGGGCGTTGTGCCCGGCATTGACGCACCAGAGCCCGGCCATGCCGTCCAGAATCCGGCGCCCGTCGGGCGTGAAGTAGTACATTCCATCGGCGCCGGAGAAGATCTTGGGCTGCGCCTTGAAGGCACGGTTGGCCGTGAAGGGCAACCAGTAGGCCTCCATCGCCTCGGCGCTGGGGGCATCGGTCATGGCATCCTTCATCGGCCTCTCCTCACGGGTTATGTCGGCGCGAGTTCAGCACTTTGAACTGAGAAAAAGCAAGAAGCCTTATTCGGGTGGGCGCGGGCCGATCGGCGGCAGGGCACTGGTCCGCTCCAGGTGCCGCCGCATGAGCAAGGATGCCACCTCGCGCTCACCACGCTCCAACTGCTCCAGGATCTCCAGATGCTGCCGGCAGGACGCGACGACCCCTGCCCGGCCCCAGGACCAGTCGTAATTGCTGAAGCGGCGCAGGCGGGTCTGCTGCTGGATCGCCTGGGCCAGGTGCCGGTTGCCGGATGCGGCGGCGAGGCCGTCATGGAACGAGGCATTCATCTCGAACAACGCGATGGCGCTGGTCTCGGTCCAGGGCGCGGCCAGCATGGCCTGGTGGCGGGCCTGCATCTCCGCCAGCCATCCGGGCGGCAGGGCGAAGCTCGGCATCAGGATGCCCGCGGGCTCCAGCACCAGCCGGAAGCGATAGCTCTCCGCCCGCGCCGCCGGGTCCGTCAGGGTCTGGGTGAACGTCCAACCATGCCCTGGCTTCCGGTCCACCATCGAGATCTCGGACAGGCTGCCCAACACGCGCAGCAGGATCGGCCGGCTGATGCCGTAGCGGCGCATCAGGTCGGCTTCCGAGACCTCGTGCGGCAGGATGCCGGCGACCCGGTCCCGCGCGATCCGCAGGCAGAGCAGCTCGATATCATCCAGTACCGGCGCATGCGCAGCCTCAGGCGTCGGCAAGGCCAGCGTGCGCAGGACATAGCCGCCGGAAGGTCGCCGCTCCGCCACGCCCTGCCGCTCCAATTCCTCCAGCACCGCGCGCACCGGGGTACGGGACACCCGCAGCGCCTTGGCCAGGGCCTGCTCCGTCAGGCGGGCGCCAGGCTCCAGCTGCTCGCGGCGGATCCATTCCAGCACCGGCGTCAGGAGATCGCGTGCCAACCGGCTGAGGTGAAGCGAGGCAGAGGACGCGATTTTCTGTTCCATGTCACACCGAAGTACATTAACGTTTTGCTTCATTCCACCGGAGACACCCGATGCCGCAAGCGGAATGTTGTCAGCCAGCACCACTTCCGGCCTCGATCCAGGCATGACGGTGCCGCTGTGGAGCCTGGGTGCCACCGAAGCCGCCGCGTTGATCCGCAGCGGTGTGCTGTCCAGCCGTGAACTGACGGCCGCGACGCTGCAGCGGCTGGAACAGGTCAATCCCCAGATCAACGCGGTGGTGCGGCGGATGGACGCAGAGGCCCTGGCGGCGGCGGAACAGGCGGACAAGGCCCGCGCCTCCGGCCAGGCACTTGGTGCGCTGCACGGCGTGCCAGTCACCATCAAGGTGAATATCGACCAGGCCGGCCATCCCACAGATGGCGGCGTGGTAGCTTATCGCGACGTCATGGCAACGGAAGACAGCCCGGTCGTGGCGAATTTCCGCAAGGCCGGCGCGGTGATCGTCGGCCGCACCAATACCCCCTGCTACTCCATGCGCTGGTTCACCGACAACGAGTTGCATGGCGCGACCCTGAACCCGTGGGATGCCGGCATCACTTGCGGCGGTTCCTCCGGCGGGGCGGGCGCGGCCGTGGCGGCGGGGATCGGCGCCATTGCCCATGGCAACGACATCGCCGGCTCCGTCCGTTACCCGGCCTATTGCTGCGGCCTGGTGGGCATGCGGCCCAGCTACGGCCGGGTGGCGTCCTTCAACGCCTCCGCCGGGGGCGCTGCGCCGATCTCGTCGCAGCTCATGGCCGTGCAGGGCCCGCTGACCCGCAGCGTGCGGGACAATCGCCTGGCGCTGGAGGTGATGGCGGGCCCGGACCCGCGCGACCCGCGCCACGTAGTGACGGGAGACCTGCCACCGCCGCGCCGACCACGCCACGCCGCCCTGGTGCCCGAGATGGGCGTGACCGACCCCGTCATCGCTGCCGCGGTGCGCGAAGCCGGCTGGCGCCTCCAGGCTGCCGGTTGGACGGTGGAAGAGGTCGCACCCCCACAGCTGCATGAAGCGGCGGCGCTGTGGCCGGCCATGGGCATGCCCGATGTCATTGCCGGGCTGGTGCCGCTGGTCGAGCGCCATGGTGATGCGGCGATCCGCCGGGCGCTAGCGCTGTGGCGGGAGAGCTGGCCGCAGGTGGATGCCAGCACCTGCCTGGCCGCGCTGGCACAGCGCAACGCCATACTGCGCCAGTGGCAATTATTCCTGGAAGACTGGCCCATTCTGGTAATGCCGGTCTCCTGCGCTCTTCCCTATCCGGTGGATGAGGACTTGCGGGACGCCGAGACTACCGCGCGGATGCTGCGGGAACAGGCGCCGATGCTGGCCGTCTCGGCGCTCGGCCTGCCGGGCCTGTCCGTGCCGGTAGGCGGCGGGGCGGGCTGGCCCGTCGGCGTGCAGCTCGTCGCCGGACGGTTCCGCGAAGCCCTCTGCTACGAGGCCGCCGAAATCATCGAGGCGCACCGGCCGCCGATCCTTCCCATCGATCCGCGAGGAGCGCAGTAATGGTCCGCAAGATTCCAGGCCATGGCACGCGGCTGAGCTATTACGATTTCGGCCGCACGACGGTGCAGGCGTGCCAGAGCGACCCCCGTTTCTCCTACTGCGCCTATGTGCCGGAGAGCTATGAGGAGGAGGGTACCCAGTCCTACCCCCTGCTCGTCATCCTGCACGGTACCCTGCGGGACAACGCGGCCTACCGGGAGGCCTTCATCAACCTGGCCGAGCGGTGCCAGCTGATCCTGCTGGCACCGCTGTTTCCCGCCGGCATCACCGCGCCGGGCGAGCTGAACAGCTACAAGTTCCTGCGCGCCGGCGACCTGCGCTACGACGAGATCCTGCTGGATATGGCGGCGGAGATGCGGGCGAAGTACCGCATCAGCGGCCCACGCATGTCCCTGTTCGGCTTCTCAGGCGGTGGGCATTTCGCGCATCGCTTCCTCTACGCGCAGCCGGAAGCGCTGGAGGCTGTATCGATCGGCGCGCCCGGCATCGTCACGCTGCTGGATGACAGCTACGATTTCTGGGCCGGCACGCGGGATTTCGCGAAGCATTTCGGCAAGCCGCTGAACGTCCCCGCCATGCGCGACGTGGCGGTGCAGACCGTCGTCGGCGGCGATGACACGGAAACCTGGGAAATCGCTGTGCCGCGCGAAAGCCGGCTGTGGATGCCGGGCGCCGATGCCATGGGTGCCAACCGCATCGACCGCATCAAGGCCCTTGGCCGCAGCCTGGAGGCACAGCGGATCGCGGTTCGCTGCGATGTCGTACCCGGGGTCGCGCATGACTATGCGCGGGTGGCGCCAGCCGTCGAAGACTTTTTCACCCACCATTTCACACGCTCCCGACGCGGGACCGTAGCCGAGACGGAGATGCAGCCATGACCCCGTTCCGCACTGCCGCGCTGGCTGCCTGCGTGGCCGCGCTGGCCACGACGTTCTGCCAGGATGCGCGGGCGCAGGCGCCGCAGCGCGGTGGCCGGGCTGCCATCTGGCTGAACGCCGATATCCGCAGCCTGGAGCCTGGCATCAACCGGGATGCCAATACCGACGGCATCGTCCACCAGATCTACGAAGGGCTGGTCGGCTACCAGACCGACCTGGGCGTCGGCCCAGCCCTGGCGGATAGCTGGACCTCCAGCGAGGATGGCCGGGTCTGGACCTTCAAGCTGCGCGACAATGCGGTGTTCCACAACGGGGCCCGGCTGACATCGGCCGACGTGAAGGCGGCGTGGGACCGGCAGTGGAACAACCAGGCCTGGCCCTGCCGGCGCATCTTCGACCAGTCGGGTGGCCTGCAGGTGCAGTCGGTGGAGGCGCCGGACGCGTCCACCATCGTCTACCGCATCGCCAATCCCAGCGCGTTGTTCCTGCCCTGGATGGCCAGCGTGCAGTGCGGCGTCGTCGTAGCGCACCAGGACAGCTTCGGGGCGGACGGCAAGTTCCAGGCGCCCATCGGCACCGGCCCCTGGAAGCTGGGCGAATGGCGCCGCGGCGAGCTGGTCACCCTGCAGCGCTTCGAGCAGTACGGCGCAAGCTCCGCGCCCGCCAGCGGCTATTCCGGCCGCCGGGACGTGATGCTGGACCAGGTGATCTACCGGGTGATTCCGGACCAGAGCGCGGCCGAGGCAGCGTTGCAGACCGGCGCCATCGACCTGATGCCGGATGCGGATATCGAGCGCGCCGATGCATTGCGGGCACAGGGGTTACGCGTCCAGTCGGCGCCCGGCCTGTCCTGGAGCACCTTGCTGATCCAGACGAACGACCCGGTGCTGAAGGATCCGCGCATCCGCCGCGCCATGGCGCATGCGATCGACCTGAGCCAATTGGCCGAAATCCGCACCATGGGGCTGGCGGAGCCCAGCCCATCCCCGGTCAGCCCGTCCATGAGCTTCTTCGACGAGAGCTTCCGCGCGTGGCCGGCCTACGACCCGGCACGGGCGCGTGCCCTGCTGCGGGAAGCCGGGTATCGCAACCAGGTCATCAAGCTGCAGACCAACCGCCGCTACAACGGAATGTACGACAATTCCGTCGCGACCCAGGCCATGCTGACGGCGGCCGGCTTCCGTGTGGAATTGGAAGTGCTCGACTGGGCTACGCAGCTTTCCAACTATACCACCGGCAACTTCCAGCTGCAGTCCTTCTCGTTCTCGCCGCGCCTGGACACCGGCCTGGCCTTCAGCTCCCTGGTGGGCGAGAAGGCGCGGGGTGCTTCGGCGCAGTGGGAGAACCCGGAAGTGATCCGCCTGCTGACGGAAAGCTCGGCCACCAGCGACATGACGCGGCGTGCCGAGCTGTTCCGGCAGATGCACGCGTTGATGGCGCAGGACGTGCCCTCCATTGGTCTCTATTTCATGCCTCAGATCGTCGCCAGCCGGCAGGATCTGCAGGGCGTCACTCCCTGGCCGGCCGGGCGCCCGGTCACCTGGGGCATCTGGCGGCAGCGCTGAGGATATCTGGTCATGGTTGAAGCATTCCCCCTGATTGAATTGCACGGCACGCCGGAAGCGCGCGGCCGCCTCTACGGCCAGCAGGCCGCCGAGCGCATTCGCCGCAGCATCGGCCACTACGCCGCGCAGCTTTCTGCCGCCGGCCATGGTGCCGAGCGCGTGCGTGGCTGGGCGCGGGACTTCGTGCCGAGCATCGAGGCCTTCGAACCCAGCTTCGTCGCCGAGATGCGCGGCATTTCCGAAGGCGCCAACGTGCCCTTCGAGGATATCGTGCTAATCAACGCACGAACTGAGGTGCTGCAGCTCGGCAAACGTAGCGCCGCGGCGGCGGTGCCCTCGCCCAAGGCGGACCCGGATGGTTGCACCGGCGTGATTCTGCTGCCGGAGGCCACGCAGGACGGCTTGCTGGTCCATGGACAGAACTGGGACTGGAAGTCCGAATGCGCTGAGACCGGCGTGGTGCTGCGCATCCGTGAAGAGAACGGCCCGGATATCCTCACCTTCGTCGAGGCCGGCGGGCTGGCACGGGCAGGCTTGAATTCGGCCGGCGTTGCCGTCACGGCGAACTACCTGGAAAGCGACCGCGACTACCGCGAGCTGGGCGTGCCGCTGGCCCTGCTCCGCCGGAAGTTCCTGCAGTCGGAGCATCTGGCGATGGCGATGCGCACTGCCTACGTCACGAAGAAATCCGGCTCCAACAACATCATGCTGAGCCATGCCGATGGCGTGGCGCTGAACTTCGAATGCGCGCCGGACGAGACCTTCCTGGTGCATCCGCAGAACGGCATGCTGGTGCACGCCAACCACTGGCAGAGCCCCGTGGCGCTGGGCAAGTTGAAGGATACCGGCATCGCCAACACGCCGGACACGCTGTACCGGGACATGCGGGTCCGCTCGCTGCTGGAAGCGAAGCAGGGGCGGCTGGACATGGCGGCGGTCCGGGACGCGCTGTTCGACGATTTCCAGCACCCGTGGGCGGTGTGCCGCCCGCCGCGCCTCTCGCTGGCCGGCAACCTCTCGGCGACCGTGGCGATGCTGTTGATGCAGCCCAAGCTCGGCGTGCTGGAAATCGCCCCGCTGCCGGCCATCAACAAGACTTTCACCCGCTACACGCTGGATGGAGGCGCCGCGCAGGCGGTCGCCGCCTGATGCGAGCGGCGCTGGGTCGCACGGTCTTCCTGGGTTGTCTCTGGGCCGCCCAGCCTGCCCTGGCGCAAACGCCTGGGGACTATACTATCCGCGCCTCCCTCAACTCGGATATCCGCGGCACCCAGCCAGGCGGCAACCGGGATGCGAATACCGACGTGGTGATGATGCACGTCCTGGAAGGGCTTGTGGCGTATCGGGAGGACACCTCCGTCGGCCCGATGCTGGCCGAGAGCTGGAGCCTTTCGGAAGACGGCCGCACCTATACTTTCAAGCTGCGCCAGGGCGTCACCTTCCACAACGGCGCGACGATGACCGCCGCCGATGTGGTCTGGAGCTGGCGGCGCTACCTGAACCCGGCCACGCAGTGGCGGTGCCTGCCGGATCTGGATGGCCGTGGCCTCTCCAAGGTCGTCTCGGTCGAGGCGGTCGATGCGCAGACCGTGGCTGTCACGCTGGACAAGCCGTCCGCCATCTTCCTCAGCATCATCGCCCGCGCCGATTGCGGCCAGACCGCCATCCTGCACCCGGACTCCGTCGGGGCCGATGGCCAGTGGCGCGAGCCGATTGGCACCGGCCCCTACCGCATCGGCGAATGGAAACGCGGCCAGTCGATCGAGCTGACGCGCTTCGACCGGTATGCCTCCCGCCAAGGCGAGATGGATGGCTTCACCGGCGGGAAGGTTGCCTACGCGGCGCGCCTGCGCTTCGTGGTCATCCCCGACGCCTCCGCCGCCCGCGCGGCCCTGCTCGGCAACTCGGTCGATGTACTGACGGATGTGCCGATGGCGGAAGCCACCGATCTCCGCACCCGCCCCGGCGTCACGCTGCTGCACACCCCCACCATGGGCGTGACCGCCTTCCTGTTGCAGACGCGGGACCCGGTGCTGCGCGACCCACGCATCCGCCAGGCCTTCGCCCTTTCGCTCGATGTGCAGCAGATCGTCGAGGGGACGATGGAGGGCATGGCGCAGCAGAATCCCTCCATCGTGCCGATCCGCAGCCGCTGGCATGACGAGGCGCAGTCGCAGCGCCCGGCACGTAACGTGGCCGCCGCGCGCAGGCTGCTGGCCGAAGCTGGCTATCGTGGCCAGCCGATCCGCATGCAGGTGAACCGGCGCTACGCCAACACCTACGACGCCGCAGTGGCGGCCCAGGCCATGGCCGAGGAAGCCGGGCTCAAGATCGAACTGGAGGTGCTGGACTGGGCCACGCAGCTGGACCGGTACACGCGTGGCGATTACCAGATGCAGTCCTTTATCTACTCCGCCCGGCTCGATCCCTCCCTCTCCTATGAGATGATCGCCGGGCCGAAGGAGACGCAGCCCCGCAAGGTGTGGGACAACCCGGCCGCGCAGGCGCTGGTCCAGCGCAGCATGCAAGTGACCGACGATGCCGAGCGGCAGGCCATCCTGGCCGAGCTGTTCAAGCTGTTCTCCCAGGATGTGCCGATGGTCATCCTCTACAACCAGCCGGACTTCCTGGCTGGCCGGGACGCGATCCAGGGGCTGCGCGCATGGCCATCCGGCCATACCCGCCTCTGGAACGTTTGGGTCCGCTAAACCATGCTGCGATATGCGCTGAACCGGCTCATCCTCTCGGTCCCCACGCTCATCCTGGTATCGGCGGCCGTCTTCCTGTTGATGCGGCTGGTGCCGGGCGACCCCGTGGTGCTGATGCTGGGGGATCAGGCCGATCCACAGCAGGCGGCCGACATGCGCGCGGCCATGGGGCTCGACCGCTCGGTGTTCGTGCAGTACGGCCTGTGGCTGCTGCATGCCGTCAATGGTGACCTTGGCCGCTCCACCACCAACGACCTGCCGGTGCTTCCGCTAGCGCTCTCCCGCTTTCAGGTCACGGCCACCATCGTCTTCGCCGCGGTGGCCATCGCGGCGGTCGTCGCCATTCCGCTGGGCACGGTGGCCGCGTGGCGGCAGAACACCAAGGCGGATTTCGCCATCGTCTCCGGCGCCACGCTGCTGCTGTCCATTCCCAGCTTTTGGCTCGGCCTGTTGATGCTGCTGTTCTTTGGGCTGAAGCTCGGCTGGGTACCGGTGGTCGGCTACGTCTCCTTCTCCGAGGACGCGTTCAAGGCCGCGCTCTACATTGTCCTGCCCGTCGCCACCCTGACGCTCATCGAGATCGGTATCCTGACCCGCATGGCGCGGGCGGCGGCCATCGATGTGCTGCGGCTGGAATACGTGGCCCATGCCCGTGCCAAGGGCTTGCGCGAAAGCCGCGTTCTGCGCCGCCATGTCCTGCCGAATGCTTTCGCGCCGACCCTGACGCTCATCGGCATCGTACTGGGCAACCTCCTCGGCGGCGTGGCGGTCATCGAGACCGTGTTTACCCTGCCCGGCCTGGGGCGCCTGCTGGTCGACGGCATCTATGCCCGGGACTATCCCGTGGTGCAGGGCTGCATGCTGTTCATCGCAACCATCTATGTGGTGGTAAACCTGCTCGTGGACCTGGCCTATCCCTTCTTCGATCCGCGCGTGACAGCTTCCTGATGCCGCGCATCCGCCTGAGGGCCAATGCCCTGATCGGTAGCATCCTGGTGGGCGCGACGCTGCTGCTGGCAGCCGCATCCATCGTCTGGACGCCCCGCAACCCCCTGGCCGTCGCGTTGCGGCAGCGCCTGAAGCCGCCCTCGGCGGAGTTCTGGCTCGGCACCGACGAAGTCGGCCGCGACGTGTTCAGCCGGATCATGACCGGTGCGGGTACCTCGGTCATGGTCGCCGGTCTCGCGGTGCTGGCCGCCGTGCTGCTCGGCTCGCTGCTCGGCCTAGTGGCAGGCTTTCTGCGCGGCTGGGTGGACCGCGTGCTGATGGGCATCAACGATGCGCTGCTGGCCTTCCCCGGCATCCTGCTGGCGCTGGGGCTGATGGCCGTTATCGGCGCCAGCCAGTGGGGCATCATCCTGGCGCTCGGCCTCGCCTATGCGCCGACCGTGGCGCGGGTGGTCCGCGGTGCCGTGCTCTCCATCCGCGAGCGGGAGTTTGTCGAGGCATCCCGCTCGATCGGCAATTCGGAGGGCTACACGATGTGGCGCCACGTCATGCCCAACACCGCGTCACCCCTGATCGTGCTGGCCACCAGCATGTTCGGCTGGGCGATCCTGGCGGAAAGCGCGCTGAGCTTCCTCGGCCTCGGCGTGCCGCCGCCGGCACCGACCTGGGGCAACATGCTGGCGGCCGCTCGGCCGTACATGGAATCCGCCATCTGGCTCAGCCTGGCGCCGGGCCTGTGCATCGCCCTGACCCTGCTGGGCGTGAACCTGTTGGGCGATGCTTTGCGTGACCGACTGGACCCGAGGAGCGCCGAGCGATGAGCCCTTCCCTGCTGGAAGTTGATGCGCTGCGCATCACCGCCGCCGGCGGCAAGCTGGTGGCCGTCGACGGCATCTCCTTCCATGTCGAGGCCGGTGAGATCCTGGCTGTCGTCGGCGAATCCGGCAGCGGCAAGACGGCGACAGGCCGGGCCGTGATCGGCCTGCTGCCGCCGGGGCTGACCTGCTCGGGCGGCGCCGTCCGCTTCAAGGGCGAGGACCTGCTGACCGTCAGCGCGGATCGGCTGCGCGATCTCCGTGGCGCCGCCATTGGCATGGTGTTCCAGGAACCGATGGTATCGCTGAACCCGGCCCTGACCATCGGTGCACAGATGGAGGAAGGCATGGCGCTGCATACCTCCCTCTCCAAGGCCGAGATCCGCGCCGCCTGTATCGCGATGCTCAAGCGCGTGCAGATCCGCGACCCGGAGCAATGCTTGGCCGCCTATCCGCATGAGTTCTCCGGCGGGATGCGGCAGAGAATCATGCTGGCCTCGGTAATGATGCTGAAGCCGGCATTGCTGATCGCCGACGAGCCGACCACGGCGCTCGATACCCTGTCGCAGCGCGAGATCCTGGACCTGATGGTCGGGCTGGCGCGGCATGAAGGCACGGCGGTGCTGTTGATCACGCACAATCTCGGCCTCGTCGCCCGCTATGCGGACCGCGCCATTGTCATGCAGCGCGGGCGCATCGTCGAACAAGGCGGCGCCCGCGCGCTGCTGTCCTCGCCCCGTGAGGCCTATACAAAGGCTCTCGTCGACGCGTTGCCCCGCCGTGTGCCGCGCACGGGTTCCAGGCCGGAACGGGCTTCGCCGGTGCTGGAGGCGCGGGGCCTGCAGGTCCATTACCAGGGCCGGCAGCGGCTGTTCCGCCGCACGCCGGCGGTGAAGGCCGTGGATGGCGTGGACCTTGCCCTGTATCCGGGCGAGACGGTGGCCCTGGTCGGCGGCAGCGGCTCGGGCAAGACCACGCTGGGGCGCGCCATGTTGCGGCTGGTGCAGCCGACGGGCGGCCAGTTGTTCTTCCGCGGCAAGGAAGTCACCCAACAGCGCGACGACGATTACCGGCGCTTCCGCCTGTCCTGCCAGATCGTGTTCCAGGACCCATACTCATCGCTCGACCCCCGCCAGCGGATCGGCTCGATCGTGATGGAGCCGTTGCGGCATGAACCGGGCCTGTCGCCGCAGCAGAAGCGGGAACGGGTGTTGAAGACGTTCGAGGATGTCGGCCTGCCGGGCTTCGAGGAACGCTTCCCCCATCAGCTCTCCGGCGGTCAGCGCCAGCGCGTGGCCATCGCTCGCGCCATCGTGCGGCACCCAGCCCTGGTCGTGGCGGATGAGCCTGTCAGTGCGCTGGACATGACGGTCCAGAAGCAGATCCTAACCTTATTCCGCAAGTTGCAACAGGAACGCGGCTTCGCCTGCCTGTTCGTCTCGCATGACCTTGCCGCGGTCGAGGAAATCGCCGACCGCGTCGTCGTCATGCAGCATGGCAAGCTGGTGGAGGAAGGCGACCGGGACAGCATCTTCGATGCCCCTGTCCATCCCTACACCCAGGCCCTGCTGGAAGCGGCCCCCAGGCTGGAAGCCGTATCCTAGCAGCCTCGCTGTGCCTCCTGTCCGGAGGCACAGCGAATGCCAGTTCCCTTAGCGGGACGGGCCCGTGCTGGGCGTCGTGTTCATGATCGGCGTGCCCGGCGGCGGCGGTGCGGTCGGGCGCGGCTCGGCCGGCCGGCCACCTTCGCGGACAACCTGCCCCGAGGCGGGCGCGGCATAGTTGCTGCCATCCGGTGCACAGGCACCGAGCAGCAGGCCGAGGCCGAGCATTCCAAATCCAAGATTCCGCATCTGTAACCTCCGTTCTACCTGCGTCTGCGCAGTGCAGGATGCGGGGGTAACGCATCAATCGCCATTCCGTTGACCCGCCACGCACCAGCCTGCCGCCACCGGCCAAACGGCGTGCGGATCGGCAAGGCGGCGCTTGGCGCCACGCCGTGATCCGCGTTACTGAACCTGACCGCATGGGAGGCGCAGGGCGCACCTCCATGACTTCCGGATAGGGTTTTGCAGAGTGCCGAGGCGCCCAGGCGACAGGTTCATCGGCGGCGGTACCCCACGTAATCCCGGGGCGGATCTCGCGCGCCTGCCGCTGGGCCTCGACCTCAGCGCGCTCAGCATGGCCGAAGGCATCCGCGCCGCGCTGGCCTGCGCAGTGGTCATCCTGGCGAACGAATGGCTGGGCTGGCCGCCCCTGGTCTACATGGCGTTGGCCTCCTTCTTCACATGCCTGTGCGACGCGGGCGGGCCAATCCGCTTCCGCGTACCGGCACTGCTGGCCTTCACCGTGCTGGGCGCGGCGACCTGGATGGGCTTTGGCCTGCTGCGGAATGCGGGGGTGGCCGTGGCCATCCCCATCGCCTGCGCCACCCTGTTCCTGTTCAGCTTCGCGCGCATCTGGGGCACCAGCGCCACCTCAGTGGGCAACATCCTGTCCATCGTATTGATCCTGTCGCTGAACCAGCCGCTGGCGTTACACCAGGCGCTGGAGGTCGGGGCGATGTTCGTGGCCGGCGGCCTGTGGGCCACCGTGCTGACCATGGGCATCTGGCGCGTGCACCTGTATCGCCCGGCACGGACGGCGGTGTCCGAATGCTGGCGGCGGCTGGCCGCCCTGGCGGAAGGCCTGCGCCAACTGATCCTGGCTGGCGGCGAGGACAGTGCGGCTTTCGATGCCCACGGCCGCGCCCATCGCCGTGCGGTGCGCGAGGAAATCGAGTACGCCCGTGGCCTGGTGATGGAACTGGCCGGCAAGCGCGGCCGCCTCTCGCTGCGCGGCTCCCAATCCCTGTTGCGGCTGGAGGCCTGCGACCAGGTCTTCGGCAGCCTGATCGCGCTCGCGGGCGTGGTGGAAGGCAGCAAGGACACCGCCCGCCTGCAGGCGGCAGAGACCTTGCTCCGGCTGTTGCGGCCCATGCTGGTCGTGCTCTCCCGCTCCATGCTGGACGATACGCCGCTGCGCCTGCCGGCGCTGACGCGGGCTGGCGAGCGGGCCCTGGCCGCCACGGCGCACGACCCGGTGCTCCGCCCCCTGACGGAAGCGATTCTCGACCGGCTGCGGATCGCGGCGCTGCTCAGCACGCCGGGCGGCTACCTGCCCGGCGGCGGCGCCGGCGTCGCCCCCTCTCAACCCTGGCGGGACCGGGTGCTGGCGCCATTGCTGTCCAACCTCAACTGGCATTCGGCCATCCTGCGGCATGCCGTGCGGGTGCCCGCAGTCGCCACACCGGCCCTGGTGCTGACGCTGCCCTATGGCCAGCAATTCGCCTACTGGCTGACCATCACCGCCGTCGTCACTCTGCAGCCCTTCTACGCCACCACCTGGCAGCGGGCGCTGGAGCGGGTGGGTGGCACGGTGCTGGGCGGGCTGGTCGGTGCCCTGCTGGCTTACTTGCCCAGCACGCCGCTGCAGATGGCCATGCTGCTGTTCCCGCTTTGCGCCGTTGCCTTCGCCGCCCGGCAGGTCAGCTTCGTCGCCTGGATCGCGGGCGTGACACCCATCGTCGTCGTGCTGATGGAGCTGGTGCACCCGGGCCATAGCTCCTGGGAAGTGGCGGAGCTGCGCGCGCTGTTCACCGTCGCGGGCGGGCTGATCGCCGTCGCCGGCGCTTGGCTGCTCTGGCCGAGCTGGGAGCCGGTGCGGCTGGGGCAGGAGCAGCGCCAGGCCATCACCGCCCACGCGGCCTATGCCAAGGCGGTGATGTCGGACCTGCTGGGGGAGCCGAATGCCGGCAGCTTCGATGCCGCCCGGCGCGCCGCAGGCGTCACCACCAACAACCTGGAGACGTCGCTCTCCCGCGCCTTGCAGGAACCGGGCGGCAGCCGTTCTCCCGCCGTGGCGCAGGCCACGCTGGTGGATGCGACGCTGCGGCGGATCGCTGGCCGCCTCTCCGCCCTCTGGTACGATACGGCGGCGCGGGAGAGCCTGGACCCCGCGCATGGCGAGGCCTGGCGGAACTGGCTCAGCCAGTCCCTGGGCGCCCTGACCACGGGCAACACCCCCATCGCGCCACGGCCGGAATTGCCGCCCGGCGATGCACTGGCCAATCCGCTCAGCCGGATCGCCCGGCAGATCGAGCTGCTGGAAGGCGCCCTGCGGCGGGGCCATGAGCATGGGCCGGCCGAGGCCACCGGAATGGCGCCGCAGCGGTAGCGCTGCCCTTCAGGCCAGGACCTGCCGCTCACGCAAGCGCGTCAGGCCAAAACACTTGTCCGGACCGCCGAACAGGCGCAGGAACCGGACATGCTCTCGCGCCCCCGTCCCCTGCCTCTCCGGTATGCGGCCGCCTGCATCGGCTTGCTGTTGCCCACCCTGGCCTTCGCGGCGGATGGAGACCCGCCGGCGGAAGCGCCCCCGGCGGCCACGGCTCCGCCTGCCACGACCCAACCCCCGGTGGACCCGCCCCCGGCTTCTGCCACACCACCGGTCGCTGCCCCCACCACGCCGCCACAGGCAGAAGTGCCCCCGGCGGCGCGAGAGACGCTGGAGGCCCGCGCGGCCTTCCGCACCATGGGGCAGGACGTGAAGGGCCCGTCCGGCATCGTCGTCGCGCAGCTGGTGAATATCCTGGTGAACACCGAGGGCCAGCCGGTCGCGGCCATCCTGGATTACGG
The DNA here is from genome assembly GCF_014490485.1 of Teichococcus aerophilus. Lineage (GTDB taxonomy): Bacteria > Pseudomonadota > Alphaproteobacteria > Acetobacterales > Acetobacteraceae > Pseudoroseomonas > Pseudoroseomonas aerophila. The sequence goes on along the minus strand of NZ_JACTVA010000002.1, from coordinate 70,397 downwards.
CGGGTTCCTGGGTGTTGGTAAGCGGCGCATCGCTGTGGCGTGGCGTGCCTTGCAGTTTACTCCCGACGGAATCGGGCTCGGCCTGAGCCGTGAGCAACTTCGTGGTCTGCCAGAGTTTAAGGACGGCGAGCCGGCCGTGCTTGCGGTACCCCCGGCCGCGCCGGGGACGGCGGAGGCGCCTGCGAACCGGTGAAGGTCACAACATGCTGAGGCGGCGTAGCGAGCGTTCGCTCGACTGGTTGAACTTTTTCGTCGCCAATGTGCAGACCGGCTTCGGGCCCTTTGTCGCTGTCTACCTGACCGCCCAGGCCTGGACGGATGTCGAGATCGGCGTCGCCCTCAGCGTCGGCACCGCAACGATGATGCTGGCCCAGGTGCCCGCCGGCCTGCTGGTGGATGCCACGCCCCGCAAGCGCCTGCTGGCAATGATCGCGATGATCGGCGTTGCCCTCAGCGCGGTTCTGCTGGCGGCGTGGCCGGCGCGGCTGCCGATCCTGGCTTCCGAAGTGCTGCATGGCGTGGCCAGTTGCATCCTGGCGCCCGCCATCGCCGCCATCAGCCTCGCCCTCGTCGGGCGCGCGCGGTTGGGGGAGCGGCTGGGGCGCAACGCGCGCTATGCCTCGCTGGGCAATGGCGTCGCAGCAGCAGCCATGGGCAGTGCCGGCGCCTGGTTCTCCGGTGCCTCGGTCTTCTGGCTGACCGCCTTCATGATGATTCCGGCGATGGTCACGCTGACCTTCATCCGCCAGTCGGAGCTGCATCCGCCGCCGCCGCCCACGCCGGTGCAGGATGCCGCCGGGCGGGGCGAGATCCGCGGCCTGCTGACCAACCGCAGCGTGCTGGTCTTCGCCGCGTGCTGCCTGCTGTTCACCCTGGCCAACGCCGCCATGCTGCCCCTGGTGGGCGCCGAGATCACCCGCGTCGCCGGTGATGAGGCCAACCTCGTCATCGCCGCCTGCATCGTCGTACCGCAATTCGTCGTGGCGCTGATCTCGCCCTGGGTCGGGCGGATGGCGCAGTCGCGGGGACGGCGCTCCATGCTGATGCTGGGCTTCGCCGCCCTGCCCGTGCGCGGCCTGTTGCTGAGCGTGGTGTCAGACCCGCTGGGCCTGGCGGCGGTGCAGATGCTCGATGGCATCAGCGCCGCCGTGCTGGGCGTGCTGCTGCCGCTGCTGGCGGCGGACCTGACGAAGGGCAACAACCGCTTCAACCTCTGCATGGCGCTGTTCGGCCTCGCTGTCGGCATCGGCGCTACCATCAGTACTACCCTGGCGGGTGCCATCTCCAGCTGGTTCGGCGCCGGCGCGGCCTTCGGTGTGCTGGCGGGCAGCGGCTTCCTGGCCTTCCTGCTCGTCGTCTTCCTAATGCCCGAGACGCGGGGCGAGGAAGACGAGGCTGAGAGCGTGACCGCCTGAGGTAGCTTCACGGAAAGACGCGAAGCACGCTTCACTAGCGGGCTGTCGGCGCGGCTCCGCGCCGTGCCGTCAGTCCACGATGGCCTGGTAGGTCAGCACCCGAAGCTCCCGCCGCAGCGGATAGGTGGAGGACGGCATCAGCTGCGTCAGCAGGATCACCGCCATGTCCTCTTGCGGGTCGACCCAGAAGGCGGTGCTGGCGGCGCCGCCCCAGGCGCATTCGCCCGGCGTGCCCACAATCTGCGCCCGCGCCGGGTCCAGCATCACCGAGAAGCCCAGCCCGAAGCCCACGCCCTCATAGGTGGATTCCGAAAAGCGGGGCTGCCCCATGGCGGCCATGTCGCCCCGCAGGTGGTTGGACATCATCAGCTCGACCGTCTTGCGGCCTAGCAGCCGGGCGCCATCCAACGCGCCCTTGTTCAGCAGGAAGCGGCAGAACCGCGTGTAGTCCCCCACCGTGGATACCAGCCCGCCGCCGCCCGAGGCGATGGCACGCGGCGCGTTGAAGCGGCTGTCGCGTGGGTCATCGATCAACGCGAGGCGGCCATCCTCTCCCTTGCGGTAATTGGCGGCGAACCTCGCCAGCTTCTCCGCCGGCACATGGAAGCCGGTATCGATCATGCCGAGCGGCGCGATCACGCGGTCCCGCAGGAAGCTGGCGAAGTCCTGGCCGGAAATGACGGCCACCAGATGCCCGAGCACGTCGGTCGCGATGGAGTAGTTCCATTCCCGCCCCGGCTGCGCCAGCAGCGGCAGGCTGGCGGCGGTCTCCACCACCTCGGCCAGGCTGCCTGGCGAGGTCTGGAAGTCGACGCCGTTATCCCGGTACATGGCGTCGACCATGTTGGCGTGCATCATGCCGTAGGTCAGGCCGGCGGTATGGGTCAGCAGGTCGCGGAAGGTGATCTCGCGCTCCGCCGGCACCGTCTCGTAGCTGCCGCGGCTGCCGCTGGTGAACACCCGCATGTCCTTGAAGCAGGGCAGGAAGCGGGTGATGGGATCATCGAGCTGGAAGCGGCCTTCCTCATACAGCATCATGATGGCCACGCTCGTCAGCGGCTTGGTCATCGAATAAATGCGCAGGATGCTTTCGGGCGTCATGGGTACGCCGCGTTCGAGATCGGCGTGGCCCGAGCAGCCGAGATGCGCCACCTGCCCACGCCGCATCACCAGCGTCATCGCGCCAGCCAGTCTGCCGCTTTTCACCCAGGCCTCGCGCCACGCATCCACCCGCGCCAGGCGCGCGCTGGAGAGACCCACATCCTCGGGGCGCTTGATGGCGATGTCGGGCATGGCGGGCTCCAGGGCAAAGGGTTGGCCCTGGCAGCATGCCGCCCTGGCCAGGCGCTGGCCAGGGGGGGGCCAGCTACTGCGGGTGGATCAGCGGCGCGGCCTCGGCCACCGCCGGTGCCCGCACCTTTTCCCGCACGAAGGTGATGAGGCCGGAGGCGATGATCAGCGCGACGCCCACCGCCATCGGCCAATCCAGCCTGTCGCCAAACACGAAGTAGCCGAGGATGATGGCCCACAGCATCTGGCTGTACTGCGGCGGCGCCACCAGCGTGGCGGGCGCGCGGGCTGAGGCCATCATCACCAGGGCATTGCCCACCGCCGCCAGCAGGCCGTAGCCCGCCAGCCAGATCCACTGCTCGATGCTCGGCCAGCGGAAATACGGCACCATCAGCACGCCGCTGACCAGGATCAGCCCGACCAGCCCCGCCCCGTAGAGCGAGATCCGGCGCTCCTTCCCGCCCATCGCCCGCATCAGCACGATGGTCATGGCACCGGAAAAGCCGCCGACCACCGCGCCGGCATGGCCGATATTCAGCTCCCGGAACCCAGGCCGCAGCACGATCAGCACGCCGACAAAGCCCAGGATCACCGCCGTCCAGCGCCGCCAGCCAACGTCCTCCTTCAGGAAAACGACCGACATGACGGTGACGAAGGCTGGCATCAGGAACAGCAGCGAGAAGGCCTCGGCCATCGACAGATAGGTGAAGGCGGTGATGCTGCCGAGGGCGCCGGTGACAGCGGCGATGGCCCGTAGCACCCACATGCGCCGGTTGCGGCTTCGGAACGCGTAGTGCCACCGCTCGCCAGGGCTGAGGAGGAAGGGTATGGCGGCGATGCCGAACACGCCGCCGAAAAAGGCGGATTGCAGCGGATGGATGCCGCCTTCCAGCAGCTTCACCGAGGCGTCGCTGAGCGCGTAAGCGAAATAGGCGACGAAAGCGAGGCAGACGCCCCGCATCACGCTGCGGTCCATGAGCACATCCGGCGGGCAGGAGAGGAAGGAAGCGGCGTGGGCAAAGCCCGCGGCGCAGTACACGCCTACTGGAACAGGCGCCAGAGGACAGGCAGCCACAGCGCCGTGGCCACGGCGTTCAGCCCCATGGCCAGGCCGCTGAACACCCCCGCCGTCATGTTGACGGACAGCGCGCGGGCGGTGCCGATGCCATGCGCGGCGGTGCCCATGGCCAGGCCACGCGCCCGCCAATCCGTCACCCGGGCCCAATTTAGCACCAGCGGCCCCACGGCAGCCCCCACGACGCCGGAGCACAGCACCACCACTGCGGTCAGGGACGGCAACCCACCCAGGCGCTCGGCAATGCCCATGGCCACCGGTGTGGTGACGGAGCGCGGCGCGAGCGAGGCAGTGACATCGGCCGGCGCCCCCAGCAGCAGGGCGAAGCCCACGCCCATCGCCGCGGCAAAGATGCCGCCCAACAGGATGGCGACGGCCGCCGGTAGCATGGCGGCGCGCATGGTGCTCCACTGCCGGTGCAGCGGTACCGCCAGGGCCACGGTCGCCGGGCCCAGCAGGAAATGGACGAACTGCGCGCCCTGGAAATAGCTGCGGTAATCCACGCCGGTCACCAACAGCCCGATGGCGAGGATCGCCACGGCCAGCAATACCGGGTTGGCCAGCGCGTGGCGGCGGCACAAGCGCTGCAGGCGCAACGCGGCCAGCCAGGCCAGCAGGGTCATGGTCAGGGCGGAAAGCGGTTCCCGCGCCAGATAGACCCAGATTTCGGTCAGGTCAGGGGCCATCGGCGGCGCCTCAGCCCAGCCGCCGCAGCAGGGCCTGTGCCAGCCGCCCGGTGAAGGCGATGCCCAGCAGCGTGCCGCCGCCGACTGCAAGGGCCAGCGGCAGCCAGTTCGCCGCCAGTGTGTGCAGCAGGACCACGACGCCCACGCCGGCCGGGACGAACAACAGGCCCAGATGGGCCAAAAGCGTGTCGGCCACCTGGGTCAACGCCGCCGGAGGCTCCTCGCCCTCCCCATGCCGGATCAACAGCAGGACGAACAGCAGCACCATTCCGATGACAGGCCCCGGCACCGGCAGATGCAGCGCGCGCGCCAGCAATTCCCCGGCCAGCTGGCAGACCAGCAGGGTGGTGATGGCGCCTGTCATGCGCGGAATGCCGGGGGCAAGCTGGACATGGTGGAAGTCCTCCGAAGGCGTGTGGCCCCGGACGCTTCCCCATGCATTGTGAGTGGCCGCGGCACAGCAAAGCCCGAAGCGCCTCCCTCTGTGCGCCAGCGATGCCGGCAGATCAAGTCATACCAGCATCCGGGAACGATCCTGGCATATCCAGGAGGAGTCCCGACTGCGGGACCCCTCCTCTCCCGCCAGTGTCAGGCGGCGTAGGTCACGGTCACTTCACCGACACCCTCGCAGGTGCCGTGCAGCGTGTCGCCCGGCTTCACCGCGCTGACGCCGGCGGGCGTGCCGGTCATGATCAGGTCGCCCGGCAGTAGCTCGACGAAGCGGGACAGGTAGGCGATGGATTCCGGCACGGACCAGATCATCTGGTTCATGTCGCCGGTCTGCTGCACCTTGCCGTTCACCGTGATCTCGATCTTGCCCTGCGTCGGGTGGCCGATGCGCGTGGCCGGGACGATCGGGCTGATCGGGCAGGACTGGTCGAAGCCCTTCGACAATTCCCAGGGCCGGCCGAGCTTCTTGGCTTCCGCCTGGATGTCCCGGCGCGTCATGTCCAGGCCGATGGCGTAGCCGTACACATGCTCCAGCGCCTGCTCGGCCGGGATATCGCGGCCACCCTTGCCGACGGCCACCACCAACTCGACCTCATGGTGGAGGTCCTTGGTCTGGCCGGGGAACGGCAGCGTTCCGCCCGCGACGGCGGCGTTGGCGGGCTTGGAGAAGAAGAAAGGCGGCTCCCGGTCCGGGTCATGCCCCATCTCGCGCGCATGGTCCGCGTAGTTGCGGCCGACGCACCAGATGCGGCGGACGGGGAACACGCTGTCCTCGCCGGCGACGGGAACGGTGGTCTCGGGCGGCGGCTGAATGGCGTAGGCCATGGCGGATCTCCAAACCAATGTGCCGGATTGGTTACGCCTGCCCCAAGCGGTCGTCAAGCGCCCACGCTGGCCCTGGCGCCCTGGGGCTGGAGCGTTCTATGCCGAGGGCATGGATACCGACACCGCCCCGGTCCTGACCTTGCTGCAGGCCTATCTGGCGACCACCACCCTGCCCGCCTCCGGCCGGCTGCCGCCGGAACGCGAGCTGGCGGAGGCGCTTGGCGTCTCCCGTGCCGAATTGCGCAAGGCCCTGGCGGCGCTGGAGGCCGAGGGGCAGCTGTGGCGGCATGTGGGCAAAGGCACCTTCCTGGGCCCGCGCCCGCTGGCCGCCATCGGCGACGTCGCGCAACTGGCGCAGGAAGCGAGGGATGGCGACATGGTGCAGGCGCGGCTGACGCTGGAACCGCAACTGGCCGCCCTGGCCGCGCGCCACGCCACGCCGGCCCAGCTGGCGACGATGCGGGATGCCATGATGGCGTCCTGCCGCCCGGGCCAATCCTGGCGGGGTTACGAGGGGCAGGATGCCAGGCTGCACCGGGAGATTGCCCTGGCGGCCAGCAATCCGCTGCTGCTGCATCTGTTCGACCAGCTGGCAGCCATCCGCCGGGTGCTGACCTGGAACCGCCCCCGCGCCCGGCCGGATGGGCCGCAGGCGGACCACCCTTCCTTCGCCGAACATGCCGCCATCGTCGGCGCCATCGAACAGGGCGAGGCATCACTGGCGGCGGAGCGGATGCATCATCACATCGCCGCCGTGCACCGGTTGATCGAAAAGCCTTCGCGGCAGGGCTGACATGTTGGCGGCCCGGCCCCCGCGGCGTCAGAAGCGGTAGCGCACGCCGACGCCGATGATCCACGGGTCGAGATCCGCCCGCGCGCCGATGGCGCCGCTATTCACCGAGACATCGGGCCGCAGGAACAGCTTCTTCACATCGATATTCGCGGCCCAGTGCGGGGACAACTCATAGTCGACGCCGGCATTCAGCGCCCAGCCCCAGCTATCCTCCACATCCACTTTGCTGATGGCGGCGCTGCGTGAACCGCCCTCGTTGTAAGCCACGGTGTAATTGATGCCGGCGCCGACATACGGGCTGATGCGCGATTGCGGCAGTGGATGGTACTGCAAGGTCAAGGTCGGCGGCAGCAGCCAGACCCGGCCGAGATCCACATCCCCCAAGGCGGAGCCACGCACCGTCACGTCATGCCGCGTGGTGGCGGCGATCAGGTTAAGCGACAGGTTGGGCGTCGCGAACCAGGTTACGTCCAGCTGCGGCGTCACGCTGTTGCTGGGGTCGGGCTTGCCGCCGATGGCATCGACGCGGCCACCGCTCTGCGGCAACACACCCAGCACACTGAAGCCCAGCACGATGTCGCCCGCCTGCTTGCCGCGCAGTTCTTCCTGTGCCGTGGCGGGCATTGCCATCACGCAGGCCATGGCGGCGATCACGGGCAGCTTCCAGTTCATCTTGTTCACAGCGTCTCTCACTTTCCAGCGGCAATGCCACCGCCTGACGCCAAATTTAGGCAAACGCCTCTGCTGCCGCCTTGATCTGCATCATATCGCCATGGAATGGCGCTGCGCGCCCGCCTCAAAATACGCGTCGAAGCATACCGCAATCTGGCGCACGAAGCGGCGCCCCTCCGGTGCGACGAGGAGATTGCCGTTCTGTATGTCCACCAGCCGGGCCTCGACCAACTGTTGCAGTCTCTCCAGAGCCGGGCTCACGATATCCATAGGGACAGCCCGCAGGTCGAGCGCGAAGTCGCACATCAGCCGCTCGATCAGCAGGGCGCGTGCACGATCCTCATGCGTGGTGGCAATGCCGCGCCGGATCGGCAGCCGGCCAGCGGCGACACTGGCAATGTACTGCCGCTCATCCGCCTCGTTCTGCGCGAAGCCTGACGGCAAGGCACCGATCGAGGATGCTCCCAGCCCGATCAGCGCCGGAGCGTCATCGATCGTGTAGCCCTGGAAGTTCCGGCGCAGCCTGCCGGCCCGCGCCGCCTGCGCCATCGTGTCATCCGGCAAGGCAAAGTGGTCCAGCCCCAAAGCCACGTAGCCGGAGGCGCGCAACACGGCCTCCGCGGCTTCCGCCTGCTCCAAGCGTTCGACCACGTCGGGCAGGGTTGCCTCGTCGATGGCCTTCTGGTGCGGCCTCATCCACGCGACATGCGCGTAGCCGAACACCGCGATCCGGTCGACCCGCAAGGAAGCGGCGAAGCGGGCGCTGGCCTCGACATGCGCGACCGCCTGCCCCGGCAGGCCGTACATCAGGTCCAGGTTGATGCCGGCGATCCCAGCCTGGCGCAGCCTCTCCACGCCCAGTTGCACCAGTTCGGCCGGCTGCGGGCGGCCGATGCGGGCCTGGATGTCGGGCGCGATGTCCTGCACGCCCAGGCTGGCGCGGGTGACGCCCATCTCGCCCAACGCGTCCACCAGCGCCACATCCATGAGGCGCGGATCCAGCTCGATCGCGACCTCCGCGCCGGGACGCAGGCCGAACAGGCCACGCAGCCGCGCCATCAGCCGCCGCAAGCCATCCGCCCCCAGAATGGACGGCGTACCACCCCCAAAATGCAGGTGCGACACGCCGGCATGCGCCGGCAAGGCCGCATCCAGCAGCGCCATTTCGGCCATCAGTGCGTCCGTATAGGCCGAGAGCCGCGCCTCGGAGCGTGTCGGCCGCGTATGGCAGGCGCAGTACCAGCACAGATCCCGGCAGAACGGCACATGCAGATAAAGGGAGAGCGGGGCCGCCGGGCGGATGCCCTGTGCCAGCCAGGCGCGGTACTGCGCTTCGCCCAGCGGACCAAACTGCGCCGCAGTAGGATAGCTGGTGTAGCGGGGCACCTTGGCCTCGGCGAGGGCCAACAGGGCGCGGGGCGGCATGGCGGGCTGGGTCATGCCCGTATCCTGGACTCCGTAAAGCAGCCGCGCCTTGAGATGGATCAAGGCGCGAACGCGTCAAGACCGGCAGAAGCACCGGCATGCTCGCCGATTGTCTGCACGCCTTCGCCCCCTGCCAGCACCCGAGCCTCTGCCCCGCTGCTTGCAGCGCTGCTGTCGGCAGGGCTGGCCGGCGGCATGCAGGCCGGCAGGACGACCGGCTACGCGGCACTGGGCGGCATAGCCGAAGCAGCGACCGCCTGATGGTGTTCGGCGACGCCTTCGGCCTATCGCTCATCAAGTGCGGCTTCGACGAAGCCGAGCAGGATTTGCGCTGACCCATGCCGGTATCAGGCGCCTTCGCAGAGCGATTCCAGTGCTGCCCGCCGCGTCAGGTGGACCTCGCTGGTACCGTTCAGGCGGATCATGCCCTCGGTGCGCAGTTGCGTCAGGACGCGGCTAACCGTCTCAGTCGTCAGGCCGAGATAATCGGCGATGTCGGTACGGCCCATGGGCAGTTGCACCGGGTCCGCCACCCGTCCCAGGCGCACGGCGCGGCGCGAGAGGCTGAGCAGGAAGCTGGCGACGCGTTCACGCGCGGCCTTGCGGCCCAACAGCAGCATCTGCTCCCGCGCCGCCTCCAGTTCATCGGCGGTGCGGTCCAGCAGCGCATGCTCCAGCGCCGGCAGGCGGCTCAGCACAGCGCGGAAGGACGTCCGCTCGAACCGGCAGAGGCTCAGCGGCGTCATCGCCTCCGCGCTGATGCCGTAGGGGCCGCGCGTGGCGGTGCCCAGGAAGTCCCCGGTGAACAGGAAGCCGATCACCTGCCGGCGGCCATCCGGCAACAGCTTGTAGATCTTGGCCGAGCCCGCCGTGATGTTGAAGCAATGGTCCGCCGGGTCGCCCTCATGCACGAAGGTCGCGCCAGCAGGCAGGTGCAGGGTGGTGCTGAAGCGGTCCAGCTCCGCCAACTCGGCCGTGCTCAGGGGCGCGCAGATGCTGAAGGGGCGTGCCTCGCACACCGCGCAGGCCTCGGCCGTGGGCAGGCAATGCGGGTCATGCGCCGGCTGGGCGCCGGGCACGCCCATACGCCTTGGTTCGATTCCACGGGCCGACATCGCGTATCCTGATCCTAGAGCGTGATGGCTGGAGGTGGACTCACCGAAAGCCTGAATCACGCGAGCAACAAAGGCCTGGAGCATGGCGGGTGAACAAATCACGCTCTAAGGCGCAGTTCTGGCTGGCAGCATAGCGACAACGGGCGCGCCCTGTCAGGGCACCGCTCAGGCAGGCACCACGCGCATTGTGCATGGCAAGAGGCACGACCCTTGCCATAGGCGGCACGGAGCCAGATCTGTAAGGCATGATGCTATACGCGCTGAAGATCGCCCTTGGGCTGTTCGTCCTGTTGTTTCTCCTCCCCCTCGGCATCTCGGCCGGTCTCTATGCCAGTAGTGGCTCAGGGGCCGGCTGGCGCACGGCCGACCGCTCCAGCGCCGGCCTGCTACCGGCACCCTCCACGCACCAGCCCGCCGTCCTGCGTGTCTTCGCGGCGCAGACGGTGCGATGGCGCGGCATCTTCGCCGTCCATTGCTGGATCGTCTTCAAGGAGGAAGGCGCCTCCAGCTACACGCGCTATGACTATACCGCCTGGGGTAACCCGATCCGGATGAATGGGTTCGAGCCGGATGGCCGCTGGTTCGGCCAGGTGCCGGAAACCGTTTTCGCCGTGGATGGCGCCACGGCCGAGGCGCTGATCCCCCGTGTGCGCACCGCCATCGCCGACTATGCCTGGCAGAACCAGGGCGACTACCGCGCCTGGCCCGGGCCCAACTCCAACACCTTCGTCGCCGCCGTGCTGGATGGCATGCCCGAGATCCAGCTTGCCCTGCCGCCCAACGCCATCGGCAAGGACTTCCCGTATGACGGCCGCTGGCTACGTGCCACGCCATCCGGCACCGGCTTCCGCCTCAGCTTCGGTGGCTATGGCGGGCTGACGGTCGCCTGGGTCGAGGGCTTCGAGGTCAACATTCTGGGCGCCGTTGCCGGTCTCGATCTACGCCGGCCGGCCATCAAGTTGCCGGGGCTCGGCCGGTTGGGGATGGCTTAACGTCCATCTTGCGGGCGGCGCCGGGCATCTGCTATTGCAGTTTTGAATGGCAATGACACTGGCCCCTTCCGCGCTGCGGCCCCTGGCAACGGACGATATCCGCCCGTTGGCGGACAGCGTGTATGAGCGGCTGGTCGGCGGCATCGTCGATGGCAGCCTGCCACCCGGCGGCAAACTGTCCGAGCGCAGCATCGCGGCCGCCCTCGGCACCTCGGCCCAGCCGGTGCGGGAAGCGCTGCGGCGGCTGGAGGGCGAGGGTCTGGTCGAGACCCGTCCCCGCAGCGGTTCCTCCGTCGCGCTGATGGATACGCGCCGGTTGGCGGAGATGGGGCGGATCCGCGCGGTGCTGGAAGGCGCGGCGGCCGACCTCGCGGCCCGCCACGCGACGCCGGAGGATCTGCAACGGCTGGAACAGCGCCTGGACGCGATGCGGGATGCCACCGAGTATGGCGACACCGCGACGCTGCGGCTGGCCAACGAGGCCTTCCACACCGCCCTGCACGCAATCGGCGACAATCCCTTCCTGATCCGTGGGCTGCAGGCGCTGCGGGCCTACGACCATATCGGCCGTGCCCGGGTGCTGGCGAGCGACGACCAGCCGCGGCAGGCCCTGGCGGAACACGCCGCCATCCTGGCCGCCATCGCCGCGCGTGACCCGGAAGCCGCCGAGCGCCAGATGCGCGCGCACACCTTCCGGTCCCTGTCCGTGGCCTTTCCGGAGGAGACGCGCGGCTGAGGGAGACGATCCCGGCAGCGCCGCTGCCGGCGGGGCAACCAAGACGACACCAAGCCCCCAGACGACACCAAGAATGACCAAACAGCAGGCCAGCAAGGCACTGCTCAGGAGGACCAGAATGATCAAGTACCTCACGCGCCGTTCCCTGGCCGCTGCCACCGCGCTGCTCTCGGTGGCCGCGCTGTCCGCCAGCCCGGCCGCCGCCCAGGGCCGTGCCTACCCGAACCAGCCCATCCGCGTCATCGTGCCGTTCTCCGCCGGGACGTCCGACACCGTCGCCCGCCTGGTCGGTCAGCAGATGAGCCAGACGCTCGGCCAGCCTCTGGTCGTCGAAAGCCGCCCCGGCGCCGGCGGCAATATCGGCAGCGAGGCCTGCGCCCGCGCCACGCCCGACGGCTACACCATCTGCCTGGGCACCATCAGCAGCCACGCCATCAACCCCTCCATCTTCACCCGCATGCCCTACGACAACCTGCGGGACTTCGCGCCGATCACCCAGCTGGCCTCCCAGCCCAACGCGCTGGCGGTGACCAACGACCTGCCGGCCCGCAATGTGCAGGAGCTGATCACGCTGCTGCGCTCCAAGCCAGGGCAGTTCAATTACGGCTCCTCGGGCGTCGGCACCTCCATCCACCTGGCGGGCGCGCTGTTCTCCCAGCTGACCGGCGCGGAGATGGAGCACGTGCCCTATCGCGGCAGCGGCCAGATCATGACCGCGCTGCTGACCGGCGAACTGCCGCTAGCGTTCGACAATTTTTCCTCCGCCTGGCCCTTCGCGCGTGAAGGCAAGATCCGCGTCCTCGGCGTCGGCTCGCTGCAGCGCAGCCCCACGGCTCCGGACGTGCCGACCATCGCCGAGACCGTTCCGGGCTTCGAGAGCCTGTCCTGGCACGGCTTCTTTGCGCCGGCCGGCACGCCGCCGGAGATCGTGGCCCGCCTGAACAAGGAAGCCGTCGCGGCCCTGCAGTCGGAGACCGTTGCGGCGCGCTTCCGCGAACTGGGCATCACGCCGGTCGGCAACACGCCGGATGAGTTCCGCGCCTTCGTGGCCAGCGAGACGCAGCGCTGGGGCGAGGTTGCCCGCAAAGCCAATATCCGCGTCGAGTAAGCGGGGCTATCGCCCCCGCCAGTCGATACTGGCGGGGGCATCTGGCTCGAGGCCTGGTTGGCTGCCTTTTGCCTACTGCGGCGACCACCGGGTTTCCCCCGGTCGGCGCCGCCTTTAACGCCGCCCGGCGCCGGAGGCGCGGCCGGCCAGGGCCTTGCAGCCGCTATCCTCGTCCGTCCCGAACTGGATGGTTGGCAGGATGGCCAACAGCGGGTTGATCAAGGCCAGCCCGACCGCCGCGCCACCGCGTGCGCCCAGCTCGAGCGGTTCCGGCAACACACTCGGGCTGCGGAAGCTGCCATTGATGCGGATATCGGTGGACAGCGCGCCGATGGTGAAGTCGCGCGACTGCGTCCGCAGCCGGTAGGCCAGCCGCTCCCGCGCCAGATCGACCGAGCCTTCGCCGATGATGATGGCGTCATCGGTGTCTATGATCAGCGCCTTGGTCTGCAAGGTGCCGCGCCGCAGCTCCAGATCAGCGATGAAGCACTGCAAGTCCGTCCGCTGCGGCACGCCCAGGGCGGAGAGGATGGCGTTGGCCAGCCGCAGCCCGGAGAGGTCGACCAACAGGGCCGAGAGGTTGCCGCCGGCGGTGCTCAGCGTTATCCGCCCATCCCCGCGCGACAGCAGTTGCGCCAGCGAGGACCCGGTGGAGCGTAGCTCCGCCCGGCCATTCAGCGCACCGCCACCCTGCGAGCCGGCGGCGCTCATCAGGCGCGAGATATCCAGCCGCTGGAACCGCGCCTTCACATCCGCCCGCAACCCGCCATTCTCCACCGGCGCCAGCGTGCCCTCGAACAGCATGTTGCCACGCCCGACGCCGAAGCCGATCGGGTGCAGGGTGATGGTGCCGTCGACGACATCGAACTCGGCGCGAAGGTCATCCAGCGGCATGGTGCGGCCGCCACGGATCTGCTTGGCGCGGTAGGTCACATGCACGTCCGCGGCCGTCAGCCGGGGAATGTTCACCGGTGTGTCCGGCAGCACCCGCTCATTCGCTCGTGCCGGCGCGCCGTTGCCGGGCGTCTCGCCGATGAAGCCGGCCAGGTCGTCCAGGTCGACGCGGTTGGAGGTCAGGTTGATGGTCACGTCGGGCCGTGGGTCGCGCGGCAGCACTGACACGTTGCCCGCCACGTCGCTACGGCCAACCACGCCTTCGATCCGGTCGAAGCGGACCCGGCCTTCCGCATAGTCCAGCGCCCCGGCAATCCGGTAGCGCGGCGTGCGGGGGATGGGCACGCCGGTCAGCGGCGTTAGCAGGCTCATATCCGGCCCGGCCAGGACCAGCTTCAGCGCGGCGCCCTGGAAGTGCAGAGGGTCCCGTAACGTGCCATCGAGCAACACATTGGTCGGGCCGTTATCGATGCGCAGCTCGACCGGCCAGGGCTTCTCCGCATCGCGCAGGGAGAGCAGCGCGCCACCGACGAGGCGTCCCGTGATCGGCTGTCCGGCATAGGTGCCTTCCGCGCTCGCCACGATGCGCGGCTCCTCGCCCGCCGGTTCCTCCGTCGCCATCCGCAACGCAAAGTCAGCGCGGAGCTGAGGCAGCGTCACCTGTCCCTGCCCGTCGCGGATGCGCACCACGCCGATCTGCGGCGCCGGCGAAGCCGGCTCCGCCGTGGCCCCTGGCTCCTGCTGGGTGGAGGTATCGAACAGGTAGTTGGCCTTGCCGTCTTGCGTGGCGGCGACATGCAGCACGGGCCGGTCGGCCTCGATCCACGGCAAGGTCAACGGGGCGCCGCGCCACCAGTCCCAAGCATTGATGGCGGCGCTGAGCCGGCCGACGCGGGCGAAGGGCGTAGGGTCCGGAAAATCGTCGGGGTTGCCGACCACCACATCGTCGGCGGTCACGACAACGGTACGGCCAAGGGAGACATGAAGATGCGCCAACGTCACCGGCCTGCCGATGGCGGCCGAGGCCCGGGGCTCGACAAACGGGATCAGCCAGTCCCACCGGAACAATGCCAGGAACAGGCCGATGATCAGGACTGGGACCCCCAGCCCTATCATCCATTTGCGCCCGCGCGACAACGCCATGGGCCGATGCTCCATCCTTATCCGCAATGAAACGCCGCGGCGATGGTGGTGGTTCCTCCGTTCAAGCTATGGTGAGGCTGTTACCCCGGTTTCGACCACGATCCTGGCCGTGCTGGCCCGGGGCGGCGGATGAGGATGGTGTGGATGGCAGCCGAGCACGGCAGTGACTTATCGAGCGTGGTGACGGTGTTGGCGGCGGGCGTCGTCGCGGTTCCGTTGTTTCGTTGGCTTGGGCTTGGCTCGGTGCTGGGCTACCTGGCCGCCGGGCTGGTGATCGGCCCGTTCGGACTGGCCGTCTTCAGCGACCCACAGGCCGTGCTGCATGTGGCCGAGCTCGGCGTGGTGATGTTCCTGTTTATCATCGGATTGGAGATGCAGCCGAGTCGCCTCTGGGGTATGCGGGGGGACATCTTCGGCTCCGGCCTGACGCAGGTGGCCGTATGCGGCGGCCTGCTTACGCTGCTGTGCTGGGCGGTGGGCCTGTCCTGGCCGGTGGCCTTCGTCGCCTCCATGGGCTTCGTGCTCTCCTCCACCGCCATCGTGATGCAGATCCTGGAGGAACGGGGCGAGACCAACGGGCTGGCCGGCCAGCGCATCGTCTCCATCCTGCTGCTGGAAGACCTGGCCATCGTGCCGCTGCTGGCCGTGGTCGCACTGCTGGCCCCGGTTTCGGTGGGCGAGGGCCGGACGTCGCAATGGGTCACGGTCGGCATCGCCGTCGCGGCCATTGTCGGCCTCGTCACCATCAGCCGCTGGCTGCTGACGCCGGTCTTCTCCCTGCTCGCCAAGGCACATGCGCGGGAGGTGATGACCGCCGCCGCGCTGCTGGTGGTGCTGGGCGCGGCCGTGGCCATGCAGGCGGCCGGGCTCTCGATGGCCATGGGCGCCTTCGCGGCCGGCGTCATGCTGTCCGAAAGCACGTTCCGCCGCCAGCTCGAGGCGGATATCGAGCCGTTTCGCGGCATCCTGCTCGGCTTGTTCTTCATCAGCGTCGGCATGTCACTGGACATCGCGCTGGTGGGGCGGGACTGGCCGCTGATCCTGGCGGGCGTCATCGCCATGATGGCGGTCAAGTCCCTGGGCATCTTCCTGGTGGCGCGCTTCACCTGCTCCGGCACCCGGGGCGCGCTGCACCGGGCCGCGCTGATGGGCCAGGGCGGCGAGTTCGCCTTCGTGCTCTACGCCGCCGCGGCGGCCACAGGGCTGTTCGAGGCCCGGCTGAACGCCGTGCTCACCGCCATCATCGTGCTCTCGATGGCCCTGACGCCGCTGGCCGTGCTGGCGCTGCGCTTCCTGCCCGCTGGCAAGAGCGACCAGGACATGACCGGCGTGGAGGGTGCGGACCAGATCGGCACCGTCAGCGGCCATGTGCTGATGATCGGCTTCGGCCGCTTCGGGCAGGTGGCCAGCCAGTCGCTGCTGGCACGCGGCATCGACATCACCATCATCGAAAGCGACACCGAGATGATCCAGGCCGCCGCCGGCTTCGGCTTCAAGGTGTATTACGGCGACGGCCGCCGCCTGGACGTGCTGCATGCCAGCGGCGCCGAGCACGCCCGCGCCATCCTGGTCTGCGTCGACGACCGCGAAAGCGCCACGGAGATCGTCGAGCTGGTGAAGGGCGAGTTCCCGCTGACCCCGGTGCTGGCCCGTGCCTATGACCGGCCGCACGCACTGCGGCTGATCCGTGCCGGCGTCGATTACCAGATGCGCGAGACCTTCGAGTCCGCCATCGTCTTCGGCAATGCCGCGCTGCGCCAGTTGGGCTTCGAGGAGGACGAGGTGGCGGAGCTGGAAGCGGATATCCGCCGGCGGGACCGGGCGCGGCTGGAACTGGAGGGGATTGGCGACCGGCAGGCCTCCATCGCCCTGATGCATGGCAACCAGATGACGCCGACGCCGCTGGTGCGCCCGAAGCAGGAAGGCCAGGGCCTCAGCGAGGAAACCATCGCCGTGATCCAGGAAGCCGCCCGGCGCGAAGCCTTGCACGCGGACGGACGGCCGATTTAACGCCGTCCGCCCGGGATGGGCTGTGACGGAAGCGCCGCTGCCGCGTTGAAGCTGCCAGACATCGTGCGGGGTTGCTCTATGCGTGGATGGTTCAGGCCGGCTCTGGCCCTGGCTTTGGTCGGCTGGCTGGCTGGTTGTGCCTCATCGCCACCGCCGCCGCCGACCGCACCGGCGTCGACGCTGGGCCCACAGCGGGCACGCCTGGTGCAGGCCGCGCTGGCGGAATGGAATCGCTGGGGGCAACTGACCGTCGATGGCTGGCCCATCGCCCTGCCGCAGCAGGCCGCGCCCGAGCATTACAGCAGTGTCCTGGCCTATTGGGAAACGGTGCCGGAAGGCCCCGCCGTCATTCGCCGGCACCAGCAGACGCATGATGCCCTGCTGGCCGGGCTGACAGAGATGCTGCCCGAGGGTGCGCCCCCGCCGGCCCTGCCGTCCATCTCGCTCTGGGCCTATCCGGCCTGGTCGGCCGCCTTCGTCAGCTATGTCATGCAGCAGGCCGGCGTGCCGGGCTACGTGTTCCCACCCTCCGCCGCCCATGCCTTCTATATCGATGCGCTGATCGCCGCCTCGGCCGGCAATCCGGAGGGCGCAGCCTTCCGGCCGCACGACCCGGCCGAATACGCGCCGGTGCCGGGGGACCTGATCTGCGCCGACCGGTCGCGCAGCCCGCTCTATCACTGGCAGGAACGGGCCATGGAACCCGGGCAGTTCCGGCCGATGCATTGCGACGTCGTCGTCGCCACCGGCGGCCAGTTGGTGCAGGCCATCGGCGGCAACGTGCTGGATGCCGTGGTCCTGCGCCGCTTCCCGGCCGACCGCGCCGGCCGTGCCCTGCCACCGCCGGTGGACAAGGCGCCGTTCTTCGTGGTGTTCGAAAACAGGATGGACCTCACCCGCTGACGCATGGCCCGGCGGGTTACGCCGTCAGCACGGGCGGGTTAGAGACGCCGGCCTGGAGCGTGATGGCCCGAGGTGGAAACACCGAAACCCTGAATCACGCGACTAGGCTAAGGCATGGAGCATGGTGCGTGAACGAATGTGCACGCAGCATGCTCTAAGGAAAGCAGGTATCGCCATGACAGCACAGGCCGGCGCGGCGCCCGTCGCAACTTCTGGAGCCCAGCCGCATCCCGGCATGGGTTTCCGGCAATTCGTCGCCATCATCGCGGCCATGATGGCCACCAATGCCCTTGCGATCGATTCCATGCTGCCGGCCCTGCCGGCCATCGGCGACGCCCTGGGCATCGCCACCGACAACCAGCGGCAATGGATCATCACCGCCTACCTGCTCGGCTTCGGCACGGCGCAGATCGTCTATGGCCCGCTGGCGGACCGGTTCGGCCGCAAGCCGGTGCTGCTGGTGGGGCTGGCCATCTATGTGATCGGCAGCCTGCTGGCCAGCATGACGGGTCATTTCGACACCATGCTGCTGGCGCGGATCGTGCAAGGCGTGGGCGCCGCCAGCACCCGCGTGCTGGCCGTCTCCATCGTGCGGGACTGCTATTCCGGGCGGAAGATGGCGCAGGTCATGTCGCTGGCCTTCATCGTCTTCCTGGCCGTGCCGGTCATCGCCCCCTCGGTCGGCCAGTTGATCGTGCTGTTCGCGCCGTGGCGCTGGATCTTCCTGTTCCTCGCCGTGTTCGGCCTGGCCATCGCGCTGTGGGCCACGCTGAAGCTGCCGGAGACGCTGCACCCGGACGACCGCAACCCCATCTCGCCCCGGCGCATCCTGCAGGCCTTCAAGTTCGTGCTGACCAACCGGATGGCGGTCGGCTACATGCTGGCCATGACGATGCTGCTGGGCGGGTTGTTCGGCTTCATCAACTCGGCGCAGCAGGTGTTCGTGGACACGTTCCAGGCGCCCGGGCTGTTCACCACCATCTTCGCGCTGGTGGCCGTGGCCATGGCGGTGGCCTCGCTGCTCAACGCCAAGCTGGTGGGGCGCTTCGGCACGCGGCGTATCTCCCACACCATGTTGCTGGGCTACATCGCCTTCGCCATCGCCCACGCCGCCCTGGCCCTTTGGGGCTACGAGCAATTGTGGAGCTTCGCCGTATTGCAGGCGGCGATGATGTTTTGCTTTGGCCTGACGGGACCGAATTTCGGCTCGATGGCGATGGAGCCGCTGGGGCACATCGCCGGCACGGCATCCTCCGTGCAGGGCTTCGTCACCACAGTGGGCGGTGCGCTGACCGGCTTCATGATCGGCCAGCAATTCGATGGCAGCACGGTGCCGATGAACCTGGGCTTCGCCGGCTGCGGCATCCTGGCCCTGGTGATGGTGCTCATCGCCGAGAATGGCAAGCTGTTCCGCCCCCACAACAGCCCCAAGGCCCCTGGTTCATAGGAAGCCCGTCGCTACACGAGACGTGAAAGGCCGAGGAAGACATTCCCCGGCCTTTTCATTCTCGGCGCCGGAGCCTTGGTCGAAGGCCACGGCGGCACTAGGTGCTTCGCCTGACCCAGGCTCAAAGCGGCGGCGGACCCAGGCTTCGCCGCCACACGGCCGCAGAACGGCTCAAGCCAATCGGAACGGTCGGCCAAAAGCCCGCATCAAGACGCCAGCAGCTTCAGCCCAGCCGTTCCATCGAGACCCGCACATCCAGCGGCGGCGCGGCGTAGGGGGCGGACGTCACCAGGATATCCGCACCGGCCAGGGCGTAGGCGCCCGCATTGGCCTCGTCCACGCCACCGGTCGCGGCGAGCAGTGGCCGGGACGGGTGGTCGGCCATGGCGCGTGCCACCTCGGCGAATTGCTCGGGGGAGAGCTTGTCGCACTGGACGATATCGACGCCGGCATGGGACAGCAGCACCGCCTCGTCCACGCTCTCCGCCTCGACCACCACCTTGCGGCCGGGCTGCGAGGCCCGCAGGCGGGACACCCAGCGATGCGCCGGTTCCCGCCCCAGGAAGGCACGGTGCTGGGCAAAGACCAGCAGGCTGTCGGAAAGGCCCAGCCGGTGTGGCACGCAGCCAGCTGTCGTGATGGCCTTCAGCATGACATCCTTGGCACCGGGCAGGTGCTTGCGGGTGCACGCCACGACGATATCCGGCCGCGCCGTTCGGGCATTGGCGCGGATGCGGGAAGCCCGCGTCGCCACACCGGAGGAAATTTCCATCAGGGTCTGCGCGGCCTTGGCGGCCAAGTGCAGCGCGGTCGCGGGGCCGATCGCCGTCAGGATCGTCCCGCCCTCTTCCAGCAGCGCGCCGGAGGCGGCGACGCGGTGCACATCGGTGCAGCCCGCGAGGCGGAACATCGCCTCGGCTTCCTCGGCACAGCAGAGCACCATGGTCGCACCGGCCCGTAGCACAGCCTGGCCACGGGCATCGCCGATGCCCAAAGCCAGGGTCGTCAGGTCGCCGTAGGGGGCATCCTCACGCAGCATCGCCTCCAGCCGGGCGGTGGTGATGCGGAAGGTCATGCAACGTCACACGAGATCATGGGGGCATCTCCTCAAGCGTCTTGCCCGAGGTTGTACGATAAGCCTCCCCCGCGCCCAAGCGGGCCCGAGACAACGGGCGGCACACATGCTCCGCGCTCATGCCTCGGGCAGCGGCGTCAGTCGGGCTGGAAGTTCATCGCGACGCCGTTGATGCAGTAGCGAAGATGGCTCGGCGGCGGGCCGTCCGGGAACACGTGGCCCAGGTGGCTGCCGCATGTCGCGCAGTGGACCTCGGTCCGCACCATGCCGTGGCTGCGGTCGGTGGTGGTCTCCACCGCGCCTTCCAGCGGGTCGTCGAAGCTGGGCCAGCCGGTGCCACTCTCGAACTTGCGGCCAGAACGGAACAGCGGCTTGTCGCAGCCGGCACAGGTGAAGCTGCCGGCGCGCTTCTCGGCCAGCAGGGCGCAGCTGCCCGGCCGCTCGGTGCCGTGAGCGCGCATCACGCGGTACTGTTCGGGCGTCAGGCGCTGGCGCCACTCGGCATCGGTAAAGGTCACGGGGTAGGTTCGGGTCTGGGTGTCCATTGGGACTCTCCCTCCATGGCAGGTGAGGAAGATGGGGGGCCGGACCGCCCGCGTCTACCCGGCCCGGCCGATGCCACCGGGCTGCGCGGCGAGCAGCACTGCCCGGCGGCGAATGACGGCGGCAAAGGCTTTGCCGCGGCCCCGGCTGGGCCTATGTGCCTGTGAAGACACCAGGGTGCGGACAAGTCGGATGACGCGGTCGGATTGGCGCAAGAGAACAGACCCGCCCCATGTCTGAGGCTTTGATGCTCCCGGTGCCGATCGCACCGGCAGAGGCGATCGCACCGGATGCCCCTTATGCCCGGGACGAGCTGCTGCATGAGATCCTGGCCGCCACCGCCGCACGGGACCCCGCCGCGCCCGCGCTGCGCCTGACCGACCCCGACCCGGAAATCCCCCGCCGCAGCGTGCTGACCTATGGGGAGCTGCGCCAGCGCGCCTCCCGCTTCGCCCACTACCTGCGCGGGCGCGGCATCCAGCGGGGCGACCGGGTGCTGATCTGCCTGCCGCGTGGGCTGGACCAGTACCTGGCCTTGCTGGGGGTGCTGGAGGCCGGCGCCGCCTACGTGCCGATGGACTGGTCCGTGCCGCAGGACCGTGCCGACTATGTCTGCACCGATGCCGCCGTGGCCCTGGTCGTCACCGGGGAGGAGCGGGCCGCGTCCTTCCGCGCCCACGGCGCACCGGTTCTCGACATGGGGGCCGAGCTGGGGGACATCGCCGCCTCCCCGGACACCCCGCTGGGCCGGGTGGAAACCGGGGCGGAACCGGCCGACCTCGCCTACATCATCTACACCTCGGGCTCGACCGGGCAGCCCAAGGGCGTGGCCATCCGCCACGACAATATCTGCCACCTCGTCCGCGCCGAGGGCGCCATTCTCGACCTGAGGCCCACGGACAAGGTGTTCGGTGGCTTCTCGCTGGCCTTCGACATGTCGATCGAGACGATGTGGTCGGCCTTCCTGGCCAGCGCCGAGCTGCTGGTCGGCTCGGAGGCCCTGAACCGCGCCATCTCCGACCTGCCGCAGGTGCTGGAGGAACAGGGCGCCACGGTCTGGCACGCCACCCCTTCCCTGCTGGCCGTGGTCGAGGCGCCGTTGCGTGGCATCCGTCTGATCAATCTGGGCGGCGAAGCCTGCCCGCCGGATTTGGTGCGCCGCTGGGCGGCGCTGGACCGGCGGCTGCTGAACACCTACGGCCCGACAGAAACCACGGTCACGGCCACCTGGGCCGAACTGCACCCGGGCGAGCCGGTGACCATCGGCCGTCCCCTGCCCGGCTACACCGCCTGGATCGTCGACGAGGCGCTGCATCCGGTGCAGCCCGGCGAGGAAGGCGAATTGGTGATCGGCGGCCCGGGCGTCGGTGCCGGCTACCTGAACCTGCCGGAGCAGAACGCCGCCCGCTTCGTGGCGCTGCCCTTCCCTGGCGCGCCGGAGCGTGCCTACCGCACCGGTGACCTGGTGCGATTGGATGGGGACGGCCAGATCGAATATCTCGGCCGCATCGATACCCAGGTGAAGATCCGCGGCTTTCGCGTCGAGCTGGGGGAGATCGAGGGTCTGCTGGGTACCGACCCCGCGGTCGCGCAGGCAGTCGTGAACCTGTTCCAGGAAGCGGACGGCACTGGCCTGCTGGCGGCTTTCGTGGCGCCCCGCGCCGGCACCAGCATCGATGTGGCACGGCTGCGTAGCCTGGTGCGCGAGCGCCTGCCCACCTACATGCGCCCCGCCGCCTACGAGGTGCGGGACAGCCTGCCCACCCTGGTCTCCGGCAAGGTGGACCGCAAGGCACTCGCCCGCCCCAACCGGCTGGATGCACCGGGGCGCGCCCTGGCGGCGCCAGAGACCGAGATCGAGGAAAAACTGCTCGGCATCTGGAGCATCGTCTTCGCGCCGACCGAGGTCTCGGTGCTGGACGATTTCTTCGAGGATCTCGGTGGCCACTCGCTGCGCGCCGCCCGCATGGTCTCGCTGGCCCGGGCGGAAGCGGGGCTGGAGCGGCTGTCGATTCAGGACCTGTATGCCGCGCCCAGCATCCGCAAGCTGGCAGCGCGGGTTGAGGACGCGGCGGCCGCGCCCGCGCATGCCGCCGTGCCGCCGCTGCCCTTCGCGCCTGTCTCCAGTTGGCGGCATGCGGTGTGCGGCGCGGCGCAGTTGCTGGCCCTGCTGCCGATCTATGCCTTCGCTGGCATGCAGTGGCTGCTGCCCTACCTGGCCTATACCGCCTGGGATTCCTGGTACGAGAACCGGTTGCAGGGCATTGCCGTGGCAGCTCTGTGCTTCGTGCTGCTGCCGCCGCTGCTCATCCTGGTCTCGATCGGGGTGAAGTGGCTGGTGCTGGGCCGCGTGCGGCCGGGGGATTACCCGCTCTGGGGCAGCTACTATTTCCGCTGGTGGCTGGTGCGGCGGGTGCTTTCCGTCATCCCGACCCGGTACCTGGCCGGTACGCCGATGATGCGGCTGTATTACCGCCTGCTGGGCGCGCGGATCGGCAAGGACGCCTATCTGGGCCTGCCGCAGATCGACGCGCCGGACCTCGTTTCCATCGGCAGCGGCGCCATCGTCAGCGAGGGCGCGGTGCTGGCCACCACATCGGTCGAGCACGGGCGGCTACGGATCGGCACCGCGACGCTGGGCAACAATACCTTCGTCGGCGTCATGTCCGTGGTCGGCCGCAATGCCAGCCTGGGCGACGGCGCGGCGCTGGAGGATCTCTCTGCCCTGCCGACCGGCGAGCATATCCCGGCCGGCGAGTTGTGGAGCGGTTCACCAGCCGCGAAGCAGGGGCAGTACGGGGCCAAGCAGCCGCCGATGGTCGCGGCATGGCGGCGGGCGGTGGTCACGCTGGGGCTGTTGCTCTCCGCGCCTTTGTTGCCGCTGGCAGCCGTGTTGCCGATCATGCCCGGCGTGGTGGCGATGGTGGAGTGGCAGGATTCCAGCAGCAGCCATACCTACCTGGTGGCCGCGCCGCTGCTGGCGTTGCTCTACGTCGTGCTGATGTGCGGCCTGACCATCGCGGCGAAATGGCTGCTGCTCGGGCGGGTAAAGCCCGGCACGCATTCGATCTGGAGCTGGTTTTACGTCCGCTACTGGTTCGTCCGCCAGTTGGGTGAGCTGGCACTGGAAATGCTGCACCCGATCTACGCCACGCTCTACGTGCTGCCTTGGTACCGCGCGATGGGTGCCAAGGTCGGCGCGCGGGCCGAGATCTCCACCGCCACCGCCGTCATCCATGACCTGATCAGCATCGGGCCGGAGAGCTTCATCGCCGATGGCGTGGTGTTCGGCGCGGCGCGGTTGGAACCAGGCGCGGTGCGGCTGGCGCGCACGCGCATCGGCCACCGCAGCTTCATCGGCAATTCCGGCCTGCTGCCGACCGGCGCCGCCGTAGGGGACGATGTGCTGATCGGCGTCCTCTCCAAGCCGCCGGAGGAGCCGGGACGCGCGATGGAGGCCGGGACCACCTGGTTCGGCTCCCCCGCGCTCCGCCTGCCGCGGCGGCAGAGCTTCGCGCTGTTCGACGAGGGCTCCCGCTTCCGCCCTTCCCGCCGCCTGGTGCTGATGCGGCTGGCCATCGAGTTCGTGCGCGTCATCCTCTCCACCACCGTCAGCATCGCCCTGTTCGTGCTGATGCTGGATTTCGCCAGCGATGTGCTGGACGAGGATGGTGGCGGCTGGTTGCTGACCATGGCCTTCCCCTTCCTCTACCTGGGCATGGCGCTGGCGGCGGGGGCCTTCGTGCTCGCGCTGAAATGGCTGGTGGTGGGCCGCTACCGCCCGATCACGGCGCCGCTGTGGAGCCCGTTCGTATGGCGGTCCGAGCTGGTGACCTCCACCTACGAGAACTTGGTGGTACCGCTGCTGCTGACGCCGCTGCGCGGCACGCCGTTCATCAATATGTATCTCCGCCTGCTCGGCGCCCGCATCGGCCGCCGCGTGTTCACCGACACCACGGACATGACGGAGTTCGACCTCGTCTCGGTCGGCGACGACGCCGCGTTGAACGAGGATGCCGGGCTGCAGACCCACCTGTTCGAGGACCGGGTGATGAAGGTTTCGGCGCTGGAGATCGGGCCCCGCGCCTCGGTCGGCTCGCTCGCCATCGTGCTTTATGACAGCAGGATGGAAGCGGAAACGCAGCTGGGCGACCTCTCCGTGCTGATGAAGGGTGAGACCTTGCCGGCGGGCACGTCCTGGGAAGGTTCGCCCGCCCGCCCGGCGCGCGCATGAACCTGCGGGGCCGGTCTTGCGAGGCCGGACCCGCATCGCGATCTAAGGGACATGTCCCATGCAAAGGCCCAGGACCGGACGGCCCGCTTCCGGTTCGACAACAGCTACACCCGCCTGCCGGAGCGCTTCTACGCCGCGGCGTCGCCGGCCCCCGCATCCGAGCCTCGGCTGATCCGTCTCAATAGCGCCTTGGCGGAGCAGCTGGGCCTGGACCCCGCCGCCCTGGCGCAGCCGGAGGGCGTGCAGGTGCTGGCGGGCAACAGCATGCCGGAAGGCGCGGCCTCGGTCGCTCTGGCCTATGCCGGGCATCAGTTCGGCCAGTTTGTGCCGCAACTCGGCGACGGCCGAGCGCTGCTGCTGGGCGAGGTGGTGGACCCTGAGGGCCGGCGCTGGGACCTGCAACTCAAAGGCTCCGGGCCCACCCCCTTCTCCCGCCGTGGCGATGGCCGGGCGGCGATGGGGCCGGTGCTGCGGGAATACATGATCAGCGAGGCCATGGCGGCGCTGGGCGTCCCGACGACGCGCGCTTTGGCGGCCGTTGCCACGGGAGAGGCCGTGATGCGAGAGCGTGTGCTGCCGGGCGCCGTGCTGACCCGGGTGGCCGCCAGCCATATCCGCGTCGGCACCTTCCAGTACTTCGCCGCGCGGCGGGATCTGGAAGCGCTGCGACTGCTGGCCGACCACGCCATGGCCCGCCACGACCCAGCTGCCGCCCAGGCGGAGAAGCCGTATCAGGCATTGCTCACGGGTGTCGTGCAGCGGCAGGCGGAGTTGGTGGCGCGCTGGCTGCACCTCGGCTTCGTCCACGGGGTGATGAACACGGACAACACCTCCATCTCCGGCGAGACGATCGACTACGGCCCCTGCGCCTTCATGGAAGCCTATGACCCGGCGACGGTGTTCAGCTCGATCGACCATACCGGGCGCTACGCCTACGGTAACCAGCCGCGCATCATGCACTGGAACCTCGCGCGGCTGGCGGAAGCCATGTTGCCGCTGCTGGGCGAGGACGAGGACACTGCCCTGGCCGCCGCGCATGAAGCGCTTAACCATTTTGGCCCGCGTTTCGAAGCCGCTTGGCTGGGGGGCATGCGCCGCAAGATTGGCCTGTTCACGCAGGAGGATGGCGATGCCGCGCTGATCCAATCCTTGCTGGACGCCATGGCCGCCAACGGGGCCGACTTCACCTTGACCTTCCGCCATCTGGCCGATGCGGCGCTGGGGCCGCAGGGCGACGCGGCGTTGCGGGTGCTGTTTCAGGACCCCGCCGCCTACGACGCCTGGGCACAGCCATGGCGCCAGCGACTGGAACGCGAGGGCGAAAGCCCTGCCGCGCGGCGCGACGCCATGCGGGCGGTGAACCCCGCCATCATCCCGCGTAACCACATGGTCGAGGCCGCGCTGGAGGCAGCGATGGAACGGCAGGATTTCGCGCCATTCGAAGCCATGCTCGATGCGACGTCGCGCCCGTATGACGACCGGTCGGGGCTGGAGCGTTACACCGTGCCGGCCCAGGCGGAGGAACGCGTCCTGCAGACCTTCTGCGGGACCTGAGGGCGGGAGCCCGGGCTGAAGTCAGTCCAATATCGAGGCGTCCACTTTCAGCCGACCGGCCCAGTCCCGCAGCGAGGCGACGGCCGGCGGGGAAAGCGGCACGCCATCCGCCTCGGCCCGCGCGATGTTGCCGGCTGCCTGCTCGCCCGGCAGGCGTACGGGCCGCGCGGGGTCGATCGGTGCGTTGGCATGGCACTGATCGGCCAGGAAATCCATCTGCGCCATGAAGGCCTCCCGGCCGGCGAAGGCCTCCGGGTCGATGAGCTGCAGGTAGACGCTGGCGCCCCACTGCTTCGGCGCGTCCCGCCGGCCGTGGCCGGACAGGCCCTGGGTCAGGGCCTCGACCATCAGTGCCAGGCCGAAGCCCTTGTGGCCGTACTCCTGGCCACCCAGCAGCAACAGGCTGCCCTTGTCGGTCTCCCGCTCCATGACCGTCGGATCCCGCGTGGGGCGGCCTTCGCTGTCCATCAGCCACGGCTGGTCGAACTGCGTTCCGGCCGCCGCCTTCTCCCGCGTCATCGACACGGTGGTGATGGAGGCGGAGATATCCACCAGCACCGGGAACTGCGTCGCCGGGAAGCCAACGGCGAAGGGGTTCGGGCTGAACAGTGCTTCCTTCCCGCCGTAAGGCGCGACGATGCGGCTATGCGGGCCGGAGGATGCGAGGAAGGCGAAGTAGCCGCGTTCCGTCGCCATCCGCGCCAGTGCCGCCAAGCAGCCGATATGGTGGCTGCGGCGAATGGCGAAGGTGACGACCCCATGCGCCGGAAGCCGGGTGAAGCCGGTGTGCAAGGCCTGCTCCACCAGCCAAAGGCCTGGCAGGTAGCCGCCATCCCACACAAGGGTGGAGCCACGGTCCTGCAGCACCTCGGGCTCGCCCGATTTGGCCATCAGCCCTTTTGCGACCTGGTCCAGATAGGACCCGCACTGGGCCAGGCCGTGGGTGTGGCGCCCCATCATGTCGGTCAGCACCAGCAGGCGGGCGACACTCTCCGCCTTGTCCCGCTGCATGCCGACTGCGGCGAACAGGTCGGCGGCAAGCCGGGTCAGCGCTGCTGCGGGACGCAACAGCGGACGCGGCGGAGAAGCGGTGCTCATCATCAAGGCTCTTTCTGGTCTCGGTCGCCGGCTTATTCAGGCCGGATGTTGTGCTTGCGGACGATGGCACCGTAGGTCTCGGTAGCCTGGGTCAGCCAGGTGCGGAAGGCATCAGGGCCTTCCGGCCGCGGCTCACCACCCAGGTCGGTCAGGCGGGTTACCATCGCCGGCTGGCCGAGGATGTCACGCAATTCCTTGTACAGCCGCTCCACCAGCGGCCTCGGCGTATTGCCCTGCACCATGATGCCCTGCCAGGTGCCGGCATCGGCCATCGGCCATCCCAGTTCCTTGAAGGTCGGCACATCCGGCAGCGCCGGCAGGCGCTTGTCGCCGGAGACGCCGATACCCTTCATCTGGCCATTGACCAGATAGGGCTGGGTGGCCGTGGCGCCGTTGATGATCATGTCGGCCTCGCCGGCCGCCACCGCCATCAGCGCCGGGGCACCGCCGCGATAGGGCACCTGCGTGCCTTCCACCCCCAGATGCGCCAGCACTTCCACCGCGGTCAGGTGCGTCAGGCTGCCGACGCCTGCATTGGCGATGTTCAGCCCGCCGCCATGCGACTTGGCGTAGGCGACGAGGCTGGCGGCATCCTGCACCGGCAGCGCCTTCTTCACCGCGACCAGATAGGGCGCGTAGATCACCATGCTGACCGGCGCCAGGTCCCGCTGCACGTCGAACGGGATACGGGGGAACAGCGCGGGGTTGATGGCCAGGGTGGCCACGTCCATCAGCAGCAGGGTGTGGCCGTCCGGCGCGCTCTTGGCCACGGCGTCGGCGCCGATATTGCCAGCGGCGCCGGCGCGGTTCTCGACCACGACGTTCTGGCCCAGCGCGCGCGTCAGCTCCGGCGCCAGCAGGCGGGCCAGGATGTCGCTGGTGCCGCCGGGGGCATTCGGCACGATGATGCGCAGCGTATGGTCGAAGCCTTGCGCCCGCAGGGCCGGGGCGGCCAGCGGCGACAGGGCGGGCGCCAGCAGCGAGGCGCGCAACAGGGTACGGCGATTCATGGTTCGGCTCTCCCAACAGGCGGGCTTGCCGCATGAGGCGGTGCCCGGGCCGCCCTTCGGCGATCATTACCTCGGCGTTACGCCACGGACGCGACACCCGTCCACGCTTGATTCGGCATCGGCTGATACTCATGCTGTATCAATGATCGGCCTTACCCAGCTTCGCTGCTTCGTCGCCGTCGCCGAGGAACTGCATTTCCGGCGCGCGGCGGCCCGGCTGAACATGACGCAGCCGCCGCTGAGCCGGCAGATCCAGCTGCTGGAGCACGAGCTGGGCGCCATCCTGTTCGAGCGTGGCAGCCGCGGCGTGACGCTGACCGCCGCCGGCGATGCGCTGTTCCGGGATGCGCGCCGGCTGCTGTTGCTGGCGGAGGAAGCCGCCCGCACCGCCCGCCGCATCGCCAGGGGTGAGGCCGGGTCGGTGACCATCGGCTTCACCGCCGCCTCCAGCTACCACGTGCTCCCCGGCCTGGTGTCGTTGATCCGGGAGAAGCTGCCGGAGGTCGCCCTGACCTTGCGGGAGAAGGTGTCCCACGAGCAGATCGAGGCCCTGCGTACCGGACAGTTGGATTTGGGCCTGCTGCGCCCGCCCGCATCCCTGCCCGGCATCCGCGCCGTCCGGGTGCATCGGGAACGGCTGATGGTCGCCCTGCCCCGCCACCACAAGCTGGCGGCAGCGGCGCAGGTGGAAGTCACGGCGCTGGAAGGGCAGCCACTGATTACCTACCCACCGCTGGATGGCCGCTATCTGCACGACCTGGTGATGGGCGCGCTGCGGATCGCCGGCGTCTCCCCAGGGCCGGTGCAGCATATCAGCCAAACGCATTCCATCCTGGCGCTGGTCGGCGCCGGCATCGGCATCGCGTTGGTGCCGCAGGCGGCGGAGCGCTTCTGCCCGGTGGAAGTCGTGCTGCGGCCGCTGGACGCCGCCGCCATGGGCCATGCCGATCTGCTCTGCGCCTGGCAGGACGATGCCAGCAACCCGGCCCGCCAGGCCGTGCTGAAGATGCTGCGGCAGGAATGGCCGCCGCTGCGTGCCGCGATGGAAGCGGCCCAGGGCACCGCGACGCCGTAAGTCACACCGGAACGAACCGGCGCCGGACAAGGCTCAGCAATGAAGCGGGATGCGCACCCGCATCCCGCTTCCTCAGTCGGCCGCTCCGGCCCGGGTCAGTTCCAGCGCCTGCCGCTCGAACAGCCGGCGGTACAGGCCGCCCTGGCGCTGCACCAGGGCGTCATGCCGGCCCTCTTCCACCACCGCGCCACGGTCGAACACCAGGATGCGGTCCATCGCCCGCACCGTGGCCAGCCGGTGGGCGATGACGATGGCGGTGCGGCCGCGCAGCAGCCGCTGCATCGCCTCCTGGATCGCCGCCTCGCTCTCCGAATCCAATGCCGAGGTCGCTTCGTCCAGGATCAGGATCGGCGCGTCGGCCAGGAAGGCGCGGGCCAGGGCGACACGCTGCCGCTCCCCGCCGGAGAGCTTCACGCCGCGCTCGCCCACCAGCGTCGCGTAGCCACGTGGCAGGCGGTCGATGAAGTCATTGGCATTCGCCAGCGCCGCCGCCTGCCGGATCTCGGCCATCGTGGCAGCCGGCCGGGCATAGGCGATATTCTCGGCCAAGGTGCGGTGGAACAGCACCGGCTCCTGCTGCACGATCGCGATGCGCGTCCGCAGGGATGCCTGCGTTGCCAGGCGGACATCCTGACCGTCGATCGTCACCCGGCCATCGGTCACGTCATGCAGGCGCTGGATCAGCTTCACCAGCGTCGTCTTGCCGGAGCCGGACGGACCGACCAGCCCCACGCTCTCGCCACTGCGGATACGCAGGTTCAGGCCGCGATACAACGGCGTCGTGTGCCCGCCATACTGGAAGGTGACATTCTCGAACGCGATCTCGCCGCGCGTGATGGCAATCGGCTGCGCGGTGGCCTGGTCCTCGATGCCGAGGGGCGTGTCGTGCAGCGCGACCAGTTCCTCCATCTCGTTGATGCCGCGCTGGAGATTGCTGATGTGGAAGCCGACATCGCGCAGATAGCCCTGCACCATGAAGAACATAGTCAGCACCGTCGCCAGATCGCCCGCGCTGGCCTCGCCTTGCCACCAGAGCCAGAGCGCCGCGCCGACGATGGCGATGCGCAGCAGCAACAGGGTAAGAATCTGCAAGGCTTCGGAGCCGGTGCCGCGCCGCCATGTGCGCGTCGTGCGGTGCCGCCACTTGCCGATCAGCGTGGCCAGGCGGGCATCTTCCCGCGCTTCGGCGCCGAAAGCCTTCACCACGGCATTGGCACCGACCGCATCGGCCATGGCACCGCCGAGCTTGGTGTCCCATGCGTTCGACAGGCGCGCGGCCGGCGCCACCCAGCGCAGCGACAGCAGCATCGTCAACCCGACATAGAGGATGCCGCCACCCGCCACCAACGCGCCCATCAGCGGCCATTGCCAGCCCAGCAGCAGCGTTGCCCCCAGCAGCACCACGGCGGACGGCAGCAGCGCGATGAGGATGGTGTCGTTCAGCAGGTCGATGGCCCACATGCCGCGGCTGATGCGGCGCACCGTGGAGCCGGCGAAGCTGTTGGCATGCCAGTCTGCCGAGAAGCGCTGCACGCGCTGGAAGGCCTCGCCCCCCACCGCGCTCATGATCCGCAACGTCAGGCCGATGACGCCGAGGATGCTGGCGATGCGCCCTGCCAGGACCAGCACGCCCAGCGCCGCCAGCATTGCCAGGGCATGGAGCGCCTGCGCCAGGGCGGTATCGCGCGAGGTCTCCTCCACCCGGGCCACGGCGTCGACCAGCCGGCCGGCAAAGATGGGCACCAGGACGTCGGCCACCGTGGCCAGCAGCATGCCGCCCAGCACCGCCACCAGCATGGCCGGATGCCGGCACCAGTGGCGCCAGAGGAATGTCAGCACGGCACGAAAGGGATTCGCGCGCTTCTGTTGGGTCACGTGTGTCATCCGCCCGCCACAGCAGGCAGCCCTGTCAGGCCAGCGGCATCGTGGGGATGCCGGGCTCGGTCAATCTCGAACGGGGGAAAAGGTCCGGCGGCGGCAGCCGCGGAAACCTAGTGGCGCGTCACCAGCACCGGGCCGGGACGGCCGCATGGTGGCGGGAGAGGCGTTTGCGGATGACGGAATGCGATCATGCTGCCCCTCCCTGCACGGATGGTTACGAGGTGGTCACGTATAGATGAGGGGCGGCCAACGCCGCAAGAGACATCGTGAACACGCAGTCGGAAGCAACAGCGTTCGGTGCGGCAATGGCGCAGCACTGGCACGTGATGACGCAGCATCACGCGGATGCTTGCACCCCGAGCCAGGAAGGCAGGAACGCGACCGCCGCAACGGGTAAGTTCCTAAGGCGCCAGACCGCGCAGGATCAGGTCCAGATGTGCGTCGCGCATGGCCGTTGCCGAGGGGGCGTGATCCGGGCCCAGCATCATGCGCCAGACCGACCCCATCAGCACGGGCGCCAGCAGGACATGTGCCAGGCCGGGCTCATCGGCCGCGCCCGGGCGGAAGTCGCCGGCGGCGGAACCGGCTTCCACCACCTGCCGCGCCAGGTCCAGCGCCGGTTGCAGCATAGCGGTCCGGTAGAGTTCCGAGAGTTCGGGGAAGCGGTCGGCCTCGGTCAGCAGCAGCTTCATCAGGATGTGCTCACGCGCCTCCATCTCCTGCCGGCCGTAACCGAGGTCGATCAGCGATTCCAGCAGGGTGCGCCGGCTGCCGGTGAAGCCATCGGCCAGGCGATGCGCTTCCTCCAGCAGCGGGTTGACGCAGCCGGCAATGGCAGAGCGGAACAGGTCCAGCTTGCCGCCCGGGAAGTAGTGGTACAGCAGGCCCTTCGTCACGCCCGCACGCGTGGCCACCGCCGCCATGCGGGCGCCCGCGAAGCCCCGCTCGGCGAATTCCTCCACCGCCGCGTCCAGGATCTGCGCCTGCCGCTCGGCGGAGGGCAGGCGGCTGGCGCGGGCGGGGGCCGTGTCGGAATCGTGTGGCGTATCGGTCATTGTCTGCTTCAAGTGGTTATTGACCATTTGGTCAACAAGAACGATATAGCGGCACAGGCCAGTTCTCCGCTGGCATGGCAGGAAGGGCAGTGCAGGTCCATGCTTGATAGCCCGTCGACCGGGATCGAAGTCCGAGACACCCCGCGCCGGCGCTGGCTGCGGCCCGTCCTGGTCGTCGCCGTGCTGGGCGGTGCCGCCTGGCTGGGTTGGCACGTCCTGGCCCCGTCCGGCACGCCTGCCACGCCCCCCACCGCGGCGGCGCAGCCGGTTGCGCCGCCTGCCCTGACCGTGGCCGTCACTCCGGCGCGGCCTCGCGCGTTGATGCGCACCGTCTCCGGCGACGGCAGCGTCGTCGCGTGGCAGGAGCTGGTGCTGGCAGCCGAGACCGGTGGGCTTCGCGTCGCCGAAGTCGCTTTCGAGGAAGGCGACCACGTCACCGCCGGGCAGGTCCTGGTGCGGTTGGAGGACGCCGTGCCCGCCGCCCAGTTGGCCCAGGCCGAGGCCGCTGTTGCCGAAGCCGAGGCCGCGCTCGGCATCGCCCGCGCCGACCTGAACCGTGCGGTGGAGCTCTCCCGCACTCAGAACACGCCGCGCCAGGTGCTGGACCAGCGCCAGGCGGCCGCGCGGCAGGCGGAAGCCCGCCTCGCTTCCAGCGGCGCCGCGCGCGACGAGGCCCGGGTGCGGCTGGAACAGACCCGCCTGCGCGCGCCCTTCGATGGCATCGTGCTGAAGCGTGCCATCCTGCCCGGTGCCGTCAGCGGCGTTGGCCAGGAAATGGTCCGGCTGCTGCGTGATGGGCGGCTGGAGCTGGATGCGCGCGTGCCGGAGCTGGACCTCGCCACCGTCACCCCCGGCCAGCCGGTGCGTGTCCTGCACGGCGCGCGCGAGATCGTGGCCACCGTGCGCGCCATCGCGCCCACCGTATCCGCCGAAAGCCGCCTGGGCGTGGTGCATGTGGCGCTGCCGGCCGATTCCGGCCTGCGCCCCGGCATGTTCGCCCGCGCCGAGATCCGCGCCGAGGCGCCATCCCGCATCGTCGTGCCGCAGGAGGCCGTGGTGTTCCGGGACGGGGCGCCGAGCGCTTTCGTCCTGCGGGGCGAGCAGGTCGCGCTGCGCCGCCTGACCACCGGCGCGCGGCAGGACGGCGTGGTGGAAGTGCTGCAAGGCCTGGCGGAGGGCGATCAGGTAGTGACCACTGGCGCCGGCTTCCTGGCCGAGGGCGACCGCGTGCGCGTCGCCGCACCCGTGGCGGGGCGCTGAGCCATGCAGACGCATGACCACCGCAACATCTCCGCCTGGGCCATCAACAACCCGGTGGCCACCATCGTGCTGTTCCTGCTGCTGACGGTGGCCGGGCTGGTGGCCTACCCGATGCTGCGCATCAACAACATGCCGGATATCGACCTGCCCGTGGTCGTCGTCACCGTCATGCAGCCGGGCGCCGCGCCGTCCGAGCTGGAGACGCAGGTGACACGCCGGGTGGAGGATGCGGTCGCCGGCCTCGGCGATGTCCGCCACATCATGTCCACGGTGATCGACGGCACGTCGACCACCGCCATCGAATTCGCGCTGGGCAAGAATGTCGACCGCGCCACCAATGACGTTCGGGACCGCATCGCCCGCATCCGCACCGACCTGCCCGCCGATATCCGCGAACCGGTGGTGACGCGGGTGGAGGCCACGGGCGGCGCCATCCTGACCTACACCGTCGCGGCCCCGCGCATGAGCGAGACGGAGCTGAGCTGGTTCGTCGAGGACGTGGTGGCCAAGGCGCTGCTCTCGGTGCGCGGCGTGGCGGAGATCAACCGCATCGGCGGTGTGGCGCGCGAGATCCGCGTAGCGCTGCGGCCGGACCGGATGCTGGCGCTGGGCATCACCGCGGCGCAGGTGAATGAGCAGCTGCGCGCACTGAATGTCGATCTGCCCGGTGGGCGCGGCACGCTGGGCGCGGCGGAGCAGACCATCCGCACGCTCGGCTCCGCCGCCACGGTGGAATCGCTGCGGGACCGTAGCATCGTGCTGCCGAATGGCCGCACCGCGCGGCTGTCGGAACTCGCCGAAGTGACCGACGCCAATGCCGAGATCCGCACCGCCGCCCGCCTGGATGGCCGCCCGGTCGTGGCGTTCGAGGTGCTGCGGACCAAGGGCTCGTCCGAGGTCTCGGTGGCCGAAGGCGTCGCCACCCGCGTGCGGCGACTGATGGCGGAGCATGAGGGTGTGGAGGTCAAGCTAGTGGCCTCCACCGTCACCTTCGTGCTCGATGGCTACCACGCCGCGATCGAGGCGCTGGCTGTCGGCGCTGGGCTGGCCATGCTGGTGGTCTGGATCTTCCTGCGGGACTGGCGGGCGACGTGGATTGCCTCCATCGCCATGCCGCTCTCCCTGATCCCCACCTTCGCGGTGATGTGGATCCTCGGCTTCTCCCTCAACAACGTCACCCTGCTGGGGCTGACCCTGGTGGTCGGCGTGCTGGTCGATGACGCGATCGTCGAGGTCGAGAACATCGTCCGCCACCTGCGCGCCAACCCGGAGCGCGGCGTGCGCCGGGCGGCGCTGGATGCCTCGGCCGAGATCGGCCTGGCGGTGGTGGCCACGACCGCCACCATCCTGGCGGTGTTCGTGCCCGTGGCGTTCATGCCGGGCATCCCGGGCCAGTTCTTCCGCGAGTTCGGCCTGACCGTCGCAGCCGCCGTCGCCTTCTCGCTCGTGGTGGCCCGTTTGCTGACACCGCTGCTAGGGGCGCATTTCCTCAAATCCAGCGGCCAGGCGCATGACGAGGACGCTCGCGGCTGGTTCGGCCGCCGCTACCTGCCGCTGCTGCAATGGTGCCTGCGCCACCGGTTGGTGACGGTGGTGGCCGGCATCGGCTTCCTGGGCGTGTCGATCGCACTGGTACCGTTCATCCCGCAGGATTTCGTGCCGGGGGCCGACCGTGGGCGCACCGCGCTCTCTATCGAGTTGGCACCGGGTTCGACCCTCGCCGACACCGAGGCGGCCGTGCAGCAAGCCACCGCCATCCTCCGCGCGCGGCCGGAGACGCGCAGCGTCTTCGCCTCCCTCGGCACCAACAGCGATGGCCAGATGGGCATCGGCAGCGTGACCCATTCGGGCGACCCGCGGCAGGCCAACCTGATCGTGACGCTGGCGCCGCGCGGCCAGCGCAGCATCACCCAGCAGCAATACGAGACGCTGGTGCGGCCGGCGCTGGAGCAGATTCCGGGCGCCCGCGTACGCTTCGGCGCCGATGGGCAGAGCGGCTCCAAGCTGGAAGTCACCCTGGTGGGTGAGGACAGCGTGGCGCTGGCGGCCACGGCGCGGGAGCTGGAGAGGCAGATGCGCGGCCTGCCCCAGTTGGCCGGCGCCCGTTCCACCGCGAGCCTCGCCCGGCCGGAGATTCAGATCGTGCCGCTGGAAGGCCGTGCGGCGGATGCCGGCGTGTCGGCCGCCGCCATCGCCGCCACCGCGCGCATCGCCACCACCGGCGACATCGACCAGAACCTGGCGCGCTTCAACCTGCCGGACCGGCAGATCCCCATCCGCGTCATGCTCGATGAGCAGGCGCGCGGAGACCTGGAGCGGCTGCGGGCACTGAAGGTCGATGGCCGCATGGGCGGCGTGCCGCTGGGCAGCGTCGCGGAACTGCAGCACGGCTCCGGCCCCGCGCAGATCGACCGGTTGGACCGGGTCCGTAAGGCCACCGTGCAGGCAGAGCTGAACGGCCTGCCGCTGGGTGCCGCCACGGCGCTGGTGAACGGCCTGCCAATCCTGCGGCAACTGCCGCCCGGCATCCGCCAGCAATCCGTCGGCGATGCCGAAGTGATGCGGGAGCTGTTCTCCGGCTTCGGCATGGCCATGGGCGCCGGCGTACTGATGGTATACCTGGTGCTGGTGCTGCTGTTCGGCGGCTTCCTGCAACCGCTGACCATCATGTCCGCGCTGCCGCTTTCCCTCGGCGGGGCGCTGATGGCGCTGCTGATCGCGCAGAAATCGCTGGGCGTCTCGGCGGTCATCGGCGTGTTGATGCTGATGGGTATCGTCGCCAAGAACTCGATCCTGCTGGTGGAATACGCCATCCTGGCGCGGCGGGACCGTGGACTGGGTCGCGATGAGGCGATCCTGGAAGCGGCGCGCAAGCGTGCCCGGCCCATCGTCATGACCACCATCGCCATGTGCGCCGGCATGGCGCATATCGCGCTGGGCCTGGGTGCGGATAGCGAGTTCCGCTCCCCCATGGCACTGGTGGTGATCGGTGGCCTGATCACCTCCACCCTGCTGAGCCTGGTCTTTGTGCCCGTCGCCTATTCCTACATGGACGGGGTGGAACAGTGGCTGGAGCGGGTAGTGCGGCGCCGCCGTGGCGTTCCAAAAATAAATCCTGCCTCATAAAATTTACGTTTTAAGACCACTCGTTTTTTCTCTCCGGTAATTTATAAGGGCGGGCGTGGCCACGCGGTCATCAATCAGCGAGGCCTCGACCCATGCCAGCCGGACCGCCTTCCAGCCCGACAGAAGCCGCCCGCCTGCGGGCGACATGCCGCGGAGAAGCGCCACCGGCCCGGAATAGCTTTGGCGGGAACGGAAGCGCGGCATGATCTTCGCCTCCTTCGAGTTCGTCTTCCTGTTCCTGCCGGTCTATTTTACCCTCTATTTTCTGACGCCCGCGAAGTGGCGAAACTGGCCGGTCCTGATCCTCTCCTGGCTGTTCTATGCCTGGTGGCGGGTGGATTTCCTGGCTTTGCTGGTGGGGGTGACGGTGTTCACCTTCGCCGTGGCCCGCCTGATGGACGCATCGGGCGTCGAATCACGGCGCGGCAGGCAGTTGTTCCTACTGGGCATCCTCGGCAATCTGGGTGTGCTGGGCTATTTCAAATACGCCAATTTCGGCGTGGCCACGCTGAATGACCTGATGTCCGGGCTGGGCTTCCGGCCGATGGGCTGGAACGAGATCCTGCTACCCATCGGCCTGTCGTTCTACGTGCTGCAATCGGTCAGCTATCTGATCGACCTGCGCCGCGGCGTCGTGCCCGTCAGCCGCAGCTTTGTGCAGTACGCGACCTACAAGGCCATCTTCAGCCAGCTGATCGCCGGCCCCATCGTCCGCTATGCGGAGATCGCGCCGGACCTGAAGGAGCGGACCCACAGCCTGGCGCTGTTCGGCGCCGGCGCGCGCCGCTTCATGATCGGCTTCGCCATGAAGACCATTCTGGCCGATACGCTCAGCCCGATGGTCGATGCCATCTTCGCGCTGCCGGCACCGACCCTGGTGGAATCCTGGACGGGCGCGATCGCCTACACGCTGCAGTTGTTCTTCGATTTCGCCGGCTATTCGGCCATGGCCATCGGCTTGGCGCTGATGTGCGGCTTCCACTTCCCGCAGAACTTCAACCACCCTTACCTGTCCGGCAACATCCAGGATTTCTGGAACCGCTGGCACATGACGTTGGGTCGGTTCCTGCGGGACTACCTCTACATCTCGATGGGCGGCAATCGGCGCGGGCCCATCCGCACCTACGTCAACCTATTCATGACCATGGTGATCGGTGGCCTGTGGCACGGCGCAAACTGGACCTTCATCCTGTGGGGCGTGTGGCATGGCGGCATGCTGGCCCTGCACCGCTTCTGGAAGAACCTGGGCTTCCGGCCGATCCCCTACCTCATCGCCAACCCCATTCTGATGCTGTGCATCGTGCTGGGCTGGGTCACCTTCCGCGCACCGACGATCCACAGCACCTTCGGCATGTATGCCGGCATGCTGGGCCTGAACGGCACCGGCTTCACCGATGCCATCGCCTGGCAGATCACCCCCGACCAGCTCTGGACGATGGCGATCGCCGCCGTGCTGGTCTACTGGCCGGTGCTGACCGCCCGCACGCCGCTGGCGCGCCCGCCGGAGGAGAATGGCTGGGCCCTGCGCGCCGCCTGGACCGTGGCGCCGATGCTGGGCTTCGTGCTCGGCCTGATCCTGCTCTACAGCCGTGCCGCCGTCCCCTTCCTCTACTTCCAGTTCTGAGGCGACGATGAACCAGCCGGAAAGCCGCTTCCGCCGCGTTGCCTCTGCCGGGCAGGGTGCCGCTGTCATCGCCCTGCTGGGCTGGGGATTCTGGCAGGGCATCACCACCATCACCGCGCCCGCGGCGATGGAGCGCATCCGCCAGACCCTGTCCATCGAAGCGCTGCTGAAGGGCGAGACGGCAGCGGCGGTCAACCACGCCATGGCGAACAACCTGCCGGTGGATGCCGAGTTCCGCGCGGCGGGTGGTGTGTTCCGCTGGATGCTGTTCGGCTCAGGCGGGCCGCAGGTGCGCGCGGGCTGCGATGACTGGCTGTTCCTGACCGAGGAACTGCGCCCCTGGCCGGATGCCGAGGCACATCAGGCCACCCGCATCGCCGCGCTGCAACGGGCGACGGCGATGCTGGCCGCTCGGAACATCCAGTTGCTGATCGCCGTGGTGCCGGACAAGGCGCGGCTCTATGCGGGGGAATTGTGCGGGGCACCGTGGTCCCGGCAATCGCAGCAGCGCTACAACAGCTTCGTCACAGGCCTGCGGGCCGCCGGGCTGCAGCATGTCAGCCTGTTGCCGGCCTTGCAGGATGCCGCGCGGACGGCGCCGGCCTTCTACCGCACCGATACGCATTGGAGCCAGCATGGCGCCGCCGCCGCCGCCACTGCCCTGGCGCCGACCGTCCAGCAAATGGGCATCCAACCGGCCGAGACCTTCCGCACCGCCGCCGCCCCAACCGAGACCAACGGACCCGGCGACCTGCTGCGATTGATGAGCCTGGACAAGGTACCCGACTGGCTGCGCCCCACCCCCGACCGGCAGCACCTGGAGACGACGGAAGCCGCCCAACCCCCAGAAGCCGGCGGCGGCCTGCTGGACGAGACACCGGCGCCACCGGTGACGTTGGTGGGGTCTTCCTACTCGGTGAACGCCAATTTCCATGGGCGGCTGCAGCAGGCGCTGGGCGTCACTGTGGCCAATTTCGCCCTGGCTGGCGGCGGATTCTTCCGCGCCGCGGACGCTTACTTCACCGGCCAGGCGTTTCGCGAAACGCCGCCGCGGCTGGTGATCTGGGAAATTCCGGAACGCGTCATCAACCAGCCCATCGAGGCTGCGGAACGCCGCATCCTCGACCAATGGTAAGGCCATGCCGCTGAACGCGTCTCGCGCTCAGCGGCCTCTTGCCAGTTTCAGCCGCCCGGCGGGCGGCGCCAGGGGGTCACGACGTCCTTGGCCAGGAAGGCCTGTGGGCCACCCTGCCCCGGCATCATCCAGATGCTGTACATGTTGCCGGCCTCCAGGCCTTCCAGCGTCACCGGCAGCGGCGGCCGGCCCTCGCAGGTGGCATTCACCACCGCGTTGACCGGATTAACGCTGCGGACGCTGCCGGAGCCCGGTGCAACATCGCGCATCACCGCCGAGTTGTTGGAAGCCAGGGCGAGCCCGGCGGCCGGGCAATCCGTTGTGGCATTGTAGAAGGACAGCCGGGCGCGCAACTGGTTGAATTCGGCATTGTCGGTCCAGGCATGCAGCATCGGGGCGCCATCCGGGCCGCGTTGCAGCAGCACCGTCTGGAAGCTGCCGCTCCTGATCGGCAGGGTCAGTTCGACGCTGCGGCCACCGGATTGCGCCGTCAGCCGCACCTGCCGGCCCTCGACGGCTTCGACCACGGTATAAGGGCCGATGCGCTGTGCCTGCGCGGTGCCCAATGCCTGGGCCGGCCTGGTATCCACCTGCGCGGTGGCTTCGGCCGGCAATGTGTTCACGAAGCGCAGATAGGCGGAATCACGCGGCGGCAGCGCGCCGTACAGTGCTTCCTGCGCCGTCGCCGGCCCGGCCAGCAAGGTCGCCGCCAGCAGGGCGGAACGGAAGGTCACCGCCCGCATCACGCGCCCACCCGCTTGCGCACTTCGCTGATGAAGCTCTGCGCCGTCATGCTGTTCTGGCCCCAGATCTCGGTCAGGCTCGGCTCGTTCTCCAGGTCCATCTCATGGATGTTCCAGACGATGAGCTTCGGCCGCTGCTGGCGGAACATGTCGCTGGCCAGATAGCGCAGCAGCATCTGGTAGGGGCCGACCTGGTTGACGTCCCACATCAGCGAGACGGGGCGCTGCAACTGGTAGGACAGCATGGGGGAGAAGCCGTATTTCGGCTGCATGTAGCTGTTGCCGACCACCGCGACATCCGCCTTGTCCTCCTCCGTCAGCGAATCCTGGGCGGAGACGGGCGGGCGGAACATATAGGTCTGCAGCGGGAACTGGTCCCGCTGCGGCGCTGGCAACAGCCGGGCCAGGTCGTTGACATGCTCCATCTCCACCGGCGTGCCGAACTGCGTGCCCGGCTGGGTGGAAGCCGGCAACCCGGCCTTGGCGATGACCTCCCTGGCGAAGGCCAGGGCAGCGGCCTCGGCGCCCGCCGGCATCCAATGGGTGTCGGCCTTGAAGAACAGCGGCACCTGTGGCTGGGCGCGGCGTGCATCCGCCAGGGCGGTGGCCAGATCCGGCACCAGCGTGCCCGGCGCGCGCAGTTCGCGCAGCGCCTGGCTGTAGCGGGCCACCACTTCCGGCTTCAGCACCAGCCCGTCCGGCAGGAACTCGCCATAGAGGCGGGAGCGCGCCGGCAGCAGCGTGACGGCCGTGGCGATGCCCTTGGATTTCAGGATGCCGATAGCCTCGTTCATGATCGAGGTCACGTTCGTCACCAGGCGTGGCACCACCGGGTGCAGCACATCCCATGTGGCGAACAGCCAGCCGGACTTGCCGATCACCACGCCGTTGATGGCGGTGGGCGCCGCGGCGCTGGCGAGGCGTGGCGTCCCCGCCAGCAGGGCCGCGCCACCGAGCAGCGAGCGGCGTGACAGCTCAAGACGTTCACCGGGCGAAAGGACACGCATGCAACTCTCCTACCACTGCCGTTCGACAGGGCCGGGCTTGGGCCACCCTCGCCTGTCTCCCCCTATAGCGACATTGCCCGGCGCTCGCAGCGCACCGGGCACGGGCCAGTCTCAACGCCCCAGCAAGGCACGCACCGATGGCTCGATCGCCGTCGAGAGGATGGAATAGCCCGCCGCCGTCAGATGCAGCCGGTCAGCCGCCATACGCTCGGACAGGTTGCCGTCGCTATCCAACAAAGAGGCGCCGGGATCGACGAAGAAGATATGTTGCTGGTCGGCGCAGGAAGCGATCAAGCCGTTGATCTTGGCGACCGGCGTGCGGAACCAGTCCTGCGCCGTCGCCCCACGCGGCAGGATGCCGATCAGCAGGATCTTGCTCTCCGGCACACGTTGCCGGATCAGCCGGATGGTCTGGGCGATGCCGAAGGCGACGTCCTCGGTCTTCGGATTATGCGCGTTGTTGGTGCCGATCATCAGCACCACCAGCTGCGGCTTCAGCTGCTGGCCCAGCGGCGAGCGGCCCAGCCGCCAGAGCAGGCCCTGGGTCGTGTCGCTTGCCACGCCCATATTGAGCGCGGCGCGCTGGCCGTAATAGCGCTGGAACACCTGCGGGTCCCAGATCTGCGTGATCGAATCACCGAGGAACAGCAGCTTCACCCGCGAGAGGTCGGTGGAGCCGATGATCTTATCCAGCTCCTGCACCCGCTGGTTCCAGTAGGGCACGGGCACCGGCGCGGGAATCGCCTCCACTGGCAGGGTCGGCAGCGCCGGCACCGCCGGGCACACCGCGGGTGCCTGGGCCTGGGCCTGGGCCGACCCGGCCGCCATCACGCCAGCCAGGGCGAGGCCGAGCGTCAGGCGGCGGAATGACGACCAGAAAGTCACGGCGCCACCGTGGAGAGGTCCGGCCCCGGCTGCTCGAAGGCATAGCGCAGCCGCAGCAGGCCGGTGAACTGTTCCCAGTTGCCGGCACGATCGTAGCTGCCAAGGGCAGTCAGGCGCAGTTGCGGGGTGATGGCGTATTCCGCTTCCGCCCGGACGCCGCCGATCAGGCCATTGCTGGAATCGCTGGCGTAACGCGTCGTGATGGTCGGGTCCGCAGCCGCGGCGGCGACCAGCGAGGCCTGCAGCGCGGCATCGTTCGGGAACACGTCGCTGGCGTCCTCGCGATAGGTCTGCCAGCCAAGCGCGCCACCCAGGCGCAGCCGCCAATCGCCATAACGCTTGCGCCAATCGCCCTGCAGCACCGCCGCGAATTGCGATTGCGGGCTGAAATAGCCGCCCTGGCCCAGGGTGAAGTTGCGCAGATTGCGGTCGTAGGAGGTGTAGCGGGTGTCGACGCCCAGGACGAATTCCTCGTCCGGGCGGCGCAGCAGGGTCCAGGCCAGGCCGCCGCCGACTTCGAAGCGCGTGTTGCCGGCGACGTTGCGGCCATCCACGCTGGCATAGCTGCCGCCACCGTACAGGACGGTGTTGTTGGTCAGCATGTATTCCAACTGGGCACGGCCGCCGGTGCGGGCCACGTTGCCCCAGGTTGTGCCGGTCCGGCTATCCCGCATCCCGCCATAGGAGAGCAGGCTGTCATCAACGGCGCGCCGCTCCGCCGCCACGCGCAGGCGCAGCTTGTCGGTCAGAGCCGGTGCGTATTCGACGCCGCCAACCGCCGTTGCCATGCGGAAGCCGAGTGGCGTGGAGCCGATATCGGCGCGCACATCGCCGTAGGCATAGGCCACGTTCAGCGCCACGCCGGTGGCCCGCGACGAAGGGCGCGCCGTACTTCCGGGCGCCGCCAATGGATTGGTGCCGAAGCTGCGCTGGCTGTTGAAGTCGCTGCCGAGCGAGCCGGCGCTCAGCGCCACCGTCTCCGCCCGCGCGGTGACGCGGCCGCCGATGCCCGGCACAGGGGTCGAGGCCTCGACGGGCGCCGTCACTTCGGACAGGCGGCTGAGGCCGCCCTGGCCGGAACGCTGGCGGTAGCCGACGCCGGCCTGGATCCAGGTCACGGTTTCCTTGCGCGCCGCCGCCAGTTCTGTCGCGATCTGCGAGGCCATGGTGTCGGAGATTTCGGCACCACCTGCATTCTCGTTGCCGCTGCTGCGCAGTTGCGCTGCCAACAGGTTGGCATCCGTGCCCGCGCTGCCGCCACCATTGGCCTGCAACTGCGCGTAGCGGCGCACGCCGGCGCTCTCCAGCGACCGCAGCGCACGGCGATGGTCGCCCTGTGCCCGCGCCAGGCGCGCATCCATCAGCATGATGGCCGGGTCGGCCGGGTAGCGGCTGCGGCCTTCCTGCAACAGCGCATCGGCACGCTGCCAGTCCCGGCGCGCCAACGCCGCATCGGTCGCGACCGAGAGGGCTTCCAGATTGCC
This sequence comes from Teichococcus aerophilus, assembly GCF_014490485.1. Taxonomy (GTDB): domain Bacteria; phylum Pseudomonadota; class Alphaproteobacteria; order Acetobacterales; family Acetobacteraceae; genus Pseudoroseomonas; species Pseudoroseomonas aerophila. The sequence continues at coordinate 26,629 of NZ_JACTVA010000002.1, read as the reverse complement.
GGGGTTGCGCGCCAGAACCGCGTCCGCGATGCCCTGGGCATCGGCCGCACGGTTGCTGGCCAGGTAGACCCGCGCCAGGGCGAGGTTGACCGCAACATTGTCCGGCGCCCGCTGCAGGGCGGGTTGCAACTCGGCCAGCGCGCCTTCCTGGTCACCCTGCGCGTTCAGTTCATAGGCTTGCGCCACCGCCGCGCCGGCGCTGAGCGAGGCGATCTGCCGGCGCTGTTCCTCGGTCACGTTGCCTTCGGCCAGCAATTGCTGGGTCATGGCCCGTGCATCCTGCAGGCGGTTGGCGCCCAACAGCGCCCCAGCCAGTTGAATGCGGAAATCGGGCGAGGCGCCCGGGTTGGCGGCCATCGCGGCGCGTGCCGCCTGCAACGCGGCATCCTCCTGCCGCAGCCGGCCGAGTGCCCGCACCACGCCGGCGGCCGTCGTGCCGCTCGGGTCCGGCCTTCCGGCCAGGGCGACCAGCCGCGGCACAGCGTCCGACCGCGGCTGGGCCCGGGCGAACTGTTCCAGGCGGGCGATATCCTGCTGCTGGCGGCCCTGCGTCAGCAGGCGGTTGGCATCGGCGGATCGGACGCGGTTGGGAATCGCCTCGAGCCGGGCGATCACGTCGTCGTAGCGCTCATTCTCCAGCGCCAGCAGCGCGGCGGCGTAGGCGGCATCGTTGCCGCCCAATGCGATGAGCTCCCGCTCCTCCTGCGCCGCCAGGTCTTCCCTGCCCTGGTCGCGCAGCACGCGCGCCAGGTCCAGCCGCACCCAGGGGTTGCGGGGGTCGATCGTCTTGGCCCGGGCCAGCAGCTCGGCCGCTTCGTCCGACGATTCGCTGCGGCTGGCGGTGTCCCGCAGCACATAGGCCTGGCGCGTGGCGGCGCCGGCCGGCACCTGCAGGCCGGTTTCCTGTTGCAGGGCCTCTGCCTCGGCGAAGCGGTTCTGCCGTTGCAGCACCTCGTAGAGGCCGACCAGGGCTTCCGGCAGGCGCGGGCGGCGCGCCAGGGCCGAGCGGAACCGGTACTCGGCCGTGGGCAGGTCGTCACGCTGCAGGGCGACGCGGCCCAGGATCACCTCCGCCGCCAGCTGCTCCACCGCCGGGCCACGGCCGGCGCGGCGCGCCAGGTCGTCGGCACGGGCGAGGTCGCCGCGCTCCAGTGCCCGGCGGGCCAGGACGGAGGGCGGCAGGCCGCCGCCGGCCCGGGCATTGCCGCGCGGCGCGGCCGTTTCCAGCCCGCCGACGATGCTGGTGATCTCGCGTTCGCGGGTCCCGGCCTTCTCCAGCGCCTGGGCACGGAAGGCGCGGGCCTCGGCCACCTTGCCCTGCCGCATGCGGATGACCGCCATGCCCGCCAGGGCGCCGGCATCCTCGGGCGAGCGCGCCAGGGTGCTCTGAAAGATGTTCTCAGCGCCGGCGACGTCCCCGGCCTTCAGGAAGGCGTAGCCCAGCCCGAAGAACATGTCGTCGATCTGGTTCTGCCGGTCCGCCGGCGTCGCGGCCAGCGCGCGGTCCCGCAACACGCGGGCTTCCTGCAGGCGGCCCTGCTGCATTCGCACGATACCGAGGCCACCCAGCGCGGTCGGCTCGTTCGGTTCCTGCTGCAGGACGCTGGCGAATTGCTTCTCGGCTTCCTGCGGATTGTCCAGCAGTTCGAAGCCACGCATGCGGGCCAGGCCCAGCGCCTCGACCTGATAGGCCGCTTCCGCGTCGCGTAGCTTGGCGACCAACTGGGGGTCGGAGGGGTTGACCGCCAGATAGGCCTTGATGGCGCCCACCAGCTCGCTGTTAACGCCTTCCCACAGCAGCGCATCGCGCCACGCAGCCCGCGCCGCCGTCGCCACCTGCGGGTTGGCGGCCAGGGTCTTGAGGGTAGCGATGCCCTGGTAGCGGGTGGTGTCCCGGTAGGTCTGGATCTGCGCCAGCGCCAGCCGCAGGCGCAGGTCGTTAGGCGCGCGGCGGATCGCATCCTCCAGCGCCGTCGTCGCTTCCCGGAAGCCGGTCAGCGAGGAGTTAGCGAGGGAGGAATAGAATTCCAGCCGAAAATTATCAGGGATATCGGCATCGTTGGGGAACAGGACGCGATAGCGCGCCACCGCATCGGCGTGCCGCCCGGCTTGGGAAAGGCTGCGCGCTTCGTCCAGCGCCGCGCGGTCGGCATCGGTGAAGCTACGCTGCCGCTCGATCCCGGCGATGCGCGAATCATTCGGGGCGACACGGCGCAGGGTGGCCAGGTAGCCCTCCGCCTCGCTGGTCCGGCCGAGCTGTCCGGCCAGTTCGGCCGCGATGACGAGGGCGTTGGGATTGTTCGGGCTGGCGGCCAGGATGCGCTCCACGGCCGGCATCGCCATGTCAGGCCGGTTCTGGGCGCGCCAATACTCGACCTGCTCCAGCAAGGTCGTGAGGGCGGTGTTTTCCTCAGCCGGCGCCGCTGCCGCTGGCGCGGCGGCGGGGGGGATGGGGGCTCCGGGCGCGCGCGAAGCGGGCGGTGCCAGCGGCGGCAAGGCGGGGGCGGCGGATGGCGCGGGCGCCTGGGCCGCGGCCGTGCCGCCCAATATCATCACCCCCAGCATCGCGCCGACCAGCGGGCGATGTGAGGCATTAAGGCCCTCAATGGCGGCACGCGCCGTGCCTGGCGCCAACAGGGTGGCGCTACGCCGCTGAGAACCTTTTGTCATCCGATCGACCCACCGACGTCTGTTAGGTGCAACGTCCAGCTTTCCTCCGGCGTCAAGCACGCATCACCGGAGCATCGACCGCGCACTCGTCGCAATTTATCAACAAACCTATCATTTTGGAAAGCGTAACTTCGGAGAAGGTGAGCTTTTTACGCGGATCGCATCGCGCCATCTCAACACGATCTTTATCGGCTTTGCCGGAGTCGCTGCCTGTGGCGGACAGAGGACAGCAGCCTAGGCGAGTAACGGCATGCCAGTTAAAGCGCCGGGTTTCCAAATCCAGGCGCTTCACTCGCCATATATCTTTACAGAATTGCCACTTCGTCTCGCTTCTGCACGATTTTAGGCCGATCTGGTCACGGTACCACACACCATTTACGCGGAGGATAAACAACTTTTGGTTGCATGCAGACGGTTACTGAAGGTCTGTTCATCTGATCTTCACAGTCGATGGCGCCACAACGAATCGACGCTGAGAGCAGCTTTGCAGCTGAATGTGGGGGACGCACCAAGGACGGCATCAGGGTGATCGTCGGTCACAGTCTCAGGTAGCGACCCTGAACCGTTCCTGAGCATCGGCCCTCATCGTCATCCGAACCCAGCAAACTACCTGCCCCTCTGGCAGCCCAGAAGAATCCGTGGGTACCATCGCCAATGGCCGCGGCCATGGTAACTGGCGTCATAGGGGCAACGCATGCGCGCACGCATTCGCGATACTGAGATTTACTTCGACGTCGAAGGCATGGGCCTGGTGCCGGACGGCCCGCGCATGCGTGAACGGCCGGTTGCCTTTGTCCTGCATGGCGGACCGGGTGGCGACCACAGCGGCTTCAAGCCCGGCTTCTCGCCTTTGGCGGAGCGGATGCAACTCATCTACATCGACCACAGGGGCCAAGGACGCTCCTCCAAGGGCGACGCCGAGAGATACAACCTGGACGAGAATGTCGAGGATCTGGAGGCGCTGCGGCAGTATCTGGGCCTGGGGCCCATCGTCTCGATCGGCACCAGCTATGGGGGCATGGTGGCGATGGCGCATGCGGCCCGCTATCCCGAATCGGTGTCCCACCTGATCTGCGTCGTGACGGCGGCACATTCCGGCTTCCTCGCCCGCGCCCAGGAGATCGTGCGTGAGCGCGGCACGCCAGAGCAACAGCGCGTCTGCCAGATGCTCTGGGATGGCGCGCTCGACACGGTCGAGAAGCTGCAGCGCTATTACGAGGTCATGGGTCCGCTCTACTCGACGACCTTTGACCCCGAGGCCAGCCATGACGGACGGCGGCGGACGCTGCATGAGCCGGTGGCGCTGAACAAGGCCTTCCAGCCCGGCGGCTTCCTGCACCGCTACGATCTGCGGCCCGAGCTGAAGCGCATCACCGCCAGGACCCTCATCCTCGCGGGACGGCATGACTGGATCTGCCCACCGGAATTCTCCGAGGAGATCCACCGGCTGATCCCCGGCTCCGACCTCCGCATCTTCGAGCGCAGCAGCCACTCCATCCGGGCCGATGAGCCGCAGGCGATGATGGACGTCATCAAGGGCTTCATCGTCTACTGAGCAGGCGGTGCCGGCTCAGGCCGGCGTCACCCGGGCATGGCTGGCCAAGGTCGCATCGTCCAACTCGTAGAGCCCGTCCAGGATCGCCACCTGGAAGCTGCCGGGCGCGCTGGCCTTGGCCGCCGCCAACTCGCCCACCACGCCCAGCACCGTCAGCCCGGCCAGGGCAGCCTGCATGGCGGTGAAACCGGCGCCCAGGAAGGCGCCGATCAGCGCGGTGGCGGTGCAGCCCGTGCCAGTGACGCGCGTCAGCATCTTGTGGCCATTGGCGATGGCCCAGGTGGCCTGTCCATCCGTCACGTAATCGACCGCGCCGGTGACGGCGACGACCGCGCCGTGTTCCTTGGCGATGTGCCGTGCCGCCGCCAGCGCCGCACCGGAGCCGTGCGTACTGTCCACGCCCTTGGAAGAAACGGCCTCCCCCGCCAGGGCCAGGATCTCGGACGCATTGCCGCGCACCACGGCGGGCTGAAGCTGTACCAGGCTGCGCGCCGCCTGTAGGCGGTACGGCGTCGCGCCGGCGGCCACAGGGTCGAGAATCCAGGGCACCCCCGCCTCCCCCGCCGCCCGGGTGGCGATGTGCATAGCGGCCAGCTGCGGCGCTGTCAGCGTGCCGATATTGACCACCAGCGCCGCTGCCAGCCGGACAAAACTGCCGACCTCTTCCTCCGCCTGGACCATCGCGGGGGAGGCGCCGATGGCCAGCAGCGCATTGGCGGTGACGTTGGCCACAACCTGGTTGGTGATGTTGTGCACCAGCGGCGCCGCTTCCCGCAGACGCGACAGGGCGTGGGTCAGGTCAGGTTGCTGCATCGGGGCAATCCTCAGTCATGGTCTAGGGTCGTGCGGGCCAGGGCGTTCCAGAATGCGGACATAGCCCGGCCGCTGGCGTGGAGACAGGCCATGCCAGCAACGCCGCCAGCGCGACGCTGGCGGGTTGGTGCGGCCTCAGCCGCGCTTCACGCCCCAGAAGGCGGTGAAGCCTTCCGGCACGCCGGTGACGTCCCGCCGATAGGCGGTGCGCTGCATCAGCTGGCCGAGCGGAATGTATGGCAGGTCCTGGAAAGCCTGGCGCTGCATCTCGGCGGCGATGGAGACTTGCTGCGCCTCGTCCGGCGCTCGCAGCCAGCGGTCGCGCAGGCCTTCCAGGGCGGCGCTGGTCGGCCAGCCGCGGCCCGCATCGCGCCCATTGGCGCGCAGGGAGGCGTTCACGGCCGGGTTCATCTGGTCGAGGCCGGACCAGAAGGTGTGGAACACGCTCCAGCCCCCCTGCTCCACCGGCTCGGTCTTCGCCAGGCGCTGCAGGGCGGAGCCCCAGTCCAGCGCCTGGTAATCGACCTTGATGCCGATGCGCGTCAGCAGGTCCGCGCCGATATCCGCCAGCGCCTTCAGGTTGGGGAAATCCGATGGCGCCAGCAGCACCGCGGGCTCTCCGCTATAGCCGGATTCGGCGACGGCGCGGCGCGCGCGGTCCAGGTCCCGCGGCGAAGTGAGCACGTCCATGCCGGCATCGCTGGCCATCGGCGTACCGGGGCAGAAGAAGCCGACATGCTGCCGCCAACCATCCGGAAAGTCGCCCGCCACCGCCGTCATGAAATCCGCCTGCCGCAGCGCCGGCAGCACGGCGCGGCGCAGGGTGGGGTTACTGAAGGGCGGCTGGAGGTGGTTCATCCGCATGGAGCCGATGAAGCCAGTGGCATCCATGATCTCGATGCGGATGTCCTGGCTGCGCGCCAGCAGCGGCAGCAGGTCGAACCCCGGCGCTTCCCACCAATCGACCTCCCCGGCGCGCAGCGCCGCCGCCGCCGTGGAGGGATCCGGCAATACATGCCACTCGACGCGGTCAAGATAGGCGTGCTTCGGCCCGGCGGTGAAGCTTGATACGCCGTCCCGCGCCACATAGGCCGGGTTACGGTCGTACACGACGCGGGCGCCCGCCATGCGTTCCGCCGCGTTGAAGCGGAACGGGCCGCTGCCGACCATCTCGGTCACCGGCTTGAACGCGTCCGTCGCAGCCAGGCGCTCCGGCATCATGAAGCAGGCGGGGGAGCCGGGCTTGCCAAGCGCGTAAGGCAGCAGGGGGAAGGCCTGCCGCAGCCGGAAGCGGATCGTCTTGTCGTCCACAGCGACCAGTTCGTCCGTGAGGGCCAGCAGGGTCTGACCCAGCGCATCCCGCACACCCCAGCGGCGGATGCTGGCCACGCAGTCCCGTGCCAGCACCTGCGTGCCGTCATGCCACAGCAGCCCGTCGCGCAGGGTCAAGGTCCAGACCCGACCATCGGCCTGGGTGGTATGGCCAGCCAGCATCTGCGGCTGGATGCGGAAGTCGGCATCCATGCCGTAGAGCGTATCGAACACCAGCATGCCGTGATTGCGGGTGACGTAGGCGGCCGTCAGGATCGGGTCGAGCACCGCGAGGTCCGATTGCGGCACGAAACGCAGCACGCTGGCGCCCTGGGCACGGGACAAGCGCGGCGCCGCGAGCGCGGATGCGGCAAAGGCGGACGCGCCCGAGAGCGCCATTCGGCGGGTCAGTGACATGACAGGCAATCCCACGCTGACGCCGGGCCTGATGGCCCATCAACACAAGGGATATACCGTTTTACCCGTTTATCAAACGTCCTTTCCCCGCGAACGCTTGGCCGTGCCAGCGCCCTGCGGCATCATCGGCGCATGAGCCTGAATCTCCTGACCGATATCGCCGGGCTGCGCGTCGGCCACGCAACCGACCTGGCGCTGGGTTCCGGTGCCACGGCCATCGTGTTCGACCGGCCCGTCACGGCTGCCGTGCATGTCAGCGGTGGCGCGCCGGGGACGCGCGACACGGATCTGCTGCGCACGGACATGACGGTGGAACAGGTCGATGCCATCGTCCTCTCCGGCGGCTCGACCTTCGGGTTGGACGCCGCAGGCGGTGTGCAGGCGGCGCTGCGCGAAGATGGCCGTGGCACGATGTTCGGCAGTATCGCCATCCCGCTGGCACCGCAGGCCATCCTGTTCGACCTGCTGAATGGCGGCAACAAGGACTGGGGACGCTTCAGCCCCTATCGCACGCTGGGCTATGAGGCGGCGCGGGCCGCGTCCGAAGGCGTATTCGCGCTGGGCAGCGTGGGCGCCGGCACGGGCGCGACGACAGCGACGGTCAAGGGCGGCCTGGGCTCGGCCAGCGCCGTTACGCGGCATGGCCACACGGTGGCGGCGATCGTCGCGGTCAATGCGGTGGGCTCGCCCCTGGTCGGCGATGGGCCGTGGTTCTGGGCGGCACCGTTCGAACAGGGCGAGGAGTTCGGCGGGCTGGGGCTGCCGCCGCGCTTCCTGCCGGAGCATCAGCTGTCACGATTGAAAGGTCAGGCGGGCACCGCCACCACGATCGGCCTGGTCGTCACCGATGCGGCGCTGAGCAAGGCCCAGGCCCGCCGGCTGGCCATCATGGCCGATGACGGCCTGGCCCGCGCCATCCTGCCCGCGCACGCGCCGACCGATGGCGATACGGTGTTCGCCGCTGCCACGGCGGCGCGGCCGATGGCCAACCCTATCGCCGAATTGACCGAGCTGGGGCATGTCGCGACCCAGGTGATGGCGCGTGCGGTGGCGAAAGGGGTCTACCACGCCCAGGCATTGCCCTGGGCCGGCGCGCAGGCATCCTGGGGCAGCCGCTTCGGCCCGAATCAGCCAACATCGTAGGCCCGGGCGGCTGTCACGCCGAGTTGGCAGCGCTCCCCGGGGCGCAGGGGCGAGGCGGGCAGTTCCACCTCCACCACATATTCACCGATAGAAAGCTCCAGCCTGACGCCACGGCTGACCGGATGACGTGACCGCACCGTGGCGTTGGTCTCCTCCTGCGCCGTGACCGACCATTCGTGCGGCCGGATGAAGGCCACTGCCGGCCCTGGCCTAGTCGGCGCAAGACGGAGCGCCGAGGCGGGCAAGGACGGTAGCTGCGCGCCGCTGAAATGCAGGGACGTGCCATCCCATTCCGCCGGCAGCCGCGCGGCGTCGCCAAGGAAGCCGGCAACGAAGGCGTTGACGGGCCGGTCCATCAAGGCTTCCGGCGTGTCGTACTGGACGATCTGCCCATCCCGCATGATGGCGACGCGGTCGGCCAGTTCCATCGCCTCTTCCTGGTCGTGCGTGACGAACAGGCTGGTCAGGCCTAGGTCCCGGTGCAGGTCGCGCAGCCAACGCCGCAATCCCTTGCGGACCTCGGCATCCAGAGCACCGAAGGGTTCGTCAAGCAGCAGCAACCGTGGCTCGATGGCCAGGGCGCGGGCCAGGGCGGCGCGCTGGCGCTGGCCGCCGGAGATCTGGTCCGGTCGCCGGCGCGCCAATTCGGCAATCTGCACCCGCTCCAGCAACCCGTTCACGCGCTGGACGATTTCGGCCTCCCGTGGCGGCTCGCGGCGGATGCGCAAGCCGAAGGCGACATTCTCGAAGATCGTCATATGGCGGAACAGCGCGTAGTGCTGGAACACGAAGCCGATGCGCCGGAGCCGGGCGGGGATATGCGTCATATCCTCCCCATCGATGCTGACGGTTCCGGCATCGGCGATGTCGAGGCCCGCAAGGATCCGCAGCAGCGTGGTCTTGCCGGAACCGGACGGGCCCAGCAGCGCCACGAACTCACCGGCGGAAACGGTGAGGTCCACGGCACGCAGCGCGGCGGAGGCGCCGAAGCGGCGCTCCACGCCACGGACCAGCACACTCACAGCAGGCTCGCCCGGCTGGAACCGTGCCGTTCCAGCAAAGCCTTCGCACCGAGCGTGACCAGGGCCAGCAGGGCGAGCAACGCGGCCACGGCGAAGGCGGCGACGAACTGGTACTCGTTGTAGAGAATCTCGACATGCAACGGCATGGTGTTGGTTTCGCCCCTGATGTGGCCTGATACGACGGACACCGCCCCGAACTCTCCCATGGCCCGGGCATTACAAAGCAGAATGCCGGAGAGCAGGGCCCAGCGGATATCCGGCAGCGTCACGCGGCGAAAAATCTGCCAGCCGCTGGCGCCCAGCGTGGCCGCGGCTTCCTCCGCCCCCCGGCCCTGCTCCTGCATCAGTGGCACCAACGTGCGTGCCACGAAGGGGAAGGTGACGAAGATCGTCGCGAGCACCAGGCCCGGCAGGGCGAAGATGATCTGGATATTCCGCTCCTGCAGCCATTCGCCGAACCAGCCATGGGCGCCGAACAGCAGCACCCAGACCAGGCCGGAGATGACAGGCGAGACGGAGAATGGTAGCTCGATCAGCGCCAGCAGGAACCTGCGTCCAGGGAACTCGAACTTGGCGATGCACCAGGCGGCCGCGATGCCGCCCACCGTGTTGACCGGCACGGCGATGGCGGCCACCAACAGGGTCAACTGGATCGCCGCCCACGCATCAGGGTCGGCCAGAGCCTGCAGCGCGACCGGGATGCCGCGACGAAGCGCCTCGGTGAACACGGCGGCGAGCGGGAGCAGCAGGATGACGCAGGCCAGCGCGATCGCTACCAGCAGCACCGACAGGCGAAGGAAGTGGTTGCCGTCTCTGAGCCGCCTCATCCGCGATTCCGGCGTTGCAGCAGGTTCAGTGCCAGCAGGATGATGAAGGCCAGGACCAGCATCGCCAGCCCGACGGCCGATGCACCGGCATAGTCGAACTGCTCCAACCTGACCACGATCAGCAACGGGGCGATCTCGCTGACCATCGGCCGGTTGCCCGCGATAAAAATGACGCTGCCATACTCGCCGACCGCCCGGGCGAACGCCATGGCGAAGCCTGCCAGCAGCGCGGGCAGCAGCGCGGGCAGGATCACGCGCCACCAGGTCTGCACCCCATCGGCGCCCAGCGTGGCCGCGGCTTCCTCCGCCTCCCGTGGCAGGTCCCGCAGGACGGGCTCGACACTGCGGACGACGAAGGGCAGGCCGACGAACAGCATGGCGACGCCGATGCCCAGCGGCGTGTAGGCCACTTTCAGCCCGACCGCCGCCAGCGGGGCGCCAAGCCAGCCATTGGGGGCGTACAGCGCCGTCAGGGCCAGGCCCGCCACTGCCGTTGGCAGGGCGAAGGGCAGGTCGATGGCGGCGTCCAGCCAGCGGCGGCCGGGAAAATTCTCCCGCACCATCACCCAGGCGAGCAGCAGCCCGATGGGTACGTTGACCGCCGCCGCAGCCAGGGCCGAGAGGAAGGACAGGCGCAACGCGGCCAGCACGCGCGGGTCCGCCAGCGAGTCCAGCACGCCCTGGAGGCCGAGCGTCCAGGGCCGCGCCGCCAGGGCGGAAAGTGGCAGCAGCACGATGAGGCCAAGCCAGAGCAGCGCGACGCCGAGGCTCAGGCCAAAGCCGGGCAAGGGGCCGGGCCACGGCCATAGCCGCCGCCGGTAAGCCGGTGGCGGATGTTGACCGGCGGGCTCAGCGGCTCGGGCGATAGACACGGTCGAAGCTGCCGCCATCGTCGAAATGCCGCCGCTGCGCCTCGGCCCAGCCGCCGAACTCGCCATCGATCGTGACCAGCTCCAGCCTGGGGAAGCGGTCGCCGGCCGCGGCCAGGGCCGCCGGGTCGCGCGGACGGTAGAAGTGCTTCGCCACCAGGGTTTGCGCTTCCGGCGTATAGAGGCCTTGCAAATAGGCTTCGGCCACGGCGCGGGTGCCACGCCGGTCGACTATGCGGTCCACCACCGCCACCGGTGGCTCCGCCAGGATGGAGAGCGGCGGGTAGACGATCTCGAACTTGTCGCGGCCGAATTCCTCGAAGGCCAGATGCGCCTCGTTCTCCCACGCCAGCAGCACATCGCCCTGGTCGCGCTGGGCGAAGGTGGTGGTGGAACCGCGTGCGCCTGTGTCCAGCACAGGGACGTTGCGGTAGAGCCGTCCGAGATACGCCTCGGCCGAGGCATCGTCGCCGCCGGGTTGGCGCCGCGCCCAGGCCCAGGCGGCCAAATGGTTCCAGCGCGCACCGCCGGAGGTCTTGGGGTTTGGGGTGATCACCCCCACGCCGTCCCGCGCCAGGTCTCCCCAATCGCGGATTGCCTTCGGGTTGCCCTTCCGCACCAGGAAGACGATGGTGCTGGTATAGGGCGCGCTGTTATGCGGCAGCCGCTTCTGCCAGTCAGGCGCCAGCAGCCCTCGGCTGGCGATGACGTCGATGTCGTAAGCCAGTGCGAGCGTCACCACATCCGCTTGCAGGCCATCGATCACCGAACGTGCCTGGCGGCCGGAACCACCATGTGAGGTGCGGATCTGCACCCCCTGCCCGCTCTGCGCCTTCCACTGCTCGATAAAGGCCGCGTTGTAGGCGCGGTAGAGTTCCCGCGTCGGGTCATAGGACACATTGAGGAGTTGCGAGGCCCCCTGGGCCTGCACAGCCCGGCCGCCGAGGCCAAGACTCAGAGACGCCCCCAGGAGGGAACGGCGGGCAAGAGGCGAAGACAGAACGCCCTTGGAAGCCATGGCGAAGTCTCCTTCCGAGGCTGAGCCGCGCCCTGAGGCAGGCGGCCGATGCTGCGGTCGCGTTGAGTGTTCCCTGCCCGGTGGCGCGATACAACATCAATCGCACGCCGCGCCGAGGGCCAAGGCATATACGCTCATACTCAGCGGGTAATTATAATTCCACTTGAAAATTCGTTCGCGGCGTGGGATAGAAGGTTGGCTACCTTCTTATAACGGGCTTCGGCCCCGCGGGGATTTGACCCATGCAGCTTGCACCGCGTCACCAAACGCTAAAGCGCCGTCCCGCCCGCCAGATCCTGGCCCGGCCCGATGGCTGCCGGATGCGAATGTGTTGTTGGGGCTGACGCCACCAAGGCCATTCCCATCCACCATCGCAGCGTTGCCTTCCCGCGCCTGAGGCGCGGAGGCCAGGAACAGTATGATGATTGCTTCTCGCCCGATCGATATCGGCGGCCGCTTTGTCGGCGTCGCCGTTTCCCACCATGCCGGCTGGCGCTTCCGCGCCGTTGATCCAGTGGTCGACGACCTGGATGGCGCCACCTTCCCCAGCCTGGTGGAAGCCGCGCGCGTGGCCAAGCTGGTTCTTGCCCGCACGCAGGACTGGCCGCATGCCGGCCAGGTGCTGGCGGCGGAATAACCTCTTCAGGCTGGCCAGTAGAAAGGGGCGCCGGAGAAATCCGGCGCCCCTTCTGCGTCTCAGGCCTTATGGATCGGGTCGATCCAGGGCACGTTCTCCGGCTTCTCCACTGGCTCGATATCCAGGTTCACCACAACGGCCTCGTTGTCGCTGCGCACCAGCACGCATTCCAAGGTCTCGTCGGTGGACGCATTGATCTCCTGATGCGGAACATAGGGCGGCACGTAGATGAAATCGCCCGGCCCGGCTTCAGCCACGAATTCCAACTTCTCACCCCAGCGCATACGGGCGCGGCCCTTGACGATGTAGATCACGCTTTCCAGCGCACCGTGATGATGAGCGCCGGTCTTGGCATTGGCGTGGATATGCACGGTGCCGGCCCAGATCTTCTGTGCACCGACGCGGGCCAGGTTGATGGCGGCACGGCGGTCCATGCCCGGCGTCTGCGCCGTGTTGCTGTCCAGGCTGCCACCGGGAATGACGCGGACGCCGGAATGCTTCCAGGCGTCCTGCGGCGCCGCGTCCGGCTCCAGCGATGAATGGTCGTGCCCGTCATGCGGCATCGGGAGGCTCCTTCAGCTTTCCGCCGGTTTGGCGGATATTCAGCGAAATCATATCGCGTTTATCGGCAATGCACTAACTTGTCATCATAGCGTGGATATCGCCACGACGCTCCAACACCGCCATGCCGACCTGGGACTGAACGCGCCCCAGCCCGACATCCAGCTGCGCATCCTGCACACGCAGGTTCCGCAGCACCACCCTCTCCAGGAACCCTGGCAGCACCGGACGTTGGAAGAGGACACGCCCGCGTTCCGGCTCGAACCCAAGCCCGAGGCAGGAGGCCAGCAGGGAGAGCGGCGCCACCGCCGCCCAGGCCTGCGGGGCGCAGGCCACCGGGTAGGGTGTCGGCCCTCCACCGTTTCGGCGGGGGAAGCCACAGAACAATTCCGGCAGGCGGTGCAGGTCCAGGTGTTCGGCGGCGGCGAACAGGCCTTCCAGCAGGCGGGCGGCCTCTGCTTCGAAGCCGTAGCGCGCAAAGCCCTCGGCGATCATTGCGTTGTCGTGCGGCCAGACGGAGCCGTTGTGGTAGCTCATCGGGTTATAGCGCGCCTCGCCCACCGCCAGGGTACGGATGCCCCAGCCGGAGAAGCTGGCGGCGTTCATCAACGTGCCGACCAGCCGCCGTGCGCGTTCCGGCTTGGCAATGCCGGCGAACAACGCGTGCCCGGCATTGGAGCTGCGGACGCGGCAGGGTTGCTTCTGGCCATCCAGCGCCAGCACATAGGTACCCAGCTCCTCATCCCAGAAGGCGGCATCGAAATGCTCCCGCAGCGTCTCCGCCCGCTGTTGGAAGGAATCAGCCTTGGGATGATCGTCCATCGCCCGGACAATGCGCGAGGCGGAGAGCCAGGCGGCGTAGACATAGGCCTGCATCTCAACCAGGGCGATCGGCCCTTCGGCCAAGGTGCCATCGGCGTGGAAGATGCTATCGCCGCTGTCCTTCCAGCCCTGGTTGACCAGGCCTTGCGGCGTGCGCCGCTGGTACTCGACGAAGCCATCGCCGTCCCGGTCGCCGGAATGTTCGATCCAGCCGAGCGCGGCTTCAATGTTTGGCCAGAGCCGGCGCAGCGCCGCGATGTCGCCGGTGCGGTCCAGATAGGCGCCGGCCAGCATGACGAAGAGCGGCGTGGAATCGACGCTGCCATAGTAGCGCCCGTAGGGCACTTCCTTCAGCCGGGCCATTTCACCATCCCGCATTTCGTGCAGGATCTTGCCGGGCTCGGCATCGTTGGAAGCGTCTTCGTGATCCGCCTGGGTTTCCGCCAGGAAGTTCAATACGCCCAGCGCGATCGACGGATCGAACCATAATGCCTGCCAGGCGGTGATCAGCGCATCGCGGCCGAAGGCGGTGCTGAACCAGGGAATGCCTGCATAGGGGTACGGCCCACCTTTCTTGTCGGTCAGCAGCATATTCAGGTCGGCGGTGGCACGCCGCAGCGCGTCATTGAACACCTCGTGCGAGGTCTCGACCGTCGCCGCGCGGGCGCGGGCGTGCCGCTCCCTTCGCCGCGTGTCGCGCAACGCGGTATGGAAGGCGCGGTCGGCGGCGACAGGCGAGGCCTCGACCCGCTCGCCGACACCGATGGAGAGGAAGAACACCTGCTGTTCCCCCGGCGCCAGGGTGCGGAGATAGACGGCTTCGTGCGGCCCGATCTTCTCTGGCGCGGGGGCGAAGCGCAGCGCCGTATGGCGTGTAGCGGCATCGAGCCCGGTATAGGAAATGGTGACGCTATCCGTCGTCAGTTGCGACGGATGCGTAGTGCCGCGCGCCGGGCGGCTGCGGCCACGGACTTCGAACAGATCGGCGAAGTCGGCACCGAAGGCGATGTCGATGCGAACTTTCTGCGGTGCGTCGCTGAAGTTGCGGATAGCGAAGCGCTCGTGGCAGGCCGCGTTCCAGATGAATTTGGACCGACGCAGATGCAGCTGGCCACGCGCCAGATCCTTGGCGTCGGTGTTCGTCAGGTCGCAGGTCAGGGTGGTGTTGTCGGCGCTGAGGGCCGAGCCGAGCAGCACGGGCGTGCTGCCGTTCAACTTCACGCGCAGGCGGGAGAGATAGCGGGTGTCCAGATGGAACAGCCCCTCGGGGCTGCCACTCTGGCCATCCAGATCTCCGGCACGACCGAACAGGCCGAAGCTGTCACCGTGCTTCAGCGTGCGCGGCCGGCGTTCCTGCAAGGAGGTCCGGGCCGCGGGGGCAGGTTCGGCGGATGGCTTCGGTGTGTGCTGCAAGGCGTTGTCTCCAACCTCCTGCAGCATGTCGACCGGAAGCGGCCAATGTCCAGCCCCCGGCGGCGCCATGGATGCGCCGCTGGGGCGGCTCGTCAGGATGTGTAGCGGGTGGGGATGCCGGCGGGGGTTAGTCCCCCGCCACCCATCACGCTGCGGTGCGGGGCGCCAGGGATGGCTTCCAGCCCAGCAACCGCAGGGCATTCAGCGTCACCAGCACCGTGGCGCCGGTATCGGCCATGATGGCGGGCCACAATCCGGTAATGCCCAGCAGCGTCGTCACCAGCAGCACCAGCTTCAAACCCACGGCAATGGCGACGTTCTGCCGGACATTCGCCAGCGTCGTGCGGGAGAGCTGGACCAGTTCGGCGACGCCGGAGACCTGCTGGCGCAGCAATGCGGCATCCGCCGCTTCCAGTGCCACATCGGTACCGCCACCCATGGCGATGCCGACCGAGGCAGCGGCCAGCGCCGGGGCATCGTTGATGCCATCCCCCACCATGGCCACCGGTCCCGCCTGCTTCAGCGCGGCGATGTGGCGCAGCTTGTCCGCCGGCAGCAGCCCGGCCTCGACATCCATGCCCAGCAGGCCGGCCACCGCCGCGCCGGTGCGTGGATTGTCGCCGGTCAGCATCACCGGCCGCAGGCCAAGGGCGCGCAGGGCGGCGATGCCGGCCACCGCATCCTCGCGCGGCTCGTCGCGCAGGGCGACCAAGGCCAGCGGCACCTGGCCCTCCAGCACCACCACCACGGTCTTGCCTTCTGCCTCCAGCACGGCGATGCGGGGGTCCTCGATGACCGCACCGGCCTCCACGGCGTGGCCGGGGCTACCGACGGCGATCCGCCGGCCTTCCACCACGCCCCTGGCGGCCTTGCCCGGCACGGCGCCGGCCTCGGTAACGTCCGGCAAGCGCAGGCCGCGCGAGGCGGCTTCCGCCACGATGGCGCGGGCCAGGGGGTGCGCCGAGCCTTGCTCCACCGCACCGGCCAGCCGCAGCGCCTCCAGCGGATCGGCGTCACCCAGGGGCAGCAGGTCGGTCACGCGGGGCTGCCCGGCGGTCAGCGTCCCCGTCTTGTCGAAGGCGATGGTGCGGGCGCTGCCAATCGCCTCCAGCGCCGCGCCGCCCTTCACCAGCAGCCCGCGCCGTGCGCCGGCCGAGAGGCCGGAGGCCATGGCGGCGGGCACCGAGATGACCAGGGCGCAGGGGCACGCCACCAGCAGCAGGGCCAGGCCGCGATAGAACCACGTGCCCCAATCGCCGCCGAACAGCAGAGGTGGCAGCAGCATCGTCACCAGCGCGGCGATCATGGCCGCCGGGGTCCACCACTGACTGAAGCGCTCGATGAAGCGCTGCGTCGGAGCGCGGGAGGCGGTGGCTTCCTCGACCAACCGGACGATGCGGGCCAGGGTGTTGTCAGCCGCGCCACGGGTCACGCGCACACGCAGGGCGCCATCGGTGCTGATGGAGGCGGCGACCACCGGCTCGCCCGGGCCGCGTGGCACCGGCACGCTCTCGCCAGTAACGGGGCTTTCATCCAGGGCGGCATGGCCTTCCAGGATCTCGCCGTCGCAGGGCACGCGGTCCCCGGGGCGCAGGCGGACGATATCGCCAACGCAAAGCGCGGTGGCGGCAACCTCCTCCACGGTCCCGTCCCCGGCCTCCCGCCGCGCCGTGCGGGGCAGCAGGGAGACGAGGGCGCGGATGCCGGCGCGGGCGCGGCCAGCGGCCACGTTTTCCAGCAGCTCGCCCAGCGCGAAGAGGAACACCACCAGGGCGGCTTCCTGCGTGGCGCCGATCAGGATGGCGCCGAGGGCCGCCACCGACATCAGGGTCTCGATGGAAAACGGACTACCGGCCCGGGCCAGGGCGACGGCGCGGCGGCCGAAGGGCCATAGCCCGGCCAGCGTGGCCGCCAACCAGCCCCAGCGCGCCAAATCCGGCCATTCATGCCCGACCAGCCAGGCCAGCACGACCAGCCCGCCGATCAGGCCAACCAGCCGTGCCTTGGCGGTGCGCCACCAAGGAGTACCCGCTGCCAGTTCCTCATCCTCCGCACCATGAGCATGGGCGTGCGCCGGGCCCTCATCAGGGCCATGAGCGTGGCTGCGGCCATGGCTGTGGTCGTGGTCGTCGTGCGTGTGGCCGCCGCAGTCGCAAGCCGTCGGGGCAGCTGCGGCCATTGGAGGGGCTTGGCCGGCAATGCGGCGGGCCTTGTAGCCAAGGGCCTGCACCTGCTGCTCGACAGCCTCGGCCGTGCTGCCATCGGCGCCCCGGCGCAGGCTCAACCGCTCGGCCATCAGGTTGACGTTGATGTCGGTCAGGCCCGGCAGGCGGCCGACGGCACGTTCCACCTTGGCCACGCAGGCGGCGCAGTCCATGCCCTCGACGCGCCAAGCCAGAACCTCGCCTTCCTCATCATGCCGTGACATCGGGTCGTCTCCACATTCGTCTCGGCCCCTGGTATGGGACCTCCAGTCGCTGGAGGTTCAAGGGGTAATATGCGCCCGCCTGCCGCCCCGCAGTCCGAGATGAGGTCCTAACCATGTCTTCCGCGCTTTCGATCGGCGATCTCGCCCGGATGACGGGCGTGAACGTCCGCACCATCCGCTATTATGAGACGGTGGGCCTGTTGCCGGAGCCGTCCCGCACCACCGGTAACCAGCGCGTCTATGGGGAGGCGCAGCGCCGGCGCCTGGCCTTCATCCGGCATGCGCGTGATATGGGCTTTTCCATGGAAGCCATTCGCGACCTGCTGCGGCTGGCTGAGGCAGGGCCGGATGCGCCCTGCGCCGATGCGGATGCCATCGCCCGGCAGCAATTGGCCGCGGTCACCAGCCGCATTGCCCGGCTACGCTCGCTTCAGCCGGAACTTGAGCGCATGCTGGAAGCCCATTGCCAGACCATTGGCCATTGCCGGGTCATTGAGGTTCTGGCCGATAGCAGCCACGCCCAGTGCCTGGACCCGACCCACGGCCGAGGCCAAGAAGACGAGAGCCATATTGATTCTTTGTAATCAAGCCCCGATCTGGAAGAGATGATCGACGCGAAATCGCTTCTCGACCGGTTCCTTGGCCCCAACTCGCAGGGTGGCGGCCAGATCGGCAAGATCCTGGGCCAGATGGGCGGTGGTGACAGCCGCCCACAACAGCCGCAAGGCCGCGGCAGCAGTAGCGGGTTGCCCATGGGCTTCCTGGGCGGCGCGGCCAGTGGCGGGCTGGTTGGCATGCTGCTGGGTGGCAAGAAAAAGAAGGGCTTCGGCGGCGTGCTCAGCCATGGCGGCGCCGCCGCGCTGGGCGCCCTGGCCTACCGCGCCTGGCAGAACTACCAGCAGGGCCAGGCCCCGGCCTCTGCGCCCGTGGCAACGGCTGGGGACATGCGGGAAGCCGATGCCAGCTTCCAGCCGCAGGTGGCGACGCAATCCTTCAACCTGGCGCTGATACAGGCGATGATCGGCGCCGCGAAGGCGGACGGCCATATCGACGCCGACGAACAGCGCGCCATTTTTTCACATGTCGAGCAGGCCGGGCTGGATGCCGAGGCGAAGGCCTTCGTGTTCGACGCTCTGTCCAAGCCCACCGACCTTGCCGCCATTACCGCCGGCGCGACCACGCAGGAACAGGCGGCGGAGCTTTACCTCGCCACTCGGCTGGTCATCGATGTCGACCATCCGGCGGAGCGGGCCTATCTGGACGCGCTGGCGCACCGGTTGAAGCTGCCGCCGCAGCTGATCGAACATCTCTCGGTGCAGAGCGACGCCGCCTTGCAGGGCAAGGCGCTGGGCTGAGGGTGGCTGGCAGGGGTCGGTGACCTCTGCCATGCTGGCGGCCCAGTGCAGAGGATGAGCCGCGATGAATGACCTCCCCCAGCCCCTTCAGCCGGACGCCGAAGTCATCGCGGCGCAGGCCGCCGTCAAGGCACGCGGCCTGACCAACGGCGACGTGCTGCGCCAGCCCATCAACGACGCGCGGGCCGCCACCTATCTCTACCAGACCTTCCTCAACGAGGGTGGCCCCGAGGCCGAGATCACCGAACATCTGCTGCCGACCGAGCCGCCGACGCCGGTGCGCATCTACCGGCCCAAGGGCGTCAGCGGTGTGCTGCCCGTCTACCTGCATGTCCATGGCGGCGGCTTCGCCATCGGCGATATCAACACGCTGGACCGCTGGAAGCGCGAAGTCGCCGCATCCTCGGGCGCCGTGGTGGTGGGACTGCAATACGCGCTCTCGCCCGAGTATCCGTACCCGACAGCGCTGGACCAGGTGATGGCGGTGCTGGAGTGGCTGCGGCGCGACGCGGCGACGCTGGGCATCGATGCAGAGCGCATGGGCATCGGCGGCGATTCCGCCGGCGGCAATCTGGCCCTCGCCGCGCTGTTGCGCCTGCGGGATGCGCATCAGGCCATGCCGCGCTTCGGTGCCATCAATTATGGCATGCTCTCCTCCAACCACGGCACGCCATCGCACCTGGAATTGGGCGATGGCCGCTTCGGGCTCTCCACCGAGAAGCTGGACTGGTTCTGGACGCAGTATCTGGGCGGCGATGCCAGCCTGCGCACCAACCCGGATGCCGCGCCACTCTCTGCCGAGTTGCGCGGGCTGCCGCCGCTGCTGTTGCTGGCGGCTGCGCTGGACCCGTTGCTGGACGACACGCTGAACCTGGACCGCCGGCTAAGCGAAGCCGGCATCCCGCACGAGACCAAGATCTATCAAGGTGTCCCGCACGGCTTCCTGGGCCAGACCGCGTTGCTGGAAAAGGCACGGCAGGCGCAGGCGGATATCGTCGCCGCCATTGGCCGCTATCTGGCGTAGATCCAGACATAGCAAGAAAAGAAGCGCCGGGAGATGATTGCCAGCCTCTTACTGGTGCCTGGATGGGGTCTGGATGGCGACTGCTGAGTGCGCCCCTGCTCTAAAATTCCGGAGACTCTAAACTCGCAGAAAAAAGAAGGGGACCGGGGAATGCCTTCCCCGGCCTTCACCTTTTTCTCAGCGTAGCGTCTGCATGGCCGGGACCATGGCCGGCAAACTGACCCTGCTTCAGCTCTTCGACGGCTTGTTGCCGTGGGAGACATCCGGCGTGCCGCGGAACAGCGACATATGCGTGTGGGTCGCGATCCAGGGCTGGCCAATTGCTGTCCGCGCGAAAGACACGGTGGCGCGGCCCTTGCGGTCGAAGGCCTGGCCATCCGTCAGGTAGCCGGTGGAATCCCACACGGCCAGGCCGACCGCGAACAGGCGGTCCGGCGAGACCAGTGCCTGCACGTCGTCCAGCCGCCACAAAAAGCTGTCGATGGTCGGCCAGACCTTACGCCACTGGTTCGCCTCCGCATTGTCACGACCGAAGACGAAGTTGCTGAAAGTGCCGAAGGCAATGAAATCCTCGGCGAAGAGATGGCGGGCAGCGGCGAAATCCACTGCCTGCACGTGGTCGGACAGTTCCTTGAACCAGTCGCGCACCAGCGCGTGGTCCTGCGTGTCGACGGGGGCGGTAGCCTGGACGGTCATGGCGTGATCCTGCACGGAAGGGCTTTACTGCGGCTCGAACTTGGCAAGGCGTAGCAGTTCGGCACTGTGGGTGACATCCTTCTCGATCGCGGCCTCGATCTGCGGGATGGTCTCGCGCACCGGCTCGAAGCCCTGGCCGTTCAGGCGCGTCACCATCTCCGGCTCGTGCAGGCCATCGACGACGATGCTGTTGATGCGTTCGGCAATCTCGCGCGGCAGGGCGCGGGAGCCCCAGAGCCCATACCAGGAATAGAACTCGAAGCCCGGCAGCCCCGACTCGGCCAGGGTGGGCAGTTCCGCCGCCAGATTGGTGCGGGCGGGCGTGGCGATGCCGAGGCCCTTCAGCTGCCCGCCCCGGACCATCGGCAGGGTCGCCAGCACTGGGTCGAACATCAGCTGCACATTACCGGCCGCCACGTCGGTCAACGCGGGGGCGGAACCGCGATAGGGCACGATCTCGATATCCAACCCGGCGGCGTGGTTGAATTCGATGGAGGCCAGATGGCCGGCGGCGCCGAGGGAGGAGGTGGCGAAGGACCATTTGCGCGGCTCCGCCTTCGCAGCCGCGATGACCTCTGCCACCGAGGTCTGGGGCAGGCGCGGGTCCATCACCAGCACGCAGGGGCCGCGCGCGGTACGGGCCAGGGGCAGGAAATCCGCGATGGGGTCGTAGGGCACGGCCTTCATGACGTGCTTCGCCATGGGGTGGATCGAGGCGGAGCCCATGATCGTGTAGCCGTCGGCCGGAGCCTGCAGCAGCAGCTGCCCGCCCAGCGTGCCGCTGCCGCCCGGGCGGTTCTCGACGACGACGCTGACGCCAAGCTTCTCCTGCATCTTGAAGGCGGCGAGCCTGGCCATCGCGTCGGTGGCGGCGCCGGGGGTGTAGGGCACGATCATCCGGATGGTGCGGTTGGGCCAGGTGCCGCCCTGGGCCCAGACGGCCGGGGCGGCCAAAGGCACGAGCCCGGCCGCGAGCAGGAAATCACGACGCTTCATGCCGAAAACCCCTTTGCGCGAATTTGAATAGCGATTTAGACGGCGAGATGCCGCGCCACGGTGAATTGCGCAATGGTCGTGGTGCAAAATTTATTCCACCGGTGGCTGGGCCGCCGTAGGGCCTCGCCATTGTGCCTGGACAGAGGGCCCCCGCCTGACCCAAATCCCACCCTCCAGCCGTGATGGAGGCCCCGCGATGACCCCGACCCAAGCTCTGCCCCCCCAGGTCACCGTGGTTCGCCACCCGCTGGTACAGCACAAGCTGACCCTGATGCGGCAGAAGGACGCTTCCACCGGCGAGTTCCGCCGCCTGGCCCGCGAGATCAGCTTGTTGATGGCCTATGAGCTGACCCGCGACCTGCCGCTGGAACAGACCACGATCGAGACGCCGCTGGAGACGATGCAGGCGCCGCTCCTGGCTGGGAAGAAATTGTGCATCGTGTCCATTCTGCGCGCCGGCGACGGCATCGCGGAGGGCATGCTGGACCTCGTGCCCTCCGCCCGCGTCGGCCATATCGGCCTGTACCGGGACCCGGCGACGCTGAAGCCGGTCGAGTACTACCTGAAGCTGCCGGAGGATATTGGCGAGCGGCTGGTCATCGTGGTCGACCCCATGCTGGCCACCGGCCACTCCGCCGCCGTGGCGATCGAGCGGCTGAAGCGGGCCGGGGCCACGCAGCTGCGCTTTGCCTGCCTGCTGGCGGCGCCCGAGGGGGTGGGGGTGCTGACCGCCGCACATCCGGACGTGCCGGTCTTCACGTGCTCCGTCGACCGGGAGCTGGACAGCCACGCCTATATCCGCCCTGGCCTGGGCGATGCGGGGGACCGGCTCTACGGCACGAAGTAGCCGGCGCGGCGGCAAGGCCATCTTGAAAGGCCCACCCGCCACCCAAAAAAAGATCGCGTACCCCGCGTGGGGTTGGCCGTGCTGCTCCGTATCAAGGAGGAGAACCACGGCGGCCCCATGTTCCTCCTCAGCCTTCCATTCACGGCCCCGCCCGGCCGGAGCGAGCCCCTGACCCCGCCCCGTACCGAGGCCCAGGCCGTCCTGAACCGTGACCGTGCCGCTGCCACGGACGAGGCCCTGCTAGCCTGGTCCGCGGCGGGGGACCGGCTGGCGTTCGACCAGCTGTCCCTGCGCCACCTGCCCCGGCTGTACCAGTTGGCCCACCGCATCACCGGCGATGCGGCGGCGGCCGAGGACGTGGCGCAGGAGGCGATGCTGCGCGTCTGGCAGGCCGCGGCGCGCTTCGACCCGGAGCGGGCGAAGTTCGGCACCTGGCTGCACCGCATCGCCACCAACCTGGCGATCGACCGGACCCGCCAGGCCCGCCACACCGCCCCGGCGCCGGATGACACCCTGCCCGCCCCGGGCCCAAGCCCGGAGCAACAGGCCGCCACGCGCCAGCAGCGGGACCGGGTCGTCGCCGCCTTGCAGGAGATGCCGGCGCGGCAACGCGCGGCGCTGGCGCTGTTCTACGACCAGGAGATGGAAGGCGCGCAGGCCGCTGCCGCACTTTCCGTTTCCACCCGTGGGCTGGAGGGATTGCTGCGCCGGGCGCGGCGGTTCCTTGCTGGAAAGCTGGAGGATTGAGCCCGATGGACCTCACCCGCTTTCTTCGGCTGCTGGAAAGCCATGGCGCCGACCTGCGGCGCTGGCCGGCGGACGATGCCGCCGCGGCGCGCGCCCTGCTGGCCCAGTCCGCCGAGGCCCGGACGTATCTGCAACGCGCCGCTGGCGTGGAGGACGCGCTGCGCGCCAGTCGCTCCCTGCCCGACGCCGCGGCGCTGGAGCGCATGCGGGCCCATGTGGCGCGGCATGTGGCGCGGGCGCCGCTGCCGGTGCGCCCCGGCCTCCTGCACTGGCTGCGGCCCCTGCTGCCCATGGGCGGCGGTGCCCTGGCGGCGCTGGCCGCCTGTGGACTCTGGCTGATGCTGGCCAGCCCCGTGCCGCTTGACGACGCCGGCTTCAATGCTCCGCGCCAGCTGGCGATGATTGAAAGTACCGACTGATGCGCCTCTCCGCTTCCCTGATCCTGAAGGCGGCGCTGGGGGCGTCCCTGGCGCTGAACCTTGTCTTCGCCGCGCTGCTGTTCTGGCCGGACACACCGCGCCCGCGCGGCGTGCGCAACCTGCAGGCGCGGATGGAACGCGTGCTCTCCGGCGAGGACCGCGACCGGTTCCGCGCCGTGATGGAGGCCAACCGGCCGGCCTACGAGGCCGCGCAGCAGGCCATGCGGCAGGCCCGCCCGCTGGTGCCGCGCGCCATTGGTGCCGAGCCGTTCTCGGAGGAGGCGCTGCGGGCGGCCATGGCGACCAACCGGGAACGGTGGCAGGCTTTCAGCGAGGCGTTCGAAGGCAGCCTCGCCCAGGCGACTGCCGCGATTTCGCCTGAAGGCCGGCGCAAGCTGCTTGCCGATATGCCGGAGAATCACTGAATGCCTGCTCTGCGCCTGTGCGGCAGCAGCCTGTTGGCGCTGCTGGCCCTGGCCGGCTGCGCCACGCGCCCGGATGCCACGACCTCCGGGCTCGCCCTGCCGGCACAGTTCCAGCAATCCCGGCAGCCGGCGCAATGGCCCGATCCGTATTGGTGGCGCGGCTTTAATTCCAATGAGCTGGACCGGCTGATGGCGGCCGCCACGACCGGGGCGTTCGACATCGCCAGCGCCGCCGCCCGGGTGCGGCAGGCGGATGCGCAGGCCCGCATCGCCGGCGCAGCGCTGCTACCGGCGGTCAGCGGCGGGCTGGACACTGGCCGGCGGCAGACTGGTGGCGGCAACCGGCGCACCACCAGCTACGACGCCACGCTCTCCGCCAGCTACGAGGTGGATTTCTGGGGGCTGAACCGCAACAACGCCGACGCCGCTGCCTTCGCGGCCCGCGCCAGCCGGTTCGATGCGGCGACGGTGATGCTGACCACACAGGCCAGCCTGGCCAACACCTATTTCGACATCCTCTCCACGCGCGAGCAGTTGCGGGTGCAGACCGAGAACCTGGAAGCGGCCAGGCGCATCCTGACCGTCATCCGCGCCCAGGTAGCGGCCGGCACCGCCACCGGGCTGGACCTGGCCCAGCAGGAGACGCTGGTGGCGCAGCAGGAGGCGCAGATTCCCTCCCTGCGCCAGAGCATTTCCCAAAGCACGAACGCGCTGGGCGTGCTGCTGGGCATGCCACCGGAGCAGGTGGCCGTGGCGGCGGGCGGGCTGGAACAGCTGATGATCCCCTCCACCAACCCTGGCCTGCCGAGCGAGTTGCTGGCTCGGCGCCCGGACGTGCTGTACGCCGAGGCGCAACTGGCCGCCGCCAATGCCGATGTGGCGGCGGCGCGCGCGGCGTTGCTGCCCAGCGTCACCCTCTCCGCCAGCGGCGGCTTCAGCAGCGCGGTGCTCGGCACCCTGTTGCGGCCGGAGGCTCAGGTCTGGTCGCTCGCTGCCAGCCTCACGCAAAGCATCTTCGACGGCGGCGCCCGGCGCGGCCAGGTGGCGCTGAGCGAGGCGCAGGCGGAGGAGCTGGTCATCGCCTACCGGCGCGCCATCGTCACCGCGCTGGCGGATGTGGAGGACGCGCTGGTGGCGCTGCGCGAGACCACGGCGCAGGAAGCACTGCGGCAGGAAGCGGCCACCCTGGCCGGCCGCGCGGCCGGCATCGCCGAGGCGCAGTTGCGTGCCGGCACCATCAACCTGATTACCCTGCTGAATACGCAGCAGAGCCTGTTCTCCGCCCGTGTCAGCCTGGTGGAAGCCCGGCTGGCGCGCCTGCAGGCCGCCGTCGGCCTGTTCCGGGCGCTGGGTGGCGGCTGGCAGCAATGACCCGAGGCAGCTTTATGGCGCGTGTGTTCCGTTTCCTGCTGTTCCTGCTGCTGCTGGCGGCCGTGTTGGCCGGTGGCTGGTGGTGGTGGAACCGCTCCGCCACGACGGCGCAGGAGGCACCGCGCGCACGCGCCGGTGCGCGCGGCCCAGGCGGCGCGGGCGGCATGCAGGTGCCCGTCACCATCGCCACGGCCGCGCAGCGCGACCTGCCGCTGACGCTGGATGCGCTGGGCACGGTGCAGGCGCTGGCCAGCGTCGTCGTCCGCCCGCAGGTGGAAGGCCAGTTGATGGAAGTGCTGTTCCGCGAAGGGCAGGACGTCAAGGCGGGCGAGATTCTCGCGCGCATTGACGACCGTACCTATCGCGCCGCACTGGCCCAGGCCGAGGCGAAGAAAGCTTACGACGCCGCGCAGCTGGCGAATGCGCGCGTCGACCTGACGCGCTACCAGCAATTGCTGCAGGCCAGCGGCGTGACCCGCCAGCAGGTGGATACCCAACGCGCCCAGGTGGCGATGTACGAGGCGCAGATCCAGCAGGACCAGGCCTCGATCGATTCCGCGCGCACGCAGCTGGACTACACCACTATCCGCAGCCCGATCGATGGCCGCATCGGCCTACGGCAGGTGGATGTCGGCAACATCGTCCGGTCCTCCGACACCAATGGCATCGTCACCGTCACGCAGCTGCGGCCGATTGGCGCCACCTTCAGCCTGCCGCAGCAGGAATTGCCGCGGCTGCTGCGCGCCATGGCGGCCGGGCCGGTGCCGGTGGAGAGCATCCCCGGCCTGCAAGGCGAGGTCGTCGAGCGTGGTACCGTGCTGACGGTGGACAACACCGTCGATGCCACCACCGGCACGGTGAAGGTGAAGGCCACCTTCCCGAATGACAGCGGGCGGCTGTGGCCCGCCGCCTTCGTCAATCTGCGCATCCGCATGGAAGTGGTACAAGGCGCCATCGTGGTGCCGCTGGTCGGCGTGCAGCAGGGGCCGCGCGGCGCCTATGCCTTCGTCGTCAAGCCGGACAGCACGGTGGAGATGCGGGACCTGCAACTGGGCGCCGTGACGCAGACCGAGGCCGTGGTGCGGCAGGGGCTGGCGGTGGGCGAGCAGGTCGTGACCTCCGGCGCGCTGCGGCTGAATGCCGGCACCCGCGTGGTGGTGGCGGAGCCGGCTTCGCCCGCCCCCCGCACCGCGCCCGCCGCCGGCGAGCCCAGCGGCCAGCGCCGCCGCCCGCGTGACAGCCA
>NZ_JACTVA010000019.1 GCF_014490485.1 Teichococcus aerophilus | reverse complement strand
AGGGCGCGGCGCCGCGCGGGTGACACCGGGGCGGGGGCGGGCGGGACGAAGGACGCGGCCGGGGCCGCCGGCCTCAGCGCCGCCGCGGGCCGTTCCTGGAGGTTACTGGCCGACAAGCTGGTTGAAGCGGCGCAGCGAGGCATCGGCCTCGGCCGCCGCGCGGGCGGCATCCAGCGGCAGCACGCGGATGGTGCGCGGGTCCGGGAAGCCGGCGGGCGGGGCGATGGTGGGGTCGGCGGGCAGGAAGCCCTGGCTGGCGGCCAGTTGCTGGCCCTCCTTCGACAGCAGGAAGGAGATAAAGGCCACGGCTGCCTGCGGGTTGCGGCTGCTGCGGAGAATGGCGGCGGGCTCGGTCACGGCGGAGACGCCGTCCTCCGGCACGATGAAGCGAACCGGTGCGCCCTTGGCGGCCTCCCGGATCGGCATGTAGTCGACCACGATGCCGAAGGCGCGCTCGCCGCCCGCGACGCTCTGCATGACGGCGCCGTTGCCGCCGCGCGGCTGCACGCCGGCCTCGCCCAGCTTGCCCAGGTAGTCCCAGCCCAGGCCGGGGGCCTGTGCCAGGGTCTGCACATGGATGGCAGCGGCGCCGGAGACGGCGGGCGAGGGCATCGCGGTCATGTTGCGCGCCTCGGGGCGCAGCAGGTCGGCCCAGACGCGCGGGGTGAAGGGCGCGCGGGTGTTCATGACGATGCCGGTGGTCAGCAGCTTGGTGCCGAAATAGGTGCGGTCCGGGTCATGCCGCTCGGCCGGGGTGTTGCCGAGGGCGACGTCCGGGCTGGGGCGCAGCAGGCCCTCGGCCTTCAGGCCCTCGAAGGTCAGGCTGTCGGCCAGCAGCAGCACGTCCGCGCGCGGGGCGCCGGCGGCGATCTCGGCCCGCAGGCGCGGCATGATCTGGTTGGTGCCGCCGCGAATCCACTCGACCGTCACGGCCGGGTGCAGCTTGCGGAAGGCCTCCACGGTGGCGGCGGCGTCCGGCTCCAGCTGGCTGGTGTAGAGGACGAGGGGGCCGGAGACGGGCTGGGCGGCGGCCGGGGCATCGCGGTTACGGGCCTGGGGCGTGGCGGCAGGCTGGGCCAGCGCCGGCAGGGCGGCGGAGGCCAGGAGCGAGACACCAAGGAGCAGGACACTGGAGCGGCGCATGCGGTCGATTTCCCAGCCTGTCAGAATTGACGGGCTTCCACTAGCGGGCAGGGGGCGCGAAGGGCAGGGGTCGTTGATGAAGTTTCGATGATTGTGACGCCGCCGGCAGGTGGGCTGGGGGCGATTTACATGGGCGGATGGCAATCCTATAGCAAAAGGACAACCGATTTAACGGGGAGGAGATGCCGATGGACGGCCAGGACGACATTCTGTTCGAGACCCTGGACGGCGGCATCCGCCGGGTGACCTTCAACCGGCCACAGGCGCGCAACGCCTTCACCTTCAGCATGTATGAGCGCCTGGGCGCGTTCTGCGACGAGGTGGCGGAGGACAAGTCGGTCCGCGCCGTGATCCTGACCGGGACGGGGGAGAAGGCCTTCGCCTCCGGCACCGACATCAATCAGTTCCGCGCCTTCAAGACGCCCGAGGACGCCATCCAGTACGAGGAGCGGATCGGGCGGATCGTGGCGCGGCTGGAGGCCTGCCCGAAGCCGATCATCGCCGCCATCGCGGGGGCCTGCACGGGTGGGGGCGGGGCCATCGCGGCCTCGTGCGACCTGCGGATCGGCGCCTCGAACGCGAAGTTCGGCTTCCCGATCGCGCGGACGTTGGGGAATATCCTGTCGATGGGGGCGTTTTCCCGCCTCATCGCGTTGATCGGGCCGTCCCGGGTGAAGGAGATGATCTTCACCGCCCGGCTGATCGAGGCCGAGGAAGCGCACCGGATCGGGCTGCTGCACGAGGTGGTGGAGGATGTGGCGGCGTTGCCGGAGCGGGCGCTGGAACTGGCCCGGACGGTGGCGGCCAATGCGCCGCTGACGCTGCGCGCCACCAAGGAGGCGGTGGCCCGGCTGCGGCCGCAGATCAGCTCCGAGGAAGGCCGGGACCTGATCCTGATGTGCTATATGAGCCAGGATTTCCGCGAGGGCATGGATGCCTTCCTGAACAAGCGCAAGCCGGAGTGGAAGGGCGAGTAACGCCCGCCACCCCCGAGAAAGACTGCCCAGCATGATCCCTCGCCTTGGCGACCTGCCCGCGCCGGCCCCGCTGACCCATGGTTTCCTCGATGAGCTGCGGCTGCGGGGGTTCTCCGGCGATATGGACGCCGGCTTCTCCGGCCGGCTGATGATGGCGACGGATAACTCCATTTACCAGCGGCAGCCGCAGGCGGTGGTGTACCCGCGCGATGCGGAGGATCTGCAGCGCATCGCCCGCGTCTCGGCCGATCCGCGCTTCGCGGGGGTGACGTTCGCGCCACGCGGGGGCGGGACGGGGACCAACGGGCAGTCGCTGACGGATGGCATCGTCGTCGATGTCTCCCGCCACATGAACCGGCTGCTGGAGGTGAATGTCGCCGAGGGCTGGGTGCGGGCGCAGCCGGGGCTGGTGAAGGATGCGCTGAATGCGGCGATCAAGCCGCATGGGCTGTTCTTCGCGCCCGAGTGCTCCACCAGCAACCGGGCCACGGTGGGCGGCATGGTCTCCACCGATGCGTGCGGGCAGGGGTCCTGCCTGTATGGCAAGACGCGGGACCACGTGCTGGGGCTGGACGTGGTGCTGCTGGACGGCACGCTGTGGCGGTCCGAACCGATGGGCGACGCGGCACTGGCGGAGGCGGCGCGGCGGCAGGACATGGTGGGCGCCATCCACCGCGTGGCGGACGGCATCTTCCGCGAGCGCCGGGCGCTGATCGAGGAGCGGTTCCCGCCGCTGAACCGGTGCCTGACCGGGTACGACCTGGCGCATATCCGGGACGAGGAGGGGCGGTTCAACCTGAATTCGCTGCTGTGCGGGTCCGAAGGCACGTTGGCGATGATCGCCGAGGTGCGGTTGCGGGTGCTGCCGATCCCGAAACACGCGGCGCTGATCAACCTGCGTTACGACACCTTCGATGCCGCGTTGCGCGATGCGCAACGGATCATGGTGCTGGGCGCGGCCTCGGTCGAGACCGTGGATTCCAAGGTGCTGGGGCTGGCGCGCGGCGATATCAGCTGGGAGGGCGTCAGCGAGTTCTTCCCCGACGATGCCGAGGGCGTCGCGGCCGGCATCAACCTGATCGAGTTCGTTGGCGACAGCATCGAAGAGGTGCAGGCCAAGCTGGACGTGGTGGAGGCGCGGCTGGCGGCCGAGGGGCGCACGGTGGGGCGCCGAGGCCATACGGTGGCGTGGGATGCGGCGGGCGAGCGCATCCAGGGAATGCGCAAGAAGGCCGTGGGGCTGCTAGGCAACATGAAGGGCGATGCGCGACCAATTCCCTTCGTCGAGGACACGGCGGTGCCGCCGGAGAACCTGGCCGACTACATCGCCGAGTTCCGCGCGGCGCTGGACCGGCGCGGGCTGGCCTATGGCATGTTCGGCCATGTCGATGCCGGGGTGCTGCATGTGCGGCCGGCGATCGACATGAAGGCGGAGGGCGCGGAGCAGCGCATCCGCGAGATCTCGGACGAGGTGTTTGCGCTGACGCGCAAGTATAATGGCTTGCTGTGGGGCGAGCATGGCAAGGGCGTGCGGTCCGAGTACGTGCCGGAGGTGTTCGGGCCGCTGTATGAATCGCTGCAGGCGATCAAGGCGGCGTTCGACCCGCGCAACCAGTTGAACCCGGGCAAGATCGCGGCGCCGGATGGCGTGGCGCTGCTGGCGATCGACAAGGTGCCGATGCGCGGGCAGCTGGACCGGACCATCCCGGCGGTGACGCGCGCGGCCTATGACGAGGCGCTGCATTGCAACGGCAATGGCGCCTGCTTCAACTACGACCCCCATGACGCCATGTGCCCGTCCTTCAAGGCGACGGGGGACCGGCGGCATTCGCCGAAGGGCCGGGCGTCGCTGTTCCGGGAATGGCTGCGGCGGCTCTCCGATGCCGGGGTGGACCCAATGGCGGAGGCGCGTCGGGCGCGGGCTTCGTCCGGCTGGTCCGGCGCCTTCACCCGGCTGGTGAACAGCCGTGGCGGGGAGGAGGATTTCTCCCACGAGGTGAAGGAAGCCATGGATGGCTGCCTGGCCTGCAAGTCCTGCTCCGGCCAGTGCCCGATCAAGGTGGATGTGCCGAGCTTCCGGGCCAAGTTCCTGGAGCTGTACCACACGCGCTACCGCCGGCCGCTGAAGGACCATCTGGTCGGGCAGTTGGAGACGATGTTGCCGCTGGGCGCCCGGTTCGCCGGCCTGGCCAATGCGGTGATGGGCAGCGGCCTTGGCAGGCGGCTGGCCGCGAAGGCGGGGCTGGTGGATGCGCCGGCCTTCAGCGGCATCGACCTGATGGCCGAGGCGGAGCGGCGCGGCGTGTACCGCGCAACGCCGGTGGATTTGCGCGCCGTGCCGGCCACGGAGCGGGACCGGCATGTGGTGATCGTGCAGGATGCCTTCACCAGCTATTTCGAAACGCAGCTGGTGCTGGACCTGCTGGACGCGCTGAAGGCGATGGGCTTCACGCCGTGGCTGGCGCCATTCCGGCCGAACGGCAAGCCGCTGCACGTGCATGGCTTCCTGGGCCGCTTCGGCCGGCAGGCGGCGGCGAATGCGGACATGCTGCGCGCGCTAGCGGCGACGGGGGTGGAGCTGGTCGGGCTCGATCCATCGATGACGCTGGTGTATCGCGGTGAGTATGCCGGGGCGCTGGGAGCGGATGCGCCGAAGGTGTTGCTGCCGCAGGAATGGCTGGCGCAGCGGCTGGCGCTGATGCCGCCGCTGCCGGATGGGCAGCCGCTGCTGTTGCTGCCGCATTGCACGGAGCGGACCAATGCCACCGCCAGTTTGAAGGACTGGCAGGCGGTGTTCGCGCGGCTGGGTGCGCCCTTGCGGGTATTGCCATCCGGCTGCTGCGGCATGGCCGGCACCTTCGGGCACGAGGCGGAGCACCGCGAGATGTCCGAGCGAATCTACGATCTGGGCTGGCGGCAGACGGTGGCGCAGCATGGCGACCGGCTGGTGGTCAGCGGTTATTCCTGCCGGTCCCAGGTGAAGCGTTTCGATGGGGTGCGGACGGACCACCCCATTCAGGCCCTGCTGCGCCGGTTGCGTGAGGCGCCGGCCGAAGCGGTGGTGGAACATGCTGCCTGAATGCGGCTGGCCTGGAGCGTGTGCGCCGCAGGCAGTTGCGGCGGGCCTGTTCCAACCTGCTGTTTGATCGCGCGATTCACGTTGTGTGTTGAAGCAAACTTCAACGATCGCGCTCTGAGCTTGATGCGTTTACCTTCGTTTACGCACCACGCTCTTCATCTTTGTTTGGTCGCGTGATTCGGCTTTCCGGTGATTCCACCGGAGGCCATCACGCTCTAGGAGAGGAAGACGGATGGCACTGGACCCCAAGATCAAGGCGACGCTGGAAGGCATTTCCACCGCCACGCTGACCACGGTGTTGCTGAAGAAGGGCCTCCGCAACGTGTGGATGCGCGGGACGCGTCCGTTGAAGGAAGGCCAGCCGCGCATCGTGGGCGAGGCGTTCACACTGCGCTTCGTGCCCGCGCGGGAGGATCTGGCCACGCCGGCATCCTGGTCCAACCCGATTTCCACCCGCGCGGCGATCGAGGCGATGCCGGAGGGCTGCATTGCCGTGGTGGACGCCATGGGCGTGACCGATGCCGGCATCTTCGGCGACATCCTGTGCGCGCGGATGAGCAAGCGTGGCGTGGCCGCGCTGGTGACCGACGGCGTGGTGCGGGACCTGGCGGGCGTGCTGGGCACCGGGCTGCCGGTGTGGTGCAGCGGCGCCGCCGCGCCGCCCTCCGTGGCCGGGCTGACCTTCGTGGCGTGGGACCAGCCGATCGGCTGCGGTGGCGTCGCGGTGTTCCCGGGTGACACCGTGGTGGTGGACCAGGATGGCGCCGTGCTGATCCCGCAGGCGCTGCTGGCCGAGGTGGCCGAGCTGGCGGAGGAGCAGGAGCGGCAGGAAAACTGGATCATGGGCGAAGTGGAGGCGGGTGCCTCGCTGCCCGGCCTGTATCCGCCGAATGCCGAGAACAAGGCCCGCTACGAGGCCAGCAAGAAGAAGTAAGCAAAAAGGGCGGCCTGGAAGGGCCGCCCTTTTTTCGCCTGCCGCACCGGATTCCGCCGCCGCAGCAGGCCTGCATCTCTGCCTGGCAGCGCGCCGGGCGTTGAGGCTCGCGCCTCAAGCCCTCTGGGCGCGGCCGGGGGCAGCCGATCCGTGGATCAGACCGCCTTCTTCAGGTTCGGCGAGGCCTTGAAGCGGACCGTCTTGCCGGCCTTGATCTTCACCGGCTCACCCGTCCGCGGGTTCATGCCCTTGCGGGCCTTCGTCTTGCGCACGGTGAAGGTGCCGAAGGACGGCAGGGTGAAGCCGCCGCTCTTCTTCATTTCCTTGACAATGGATGCGACCAGATCCGTCGCGGCCTGGTTGGCGGCGACGCCGGTGCAGCCAATGGAGTCCTGGATGATCTGGGCGAGGAAGGCTTTCGACATGATGTGTGCGACTTTCGTTATGATGGGCGCGCTTTTTGCGAGGGCGCGGATCTCTCGTGGCACCCGCAATAGCAATACCGACCGCCGATTTCCAGCGTGTAGCACGATAAGGCGGTGAAAACCCCGCATCGCACCTCAACAAATGCGAGAGCGCGGCAGTCGGAATGGGGAATCCACGGCGGAATCAGGAATTTTGGGCTGGAGGCCGGGCCGGCGCGAATCGCGCGAGGGGGGGGCGGCAGCGGGCCGATATTCGGCGACAGGCACGGCGGCAGCAGGAAGATTGGTGGGGGCGTGACCGATCCCCCGGCGGGCTGGGCCCGCCGGGGAAAGCCGGTTCAGCCGGCCAGGGCCGCCGGGGCGCGGTTGGCCTTCCAGGCGGTGAGGCGGGCGAGGGCTTCGTCCAGCACCGCGTCGTTCTTGCAGAAGGCGAAGCGGGCATAGTGCTTCGGCGCGTCCGTACCGTCGTAGAAGGCGGAGACGGGGATGGCGGTGACCTTCGCCGTCTCGGTCAGGTGGCGGCAGAAGGCGACGTCGTCGCCATGGAAGCCCAGGGGCGAGAAGTCGGTGGTGATGAAGTAGCTGCCCTGGGTGGGCAGCACGCCGAAGCCGAGCTCGGCCAGGCCCTTGGCCAGCCGGTCCCGCTTCGCCTGCAATTCGGCCGAGAGGCCGGCGAAATAGGCGTCGTCCTTGCCGAGGCCGAGCGCCACGGCGCGCTGCAGGTTGGGCGCGGTGGTGAAGGTGAGGTTCTGGTGCGCCTTGGCGATGTTGGGCGTCAGCGAACGGTCGGCGGTGATGTAGCCGACCTTCCAGCCGGTGAGGCTGAAGGTCTTGCCGGCCGAGCCGATGCGCATGCAGCGTTCCCGCATGCCGGGCAGCGTCATCAGCGGGATGTGCTTCCAGCCGTCGAAGGTCAGGTGCTCATACACCTCGTCGCAGATGGCGTAGGCGTCGTGGCGCTGCACCAGCTCGGCGATATAGGCCAGCTCGGCGCTGGTGAAGACCTTGCCGGCGGGGTTCATGGGCGAGTTCAGCAGCACGGCCTTTGTGCGGTCGCTGAAGGCGGCGGCCAGCTCGGCGCGCGGCAGTTCCCATTTCGGCGGGGTCAGGCGCACCAGCTTCGGCACGGCGCCGAGCAGGCGCACCATGGGCAGGTAGGTGTCGTAGAACGGCTCGAACACCACGACCTCGTCGCCGGGGTTCACCACGGCCATCAGGCTGGCGATCAATGCCTCCGTGGCGCCGGAGGTGACGATGACCTCGGCGGCGGGGTCGATCTCCAGCCCGTAGAAGCGGCGGTTGGCGTCGGCCACGGCCTGGCGCAGTTCCGGCACCCCGGCGAGCGGCGGGTACTGGTTGCGCGTGTCCATCAGCGCGTCGGCCGCGGCGCGGATGACGTCCTGCGGGCCCTCGTAGTCCGGGAAGCCCTGACCCAGGTTGATGGCGCCATGCTGGACCGCGAGGGCGGACATGACGGTGAACACGGTGGTCCC
This sequence comes from Teichococcus aerophilus, assembly GCF_014490485.1. GTDB lineage: Bacteria > Pseudomonadota > Alphaproteobacteria > Acetobacterales > Acetobacteraceae > Pseudoroseomonas > Pseudoroseomonas aerophila. Next base: position 80,292 of record NZ_JACTVA010000019.1, on the reverse strand, counting down.
CGTGGAGGAGAGCAGGTTGTTCATCGGCTTCATGGTAGAATCGGCACCTCAGGCAGGGATCGCGCGCGGGTTGGCGTGTGGGTGGATCATGGGGGCGGGCATCGCCCGATGCAACATCGTCTTCAGCATGGCTGCTGGTTTGTTAGGCATTGTGCCTGTTTTAAGGGCCAACTCTGTCTGGCAGCGAAGTTTCACGGTGGAAAACCCGATGGGGCGCCATTGCCCCGTCGCTGCTGCTCGTGCGACACAGCAGGTCGAGCCTTCCAGGCGTCCGCCGGCTGAACGTGGCGATGGCGGAGGGTTGTACAGCTGGGGGGAGAGGACGGGACAAAGCCTTGCCGGACAAGGCGGCGGACCGTGAATGGAGCCGATGAAGAAGATCGAGGCGATCATCAAGCCCTTCAAACTCGATGAGGTGAAGGATGCGCTGCACGAGATCGGCCTGCAGGGCCTGACCGTGGTCGAGGCCAAGGGCTTCGGGCGGCAGAAGGGCCATACCGAGCTGTACCGTGGCGCCGAATATGTCGTCGACTTCCTGCCGAAGGTGAAGATCGAGGTCGTCTGCTCCGATGATCTGGCCGAGCGCGCGATCGAGGCCATCCAGGCCGCCGCCCGCACGGGCCGCATCGGCGATGGCAAGATTTTTGTATCGGACGTCCACGAGGTCATCCGCATCCGCACCGGCGAACGGGGCGAGGACGCGGTCTGAGTTTCACTGCCCGCGCCCTGGCGCGGGGAGCTGAGGGAGACGGGCCTGCCTGTGCCGTTCGGGCGCGGTGGGCCGGCGCGTTGCGGGATGCTTTCAGCGCCGCGCGCAAAGTTTGAGTGTCGTTAGGGAACAGGACCACACACGATGGCGAAGAAGCCCGCAGCCGCAGCGCCCAGCGCTGTCTCCAAGGTCATGGAAATGATCAAGGAGAACAGCGTCGAGTACGTGGACTTCCGGTTCACGGACCCGAAGGGCAAGTGGCAGCACACCGCCCAGCACGTCTCCACCATGGAGGAGGAGATGTTCACGGACGGTATCATGTTCGACGGCTCCTCCATCGGCGGGTGGAAGGCGATCAACGAGTCCGACATGATCCTCATGCCGGACGCGACGACCGCCACGATGGATCCGTTCTCGGCCAAGCCGCAGCTGATCCTGATCTGCGACATCATCGAGCCGTCCACCGGCCAGGCCTATTCGCGCGACCCGCGCTCGACCGCCAAGAAGGCCGAGGCCTACGTGGCTTCCACCGGCGTCGGCGATGCCGCGCTGTTCGGCGCCGAAGCTGAGTTCTTCATCTTCGACAACGTGAAGTTCGGCACCGGCGGCAATTACGGCATCTACCAGCTCGACAGCATCGAGGGCCCCGGTTCCAGCCTGAAGGATTATCCGGAAGGCAACATGGGCCACCGCCCGGGCGTCAAGGGCGGCTACTTCCCCGTCGCCCCGGTGGACAGCGAAGTCGACCTGCGCGCCGAGATGCTCTCGACCATGATCGAGATGGGCGTGGCCGGCGAGAAGCACCACCATGAGGTGGCGCAGTCGCAGCACGAGCTGGGCACCAAGTTCGGCCCGCTGGTGCAGCACGCCGATCACATGCAGATCTACAAGTATGTGATCCACAATGTCGCCCACAGCTACGGCAAGACGGCGACCTTCATGCCGAAGCCGATCTATGGCGACAACGGCTCGGGCATGCACGTCCACCAGTCCATCTGGAAGAACGGCAAGCCGCTGTTCGCGGGCAACGGCTATGCCGACCTGTCGAACGAGGCGCTGTACTACATCGGCGGCATCATCAAGCACGCCAAGTCGCTGAACGCCTTCACCAACCCGTCGACCAACTCCTACAAGCGGTTGATCCCGGGCTTCGAGGCGCCGGTGCTGCTGGCTTATTCCGCGCGTAACCGCTCGGCGTCCTGCCGCATTCCGTATGCGACGAACCCGAAGGCCAAGCGCGTCGAGGTCCGCTTCCCCGACCCGACCGCGAACCCCTACCTGGCCTTCGCCGCCATGCTGATGGCAGGCCTGGACGGCATCAAGAACAAGATCCACCCGGGCGATGCCATGGACAAGGATCTGTACGACCTGCCGCCGGAAGAGCTGAAGGACATCCCGACCGTGTGCGGTTCGCTGCGCGAGGCCCTGGAGTCCCTGGCCGCCGACCACGAGTACCTGCTGGCCGGCGACGTGTTCAGCAAGGACCAGATCGAGAGCTACATCGAGCTGAAGTGGCAGGACGTGTACAAGTTCGAGCACACGCCGCACCCGGTTGAGTTCGAGATGTACTACTCCGTCTGATCTCGTTCGCGAGGTTCAGGCAAGACGGAAGCGCCCCGGGGGAGACCCCGGGGCGTTTCTGCGTTTGGGGGAGGCGACATGTTCGACCTGATGATCCATGCGGATTGGAGCGTCGACCCGCGCAAGCGCTGGGCGGCGCGGGCGTGGCGGAACGGGACGGAATGGGCGGTGGATGCGCCGTTCCAGATTGCCTCCACCGCGTCCTTTCTCGACGACGCTTTCGCGGCTGTCGGGAAGGGGAGTTGTCTGCTCGGGTTCGATTTCCCGATTGGGATGCCTGCGGCCTATGGCGCCCTGACGGGCTTCGCCGGGTTCAGGGACGCGTTGCCATCCTTGGGGGAAGGCGACTGGGGACACTTCTTCAATGTCGCGGAAGTGCCGGCCGAGATCTCCGTGCGGCGGCCATTCTATCCGCGGGTGGCGCGGAAAGGCGTGTCGCCTAAAGACATTGTAGGCGGGATTGGCGTTACGAGCGTCGATGATCTGTTTCGCATCAGCGAGCGTAAGACGGCGTATCGCAATGCGGCGTGCGCATTGTTCTGGACCCTTGGTGGTAACCAAGTCGGCAAAGCCGCGCTGTCCGGATGGCAGGACATCGTCAGGCCAGCGATCCTGCGAGGAGCCGCCCTCTGGCCATTCGACGGGACGCTGGCGGAACTGTCAGAGCCGAAAGGGCTGGTCATTGCGGAGACTTATCCCGCCGAGGCCTATCGGATGGTGGATGCGGCCTTCCGGCCCGGGCAGAGCAAGCGAAGATGCGGCGACCGGCAGGAGAAGGCGGAAGCTATTCTCGCCTGGTCAGGCCGGAATGGCGTGTCGTTGAGCGAAGCCGCCCGACTGGCAGTGCGTGGCGGCTTTGGCGAGGACCGGAACGGCGAGGACCGTTTCGACGCCTTCCTGGGCCTGCTGAAGATGATCGACGTCGCCAGCGGACGCCGGCCTGAAGCGACGGCAGCGCCGGACAGGCGCTGGGAAGGATGGATTTTGGGGCGCTAGCGCCAAGCGGCGACAGCCTGGCGGCGCCCCGGGAATGTGCACCGGGGCGCCTTGTGCCGGAAGGTCTTACTTCACCAAAGCCTTGGCGATGTCGTCCAGGCTGTGGTTGGTCAGGTCCTTGGACAGGCTCTTGATCACGGCCGCATCGACTGTCTTGTGCAGGGCCTCGCGGATCTGGCCGAGGGATTGCGGGTCGGCCACCAGCACCAGGGCGTCGAAGCCGTTCTGCTGCTTCAGGGCGTTCAGAGCCTGGGCCACCTGCTTGCTGAAGGTCGCCTCGCTGGTCTGGCCAGGGGTCTGGTCCTCGGGGCGGGAGCCGGAGGGGCCCTGGGCGGCGCTCTCCGGGGTGATGCGGCCTTCCTCGGTCAGGGACACTTCGCCGCCGCTGGGCGCGGTGTTCCGCAGCAGCATGGCCTTGCCGCCATCGGCGACCAGGATCAGGGCGTTGTTCGGGATATCATGGCTCATGGGTGGCATCTCCACAGAAATGGCCGGGCGCATTGGCCCGGCCTTGGAGGTGCAACGCGCCGCATCGGGGAAAAGTCAGGCCTCAGGCTGAGAAACTTCAGGCCTCGGCCAGGACCTTCGCGCCATGGCGCAGCGAGGCTTCGGTCACGTTGATGCCGAGGCCCGGGCCGGTGGGGACCACCACCGCGCCGTTCTCGTTGGGAATGCGGGCTTCCAGCACGTCCTCGGTCAGCACATGGTGTGGCATGTAGAATTCGCAGCCGAGCGAGATGCCGGGTGTGGCCGCGATCATCTGCGTGCCGGCGGCGAGCGCGATGCCGCCTTCCCACAGCGTGCCGCCATAGCCGGGCAGGCCGGCGGTATCGGCGATCGCCATCATGCGTTGCGCGGCCAGCATGCCGCCGCACTTCATCAGCTTGACGCTGATGGCGTCGGCGGCCTGGCGGCGGACGATTTCCAGCAGGTCGGTGGCGTCGAAGCAGCTTTCATCGGCCAGGATGGGCGTGTCCAGCGCCTGGGCGAAGCCGGCCATGGCATCCAGGTGGCGGCGGGGCACCGGCTGCTCGATGAAGGTGGGGCGGAAGCGGTCGACGTCGCGCAGCACGGCCATGGCGCGGAAGGGCTCCAGCGCCTGGTTGTAGTCCAGGCGGAGGTCCACCGTGTCGCCGAACGCGTCGCGGATGGCTTCCAGGTGGGCCATGTCCTCGGCGTGCGGCTTCACGCCGGTCTTCACTTTGAACAGGCGGTTGCCGGCGGGGACCATGGCGTGCATGCGGGCGAGGTCGGCCGCGAAGTCCGGATCGGCGATGGAGAAGGAGAGCGGGATGCTGTCCCGCACCCGGCCGCCGAGCAGGTCGGAGACGGAGACGCCCTGCGCCTTGCCGAGGATGTCCAGCACCGCCATCTCGACGCCGGCCTTGGCATCGGTGCTGCCGGTGACGGTGCGGTCCAGTTTCGCCAGCAGCTCGCGCAGGCGGCGGGCGGGGTGGCCCTGGATGACCGGGCGGAGATAGACATCGAGCGTCGAGAAGGCGCTTTCGGGGGTGTTGGTGAAGACCTCCCACGGCGCGGCCTCGCCCCAGCCGGTGATGCCGCAGCGCGTGGTCAGCTCGATCAGGACGCGCTTGACGCTGCCCTTCACGCTGCCGACGCCCTGGGCGCGGGCCATCTTGATCGGGCTTTCGACCAGGAAGAGGCGGAGGCGGTCGAGGATCGGGCCCTGGGGGTTGTCGAGAGTCACGTCAGTTATCCCGCTGGCGGTGGAAGTGGGAGAGGAAGGCCTGGGTGGCTTCCTGCTGCGGCGCGTCGATGACCTGCTTCGCCGGACCGTCCTCGACGATGACGCCGTCGCGCAGGAACACCACGCGGTCGGCGACTTCGCGTGCAAAGGCGATCTCGTGGGTGACGATGACCATGGTCATGCCCTCCGCCGCCAGTTCGCGCATGACGTTCAGCACCTCGCCCACCAGTTCCGGGTCGAGGGCGCTGGTGGCTTCGTCGAACAGCATGATCTCGGGCTGCATGGCCAGGGCGCGGGCGATGGCGACGCGCTGCTTCTGGCCGCCGGAGAGGCGAGCCGGGTACTGGTCCGCCTTCTCCGCCAGCCCGACCTTACCGAGCAGAGCGCGGGCCAACGTCTCGGCCTCCGCGCGCGGCATGCGGCGGACGGTGAGGGGGCCTTCCATCACGTTGCCCAGCACCGTCTTGTGCGGGAACAGGTTGAACTGCTGGAAGACCATGCCGGTGCCGGCGCGGAATTTCGCCAGCGAAGCGGTGCCGGGCAGCTTGCTGCTGGTGCCGAAATCCAGGCTCTGGCCGCCGACGCGGACGCGGCCGCCATCGGGCGTGACGAGCAGGTTGAGGCAGCGCAGCAGCGTGGACTTGCCGGAGCCGGAGGGGCCGATCAGGGCCACGACCTCCCCCGAGCCCACTGACATGTTGACGCTGCGGAGCACCTGGTGGTCGCCGAAGCTCTTGCTGAGGGCTGCGACTTCGATTTTCGCGGTCATGCGCGCGGCCTCAGTCTGCACGGGCCAGGCGGCGCTCGAGGCGTCCGACCAGCAGGGTGAGGGGGAAGAGGATGACGAAGTAGATGACGGCCACGAGGGTGTAGATCTCCAGCGGCCGGTAGCTGTCATGCGCCACGGCCTGGCCCTGGTAGAGCAGGTCCGGCACCGCCAGCACGGAGACCAGCGAGGTGTTCTTCAACTGGATGATGGACTGGTTCATCAGGGGCGGCACCATGCGCTTCAGTGCCTGTGGCAGCACGATGCGGCGCATGGACTGCGACGGCGTCATGCCCAGCGCCAGGGCGGCTTCGGTCTGCCCCGGTTCGATGGAGTTGATGCCGCCACGGATGATTTCCGAATAGAAGGCGCCGCCATACAGGGAGAGGGCGAGGACGCCGGCCGTCGTCGCCGACATCTCGATGCCGCTCAGGATAGGCAGGGCGTAGTAGAACCAGACGAGCTGCACCAGCACGGGGGTGCAGCGGAACACTTCCACATAGGCCTGGGACAGCCAGCGGAGCGGCGCGAAGCGTGACAGGCGCAGCAGGCCGGAGAACAGGCCGACGGCGAGGCCGAGCACGACGATGCCGAAGGTGAAGAGCAGGGTGACGACCGTGCCGTTCACGAAGAGCCAGCGGTAGCTCCAGATAAACGAAAAGTCCCATTGGTACATGCTGGCTGATCCAGTCTCGGAGGGAAGGGGCTGGGCGCGGGGGTGGCCCCGCGCCCGGGCCGCGCTTCATCCACCCGGGGTGGGTGGAGCGCGGCCTGATCCTCTTGTTTGGTTACGGCCCGGCGGTGCCGGTGCCGCAGCACGGGATCAGAGAGTGACGCCGGGCGGGAAGTCGGATTCGGAGATGCCGACCAGTTCCATGTTGGTGACGATGGCGCTGCGGACGGCGCCGAGGCCCTTGTTGAACTCGATCCAGGTGTTGACGTAGTCGCGCCACGTCTTGTCCGCCTCGCGCCGGAAGCCGGCGTTGGAGGTGGTGGCGAAGACGGGGGTGGGGACGATCACGTCGCCCAGCGCCGGGTTCTTCTTCTTGGCGGAGAGGGCGAGGATCAGCACCAGGCACTGCGCGTCCGCGCGCCCGGTCTGCACCGCGATGGTGGCTTCGTCGGCCGACTTGAAGCGGGCGACCTGCGCCTTGGGGCAGAGGCGGGTGACGACCTGGTCCTGCGAGGAGCCGAGATCGACGGCCAGCTTCACCTCGGGGCGGTTCAGCTCGTCCCACGTCTTTGCCGCGAAGCCGCGCTTGGTGATGAAGCTGAAGGCATTGCTGAAGCAGGGGACGGAGAAATCCACCACCAGGGCGCGCTTCGGCGTCGGGTTCAGGCCGAAGAAGATGTCGATCTTGTTGGACTGCAGGTCCAGCACCGCGTTGCCCCAGGTAGTCTCACCCAGTTCCAGCTCGACCTCCAGTTCCTCGGCCAGCATCTTCAGCAGGTCGATGTAGAAGCCGCGCCACTGACCGGTGGCGAGGTCCTTGTGGTAGTAGGGCGCCGCGCCGGCGACGGCATTGGCGCGCAGCTTCTTGGTGCGGCGGATGCGGTCGAAGGTCGTCTCCGCGGCCTGTGCCTGGGCGGATGCGGGCGTGGCGGCGGTGGCGGCCATTGCCAGGGCGAGCCCGGCGGCACTGCCAACCAAACGGCGTGAGACCATAGTCTGAAACTCCTGTTGCCTGTGCCTGGACCCCGGGCACGCGGCCCCGCCGATGCAGGACCCGTGCCGTTCGTGCATCACTTCTAAACTGAGGTGTCACGAACCGGTAGCCAGGAAGCCACGGAGGTTGCCCGCTCGTAACCGTCGCTTTTATCGTGCAGCGCAACAACGGCGTTTTGTAGGGGACCCCTGCCTTGGACAGTTTCTTCAAGCTGACGGAGCGCGGCACCACGCCGCGTACCGAGATGATGGCCGGCCTCGCCACCTTCCTGACCATGGCCTACATCGTCGTGGTCAATCCCGGGATGATGGTGGCCGCCGGCATCGACCCCGGGGCAGCCTTCGTGGCCACCTGCCTGGCCGCCGCCATCGGCTCCGCCCTGATGGCATTTCTGGCGAACTACCCGATCGCGCTGGCACCGGGGATGGGGCTGAACGCCTATTTCGCCTTTGCCGTGGTGGGCGGGATGGGCATTTCCTGGCAGGTGGCGCTGGGGGCCGTGTTCCTCTCCGGCATCATCTTCTTCCTCGTCTCGCTCGCCGGGTTCCGGGAATGGTTGATCAACTCGATCCCGTTCTCGCTGAAGCTGGGCATCGCCGCCGGGATCGGGTTGTTCCTGGGGCTGATCGGGCTGAAGGGCATGGGGCTGGTGGTGGACAATCCCGCCACGCTGGTGGCGCTGGGGCCGCTGCATTCGGTGCAGACGCTGCTCTCCTGCCTTGGGTTCCTGTTGATGGCGGGGTTGGTGGCGCGGCGGGTGACGGGGGGTATCGTCATCGGCATCGCCATCACCGCGCTGCTGGGGGTGCCGCTGGGGCTGACGCAGTTCCAGGGCGTGTTCTCGATGCCGCCTTCGCTGGCGCCGACCTTCCTGCAGATGGATATCCGCGGCGCGCTCAGCCTGGGGCTGGTGGGGATCGTGTTCACCTTCTTCATCGTCGACCTGCTGGACAATGCCGGCACGCTGATCGCCACCACGCACCGGGCGGGGCTGATGAAGAAGGATGGCTCCGTGCCGCGGTTGGGGCGGGCCCTGATGGCGGATTCAGGCGGCGCGATGATCGGCGCCGTGCTCGGTACCTCCACCACCGTCAGTTACATCGAGAGTGCGGCGGGCGTGCAGGCGGGTGGCCGCACCGGGCTGACGGCGCTGACGGTGGCGGTGCTGTTCCTGCTAACGCTGTTCCTGGCGCCGCTGGCGACCAGCATTCCCGGCTTCGCCACGGCGCCGGCCCTGGTGCTGGTGGCCTGCCTGATGACGCAGGGCCTGCGGGACCTGGCATGGGACGATACCACCGAGTACCTGCCGGCCATCGTCACCGCCATCTCGATGCCCTTCACCTTCTCCATCGCCACGGGCATCGGGCTTGGCTTCATCACCTATGTCCTGGTGAAGATCATCGCCGGCCGTGCGAAGCAGGTGCATGGCGCGGTGTGGCTGCTGGCGGTGCTGTGCGTCATCAAGTTCTGGCTGGGAAGCTGAAGGACGAAGGGCGCGGCCCCTCAGTGAAAGCCGCGCCCATCATGCACGAGCCGTGTTGAGGCTTGGTGAAGACAAGAAAGGCCGGGGAAGGAATTCCCCGGCCTTTCTTGTGTCATGCGCCCGCGAAGGCGAAATCTCAGTCCGGTGCCTCGGCCAGTTCGAGCAGGGTCACGCCACTGCGGCGGACACGCGCGATCTCGCTACGGCCACAGCCGGTGGAGCCGAGCAGGTTGCTGCCCGGGTTGACCACTTCCAGCTTGGCCTGGACGCGGCAGACCAGCTTGTTGGCCGTGCCGGGTGCCCCGCCGTTCCAGCGGCGGATGGCATCGGCCCAGTTACCGACCCGGTCGTAATGCATCCGCAGGTAGCGAGCCGCCCAGTTGGCGGAACGCTGCGGGTCCAGCGGCCAATCGCTGTTGCGGGCGTGGACGCGGGCGTTCACCTGCACGCAGCCAGCCATCACAGATTGTCCAGCCCCGGCATTGGCGAGCAACCGGCGGGCTTCGCCGGCACTTTCCGGGTAGTAGGCGCGGCCACCGATATTCATCGCGTGAGCGTGCAGGCCAGATTCAGCCAGGGCGATGGACACAAGCAGTCCATCGGGAAGATCGTAGGCCGCCTCGGCAGCCCTCGTGGCTTCCAGGCAGGCAGAGCGGGGTCCAGCAGCCTCTGCGGGCCTGGACATCAGGGTGGGCGCGCCGAGCACAAAGGCCGCTGCCAAAGCCGCGATCGCCAGCCGTGAAGGCTGGGTCGACCGCGCACGATGCGCTTGACCCGCGTGCCGGAGCGAACAGGCGCTCCGTGCGGTTTTGCACGGGAACGCCGCGGATCTGCGTCGATGCGGGGGCATCGACCGGCTTTTCGCGGGCGTCATGACGGTTCCGCTACCATGCGATGCCAGGGGGGCCAAGGAAAAAAGACCGTGAGGCCACGGCGCTTGCCAACCATCCGCATATAAAGATATGGTTATATCGTGATGGTCCCGCGCGAGTGGGCTAAGAGGGAACGCCGTGCCTCCGCTCGTTTGCGGATAGTCGGCGGCTGCCCCCGCAACTGTTGGCGGCGAGCATCCGGCGCGTGGCGCGCCGAGCCGGCCACTGGGCTTCCGGGCCCGGGAAGGCGGTGCCGGATGTGACGAACCGTGAGCCAGGAGACCTGCCATCGCCGCCCACCCGGAGCCGCCAGCAGGCGGCCGGGGGGTGCCACCGTCAGGCCGGGCGGGGTGCACCGGTGCCAGGAGACTGAGCAGTGCTGAATCTGTGCTTCATCTTTGGGCGGGCGCCGCGATGAGCATCGCCGCCAATCTGGGATTCCCCCGAATCGGTCGTCGCCGGGAGCTGAAAGCCGCGCTGGAGGCCTTCTGGGCCGGGCAGTCGGACGAGGCGGTACTGCTGGCCAGGGCCGCCGCGCTGCGCGGCGGGCACCAGGCGCTGCAGGGCGCCTGCGGCATCGGGCATATCCCGTCCCACGACGCGCCGCTCTACGACCATGTGCTGGACCACGCCACGATGCTGGGCGCCATCCCGGCCGGCTATGGCTGGCGGGGCGAGGGGCCGGTGAGCCTGGCCACCAGTTTCGCCCTGGCCCGTGGGGCGCGTGGCAGCGAGCCGGAGCGGGCGCGGGGCATCGCCGCCGATGCGCCGGCGCTGGAGATGACCAAGTGGTTCGACACCAATTATCACTACCTGGTGCCGCGCCTGGACGCCGACACACGCTTCGTGCTGACCGAGAACCGGCCGCTGGCGTTGTATGCCGAGGCCCTGGCCGATGGCCGCCGCACCCGCCCGGTGCTGCTGGGCCCGGTGACGTTCCTGCTGCTCTCCAAGACTGTGGATGGCAGCCAGGCGCTGGCGCTGCTGCCCCGCCTGTTGCCCGTCTATGCCGAGATCCTGCGCGGGCTGGCGGCGGCGGGCTGCGCCTGGGTGCAGGTGGATGAGCCGGTGCTGGCCACCGACCTGCCGCCAGGCGCCGCCGATGCGCTGCGTCTGGCCTGGCGGTCGATGGCCGGGGCGGCGCCGGGGCTGAACCTGCTGCTGGCCAGCTATTTCGGCCCGCTGGGCGACAATCTGGAACTGGCGCTGTCCTTGCCCTCGGCCGGGTTGCACCTGGACCTGGTGCGGGGGGCGGCGGATCTGCCGGCGGTGCTGGCGGCGGGGCTTCCGCGCGATCGCTGGCTGTCCTGCGGCGTGGTGGATGGGCGCAATGTCTGGCGCACTGACCTGCGCGGCGCTTTCCGGACGCTTGAGAGCGTAGCGCAGGCGCGGGGTGGGGCGGGCCGGCTGATGGTGTCGCCCTCCTGCTCCCTGCTGCATGTGCCGGTGGATGTGGGGCAGGAGGACGGGCTGGACCCGGCGCTGAAGCGCAGCCTGGCCTTCGCCGTGCAGAAGCTGGCCGAGGTGCGGGCGCTGACCCTGGGGCTGGAGCAGGGTGAGGGCGCCATCGCCGATGCTCTGGGCGCCAGCGATGCGGCGCGGGCGGCGCGCAAGTCAGACAGCCGGGTGAGCGACCCGGCCGTGGCCGCCCGGCTGGCCGCCGTGGCGCCGGAGATGCTGCAACGGGGCGCGCCCTATGCCCGGCGGGCCACGGCGCAGGCGGCGCGGTTGGCCCTACCGGTCTTCCCCACCACCAGCATCGGCAGTTGGCCGCAGACCGCGGAAATCCGCCAGGCCCGCGCGGCACATGGGCGCGGCACGCTGGACGATGCCGGCTACGACGCCTTCCTGCTGGCGGAGACGGAGGCCGCCATCCGCTGGCAGGAGGAGGCGGGGGTGGATGTGCTCGTCCATGGCGAGTTCGAGCGCAACGACATGGTGAAGTACTTCGGCGAGCAACTGGCCGGCTACGCCTTCACCCGGCATGGCTGGGTGCAGTCCTATGGCAGCCGTTGCGTGGCGCCGCCCATCATCTGGGGCGACGTATCCCGGCCGGCGCCGATGACGCTGGCATGGTGGCAGCGGGCGCAGGCGCTGACGGCGCGGCCGGTGAAGGGGATGCTGACCGGGCCGGTCACCATGCTGCACTGGTCCTTCGTCCGCGACGACCTGCCGCGCGATGTGGTGTGCCGGCAGATCGCCCTGGCGCTGCGGGACGAGGTGGCGGAGCTGGAGGCGGCGGGCTGCGCCATCATCCAGATCGACGAACCCGCCTTCCGCGAGGGGTTACCGCTGCGGCGGGCGGAGCAGACGAATTATCTGCGCTGGGCGGTGGAGTGCTTCCGCCTTTCCGCCAGCGCGGTGGCGGATGGCACGCAGATCCACACCCACATGTGTTACGCGGAGTTCAACGACATCATCGGCGCCATCGCCGCGATGGACGCCGATGCCATCAGCATCGAGACGGCACGCAGCCGGATGGAGTTGCTGGAGGCGTTCGAGAGCTTCGATTACCCGAACGCCATCGGGCCGGGGGTGTGGGACATCCATAGCCCGCGCGTGCCCGATTCCGCCGAGATGACCGCGCTGCTGCGGCGCGCCGCCGCGCGGATACCGGCGGAGCGGCTATGGGTGAACCCGGATTGCGGCTGCAAGACGCGGGGCTGGGCGGAAGTGCGTCCCGCCATGGCGCATGTGGTGGCAGCCGCGCGGCAGTTGCGGGCGGAGCTGGTGTAGGCCGCGCGGGCCGAGCTGCCGCTCGGCCTGCGCCGCCGGCGCTACCAGCGTGAGGTCGCGCCGGCGGGCAGGGCATCCAGCGCATCAGGGTTGCGGCGGGCCCAGTCGTAGAGCAGTTCCACCGGCTCGATGAACCGTATGCCGAGCGGTGTCAGCGCGTACTCGACGGCGGGCGGGACGGTGCCGTGGACGTGGCGGGTGACGAGGCGGCGTGCCTCCATCTCCCGCAACGTCTGCGTCAGCATCTTTTTGGAGATGCCGGGCAGCGAGCGCAGCAGCACGCCGGTGCGGGCGCGGCCGCCATGCCGCCGGTGCAGCGTGTGCAGGACCATGCTGAGCCATTTGGTGGCGAACAGGTCCAGCGCCCGCCTTGGCGCGCAATCCTCGCGGCCTTCTTCTTCCGGGCTGCCGGGTTTCATGGGTGGGAACCTCCTGGTGCGTATGTCCCTGATGGGTGCCTTCTAGCGCGGGCCGCCCCTCTTCCTAGCTAGAGTCCAATGGCCTGCGGCGCATGCGCCGGGGCCGCCTTGAGGATGACAGTGCCGGGGCGGATGCGCCCCGGCGCCGAATGCGACGGAGTTGGATACATGGCGAAGACAGCATTGGTGGTGGGGACGAGCGGCATCGTCGGCAGTGCCACGGCCGAGCGGCTGGTGGCGGAGGGCTGGGCGGTGCATGGCCTGGCGCGGCGGCCGGCGCCGCAGGACGGCGTCCTGCCCATCGCGGCGGATTTGCAGGACGCGGCGGGGCTGGCGGCGGCGCTGGACGGGGTGCGGCCGGAGGCGGTGTTCATCGCCACCTGGTCTCGCCAGAGCACCGAGGCGGAGAATATCCGCGTCAACGCCGCCATGGTGCGCAACCTGCTGGATGCGCTGCGGGCGGCCGGCAGTGTGCGGCATGTGGGGCTGGTGACGGGGCTGAAGCATTACCTTGGCCCGTTCGAGGCCTATGGCAAAGGCGTGCTGCCGCAGACGCCGTTCCGCGAGGAGCAGGGGCGGCTGGACATCGAGAATTTCTACTATGCGCAGGAGGACGAGGTGTTCGCCGCCGCCGGGCGGGACGGCTTCGGCTGGAGCGTGCACCGGCCGCACACCATCATCGGCAAGGCCGTGGGCAATGCGATGAACATGGGCACGACGCTGGCCGTGTACGCCACGCTGTGCAAGGCAACCGGCCGGCCCTTCCGCTTCCCGGGCTCCGCCATGCAGTGGAACGGCCTGACCGACATGACCGATGCCCGGTTGCTGGCGCGGCACCTGCTCTGGGCCGCGACCACGCCGGCGGCGCGCAACCAGGACTTCAACGTCGTCAATGGCGATGTGTTCCGCTGGAGCTGGATGTGGGAGCGCATCGCCCGCTGGTTCGGGCTGGAGCCGGCGCCGTTCGACGGCACGGTGCAGCCGTTGGAGGCGCAGATGGCTGATGATGCCGGCTTGTGGCGGAAGATCGCCGCGCGCGAAGGGTTGGTGGAGGCCGATCTGGGGCGCCTGGCCTCGCCCTGGCACACCGATGCCGATCTGGGCCGGCCGGTCGAGGTGGTGACGGATATGAGCAAGAGCCGCCGCCTGGGCTTCACTTCGTATCAGCCGACCGAGGATGCGTTCCTGGAGCTGTTCGCGCAGCTGCGGCGGGAGCGGCTGATTCCCTGAATGTGCTGACAGGGGTTTGTTGGAACAGGCCGGGGAAGGAATTCTCCGGCCTGTTCTGTCTTCCGCGAGTTTGCGGGGGCCTCATGGCGCGGCTGGGCGCTGGCCGATCGGGGGCATGGACGGCCTGACCGGACCGGCTGGACCGGGTGCGCGATGGCCTGGGGAAGAAGGCGAGGCGGGAAAGTTCCTGAACCCGCCTTCAATCTGGCAGGATGTCGATGGGGCCCAGGTTCAGGCCGCTGCCGAGCTCGGCGGTGCTGGTGCCCTGCACGGGGGGTATGGCGGGTTGCAGCCAGGCGGGTTCCGGCATCTGCCGGTAGGCATCGCGCAGGGCGACGGACCAGGCTTCCCGCAGGCTGCGGAAATATGGGTCCTCTTCCGTGATGCGCTGTTGCAGGCGAATCTGGAAGCTGTCGGTGTCGTAGACCACGAGGTCCAGCGGCAGGCCGACGGTGAGGTTGGAGCGCAGCGTGCTGTCCATGCTGACCAGGGTCAGCTTCACGCCGCCTTCCAGGCTGGTCTGGTGCGTCAGCGCGCGGTCCAGGATCGGCTTGCCGTATTTGTGCTCGCCGATCTGCAGGAAGGGTGTGTCGGGCGTCGCCTCGATGAAGTTGCCGGCGGCGTAGACCAGGTACAGGCGCACCGGGCCGCCGGCGATCTGCCCGCCCAGCATGATGGAAACATCGAAGCCGACGCCCTGGTCCTTCAGCGTCGGGCCATCGATCTGGTAGACCTGACGGATGGCGGCGCCGACCAGCTGCGCGGCGCGGAACATGGACGGCACCGTCAGCAGGGTATGGTGCTCACCCTCCAGCGTCAGCCCTTCGCCCAGGCGGTTCCACACCGCCTGGGTGATGGCGAGGTTACCGGCGGAGAGCAGGCAGAGCACCCGTTCCCCCGGCACCGTTGCCGTGTAGACCTTGGAGAAGGTGGAGATGTTGTCGACGCCCGCATTGGTGCGGGTATCGGCCAGCATCACCAAGCCTTGCTCCAGCCAGAGGCCGACGCAATAGGTCACGGCTGGCGTCCGTTCAGGTAGAGCAGGCCGATCTGCTGGCCGAGCTCGATATTGCGGTCGATCGTACCGGTCAGGAAGCCGTGCAGGCCCTGTTCCAGGATGTCCGCCGTCTCGGTGTCGCGCATGCTGGCGTGCAGTTGCGCGGCCAGGCTGTGGCAGGCGCCGCGGGTGCCGCCATTATTGTCCGCGATGGCATCCAGCACCGATTCCACGCTGCGGTAGCAGGCAAGCAGGGAGCGCGGCAGTTCCTTGCGCAGCAGCAGCAGCTCCACCACCAGTTGCGGCTGCAAGCGGGCGTGGAAGACGTGCTGGTAGGCGCGCAGGGCGGAGACGGAGCGCAGCACGGCCTGCCATTGCGCGTAGTGGGATGCATCGGCGCCGCCGCTGGCATCGAACGCCGCGTGGCGGACATCCAGCAGGCGCGCGGTGTTGTCCGCCCGTTCCAGCATGGTGCCGAGATGGACGAAGCGCCAGGCGTCGTCCCGCAACATCGTGTCCGTCGCCGCGCCGTTGAACAGCAGGGTGCGGGACTTCACCCAGTCCAGGAAGCCCGGCAGCCGGTCCCCCTTGGTGACGGAGGGGTCGAGGCGGCGGAACTCGATCCAGGTATCGTTGATGGCTTCCCACATATCCACCGTCAGCGCGGTGCGGACGGTGCGGGCGTTGCGGCGGCCGGCTTCCACGCAGGCGGCGATGCCGGAGGGATTGTCCAGGTCCAGAGTCAGCCAGTGGATCACCGCCTCGGCGGTGGGGGCGGGGTGCTTGGCCAGGAAGCCGGGCTCGCTGCCGGTGGCGATGAGCAGGGAGCGCCATTCATCCTCGGCGCTGAGGGGCTGGGCGAGCATGGCCATGCGCAGCGTGGCGGCGAGGCCGCGGGCGACGTTGCCCGCGCGTTCGGAATAGCGGCCGAGCCAGAACAGGCAATCGGCGGTACGGGACAGCATTGGTTCAGCCTTCCCCTTGCTGCTGGCGGCTGCTCTGGCCCTGAGACTGGGACTTACCCTGAGATTGGGACTGGGATTGCCCTTGGGATTGCAAGGCGGCTGGCTCCTCCGGCGGGGGCAGGGCGAGCTGCCCCTCGGCCGGCGGGTCCTCCATCAGCACCCAGGTATCCTTGGTGCCGCCGCCCTGGCTGGAATTGACCACCAGGGAACCTTCGCGCAGCGCCACGCGCGTCAGCCCGCCCGGCACCATGCGGACTTCCTTGCCGAACAGCACGAAGGGGCGCAGGTCCACATGGCGCGGGCCGATGCCGGCCTCGCCGAGCGTGGGCACGGTGGAGAGGGCGAGGGTAGGCTGGGCGATGTAGTCGCCCGGCCGGGCCTTGATGCGGCCAGCGAAGTCGTCGCGCTGTTCCTGCGTCGCGTGCGGGCCGACCAGCATGCCGTAGCCGCCGGAGCCGCGCGCCAGCTTCACCACCAGCTTGTCCAGGTTCGCCAGTACGTAGTCCTGGTCCGCCGGGCGTTCGCACATGAAGGTGGGGACGTTGGAGAGGATGGGCTCTTCCTTCAGGTAGAAGCGCACCATCTCCGGCACATAGGGGTAGACGGCCTTGTCGTCGGCGATGCCGGTGCCGGGCGCGTTGGCGAGGGAGACGTTGCCGGCGCGGTAGGCCGCCATCAGCCCGGGGACGCCCACGACGCTGTCGGCGCGGAAGCATTCGGGGTCGATGAAATCGTCGTCGATGCGGCGGTAGATGACGTCCACGCGCTTCGGGCCGGCGGTGGTGCGCATGAACACCATCTCGTCCCGCACGAACAGGTCAGCGCCTTCCACCAGTTCCACGCCCATCTCGTCGGCGAGGAAGGAGTGTTCGTAATAGGCGCTGTTATACGGGCCGGGCGTCAGCACCACGACGTTGGGCGTGCCGCTGCAGCTTTCCGGCGCGATGCTCTTCAGCGTTTCCAGCAGCTCCTCCGGATAGTGGCTGACCGGGGCGATGCGGTGGCGGGCGCAGATCTCGGGGAAGAGGCGGAACATCGCCTCCCGGTTCTCCAGCATGTAGGAGACGCCGGAGGGCGTGCGGCAATTGTCTTCCAGCACATAGAACTGATCGGCTTCCGTGCGCACCAGGTCGATGCCGGAGATGACGGTCCAGACGCCGCCGGGCGGGACGAAGCCCCTCATCTGCGGCAGGTAGCCTTCGTTCTGCAGCACAAGCTCGGGCGGGATGCGGCCGGCCTTGATGATGGCCTGTTCGCCATACACGTCGGTGAGGAAGGCGTTCAGCGCGCGCACGCGCTGCTCCAGCCCCTGGGAGAGGCGTTCCCATTCGTCACGCGCCAGGATGCGGGGGATGACGTCGAAGGGGATCAGCCGCTCGGGGTCCCCGCCTTCCGTATAGACGGCGAAGGTGACGCCGATGCGGCGGAACAGGACCTCGGCTTCACGCCGCTTCTGGTCCAGGGCCTCCTGGCCGGTGGCGTCGAGGAAACGCGCCATCTCGGCATAGGGGGAGCGGATGGCGCCTTCGGCGTGCATTTCGTCGAAGGCTGAGGAAGGTCGATCTGCCACGGCTGGTTCCGTCTTCCTCTTGGATGGCGCCTGAGGCGGCGTCGCGAATGGTACCGTGCGACTTGAGCAAGGCTTTGGGGTTACGCGCAAGCCGCTCTCAACGTTTCATCTCCCGAACCGGCGATTTGGCGCGGGTTTTCTGCACAAGGCGGCATCATCCTGCCCGCGAGGGAAGCGTTGACAGGCGTGGCGGCGCTGGCCGACGCTGGTTTGCACCCCGACGGAGCCCGCCCATGCTGCGCCGCCAGATGCTGACCCTGCCGTTGCTGGCCACCGCCACGCCCGCGCGGGCGGAGGGCGAGGTGGACGTGCTGCTGGTGCTGGCCATCGACGCATCGGGCAGCATCACGCCGGAGGAATTCCACCTGCAACGGGAAGGCTGCGCGGAGGCGGTGGGCCATCCCTCGGTGCTGGCGGCCATTGCCGGCGGGCCGGCGGGGGCCATCGGCATCGCCATGGTGGAATGGGGCGCGCCGGGTGGCGCGGCGACGGTGGTGGAGTGGCACCGGGTGGCGGATGCGGCCAGCGCCGCCATCGCGGCGGCAGCCTTCCGCGATGCGCCGCGGTCCCGCCAGAGCTGGAACGCCATCGGCGATGCCATCGACCATGCGGCGCGGCTGATTGCCGCCGCGCCATGGCGGGGGGCGGAGAAGGTGATCGACATCTCAGGCGATGCGCCGGACATGCGCGGGTTGCGGCCGGCCAGCGTGGCGCGGGACGACGCGGTGGCGTCCGGCATTACCATCAATGCCCTGGCCATCCTGGGCGGCACGCCGGGGCTGGAGGAGCGCTACGCTGCCGAGGTGATCGGCGGCCCCGGCGCCTTCGTGCTGGCGGCGGAGGGGCGGGCGGATTTCGCCCGCGCCATCCGCGCCAAGCTGGTGCGGGAGATTGCCTGAGCAGGTTCAGGCCAGCATGCGCGTATCGCCATCCACGGCGATGGCCTGGCCGGAGATGGTGCGGCCGCGCGGGCTGCAGATAAACAGGATCTGGTCCGCCAGCTGCTGCGGCGTGACGTAGTCCTTGATGGAGACGTAGGAGAAGGCGGCCTTCTCCACCTCCGCGAAGGGCAGGCCGCGCTGCTGGGCCTTGGCTTCCAGCACGCGGCGCTGGCGGTCCCCGGCGACGAGGCCGGGCAGGATGGCGTTGACGCGGATGCCGGCCTCGCCCAGCTCGATGGACAGCGACTTGGTGAAGCCGATGACGCCCCACTTGGCGGCGGCGTAGGGGCTGCGCAGCGCGAAGCCGAGATGACCGGCGGCGGAGGAGAGGTTGACGATGGAGGCGTTGCCGCTGGCGCGCAGGTGCGGGACGGCGAGGCGCGCGAGGTTGAACTGGCTGGTCAGGCAGACCTGCAGGCAGCGGTCCCAGTCCTCCGGGTTGATGTCCTCCACCTTGCCGGTGGGGCCGGCGATGCCGGCGTTGTTGACCAGCACGTCCAGCCCGCCGAGATGCGCGACGGCGGATTCCACCAGCGTGGCGACCTGGGCGCGGTCGGCGACGTCGGTGACCTGGTGGCCGACCTCGGCGGGCAGGGTGGCGAGGCCGGCGGCATCGACATCACAGGTATAGACCTTCGCGCCCTCGGCCAGGAATGCCTCGACGATGCCGCGGCCGATGCCGTTGGCGCCGGCGGTGACGAGTACGCGCAGGCCGGTGATTCCAAGATCCATCTGTCGTTTCCTCGGTTTTTTGTCAGGCGGTGATGGGCAGCACGCCGCGGGCGATGATGAAGCTGGCGGCTTGGTCGATATCGCCGGCGATGGCGGCCTCGGCGGCGGCGGCGTCGCCGGCCTCGATGGCGGCCAGGGCCTCGGCATGGCGGTGGCGGGCGTGGCCGAGCTGGATGCGGCGCGGGCTGGCGCGCAGGTCCAGGTTGATGACCGGGCCGGCCTTCAGCCACAGCCCGGCGATGATGCTGCGCAGCGTCGGCAGGCCGCAGGCATCGTAGACGGCGAAATGCAGGTCCCGGTTCAGCTCGACCGACAGGGCGGGGTCGAACTCCTCTTCATCCGCCAGGGCGCGGAAGGCGGCCTCGGCACGGCGCAGCACGCCGAGATGCGCCGGGGTGCGGTGGCGGGCGGCGCGGGCGGCGGCCAGGCCCTCGATGGCCATGCGGGTGTCGGCGAGCTCCCGGAACCCGGAGGCGGTCATGACCGGCACGCGCACGGCGCGGTTGGGCGCCACTTCCAGCGCCCCATCGGCCACCAGGCGGCTGACGGCTTCCCGCACCGGCATGACGGAGACGCCGAGCACGGCGGCGCTGTCCCGCAGGGAAAGGCGCTCGCCAGGTGCAAGCCGGCCGGAGATCAGCAGTTCGGAGAGCTGGCCGTAGATGGTCTCGCCCAGCGTGCGGCGTTCCAGCGGCTCGAGATCGGTGACGGCGGAGGTCATGTTGAGAGGACTATAGACACGGTCGCGCGGCTTTGCGATGGTATCTGTGATCTCAGATCGCACTAACGAGCCCCGCCAACAGGGGCCGAGAAGGAACGTCCGATGACAGAATTTTTCCGCCCGACCCGTCGTGGCCTGCTGGCCGGTGGTGCCGCCATGCTGGCGATGCCATCCATCTCCTATGGCCAGTCCGATGTGGTGAAGATTGGCCACCTGACGCCGCGCACCGGCTTCCTGGGCCCGCTGGGTGAGTTCGCGGTGAACGCGGCGACGCTGGCGGCCGAGCAGATCAACGCTGCCGGCGGCATCAACGGCCGCAAGGTGGAGATGCTGTTCGAGGACAGCGTCAATCCGCAGACCGCCTCCGCCAAGGCCGAGCGGTACATCCAGCGCGACAAGGTCGCGTGCATCGTGGGCGAGATCAATTCCGCCTCCGCGCTGGCGATCGGCCAGGTGGTGCAGCGGGAGAAGATCCTGTTCATCAACACCGGCGCCAATTCCGATGCGCTGCGCGGCAGCGATTGCCGCCGCTACATGTTCCACACCGAGTCGCAGAACTCGATGATGGTGCGCACCGCCGGCCGCGCGATCCTGGAGCAGGGGCTGGTGCGCGGGAAGAAGTACTACGCGCTGACCGCCGACTATGCCTTCGGCCACGACCTGCTGCGCGTCGCCAAGCGCTTCCTGGGCGAGAATGGCGCGACGGTGGCCGGCGAGGACCTGGTGCCGACCGAGCTGACCGACTTCTCGCCCTTCCTGCTGAAGCTGCGCCAGGCGCGGCCGGACGTGGTCATCTGCAACCTCGCGGGTGCGCAGATCACCAACTTCCTCAAGCAGTACAGCGAGTACGGGCTGCGCTTCCCCATCGCCGGCTTCGGCTTCGATACGGCGCTGGCCTGGGGCGCGGGCACGGGCAACTTCCTCGGCACTTGGCCGGTGGTGTGGCACCACCTGGTGGACACCCCCTCCGCCAAGGCGTTCACCGCGGCGTTCCGCGCCAAGGCCGGCAAGCCGCCGGAGAACCAGGGCTGGAGCGACTACACCGCCATGCGCGTCATCGCGCAGTCGATGAACGAGCTGAAGTCGATCGACGCCACCAAGGTGGTGGAGCACCTGGAGAAGGGCGCGAAGTTCGACGTGCTGAAGCCGCGCGAGGGCTATTTCCGCGCCCGCGACCACCAGCTGATGATGGAGATGTACGCCATCACCGCGCTGCCGGCGGACAAGGTGCAGAACCAGTTCGACATCTTCAGCTCCTCCGCCGCCATTCCGGGCCCGAGCGAGAGCCTGGAAGCCATCGCCTCCACGCCCGAAGAGAACGTCTGCAACTTCCCGAGCTGACGCGGCGACTACGCCCGCCCCACGCCGTGCGCGGCGGGGGCGGGTGGGTTTGAACCCCCGGGGGATGTGCCTTGGAAATCGTCTTTATCCTGGAGCAGGTGCTGAACGGCCTGCTCATCGGGGCCAATTACCTGCTGATCGCGCTTGGCCTCTCGCTGATCTTCAGCCTGGGCGGCGTGGTCAACCTGGCGCATGGCGCCTTCTACGCCATCGGCGCGTACCTGACCGTCGCGCTGTCCCCCACCATCGGCTTCGGGGGGGCGATCATCGTCTCCCCCGTGCTGGTCGCGTGCCTGGGGCTGGTGATCGAGCGGCTGCTGCTGAGCCGGTTCTATCGTGGTGACCCGATCCTCTCCCTGCTGCTGACCTTCGGGCTGGCGATGGTGGCCGAGCAGAGCCTGCGCATGATCTTCGGCGCGGCGCCGGTGCCGTTCTCCATCCCGCTCTGGCTGCGTGGCCAGGTGTTCATGGGCGAGTTCATCTATTCCAAGTACCGGCTGATCATCCTCGCGGTGGCAGTGCTGTGCGTCGCCGGGCTGTGGCTGCTGCTGAAGCGCACCGCCTTCGGCCGCGTGGTGCGTGCCGGCGTGCAGAACCCGGACATGGTGGCGGCGCTGGGCATCTCGCTCCGCCCCTACATGACGGCGGTGGTGATGATCGCGGTCGGCCTCGCCGCGCTGGCGGGCACGATGATGGCGCCGGTGACGGGCGTGACGCCGACCATGGGCGCCGAGATCCTGACCTTTGCCTTCGTCGTCGTCGTCATTGGCGGGCTCGGCTCCTTCTGGGGCGTGGTCTGCGCGGCGATGATCGTCGGCGTGGTGCGCGGGCTTGCCGCCTATGCCTTCCCCCCGGCCACCGAGGCCGCCGTTTACATGCTGATGGTGCTCGTCCTGCTGCTGCGTCCGCGCGGCCTGTTCGGCGAACGCATCCAGCGCTTCGAATAAGGGCGCCATCGCCATGACGCGCAATTCCTTGATGCTCGAGCTGCGCCCGCTGCTGGTGGCGGTGGCGGCCCTGGTGCTGCTGCCCTTCCTGATGGACGCCATGGGCCTGACCATGACGACGGCGACGGATGTCGTCGTCTTCGCGGTCGCGGTGATGGGGCTGAACATCCTGGTCGGGTGGACGGGCCTCGTCTCCTTCGGCCATGGCGCCTGGTTCGGCATCGGCGCCTATGCCGCCGCGCTGCTGCAGCGCCACTACCTGCCGGGGGCGATGGTGCTGCCGGCGATCGGCGCGCTGGTCATCGTCGCCGTGTTTTCCTGCATCGCCGGCGCGCTGATCCTGCGGCGGCGCGGCGTGTATTTCTCCCTGCTGACGCTGGCCTTCACCGCCATGCTGTTCTCCATCGCCTTCCGCTGGACGGAAGTGACGGGCGGCGAGGACGGGCTGGGCAACGTGCAGCGCTGGGAATCGCTGGGTAACCCGAACAGCTACTACACGGTCGTCGCCGTGGTGGCGGTGGTGGTGCTGTGGGGGCTGTGGCGGCTGCGCCGCTCGCCCGTCGGCACCGTGCTGGTGGCGATCCGGGAGAACGAGGGCCGCACCGGCTTCCTGGGCTATGACAGCAACCGCTACAAGCTGCTGGCCTTCACCGTCTCCGCCAGCATCACCGGCCTGGCCGGCGTGCTGAGCGTGTTCAACCACCGCTTCGCCTCCGCCGACCCTATCAACATCGCCTTCTCTGGCGAGCTGCTGGCGATGGTGGTGATCGGCGGCATGCGGAGCTTCATGGGGCCGGCGCTGGGTGCGCTGTTCTTCATCCTGTTCCGCGAATTCCTCTCCATCTACACGCATAACTGGCTGTTCTTCTTCGGCCTGCTGTTCGTCTCCTTCATCGTGTTCTCGCCGGACGGGCTGGTGGGCATCGGCAAGCGCGTGCTGGGGCTGGTGCGGCCGAAGCCGCCGGCCGATGCCGCCGCCATGGCGGCGCGCAAGGCGGGCGCTTCCGGGCGCATCCCGGCACGCTTCATCCGTGAGGGCGCGACCCAGGGCCCGGTGCTGACAGCTGATGCCATGCGGAAGTCCTTCGGGTCCGTGAAGGCGGTGAAGGGGGTTTCCTTCGCTGTCGAGGACAAGCGGCTGCATGCGCTGATCGGGCCGAACGGCGCCGGCAAGACCACGGCGTTCAACCTGCTCTCCGGCATGTTTCCGCTCGATGAGGGCAAGGTGGTGCTGGATGGGCAGCGGGTGGACGGCATGCCGCCGCACGCCATCACGCGCGCCGGGCTGGGGCGGTCCTTCCAGATCACCAACCTGTTCCCCGGCCTGTCGGTGGAGGAGAATATCCGCCTCGCCGTGCAGGCACGGCACCCGGCGCGGTTCTCGCTGTTCAGGGATGCCCATGGCATCGAGGACCTGCAGTCCGATACCGCCGAGTTGCTGCGCTGGACCGGCATGGCCGGCGTGGAGCAGGCGGAGGCGGGCAGCCTGTCCTATGGTGGGCAGCGCTTGCTCGACATGGGCCTGGCACTGGCGACCAAGCCGCGCATCTTGTTGCTGGACGAGCCGCTGGCCGGCCTGGCTGCCGCCGAGCGCGAGCGGGTGGGCGACCTGATCAAGACGCTCTCCGCCGACATTCCCGTGCTTCTCGTCGAGCACGACATCGACCGCGTCTTCCGCATGGCGGACCGGGTGACGGTGATGGCGGATGGCGAGGTATTGGTGGATGGCGGCGTGGCCGATGCGCGGGACGATGCGCGGGTGCAGGCGGTGTATCTCGGCTCCGGCTCCCACGCCCTGGCGGAGAAGCCGCGGCCGTCCGCGGTGAAGGACGCGCCGCTGCTGGCGCTGGAGAAGGTGAACACCTTCTACGGCAAGTCCCACATTCTGAACGACGTGACGCTGACGGTGCGGCAGAACGAGGTCGTCGCGCTGCTGGGGCGCAACGGCGCGGGCAAGTCCACCCTGTTGAAGACGCTGATCGGCACCGCGCGCCCGGCCTCCGGCACCATCACGCTGGCGGGCGAGCAGATTGCCGGCATGACGCCGGACAAGGTGGCGCGGCGCGGCGTCGGCTTCGTGCCGCAGGGGCGCGCCTTGTTCGCCGGCATGACGGTGGGCGAGAATCTGGGCCTCGGCCGGCTGAAGCGGCTGACGGGCGCGGGCATCCACTGGGAGGAGGAGCGTATCCTCCAGTATTTCCCGCGCCTGAAGGAGCGGTGGAACGTGGCGGCGGACCGGCTTTCGGGCGGCGAGCAGCAGATGGTGGCGGTGGCCCGGGCGCTTTCCGGCGACACGCGGCTGCTGTTGCTGGACGAGCCGTTCGAGGGGCTTTCCCCTGCCGTGACCGAGGAGCTGTTCGAGACCTTCGACAAGCTGCGGCAGGAGGTCTCCATCATCATCGTCGATCATCACCTGGACCTGGCGCTGGCCATCTCCGACCGCACGGTGGCGCTGGAGCGCGGCACGGTGCAGTGGAGCGGCGAGTCGCGCCTGTTGCGGGATGATGAGGAACTTCGCCGGAAGGTGCTGTGGCTGTGACCGAAACCGTCGCCATCATCGGGAGCGGCCTGATCGGCCGCGCCTGGGGAATGATCTTCGCGCGTGCCGGCTGGCAGGTGCGGTTGTGGGACCCTGGTGAGGGTGTGGCCGCGAAGGCGGTGGGGCTGTGCGCGGAGGGGTTGAAGGACCTCGCCACGCACGGGCTGTGCGATGACCCGGCGGGTGCCGCGTCCCGCATCGCCGCCTGTGCCACGCTGGAGGAAGCGGCCGCGCAGGCCGATTTCATTCAGGAGAACGGCCCGGAGACGCTGGAGGTGAAGCGCGACCTCTTCGCGCGGTTGGACGCCGCGGCACCGGCGAAGGCGATCATCGCCTCGTCCTCCTCCGCCATCCGGGCATCGTTGTTCACCGAGGATCTGGCCGGGCGGGCGCGCTGCCTGATCGGCCACCCGGTGAACCCGCCGCACCTGATCCCGCTGGTGGAGCTTTCCGGCGCGGACTGGACCTCGCTGGAGACGATGGCGCGGGCGCGGGCGATCTACGACGCCATCGGCCAGGTGCCGATCACGGTGCTGAAGGAGATCGAGGGCTTCATCCTCAACCGCCTGCAGGGCGCGTTGCTGGCGGAAGCCTTCAAGCTGGCCTCCGAGGGCTACGTGACGCCGCAGGACCTGGACCGCACCGTGGCCGACGGGCTTGGGCTGCGCTGGAGCTTCCTGGGCCCGTTCGCCACGATCGAGATGAACGCGCCCGGCGGCATCCAGGATTACTGCGACCGCTATACCGGCTTCTACAAGCGGCTGGCGGCGGAGCCGGCGCCGCCGGAGGTTTATAGTGCGGAGGCTGTCTCCGCCATCATGGCCCAGTGGGCCGTCGCACCAGACCTGCCGGCGAAGATGCGCTGGCGGGACCGCCGCCTGGCGGCATTGCGGGCGCATAAGGCGTCCGCCGAGAAGGAAGGCTGAGGCTTATGGCCAGCAAGCGGAAAGTCATCATCACCTGCGCCGTGACGGGCGCGATCCATACCCCCTCCATGTCCCCCTATCTGCCGGTGACGGCGGAGGAGATCGCGGAAGCGGCGCTGGGCGCGGCGGAAGCCGGCGCGGCCGTGGTGCACCTGCATGCGCGCAACCCGGAAACGGGGCAGCCGGACCAGTCGCCGGAGGCTTTCGCGAAGTTCCTGCCGGTGATCAAGCAGCGTTCCAACGTGGTGGTGAACCTGACCACCGGCGGTGCGCCGACCATGACGATCCAGGAGCGCGTGCGCCCGGCGGCGACCTTCAAGCCGGAAGTGGCGTCGCTGAACCTCGGCTCGATGAATTTCGGCCTGTTCGGCATGCTGAACCGCTTCAAGGACCTGAAGCATCAGTGGGAGAAGGATTATCTTGGCGACAAGAACATCATCTTCCGCAACAGCTTCGGCGATATCGAGCACATCCTGACGACCTGCGCCGGCAACGATACGCGCTTCGAGTTCGAGTGCTACGACACCGCGCACCTGTACAACCTGAAGTATTTCTACGACCAGGGACTGGTGCAGGCGCCGCTGTTCATCCAGACGGTGTTCGGGCTGCAGGGTGGCATCGGCAACCATCCGGAAGACGTGCTGCACATGAAGCGCACGGCGGACCGGCTGTTCGGCGATAACTACCAGTGGTCGGTGCTGGGCGCCGGGCGCAACCAGCTGAACATCGCCGCCATGGCCGCCGCCATGGGCGGGCATGTGCGGGTGGGGCTGGAGGACAGCCTGTGGGCCGGCCCCGGCCGCCTGGCGGAGACGAATGCGGAGCAGGTGCGCTCCGCCCGCCAGATCATCGAGGGTCTTGGGCTGGAGATCGCGACGCCGGACGAGGCGCGCGAGATCCTCTCGCTCAAGGGCGGCGACAAGGTCGGCTTCTGAGCGAGCGGGGCGGGCGGGGGCTGGTGCCCCCGTCCGAAGCCTCGGGCTGTCGTTCTCAGCCCTGGGTGTCCATGCTGGCCTGCAGCGAGGTGGCGGGGGCGGGCAGGTACACCACGTCGCCCTCGCGGCCACCGCGGAAGGTGGGGATGCCGGGGGCGGCATGCTCGTAGACCGGGTGGGCATAGTCCGCCTGGGTGGTATCACCCGAGGCGACATGCGGCGCGGCGCCGCCGCCGACGATGTTGCCGGTGTAGCCCGGCGCGTATTCCACCGCGAAGTTCTCGCCACGGCCGGTCACCCGGAACGGCTCCTGCGCGCTGGCGCCGAAGGCGGACAGGCTCAGCAGGGCGGTGGCGGCCAGAAGGGTGCGGGCGTTGCGGGTCATGGAACATACTCCTGCGATCATGTGGGCCGCCTAGGCGGTCCCGATGCCGGAGGTGTAGGCCTGGTGGGCGCGGCGATGAAGCCGGTGCCTGGCGATGATGGGTATCGCCGCCGCTGATGATGACAGTGTGGTGAGGCAGTGGCCCCGGTTGCGGAAACCAAAGCCGGGCCACAGTTCTATACCTGTCTTGCCCCGGACGGAGAGCCATGCCCCCGCATCCCGATACCTGGCTCCGCGTCCTGCCGCAGGGGCTGTTCTGCGAGCCGGGCGATTTCTACATCGATCCGCAGGCGGGCGTGCATCGCGCCGTGGTCAGCCACGGCCATTCGGACCATGCGCGGCCGGACCAAGCCGCCGTGCTGGGGACGCCGGAGACCCTGGCGATCATGACCGCGCGGCTGGGCGAGGGCAGGGCGGGCCGCACGCAGCAGCCGCTGACCTACGGCCACAGCATCGAGCAGAACGGGGTGCGCATCACGCTGGTGCCGGCCGGGCACGTGCTGGGCTCGGCGCAGGTGGTGCTGGAGTGGCAGGGCAGCCGCGTGGTCGTCTCCGGTGACTACAAGCGGCAGCCGGACCCGACCTGCGAGCCGTTCCAGCCGGTGGCGTGCGACGTGTTCGTCACCGAGGCGACCTTCGCGCTGCCGGTGTTCCAGCATCCGCCCGCCCAGGCGGAGATGAAGCGGCTGCTGGAGAGCGTGGCGCTGTTTCCGGAGCGGGCGCATCTGGTGGGCTGCTACGCGTTGGGCAAGTGCCAGCGGCTGATCGCGGAACTGCGCCGGGCGGGGTATGAGCGGCCGATCTACCTGCATGGGGCCCAGGCCTCGATGTGCGCGTTGTACGAGCGGTTCGGGATCGGGCTGGGCGCGTTGCTGCCGGTGCCGCGCCCAGCCAAGCGGGGCGAGACGGTGCTGGCGGGCGAGATCGTGCTGGCGCCGCCCAGTGCCGAATCCAACCCCTGGTCCCGCCGGCTGGCCGACCCGGTGACGGCGGTGGCGTCCGGCTGGATGCGGGTGCGGCAGCGGGCGAAGGCACGCGGCGTCGAACTGCCGCTGGTGGTCAGCGACCATGCCGACTGGCCCGACTTGCTGGACACGATCGAGGAAGTCGGTGCGCCGGAAGTCTGGGTGACGCATGGGCGGGAGGATGCGCTGATCTACGCCCTGGCCCAGCGGGGCGTGCGTGGGCGCGCGCTGCACCTGCTGGGGCGGGAGGAGGACGAGGTGGAGGCCGACGTGGCCGAGGCGGTACAGGCGGAGGCTGCCGGCGCATGAGCCTGCCCGCCTTCGCCGACCTGCTGGAACGGCTGATCTTCACCCCCGGCCGCAATGCCAAGCTGGCCCTGTTGCGCCGCTGGTTCGCCACCCAGCCTGACCCGGACCGCGGCATCGGGCTGGCGGCCATCGCGGGCGAACTGTCCTTCACCCTGGCCAAGCCGTCGATCATCCGGGAGCTGGCGGCGGGGCGGACCGACCCGGAATTGCTGGCGATGAGCCACGACTATGTCGGCGACCTGGCGGAGACGGTGGCGCTAATCTGGCCGGAAGCCGACCCACGCCCCAACCGCCCGCCGCCGGACCTGTCCGAAGTGGTGGAGACGCTGGAGCTGGCGGCCAAGGCCGACATTCCGCGCATCATGGCCGATTGGCTGGACGTGCTGGACGCGGGCGGGCGGCTGGCGCTGATCAAGCTGGTGACGGGCGGCCTGCGCGTGGGCGTCTCCGCCCGGCTGGCGCGGCAGGCGCTGGCGGATTGGGCGAAGACCCCGGTCGAGGAGATCGAGGAGGTATGGCACGGCATCCCGGTGCCCTACCGCCCGTTGTTCGACTGGCTGGAGGGCAGGGCGGAGCGGCCTGACCCGAAGGACGTTCCTGTGTTCCGTCCGCCGATGCTGGCGCAGCCGCTGGAGACGGCGGATATCGCGGCGCTGGACCACACCGCCTACCGCGCCGAGTGGAAGTGGGATGGCGTGCGCGTGCAGGTCTCGGCCGGGCCGGGTGGCGCGCGGCTGTGGTCCCGGACGGGCGAGGATTATTCGGCGGCGTTCCCGGAGATCATGGACTCGCTGGATTTCCACGCGGTGCTGGATGGCGAGTTGCTGGTGATGCGGGAAGGGGAAGTGGCGCCCTTCGCCGATTTGCAGCAGCGGCTGAACCGCAAGGTGGTGGGGCCGAAAATGCTGCGGGAATACCCCGCCGGGTTGCGGCTGTACGACATGCTGTTCGACGGCACCGAGGACCTGCGCCCGCTGCCCTTCGATACGCGCCGGGAGCGGCTGGAGGCCTGGTTCGCCCGGGTGAAGCCGCGCGCCATGGATCTCTCCCCCCAGGTGGCCTTCGTCTCGCTGGACCAGCTCTCGGCGTTGCGGGATGGCGCGCGCGCCGCGGGTATCGAGGGGCTGATGCTGAAGCGGGGGGATAGCCCCTATGTCGCCGGGCGGCCGAAGGGGCTGTGGTGGAAGTGGAAGCGCGTGCCGCTGAGCGTCGATGCCGTGCTGATGTACGCGCAGCGCGGGCACGGCAAGCGCAGCAGCACCTATTCCGACTACACCTTCGGCCTGTGGCGGCAGGATGAGAACGGGGGGCGGGAGCTGGTACCGGTCGGTAAGGCCTATTCCGGCTACACGGACCAGGAGCTGGTGTGGCTGGACCGCTGGATCCGCAACCACACCACCGGCCGTTTTGGTCCGGTGCGGGAAGTGGAGAAGGAGCTGGTGCTGGAGGTGGTGTTCGATGCCGCGCAGCTCTCCGGCCGGCATAAGTCGGGCGTCGCCATGCGCTTCCCGCGTATTTCCCGGCTACGGCAGGACAAGCCGGCGGCGGAGGCTGACCTGCTGGAGACGCTGATGGCGATGGTGGAGAACCGACCGGAGGCTTGAGCGCCGGGGCGGCGTCAGTGGCCACCAGGACATTACGCGCTCTTCATGCGCCTTGCATGTAACCTTGGCTGTTTCCCATGCGTTGGCTTGCCAGAACCGCGGCTGTCGCGGGCAAGAGGAGCGACGCCATGCTGAAATGGGCCCTGATCTGCCTTGTTATCTCCATCGTCGCCGGTGCGCTGGGCTTCCGTGGGGTGTCCTCGGCAGCCGGTACGCTGGCCAAGGTGCTGTTCGGCATCTTCCTGATCCTGTTCCTGATCTTCCTGGTCATGGCCTTCACCGCGGGCGGTGCCATCGCCTGGTAAGGCTGCAACAGGCCTGTTGACGCGGAAGCGTAACCGCCCTATTTCGCGGGCCTCGGCACCGGAGACGGTGACGGGGCTCCCGAAGGGCGGTGACGCCCGTGGGACTTGCGTATGGCGGCCTTAGCTCAGTTGGTAGAGCGCCACGTTGTGGTCGTGGATGTCACGGGTTCGAGTCCCGTAGGTCGCCCATCCGCCCTTTGATCTTCCCCAAAAATTTGACGTTTCAGGTGCTGCTGCGATCCTGCGCGCGGTTGACGCGACAGGCGGCCCGTTCGTCGGCTTGGAACGCTTGGCCTGCGTTCCCGACCCGGTGGCGGGAATCCCGCAGCCGTGTTGCGGTGGGGCGCCGCATCTGGCGGCATAGCCGTTGTGAACGGCGTGGTGGATAGGGGCTCGTCGTGTCCGCAGGTTTGGGGCGCCGCCGATGCGCCCTCCCTCGTGCCGGACGGACTTTGCGTGGGCCGCTGGTCGCCAGCGACCCGACCGTTCAGGCCCGGGCGCGGTCCAGCAGCATCAGAGCGCCGCCCGCCACCAGCCCCCAGAACGCCGCGCCGATGCCCATGATGGAGAGGCCGGACGCCGTGGTGACGAAGGTCAGCATGGCCGGCAGGCGGTTGCGTTCCTCGCTGGCAGCCGAAGTGAGGGCGCCGCCCAGCGTGGCCAGCAGCGCCAGCCCGGCGACCGTCTGGATCACCAACGGCGGCGCTGCGGCGATGAAGGCGGCGGCGATGCCCGCGCCGAGGCCCAGCACCCAGTAGCCGACGCCGCCGGCGACCGACGCGACCCAGCGCTTCGCCGGGTCCGGGTGCGAATCCTTGCCGGCGCAGAGCGCGGCGGTGATGGCGGCGAGGTTGACGGCGTGGGCGCCGAAGAAGGCGATGGCGGCGCTGGCCAGCCCGGTGAGGGTGAAGATCGGCCCCGGGTCCGGCCGGTAGCCATGGGCGTGCATGACCGCCAGCCCCGGCACGTTCTGCGAGGCCATGGTGACCAGGAACAGCGGCACGCCAAGCCCGATGGCGGCGCCCAGGCTGAACTGCGGCCAGATAAATTCCGGCCAGGTGATGCTGAGTGCCATGCCGGGCGGCAGCGGCGTTGCCACCAGTACCATAATGGCAGCGGCCAGGACGGCGACCGGCACGGCGTAGAGCCGTGCGAAGCGCCAGGCCAGTGCCCAGGCCAGGATGACCGGTAGCGCCAGGCCCGGCATGGCGGCGGAAGCCCGCACCGGGGCCAGGCAGATCTCGAACAGGATGCCGGCCAGCATGGCGCTGGCGAGCGCGGTGGGTATGGCGGCGACGGCCCGGCCGAAGGGCCGCCACAGGCCGGCGACGACGATCAGCGCGGCGGCCACGAGGAAGGCGCCGGTGGCGGCGGCGAAGCCACCCTGCAGCGCGCCGGTTGCCGCCAGCAGCGCGGAACCCGGGGTGGACCAGGCCAGGGTGATGGGCATGCGCCAGCGCGTGCTGAGCCAGATGGCCAGTGCCCCCTGGGCCAGGCACAGCATCAGCAAGCCGCCCGCTGCCTGGGCCGGGGTAGCGCCCACGACGGTGTAGCCGTGCAGGACGATGGCGAAGGTGCTGGCGAAGCCGACGACGGCGGAGAGCACCCCGGCCACGATCGGCTGCAACAGGCTGGGCGAGGGTTCGGCTTCGGTCATTCCGGCGGCATCCGCTTGGCAGGGGCGCGGAGCATATCGTAAGATTGGATCCAATCAACGGCCGGATACGGGATATGGCTAGGCTGCTGGACGCGCCGCCGCGCTGGCGCACCGCGACC
The DNA here is from genome assembly GCF_014490485.1 of Teichococcus aerophilus. Classification (GTDB taxonomy): domain Bacteria; phylum Pseudomonadota; class Alphaproteobacteria; order Acetobacterales; family Acetobacteraceae; genus Pseudoroseomonas; species Pseudoroseomonas aerophila. The sequence continues at coordinate 48,167 of NZ_JACTVA010000019.1, read as the reverse complement.
GAATATGTCGAAGCGACGCTGAAGGCCGCGATCCTGGAGGGGCGCCTGGCCGCGGGCACGCCGCTGCGGCAGGACGACATTGCCCGCGACCTGCAGGTCAGCCGGATGCCGGTGCGGGAAGCGCTGCGGCAGCTGGAAGCGCAGGCGTTGGTGGATTCCGTGCCGCATAAGGGCGCGGTGGTGACCGACATTTCCGCCAGCGACGCGGCGGACAGCTTCGCCATCCGCCGTGGGCTGGAAGTGGTGGCGCTGCGGCTTTCCATCCCGAACCTGACCGCCGAGGACGGCGTGGCCGCGGCGGCGCTGATCGACGCCATGGAGGAGGAGGCCGACCCCGGCCAGCTGGGGCAACTGAACCGCCGCTTCCACATGGCGCTCTACGCCCGCGCCGGCCGGCCGCGCCTGCTGGGGCTGGTGGACCGCGAGCTGGCGGTGTTCGACCGCTACCTGCGCTTCTTCCTGGCCGCGCAGGGGCGGGAGAGGATGGCGCAGCAGGACCACCGCGCCATGCTGGCGGCGGCCCGGGCCGGCGAGGTGCAGCAGGCGGCGGAGGTGCTGGAACGGCATATCGACGCCGCCGCTGCCGCCATGGCGGGGTTCTTCGCCGGGCGGGGCTAGAGGCGTTCCCACATGATCAGCGTCTCGACCTCCACCACCGAGGTAAGGGTGGGTGGTGGCGCGAAATGTTCGAAGCGGCTGGCTTCGGTGATGGGGTCCTCGGCCGCCGCGAGCTGGAGGGTGAGGCGGCCGGAGGCGTCCACCGGGCTCTTGGCGATGACGGGCGCCATGATGGTCAGCAGGTCCTTTGGCGTACCGACATATTTGGTCCAGAGCGACTTCACGACCTGCGGCCCGATGCGGATGGCGCCGGAGGTCTTGGCGGCGTTGTAGACGATGCCGGCGACCTCGTGCCCTGGCGGCACGGAGAGCTGCATCGGCGCATGCCCCAGCCGCACCATCCGTGACGCGGCCAGGGAGGTGGACCGCTCGACCGAGGGGAAATGGTCGGCGAGCCTGATGCTGTAGAAGCGGCTCTTGGCTGGCTGGGTAGGCAGTTTCGCCTGCGGCTTGCCGGCCATGCGGTCCACCAGCAGGGTGCCGACCTCCCGGGCGATGTCCTTGCGCAGGTGGAAGTCGTCGAGGAACAGGCTGCCGAGGTCGTCGCCGCTGGTGGCCGCGCGGTCCTCGGCGAAGGTGAAGCCGTCGAGCAGGACGGCATCGTTCTCGGCGGCGATGCGACTGTAGATGATGCGCGCCATGGTGGGCTTGGCGAAGCGCTTCAGCGACGGCATCACCAACAGGGCCGGGCGGCAGCCGGCGCGCGCGGCCTCGTTCACGCCGAACTCGACGAACTGGCGGATCTGGTCCTTCCGGATGGAGCCGTACTTGAAGTAGTTGCTGTCGTTGATGGCTGTGTCGAACACCACGAAATCGAAATCCGCGAAGTCGATCATGCCGGCGAAGTAGGGGATGATGATGGAGGGCGAGGCGCCGATGCAGTACTTGCGGAAGTACGACACGCGCGGGTCGTCCGCGATGGCGCCGCAATACCCGTCCTTGTAGATGGCGTTTGAGGTGCCGATGACACAGACGCGCATGGTTTCTCCCGTTACCTCAGGCCTTGCCGGCGCTCATCCCCGCCATGGGCGGGGACGAGAGCGTCTCAGGCGCCGCACGCACGCTTGGCGCGCGTGGCGAGGTTCTTGCCGACGCGGCGCTTCTGGCGCACCCGCTCCCCATCCATCTCCAGCATCGGGTTGGGGCTGGGCTGGGAGAAATCGGTCTCGGCGCCGGGGACGAAGCGCTTGAACGGGGAACCGAGATCCACGACGCTCTGGTGCTTGGCCGAGTAGAAATTGGAATAGACCAGATAGAGGCCGGAGATGCCGGAGCGCGCGGCCAGCAGATGCGGGTGGAACCGGCTGGTGATCATGTGGTCATGCGCCTGGATCGGCATGCCGTTATAGAGCAGCGCGCGATTGTACAGGCGCTTGACCTTGTCGAGCTCCGCCTCGATGCGGGCGCAGGCGGGTTCGTCCGCCGCGTTGCACTGCCAGCAGAGGACGCGGTCGTAGTCCTTCGCCAGCGTCTTGATGAGGTCCATCAGCTTGGCGCCGCCCTCGCCATCCAGGTGCCGGCCGAACAGCGAGAGGTGCAGGCTGCGCCCTTCGAAGGTGGAGCGGGTTTCCGGCGGCTGCAGGAAGCTGTCATCCAGCCCCACGACGACCTTGGCGCCCTTCACCCCGTTCTTGCCGAGCAGCTGCATCGAGATTTCGTCCCGTACCTCGAACAGGTCGAAATCGCGGATGGCGTTGGCGAGTGAGATGCGGTCCACCGTACTGAGATTGTCCAGCGGCGCGATGCCGAGGCCGGTGGCGACGACGGAGCAACCGAGCTGCTTGGCGAGTTGGCTGGCGCCGCCGATCAGCGAGAAGGAATTGTTCCAGTCCCCGTTGATGTAGCCGCCGCCGACGAGGTGCACGAAACGCGTGGCGGCGAAATCGGCCGGGCGGTCCGCCGCCGCGATCTTCTTGAGGGTGACGAGGGCGGGGCTGGCGGCATCCCCCTTGCCTTTGCCGAGCGCTTCATCGACGAAGTGGCGGCCGCGGCTGATATAGTCGCTGACCGAGCCATCGTTGCCGGTGGCCAGCGCCTTCAGGAAGCGGCCGAACTGCACGCCCTCGATCCCCGCATGCAGCTTGCGGGCGCCTTCGCCGGATTTGCAGTCGACGAAGATCGGCCCGGTATAGCCCTGGGCGCGGTAGTACTTGATCCAGTCCAGGGCGATCAGCTCGTCGCCGAAATTGGGCTCGCCGGCGCCGGTTATCAGGTAGATCACGGGCTGTTCCTCACTTCGCCTTGGCGGGGGCGTTCAGGGCGGGCGGCGGCGCGAGGTTCATATGCGCGAAGCCATAGGTGTTCCAGATACCCGTGCTGTTCGCGCGCGTGCGTTGCAGGGACACCGTCTGGCCATCCAGGTTCAGGTGCGTGACCACGATATCCTTGTAGCCGTGCGCCTTGCGGGTGGCGAATTCCTGGATGTTGTCGATCGCGGTGAACTTCGAATACATCGCGTAGAGCAGCCAGGCGTAGACCTTCCGCGCGGCCTCGACCGAGGCGCTGCCCTTGCCTTCCTGCTGCACCGTCACGGCATCCCGCAGGCTGTCCGCGAAGATGCCGGCGCCGCCCTTGTTAAAATAGGCGTTGCCGATGGTGTAGACCGTCTTCTCATGCGCGAAGGCGAGCAGGGATACGCCGGAATTGTAGCAGACGACGTAGGTGGCGATATCCAGCAGGCAGTGGATGTTGTCTTCCCGGTCCGCCAGGATAATGTTCGGCGCCTTCAGCGCATCGTTGCCCTTGGACAGCGGGTGGGGCTTGATGAGGAACATCTGCTCCGGATGGTCGGCGGCGACCTGGTTGATTGAGGCGTAGAAATCCGGGTAGCGCTGCGCATCCCGGACGAACATGGTGACGGCCATGTCCTCGTCCAGCTGCAGCGGGATGAAGCAGACCGGGCGCTTGGCCGCCGTCAGCGCCGCGTATTTGCGCGCGGTGAAGGCGTAGGAGTGGCCGCGCTCGAGCATCAAATTGCCTTCGCGCAGCTGGGACATGTAGGCGATGGCGCCTTCCGTCTGCTCCGCGGTCGGCTGGAAGGCATCGAAGGCGGCGTCCGAATACTCGGCGGAGGTGTAGCCGACGTCGTCGGCGTAGTAGATGGTGGAGGGCAGGGCACCGCGCTCGATCACGTAGACCTTCACATGCTTCTTCGCCAGGTAGTACAGGGCGCGGAACTTCATGTGGCTTTGCATATACGGGTTGAACACCGCGAAGGCGTCCACCAGCCCGTCGGTGATCATCGCCGTCGCGTCCTCGATCTCCTTCACGGAGCCGTCGAAGAGCGGGATGATCTCGTAGCCAGCCAGGCGCAGCGGCGCGAAATAGCCCCACTGGTCCTTATGGATGCAGACGCACAGCACGCGCTTCTTGCGCGGCAGGGCATCGACCTTCAGCACGTTGTGGGGCGCATTCTCGTAGTTCGCGAAGGCTTCCCGCAGGCGGGAGCGCTTCCAGTCGTTGTTCTTGCGCCAGGAATCGTCGTTCGGCGTCGGGTGGTACAGGTGGTAGGCCTTCAGGCCCTGCAATTCGCCGGGGAGGCAGGTGGCGGCGTTGAGGGCGCGGAAGCCCTCATAGGTCTTGACGTTGAAGAACTCCTTCTTCAACGGTCCGCCCGCATCCTTGCTGAGATCCGGCGGCACCGGGAACTGGAAGGTGTACTGGTTGACGCGGGCGATGAACTCGAAGTCCTCCGAGCCATGGCCACGGAAGGATTCGTCATAGCCGCCGACCAGCGAGAACAGCCGCCGGTTGATCAGGAAGATGTTCGAATAGGGCGCGGCGAACTGGATGGCGTTGCCGAAGGTACCATACACCGTCTCATGCCCGATCTGGTGCAGCAGGGCTGAACGTTCTTCCTGCGTCGCGAGGTGAACATACTCGGACGTCGCGGCTTCCGACACATGGATGGCGCTGCACATCAGCAGGATATCGATGTTGGAGCGCGCGGAGAGGCGGGAGGCGGTGCGGCTTAGATCGGCGAAGAAATCATGCGGGAAGGCGAAGTCGATATCGGTGAAGAACACCAGGTCGGTGGTGCTGGCGGCGAAGCCGATATTGCGGGCCTTGGAGAGGGCGAAGACGCCCTTGTCGTCCACGAAGGTGTAGCCGAAGCCGGACTGGGCGCAGATCTGCTCGATCTGCTCGCTGAAATCGACCGAGGAGCCGAAATCGACGATCTGGATCTGCGGTGCCGGCGCATACATCGTCTTCAGGGCGGACAGGCGGTCCATCACCCACGGGTTGCGGCTATGGGCGCGGATGCAGATGACCATGGTGATGTCATCGGGCGTCACGCGGTCCGGCTTCCGCCAGATCTGCGGGTGGGGCACGGGGGCGGGCGCCTGCACGCTGAACAGCAGGTGGTTCACCGGGTCGCTGTCCGGGTCCTCGGCCGGCGGGGCGGCGGGGCGGGGGGCGTCCGGGTGGGTCAGCATCGCGACGGTGAGGTCGACGGGCTGGGCCGTGTATTGGCCGGCCACGTCCTTCATCAGGCGGAAGAGAGGGACCTCGGATTCATTCGCGTACTGGATGTCGGGATATTTGACGGGCGTATTCTCCCACACCAGCACAGCGTGCTTCGGGAAGCTGCGGATGCGGTGGTGGAAGTCCTCCAGCGGCCTGTGGATGGTCGCGAAGGAGATGGCGGCGGCCGTCCCGGAGTAGAGAGACTTGAGGGCCTCCCGCTCCTCCAGCGGCACACCCAGGAAGAAAAGTCCAAAGTCCGAGAAATTCACTGTCGCTGGATCCTTTTCCGATCGGTGTGACCGCGGGAGCAGTCGCTCTTGCGACCACGGCCTGGGCCGCGGAGGGCACGTCGTGTTGCGCCGCAGCATTAGCGTGATTGCACAATCATTCAACTATGGCTCGTGCTTCAAGACTTAGAGAGCAGGCGACTCTGCCGCGACGCCCGCAACGGAATTTTTATCAGACATTCCTTTGGCTCAACTGCCTGTATCGTGGGAAGCCATAACGTTACGATGTAAGAAAATTTCGTTTTAGGAGAGTATTGTTACAGCCGAGGCCTCGCCTTGATTTGAACCTGTCGCGCGACCGGGCGCAACCGTCACGTCCACGCTGCTGTAGGCTGCGCTGGTAGCGGGTGGATAGCAGAGCAGGGGCTCCTGATGTCACGTCTCCGTCATTTTTATGTCATCCCCCTGTCGCGCCCATGCGCTTTCTGCGCGGCACGAAGCGGTGCTCCCCGGCGCCGCCTGTTCGCAGAAAGTTCCGTCGCATGACCTATCCGCACCTGCCCGAGACGCCGCCGCTGGAACTGGAGGATATCGGTAGCAACCCCCAGCCCGAGAACAGCATCTCGGAACTGGTGGTGCGCCGCCTGTCCCGCCGCGCGGCGTTGCGTGGGCTAGGCGGGGCCGCGGCCGTGGCGACGCTGGCGGACCAGCTTCTGGCCTCGGGCGGGCAGGCGCTGGCGCAGGCGACGGTGCAGGGTGGGGCGCCGGAGACCGGCGGGCCGTCCTCGCTGGGCTTCAAGGAATTGTCGCACCAGATGGCGCAGCGGGATGCGGTGGCCGAGGGCTATGAGATCCAGACCCTGCTGCGTTGGGGCGACCCGATCCTGCCGGGCGCGCCGGCCTTCGACCCCGCCCGGGTCACCGCCGAGAGCCAGCGCCAGCAATTCGGCTATAACAGCGATTACCTGGATTTCTTTCCGCTGCCGCGTGGCAGCCGTAGCGGCGAGCACGGCCTGCTGGCCGTGAACCATGAATACACCAACACCAACCTGATGTTCCCCGGCATCGGTAGCGGCAATGCCGCCCGGCTGCGCACCACGGAAGCCCAGGCGCGCGCCGAGATCGCCGCGCACGGCATGGCGGTGGTGGAGATCCGCAAGCAGAACGGCCAATGGTCCTATGTGGCGGACAGCGCCATGAACCGCCGCATCACCGGCGAGACGCCGATGCGCGTCAGTGGCCCGGCCGCCGGCCATGCGCGGCTGCAGACGAATGCGGACCCGACCGGCACGCGCGTGCTGGGCACGCTGAACAACTGCGCCGGCGGCAACACGCCCTGGGGCACCGTCATCACCTGCGAAGAAAACTTCAACCAGTATTTCGGCGGGGATGCGGCGGCCAGCGGCGCGCAGGCGGCGGCCTACAAGCGCTATGGTATCGTCAAGGATGCCAGCTACGCCTGGGGCCGGTACGAGCCGCGCTTCGACCTGGACCAGGAGCCGAACGAGCCGAACCGCTTCGGCTGGATCGTCGAGTACGACCCGTACGACCCCGCCAGCGTACCGGTGAAGCGCACCGCGCTGGGCCGGGTGAAGCATGAGGGCTGCACCCACGCCGTCTCGGCCGATGGCCGGGTGGTGTTCTACATGGGCGACGACGAGCGGTTCGACTACGTCTACAAGTTCGTCACCGCGCGCGCCTGGAACCCGAACGATGCCGCCGCCAACAGGGACCTGCTGGACGATGGCACCCTGTACGTGGCGCAGCTGCACGATGACGGCCGGGTGCTGTGGCTGCCGCTGGTGCACGGCCAGGGCCCGCTGACGGAGGCCAACGGCTTCGCCAACCAGGGCGACGTGCTGGTGGAGACGCGGCGCGCCGCCGACCTGCTGAAGGCGACGCCGATGGACCGGCCGGAGGATGTGGAGACCAATCCGGCGACCGGGCGCGTCTATGTCATCCTCACCAACAACACGAACCGGCGGTCGGAGCAGGTGAGCAAGCCGAACCCACGCGCCGCCAACGCGCACGGCCATATCGTCGAGATCATTCCGCCCGGCGCCGGCACCGACAAGGTGGACCACGCGGCGACCGAGGCGAAGTGGGACATCTTCCTGCTGGCCGGCAAGCCTGGCGTCGATGCCGGTGCGCGTTACCACCGCGCCACCAGCGACCAGGGCTGGCTGTCCTGCCCCGATAACTGCGCCTTCGACAGCAAGGGCCGCATCTGGATCGCCACTGATGGCGCGCCGACCGCGGCCGGCGTGGCGGATGGCCTTTATGCGGCCGATACCACCGGGGCCGGCCGCGCGCTGACCCGCCTGTTCTACCAGGCGCCGACCGGGGCCGAGGTCTGTGGCCCGTGCTTCACGCCGGATGACGAGACCATCTTCCTGGCCATCCAGCACCCGGGCGAGGATACCGGCAGCACGTTCGAGAATCCCTCAACCCGCTGGCCGGATTTCCGGCCGGACATGCCGCCGCGCCCCAGCGTCATCGCCATCGTCAAGAAGGGCGGCGGAAAGATCGGCGCCTGATGGGCGGGCGGCGGGTTTCCAGGGCGTTCGCCGCAGGCTGGTACGCTCTGGCCGCCGCCACTGCTTGAACGGGGGGGTGCGCGGGGCAATCTTCTGGGCATGCGCGCGCCCCTTCGCCCGACCGGGCTTGATTCCGGCCTGTTGCCCTCCCGGCAGCAGGCCGTTCGCCGTTTCGCCGGGCTGGCCCTGCTGGGCTGCTCTGTCTGGCTGGTGTCCGTGGTGGCACTGGCACAGGCTGTGATCGGCCTGTTCCGCTGATGCCGCGCGAACATCTTTCCCGCGCCCTGGTGCAGATGCGCGGCGCCTGGCTACTGCTGCTGGCGTTGCCGCTGGGCCCGGCGCTGCTGTTCAACCTGATTGGCGGCACGCCGCGCAGCGTTACTGGCATGGTGCTGGGCCTGGGCGGGCTGGCGCTTGCGGTGCGGTCGCTGCGGCGTGGCAAATCGCGGCAGGCGGCGGCGCTGGTCGGCGTGGCCACCGGCCTTTTGGCGCTGATGGCGGCGCATGTGCCCGCGGTCGGCGCCGTGGTGTTCGGCGCCATGGCGTGGTTTGGCATGTCCCTGTTGTATGAAGGCGCCCCGGCGCCGGAACCAGAGCCGGTGCCCGCGCGGCCGGATGCGCTGGCGGCGCCACGCGCCCGCCTGGCGGCGCTGGTGACACGCGGGCCGGCGCGGCTGCGCCCCGCCGTGTTCTCCCTGCAGGAGTTGCTGGCTGAGATGGAGCGGCAGCCCGAGCCGACGCCCGAGGCCCGCCGCTTCCTCAACATCCAGATCGAGGGGCTGGAGCGAATTTCCACCCGGCTCTCGGCTGGTGCGGAGCCGCCGGTGGCGTTGGAGACGCTGCTGGAGGACATGACGCGCGGCAGTACGTCCTTGCGGGAGCGCCTGCGGGCGCAGGAGAGCGAGGCGTTGGATATTCAGATCAAGGTGTTGTCTGACCGGCTGCGCCAGGAGGGGTTTGCATGAGCGACGACCTGACCACCCAGACCACGCTGCCGCCGGCGCGCGTGGAGGAACTGGCCCGGACCATCGACCTGTCCGACCCCGGCAGCATCCTGCGCTTCGGGTCCGAGGCGCAGAACCGCGCGACCAGCGCGGCGGATGCCATGCTCGGCGCCGCGCGCAATCAGGCGACGGGCGAGGCGGGGGAGGCGCTGTCCGGACTGCTGGACACGCTGCGTGGCTTCGACGTGACCAAGCTGTCGGAGAAGCCGGGCCTGCTGAACCGCCTGATGGGGCGCGGCAAGGCCGAGGTGAACGCCATCATGCACCGCTACGAGACGGTGCGCGGGCAGATCGAGGCGATCGGCGACAAGCTGGATGGCCACCGCACCAAGTTGCTGGAGGACGTGGAGCGGCTGGACCGCCTGTACGCCGCCACGCTGGACTGGTTCCATGCCCTCGCCGAGCACATCGCAGCCGGCGAGACGGTGCTGGCGCGCACCGACCAGGAAGTCATCCCCGTCGCGGTGCGGGAAGCGGACTCGGCCCCTGGTACTCTGGCGGCGCAGAAGCTGGCCGACCTGCGCGCTGCAAGGGATGAGCTGGACCGGCGCGTGCACGATTTGCGGCTGACGCGGCAGGTGGCGATGCAGTCGTTGCCCGGCATGCGGCTGATCCAGGAGAACGACAAGGCGCTGGCCAGCAAGATTCACTCCGTGCTGGCCAACACCGTGCCGTTGTGGCGCACCCAGTTGGCGCAGGCCCTGGCCATCCAGCGCATGCGCGAAGCCGGCGCCGCAGTGCGCAGCGCTACCGACCTGACCAACCAACTGCTGACCGCGAATGCCGAGACTCTGCGCGCCGGCAATGCCGAGGCGCGGGTGGAGCTGGAGCGCGGCGTGTTCGACCTGGAAGCGGTGAAGCAGGCCAATGCCTCCCTGGTGGCGACGCTGGAGGACACTGTCCGTATTGCCGCCGAGGGGCGGGCGGCGCGGCTGAACGCGGCGAAGGAGCTGGCGGTGGCGGAACAGCAGATCCGCGCGGCACTTTCCCACACCAAGGTGCCGACCGGGCCGAGGTCGCCGGCCGCGCGCGGCTGACGGCACGGCGTCCGCCCGCGCTCCGCGCGGCCGGGCGGATGATCGTGCGTGGAAATCCGCCGGGGCTCGCCGCCCTGGTGCTTCCGGCGGGTGAACATCGGTCTTAATGCCCGCCGGTCCGCCCGCCCGGCCGGTTACGGGTTGACAACGAAGGCATCCTCACGTCTGCGTGTCCGGTCCATGACCGGAGTGTCACGCGTTGCCTCTGCCCGCGGCTGAGCTTGCCCAGATCGGCGTGCCCTTCGTTCCGCCGTATCCCAAGCGGCATGCGCGGATGCCGCGCCTGCCGGAACTGTTGCGGCTGCTGCGGCGCTCCTTCCTGGATATCTGGACCGAGGCGGCGTTCGAGCGGGACATGCTGCGCGCCCGCGTGCTGCTGCGCGACGTCATCATCTGCAACAGCCCGGCGACGGTGCAGGAAGCCTTCGTCGAGCATGCCGCCGACTATGAGCGGAAATCGCCGCAGATGCGCCACGCGCTGAAGCCGCTGCTGGGCGACGGGCTGTTCATCAGCGACGGGCCGCTGTGGCGGGAACGGCGCAAGGTAGTGGCGCCGGTCACCCACGTCTCCCGCCTGGCGGAGCTGACGCCGCCGATGACCGAGGCGGCCGTTGAGCGCGCGGCGCTGTGGCGGCAGCGGGACCCGGCGCAGCCGATCGACATGCTGGCGGAGATGGGCCACCTGACGGCCGAGATCATCTGCCGCACCATCTTCGGCCCGCGCCTGGGCGGCGAGGCGGCGGCCAGCGTGGTGCAGGCCTTCGCCGAGTACCAGCGTGTGGTCGGGCAGACCGATGTGCTCTCGCTCCTGGGGGTGCCGGATTGGGTGCCGCGCTGGCAGCCGCCCAGCGTGCGCCGCGCCAGCCGGCGGATTGCCGCGGTGCTGGACAGGCTGATCGACCGCGTGCTGTCGCCGGAGGGGAAGGGCGAGGCCAGCCTGATCCGCGCCATGGCCGAGGGGGTGAACCCGGCCACCGGCAAGGCGATGGACCGCGAGGCCTTCCGCAACGAGGCCGCCGTGCTGTTCATGGCCGGGCATGAGACGACGGCGAACACCCTGGCCTGGGTCTGGTTCCTGCTGAGCCAATCCCCCCACGCCGCCGCCCGCGTGCAAGCGGAGGCCGATGCCCTCGGCGCCCCCGCCACCTTCGCCGACCTGCCGCGCCTGGCCTATGCCCGCGCGGTGGTGGAGGAGACTCTGCGGCTCTACCCGCCCGTGCCGCTGCTGGCGCGGGAAGCGGCGCGGGATGGCGAGCTGGGCGGCAGGAAGGTCCGCAAGGGCTCCCTGGTGATCGCGGTGCCCTGGCTGCTGCACCGGCACCGCAAGCTGTGGCGGCAGCCGGATGCCTTTATCCCGGAGCGCTTCCTGCCGGGGGGCGAGGCCGCCAGCAAGCCGCGCTATACCTGGATTCCGTTCGCCATCGGCCCGCGCGTCTGCACCGGGGCCGCCTTCGGGTTGACCGAAGCGGTGTTGTGCCTGGCCACGCTCTCGGCCAGTTTCGCGCCACGGCTGGCGGCGGGGGCGGTGGTGCACCCGGTCTGCCGGCTGACCTTGCGGCCTGGGGAGACATTGCCGATGCATCTGGACCGGCGGCATGGCTGAAGACAGCGCGGCCCGGCGGGCTCTGCGCTGGGTGGATGCCGGCAAGGACATCGCCTTGCATGAAGGCATGCGGCTGCTGCCGACCCCGGCGGTCTCCGCCCTGGGTTCCGGTATCGCGCTGCTCGGCTCGAAATTTCGGCTGAAGAGCAAGGTGGAGCGGGCGATGCGCGCGCTGGCGCATCTATGCCCGGAGATGACGGAGGCCGAGCGGCGGTATTTCGCCGTTGCCAACCTGCGCAATGTCGGCCGCTCCTTCGCCGAGTTCTCCTGCCTGCACCGGCTGGGGCGGGAAGGGCGCATCGAGGTGGAGGGGCGGGAGAACATCACCGCGCCGAACGCCGTGCTGGCGCTGCTGCACCTGGGCAACTGGGAAGCCGGGATGGTCGCCATCCAGGAGATCGGCCTGAAAGTGTGCAGCATCTACCAGCCGCCGGCCAGCGCGGTGCAGACCGCCATCGCCATGCGGGTGCGGCGGTCACTCAAGAACGACGCGATCCTGGGCAACGCCATGGCGATGCGGGAGGCGCTGCGGGTGCTGGCGCGGGGCGACACGCTGATCGGCCTGTTCGTGGACGAGTTCAAGGCCGGAAGGGTGAACGCGCCCGCTTTCGGGCGGCCGCCGGCGCCGGGCGGCAACATCGCCATGGCGGCGCGGCTGGCGCGGCGGGCCGGCGTGCCGCTGATCCCCGCCTACATGACGCGGGAGCCAGGCCCCCGCTACCGGGCGCATTTCCTGCCGGCCATCCCGTTAACCGGGGACGCCGTGGCGGACCAGGCGGCCATCGAGGCGGCGATCACCCCCGTGGTGCTGCGGCATCTGGACCAGTGGCTGATGCTCTACGCCTTCCGCCCGGACCGATGATGCAGTGCGACAGCGGGACTGACCTATCAGAACCAGGGCGCATGGGTGGAATGTAAAGCCAAAGGGGGCTTTCGGTGCCGGGTGTTGCGATAGTATGGGGGTAGGACGCAACAAAGATGCGAGCACCGGCCCCATGACCGCCCCAGCCCAGATCAGCCTGACCCGTACCCAGAACCCGGCCGTCAAGCCGGCCGATGCCTCGCTCTCCTTCGGCAAGGTCCTGACGGACCACATGTTCATCATGAACTACACCGAGGGGAAGGGCTGGCACGACCCGCGCGTGGTACCCTACGCGCCGCTGAGCATGGACCCGGCGACCTCTGTCCTGCACTACGGCCAGGCGGTGTTCGACGGGCTGAAGGCCTATCGTGGCGCGGATGGCGCCATCCGCCTGTTCCGCGCCCGGCGGCATGCGGAGCGGCTGAACAAGTCCTGCCGCGCGCTGTGCATCCCGGAGCTGGACCCGGAGCTGGTGCGCCAGTCCTTCGAGGCGATCGTGGCCGCCGACCACGACTGGGTGCCGCACGCGCCGGGTACGTCGCTGTATATCCGCCCCACCGTGATCGCCACCGACGTGATGCTGGGCGTGCACCCGGCGCACAGCTACATCTACTTCGTCATCTGCTCGCCCGTCGGCGCCTACTACAAGGAAGGCGTGAAGCCGGTGCGCATCCTGGCGACGGACAACCATGTCCGCGCCGTGCAGGGCGGGCTGGGCGAGGCGAAGACGGCGGCCAACTACGCCGCCTCCCTCTCCGCGCAGCAGGAGGCGGAGCGCGCGGGCTACACCCAGGTGCTGTGGCTGGATGGCGTCGAGCGCAAGTGGATCGACGAGGTCGGCACCATGAACATCATGATGCAGATCGGCGACGAGGTGATCACACCGCCGCTGGCCGGTACCATCCTGGATGGCGTGACGCGCAATTCCATCCTGACGCTGCTGCGCGACTGGGGCGTCAATGTCTCCGAGCGCCGCGTCTCGATCGACGAGGTGATGCAGGCGGGGCGCGATGGCACGCTGAAGGAGATGTGGGGCACGGGCACCGCCGCCGTCGTCTCCCCGGTCGGTCAGCTGGGCTACAAGGGCGAGGTCATCAGCATCGGCAACGGCCAGACCGGCGCGCTGACGCAGAAGCTGTACGATGCCATCGTCGGCATCCAGTACGGCCGCGCCGAGGACAAGCATGGCTGGATGAGCGAAGTGAAGCTGCCGGTCGAGGCCTGATCCGGCAAGGCGGAAGGGCAGCGCGCCCTTCCGCGTCTTCCTGCTGCCGGAGGCCGGTTTGACTGACCGCGCCTCGTAGCTGGCTCGCCTGTCAGTCAGCGGCGATTAATCCAGAATCCGGATCACCGCCTCGATCTCCACCGGTACGTTGCTGGGCAGCGAGCCCATGCCGACGGCGGAGCGGGCGTGGCGGCCATTCTCGCCCAGCACCTCGAACAGCAGCTTGGAGCAGGCATCGATGACCTGCGGCTGCTGGCCGAATTCCGGCGTGGCGTAGACCATGCCGAAGATCTTCAGGAACTCCACTTTCTCCAGGCTGCCGGCGGCGGCCTTGGCGACGGAGAGGATGTGCAGCGCGCACAGTTCCGCGGCCTTCTGCGCCTGCTCGACCGTGAGGGCCTCGCCCACCTTCCCGGTGGTGACGGAACCATCGGGGTGGCGTGGCACCTGGCCAGAGATGTAGGCGACATCGCCGACGCGCTTGAACGGCACGTAGGCGAAGCGGGGCGCGCCCAGCACGGGCAGGGTGTGGCCCAGCGCGGCGATGCGGTCTTCCGGGGTGCTCACAGCGTGCGCCCCCGGGCGGCGACGTCGACGAAGCCGAGGAACTCGCCATCGCGCGTGGTGGCGATGCGGTCATGCAGGTTGCTGACCGGGCAGACATGGTTGGGAATGACGCGCAGCCGCTCCCCGATCTGCGGCTTCCGGGTGCAGGCGGAGAGATCGACCATGCCGTGTTCCTCGCTGATGCGATCGATGCGGGCCTCGGGGTATTCGAGGATGTAGCCGTAGCCGCCTGCCGCGCCCTCGGCCGTCAGGTCGGAGGTGAAGGTCTTGCTGCCGGCATCGATGATGGCGCGACCCTCTTCCGGGCGGCTGATGACGGTGACATGCACCGTCAGTGCGCAATCGTCCCAGGTGGCGGCGCCGGCGCCGACCATGTTGCGGTCGTTGTAGATGTAGGTGCCGACGCGCAGCTCGTTGACCGGCGCCAGCTCATGCGTCTGCAGCGCCTTGGGGCTGCCGCCGCCGGAGAGCACCACCGGGTTCAGCCCCTCGGCTTCCAGCCGGGGCAGTGCCTCGGCCAGGAAGGCGGCGGAGGCCGCGCTGGTCGGGTAGGTCATCAGCCCGTCGAAGCGCAGGCCGGGGGTGGCGGCGGCTTCCTTGGCCAGGGCCACGGCCTCGTCCACCGTCATCACGCCGCTGCGCTTGTTGCCGCTGTCGAACTCGATGACGACGCCGATCTCGTGGCCATGGCGGGCGGCCCGCGCGATGGTCGCGATGCCGGCGCTGCTGTCGGCGTTGACACGCATCTTCACGCGCGCGGCGAGGGCGGCGAGGCGTTCCGCCTTCGCTTCACCCACGATGGGGTAACTGATAAAAATGTCGTCCAGGCCGGCATCGGCCATCACCTCGGCCTCGCCCAGCTTCTGGCAGGTGATGCCCTTAGCGCCCAGTTCCACCTGCCGCCGGGCCAGGCCGGGCAGCTTGTGGGTCTTGATGTGCGGCCGCAGCGCCAGCCCGTGCGCGTCGGCATAGGCCTGCATCCGCCGCATGTTGGCTTCGGCGATGCCGAGATCGACCACCGGCACCGGGGTCTCGAGGGAAGCGATATCCATGGCGTTACTCCTGCCGCACATAGCGGGCACGGTCGATGCCATGCCGCGTCAGCTTGTCATAGAAGGTCTTGCGCGGGATGCCGAGGGCCTGGAGCGTCGCGCGCACATCGCCGCCATGGCTTTCCAGCGCCTGGCGGATCAGCCCGGCCTCGTAGCGCTCCATCCGCTCCGGCAGCGTGCCGTCCGGTGCTTCGTCTGGCGCGGCGGCGGTGTCGTGCTCCGCCGCGTCGTGGCCGCCCATCTCCAATCCCAGGGCGACACGCTCGGCATAGTGGGCCAGTTCGCGCACGTTGCCGGGCCAGTCGTGTTGCAGCAGGTGGCGCTCCATCGCCGCGGTCATGTCCGGCGCGTCGCGGCGGAAGCGGCCGGCGGCGCGGGCGAGGAAATGGGCGAAGAGCAGCGGAATGTCGTCCTTGCGCTCCCGCAGCGGCGGGATGCGGATGGTGACGACGTTGAGGCGGTAGAACAGGTCCTCGCGGAAAGCACCGGCACGGGAGGCCTCGCCCAGATCCACCTTGCTGGCGGCGACGACGCGCAGATCCAGCGCGCGCACCTCGTTGGTGCCGAGCGGGGTGACCTTGCGTGTCTCCAGCACCCGTAGCAGCTTGACCTGAAGGGAGAGCGGCATGCTCTCGATCTCGTCCAGGAACAGGGTGCCGCCGCTGGAATGCTCGATGCGGCCAACGCGGCGCTTCTGCGCGCCGGTGAAGGCACCGGCCTCATGGCCGAACAACTCGCTCTCGATCACCGTCTCCGGCAGCGCGCCGCAATTCAGGGCGACGAAGGGGCGGGGGGCGCGGCGGCCCCAGCGGTGCAGCAGGCTGGCCACCACTTCCTTACCGGCGCCGGTCTCGCCCACCACCAGCACGTCGATATCGGCATCGGCCACCTGGTGCAGGGTGCGGCGCAGGCGCTGCATGGCAGGGGTCTCGCCCAGCATCACCGCATCCTCGGCGCTGGTCTCGGCGGCGGCTTCGCGCAGGCGGCGGTTTTCCAGCACCAGACGGCGCTTTTCCAGCGCGCGGTGCAGGCTGGCCAGCAGCGTCTCCGGTGCGAAGGGCTTGGGGATGAAGTCGTAGGCGCCTTCGCGGATGGCCTCCACCGCCATGGCGATGTCGCCATGGCCGGTGATGAGGATGACGGGCAAATCCGGGTCCACCGCCTTCAGGCGACGGAACAACTGCATGCCGTCCATCTTCGCCATGCGGATGTCGCTGACCACCACGCCGGCGAAGCTGGCGTCGATATGCTCCAGCGCCTCGGCGGCCGAGGCCAGGGGCAGGGGGGTGAGGCCCGCCAGCTCCAGCGTCTGGGCATTGGCGGCACGCAGGTCGGCGTCGTCGTCGACGAAGGCGACGC
The DNA here is from genome assembly GCF_014490485.1 of Teichococcus aerophilus. Classification (GTDB taxonomy): domain Bacteria; phylum Pseudomonadota; class Alphaproteobacteria; order Acetobacterales; family Acetobacteraceae; genus Pseudoroseomonas; species Pseudoroseomonas aerophila. Next base: position 31,609 of record NZ_JACTVA010000019.1, on the reverse strand, counting down.
GGGTGATGCTCATGCGGGCTCTCCGCGATACTCGGGCAGGATGATGGTGAAGGCGGTGCCGCGTTCCGGCGTGCTCGCCACTTCGATGCGCCCGCCGGCCTCGGTGACGATGTCGTTGCAGAGCACGAGGCCGAGCCCCAGCCCTTGCGCCTTGCTGGTGGAGAACGGCATGAACAGCGCCTTCTGGATCTCGGGCGGGATGCCGGGGCCGTTGTCGCGCAGCACGATGCGAACCTCGCCTTCCTGGATGGTGGCTTCCAGGTGGATCTCGGGGTCCGGGCGGCCTTCCAGGGCCTCCAGCGCGTTCTGGATCAGGTTGACCAGCACCTGCTCCAGCCGCACCTGGCGGCCCAGCACGCGTGGGTCCCCCGGCATCGGCGGGCGGAACAGCGGCACGCCCTGGTGGTCCAGGCGGGAGCGTAGCAGCATGACGGCGCCGTCTACCGCCTCCGCCACCCGCACCGGGCGCACGGGGCCAACGCCCTTGCGGGAGAAGGTGCGGAGTTCATCGGTGATGCCGCCGATCCGCTCGGTCAGCTTGGTGATCGTCTCCAGGTTGCGGCGGGCGGGGGCGAGTTCACCACGGTCCAGGAAGGTGGCCGTGTTGCCGGCATAGCTGCGGATGGCGGCAACGGGCTGGTTGATCTCATGCGCCACGCCGGCCACCACCTGGCCGAGGGTGGCGAGGCGGTTGGCCTGGCGCAGGGTCTCCCGCGCATCCTCCAGCCGGGTCTCCATCCGCTCCCGTTCCGCGATCTCGCCGCGCAGCTGGGCGGTGCGGGCGGCGACGCGCTCTTCCAGCTCCTGCCGCGCGGCTTCCTGGCTGGCGGCGCGGCGCAGGGCGCGGTCCCGCCGCTGCAGCAGCACGGCGCCGAGGCCGATGGCCAGCAGGCAGCCCAGCAGCACCGCCCAGCGGCGTTGCCGCTCGGCCGCCATCAGCGTCGCCTCGGCTGGCACCAGCAGGGTGAGCCGCCAGGGCGCGGTCGGCACCGCCTGGCTGACGCGCAGCAGCGGGGTGGCGCGGCCATCCGCATCGTCCAGCAGCACGGCGCCGGTATCCGGCGCCGCCGGGTTGGGGCGCAGGGGCAGCTCGGTCAGCGGCGCGTCGCCGAATTGCAGGCTCTCGCGGATATCGGCCAGGGCACTGACGGGCAAGGGGCGGTCGGTGCGGAAACGCCAGGCGGGGCGGCTGGTCAGCAGCACGATGCCCTGCTCGTCCGTCACATAGACGGGGCGTGCGGCTTCCCCGCCCGGGGCACGGTCCGACACCCGCCAGGTCTCCTCCACCGCATCGAACTCCACCTTGACCACGACGACGCCGAGCGGCGCGGCGGCGGGGCCGAGGCGGCGGGAGATATAGAGGCCAGGCTGGCGGCTGACGGTACCAAGGGCGAAATGCTCCGCCGCGCCGGCCTGCATGCCGCGCTGGAAGTACTCGCGGAAACGGTAGTCGTTGCCGACGAAGCTGGTGGGCTCCTGCCAGTTGCTGGCGGCGACGGCGAGGCCGGTGGCGTCGATCAGGTAGATGACGTTGGCGCCGGTGCCCTGGCTCAGCGTTTCCAGCTTCCGGTTCAGCGTGGCGAAGGTCGCCCCGTCCGGCTGGGCCAGCGCGGCCAGCAGATCCGGGTCCTGGGCCAGGACGAACGGCAGGGAGCGCTGCTTCTCCAGCTCACTGCGCAGCACCGCGGCGTTCAGCGTGGCGGTGGTGGCGGCCTGGCCGGTCAGTTCCTCCCCCGCCTGGCGCCGGGCGGCCTGGCCGCTGAACCACGCCAGCACCAGGGATGCGGCGCCGGCCAGCAGCAACAGCCCCAGCCGGCCGGCGGCGCGCTGATCCGCACGCCGGCGGCGCAGGAGGGTTCGGGGGTTCGAAGCGGGCATATCTGTGCGGTTTACCACACTCGAAGGTGGGGCCACGAGCGGATTTCCGCACAAGGAGCCGCCGCCGGAAACATGAATCATATGTCTTTTCCATGTTTTCCGCTGCCTGCACCGTTGGCACGCCGCTTGCGAAAGCAGCAGCCGAGGCGGCCGCACGACCGCCGACCATCACAGCCCAACCATTTCAAGGACTGGGGCTCTGGGCGCCGGCAAGGGCGTGGCGGGGCCGTCCCACGAGGAAACGACATGGCGACTTTCACCGCCCCGGCGGAGACCAGGCACCAGCCCCCGAAGCGCCTCTACCAGCACCTGTATTTCCAGGTGCTGGTGGCCATCGCCCTCGGCATCGCCCTCGGCCATTTCTGGCCGGAGGAGGGCACGGCGATGAAGCCGTTGGGCGACGCCTTCATCAAGCTGGTGAAGATGATCATCGCCCCGGTGATCTTCCTGACCGTGGCCACCGGCATCGCCGGCATGAGCGACCTGACGAAGGTCGGGCGCGTCGCCGGCAAGGCGATGCTCTACTTCCTCTGCTTCTCCACCCTGGCGCTGATCGTCGGCCTGATTGTCGGCAACATCGTGCAGCCGGGCTACGGGCTGCACATCAACCCGGCGACGCTGGATGCCAAGGCCGTGCAGGGCTACGCCGCCCAGGCGCATGAGCAGACCATCACCGGCTTCCTGATGAACATCATCCCGACGACCATCGTCGGTGCCTTCGCCTCGGGCGATATCCTGCAGGTGCTGTTCTTCGCCGTGCTGTTCGGCATCTCCCTGGCGATGGTGGGGGAGCGCGCCACGCCGGTGCTGAACTTCCTGCACGCGCTGACGGCGCCGATCTTCACGCTGGTCGGCATCCTGATGAAGGCCGCGCCAATCGGTGCCTTCGGCGCCATGGCCTTCACCATTGGCCGCTACGGCATCTCCTCCGTCATCAACCTGGCCTTCCTGGTCGGGACCTTCTACCTGACCTCGCTGATCTTCGTACTGGTCGTGCTGGGTGCGGTGGCGCGCTACAACGGCTTCTCGATCATCAAGCTGATCAAGTACATCAAGGAGGAGCTGCTGCTGGTGCTCGGCACGTCTTCCTCGGAAGCCGCGCTGCCGACGCTGATGCAGAAGATGGAGCGCGCGGGCTGCAAGAAGTCCGTCGTCGGCCTCGTCATCCCCACCGGGTACAGCTTCAACCTGGATGGCACCAACATCTACATGACGCTGGCGGCGCTGTTCATCGCGCAGGCCACCGACATTCCGCTGAGCTGGGGTGACCAGATCCTGCTGCTGCTGGTGGCCATGCTGTCCTCCAAGGGCGCGGCCGGCATTACCGGCGCGGGCTTCATCACCCTGGCGGCGACGCTCTCCGTCGTGCCCTCGGTCCCCGTGGCCGGCATGGCGCTGATCCTGGGCATCGACCGCTTCATGTCCGAGTGCCGGGCGCTGACCAACCTGGTCGGCAACGCCGTCGCGACGATCGTGGTGGCGCGCTGGGAGGGCGAGCTGGACAAGGACCGCCTGGACGCCGCCATGACCGGCGACGCCCTGCCGCTGCCGGCCAGCACGGCCCCCGCCGCTGCGGAGTGAGCCGACGCTTTGATCGAAGGAAGGCCGGGGAAGCGATTCCCCGGCCTTTTTCATGGGCGGGCTGTTGAGCCGCCTTTATGTGGCGACGCGCCTGAAGTCGGCGTGGCACGCGGTGGGGGTGGAGAAGGCCAGGGAAGGGATTCCCCGGATCCCTTCTTTATGTCTTCGAGTTTGGTGGGCACTGCCGCGGCGGAGGTTGCGTTATGTGGAAACCGGGGCGGAGGTCCAAAATATCCCGCGGCGGACAGCTGAGCCCGCGTGATGTTTTAAAATCGTCTGAGGCGCCACCTCTCCAGTTCTAAGGTGCGCTTGACTCGCAGAAAAAAGATGGGGGCCTGGGGGAATTCCTTCCCCAGCCTTCGTCTCTACCTCACCGCGCTACGCTCGCCTCCATCGCCGCGCCGGCCCGCCGCAGGGCGGGGTCGAACGGGTTGAGGCGCGGGGCGATGGCGTTGGCTTCGGCGCGCAGCAGGTTGGCCACCAGGTCCCGGCGGTCGGTGCCCAGGCGATCCGTGGTGGTGCCGATGCTGAGGGCGGCGACGGCGCGGCCATCGCGGTCCAGCAGCGGCACGCCGAGGCCGGCCATGCCGGGCAGTACGCCAGGCATGATGGAGTAGCCTTCCCGCCTTACGCGGGTGATCTCGGCCCGCAGCACCGGTTCGTCCGAGCCGCCGAGATTGCGGATGATCGGCAGGTTGTGGCGGATGATGTCTTCGCGCTCCTCCTCCGGCAGGCAGGCCAGGATAGCGGTGGAGCCCTGGCCGAGGCCGAGCGGGACCCGCCCGCCGATATCGCCGGTGAAGGAGCGGATGGGCAGCGGCCCGGCGCTGCGGTCGATGCAGATGGCGTCGTAGCCATTATGGACCAGCAGGAAGACCGTCTCGCCCAGGGATGCGGTCAGCCGCAGCAGGGCGGGGCGGCAGAGGTCCCGCAACCCGGTGGGGTTACCGGCGCGGGCGGCCAGCAGGAACAACTCCAGGCTGAGGCGGTAGCGGCGGGCGGCGGCGTCGTGCTCCACGAACCCCTCCGCCACCAGCATCCGCAGCAGGCGGTGCGCGGTGGGGCGTGGCAGTCCGGCGGCCTCGGCGATGTCGCTGAGACGTTGGCCGTCGGGGCCGCCGTCGCCGAGAAGGCGCAGGATCTGCAGGCCGCGCGGCAGGCTGCCGGTGGTGTCCATGGCCACTCCTCGGGGCGCAACTCTCGTCCTGTGAAACGGCATAATTCCGTATGTTGAAATTATGACGTCCCGACTGTCAGTGGATGAAATTTATACTGGACGCCAGCCAAATCAAGGCGAAGAGTTTGGCCGGGACGTGGCCCCCGCATGCGGGAGATGCCGCGAGGAGGCTGAAGAATGGCGCGTTGGCGGGTCGGGGTGGATTCCGGCGGCACCTTCACGGATGTCTGCCTGTTCGACGAGGATGATGGCCGCGTCGAGGTGTGGAAGGTCTCCTCCACGCCCGACGACCCATCCCGCGGCATTGCCCAGGGCGTCGAGGAAGGCATGCGCCGCGTGGTGCCGGAAGCGGGCGACCAGCCTGCCGCAGCCGTTACCTATTTCGGCCATGGCACCACGGTGGCAACCAATGCGCTGATCCAGCATCGTGGCGTGAAGACCGGCCTGGTCACCACCGACGGCTTCCGCGATCTGCTGGAGATCGGCCGCCAGAAGCGCCCGGACCTGTACGACATGCAGGCGGACAAGCCGCCGGTGCTGGTGCCGCGCGACCTGCGCCAGGAAGTGCCCGAGCGTGTGCGCCACGATGGCAGCATCGATACCGCGCTGGACGAGGCGAAGATGCGCCAGGCCGCCGTGGCGCTGCGCGAGGCTGGGGTGAAGGCGGTCGCCGTCTCCTTCCTCTACGGCTTCATCCGGCCGGAGCATGAGGCGCGGGCGGTGCAGATCCTGCGCGAGGAGATGCCGGACGCCTTCATCAGCGCGGGGCATGAGATCGCGCCCGAATTCCGCGAGTATGAGCGGCTCTCCACCGTGGTGTTGAATGCGTATCTGGGGCCGGTGATGCGGTCCTATATCGAGAAGCTGACGCCGCGCCTGGAAGGGCTAGGGATGACAGCGACGCCGCATCTGACGCAGTCCAATGGCGGTGTCATCAGCTTCTCGGCCGCCGCCGGCCTGCCGGTGCGGACGGTGCTGTCCGGCCCTTCCACGGGTGTGGTGGGCGCGCAGGTGATCGGCGAGCTGGCCGGGTTCGAGGACCTGATCACCTTCGACATGGGCGGTACCTCCACCGACGTGGCGCTGTTGCAGGGCGGCCAGTGCCGGCTGACCAGCGAAGCGGTGGTGCATGGCTACCCGATCAAGGCCCCGATGCTGGACATCCACACGGTGGGTGCCGGCGGCGGCTCCATCGCGCATGTCGATGCCGGCGGCCTGCTGAAGGTCGGGCCGCGTTCCTGCGGCGCCTTCCCGGGCCCGGTCTGCTACGACAAGGGCAGCACCGAGCCGGCGACCACCGATGCCAACGTGGTGTTGCAGACGCTGAACCCGACGCATCTGCTGGGTGGGCGCATGCCGATCCGGCAGGACCTGGCCAAGGCGTCCATCCAGCGTCTGGCGGATCAGCTCGGCCTGGGGCTGATGGAGACGGCGCAGGGCATTCTCTCCGTCGTCACCGCCAACATGGCGCGGGCGATCCGGGTGATCTCGGTGCAGCGTGGGCATGACCCGCGCGACTTCACGCTGATGGCCTTCGGCGGCGGCGGCCCGCTCTACGCGGCGCGGCTGGCGAAGGAGCTGGACATGAAGCGCGTGCTGGTGCCGCGCAATCCCGGCATCCTCTGCGCCATGGGCCTGCTGCTGACCGATCTGCGCGCCGATTTCGCCGCGACGAAGCTGCTGCCGCTGGCGCCGGGCTCGATCGGCGAGGTGGCCGATGGCTTCGCGACACTGACGGCGCGGGCGGAGGAGTGGTTCGAGCATGAGGACATCGCCCCCGCCAACCGCCAGCTGACCCGCACCGCCGATATGCGCTACGCTGGACAGAACTACGAGCTGGCCGTGCCGCTGCCGGAAGGGCCGGTAACGGCCGCGACGCTGGACGCGCTGGCCGCCGGGTTCGAGGAACTGCACCGCCAGCGCTACGGCTTCATCGCCGAGGGGGAGGCCGTGCAGGTCGTCACCCTGCGGCTGGAAGCCACGGGGCTGGTGAAGAAGGCCGAGCTGTTGCGCTACCCGGATGCGGGGCCTGATGCTTCCGGCGCCATCACCGGCCAGCGCCCGGTCTGGTTCCCGGAAGCGCAGGATTTCGTGCCGACGCCGATCTATAGCCGTGACGAGCTGAAGCCGGGCCACCGCTTCGCCGGCCCCGCCATCGTCGAGCAGATGGATACGACGACAGTGGTACCGCCGGGCATGTCCGCGCGCGTCGACCCTTACCTCAACCTCATCCTGGAGGTCGTGGCATGAGCCAGGCTGTGTCCCAGGCCACCGCGCCCGTGCTGGACCCGATCACCGTCGAGGTCATCGGCGCCGCGCTGTCCTCGATTGTCGAGGAGACGGGCGAGGCGCTGATCCGCGCCTCCTACTCCACGAACATCAAGGAGCGGCGGGACTGCTCCACCGCCCTGTTCAACGCGGCGGGGGAGACGCTGTGCCAGGCGGAGCACATCCCCATCCACCTGGGCAGCTTCATCGGCATCATCCCGCACATCATGCGGAAGCACCGCGTCGAGGACATGCGGCCGGGCGACGTGTTCGTCGGCAACGACGCCTATGAAGGCGGCGGCACCCACCTGCCGGACATCGTGCTGGCGGAGCCGATCTTCGTCGATGGCAAGATCGTCGCCTGGACGGTCAACCTGGCGCATCACTCGGATTTCGCCGATCGCGGGCACGCGCATATCTATCAGGAAGGCCTGCGGATTCCGCCGGTGCGGCTGTATCGCCAGGGCGTGCTGCAGGAGGATATCCAGAACCTCATCCTGCTGAACTGCCAGGTACCGCATGAGCGCCTGTCCGACCTGCGGGCGCAGATGGCGGCCAACCGGGTGGGCGTGCAGCGCTTCCAGGGCCTGTGCGCCAAGTATGGCGCAGATGTCGTGCTGGCCGCAGCCGACGCACTGCTGGATTATGCCGAGCGCAAGATGCGCGCCGGCATCGCCGCCATGCCCGACGGTACCTGGCATTTCGAGGATGTCTTCGACAACCCCGAGATCGACTACAACCTGCCGCTGCGCGTGACGGCCACCATCGCCGGCGACAGCATGACGCTGGATTTCGATGCGCCGGACCAGCTGCGCGCCGGGTTGAACATGACCTACACGGCGCTGCTGGCCACCGCCTACTACGTGGTGAAGTCGGTCGTGGACCCGACGATCCTGCCCAATGCCGGGCTGGCGCGGCCACTGAGTATCACGGCGCGGGAAGGCAGCGTGCTGAACTGCGTGCATCCGGCGGCGGTGAACGGGCGGGTGCAGACCTGCCAGCGCGTGTCCGACCTCATCCTCGGCGCGCTGGCGCAGGCGGTGCCGGAGCGGGTGACGGCGTGTTCCAACTCCGCCTGCACGGTCGCCACCTTCATTGGCCAGAAGGCGGATGGCAGCACCTGGGTGTATCTGGAGACGATGGGCGGCGGCGGTGGCGCGCGGGCGACGAAGGATGGGCTGGACGGCATCCACGTGCATGCCACCAACACCTCCAACCTGCCGGTCGAGGCGCTGGAGATCGAGTACCCGCTGACGCTGATGCGCTACGAGCTGGTGCAGGATTCCGGCGGCGTCGGCACGCATCGTGGCGGCATGGGCCTGCGGCGGGTGTATCGCGCCGACCGGGACTGCCTGGTGCGCGTCGACGTCTCCCGCCTGCGGTCCCAGAGCTGGGGGCTGCTGGGCGGCGGGGAAGGTGCGCGCGGCGCGGTGGAATGCGGCCCGGGCGTCGAGTTCAGGAAGGAAGCGGCGGCGCTGAAGGCGGGGCAGTGGTTCGCCGTCGTCAGCCCCGGCGCCGGCGGCTACGGCCCGCCCGCCGCCCGCCCGGAGGATGCCGTGGCGCGAGACGTGGCCGAGGGCGTGATCAGCGCCACGCGCGCGAAGCAGGCCTACGCCTGAGAACCGCGCGGCGCAGCCTGCAAGCAGGCCGCGCCGCCCGGGGAGAGAGAGTGCCGGGCGAGGCCCGGTTCATGCTGAACCCGAGTAGCCAGGAGACTGCACCGATGCCTCCGACTCTCTCCCGCCGTGCCATCATGGCCGGCGCCGCCGTACTGCCCTTCCTGCGCGTGCCGGGTGCCCGCGCCCGTACGCCGGGCGTGCTGACCTTCGGCCTTTCCAGCTTCCCGCCCACCATCCAGCCTTGGGCCAATAGCGGCACGGCGGCGGCGACGATGAAGCTGCTGATGTATCGCGGCCTGACCTCCTATGCCGATGACGGTACGTTGCGCGGGGAGCTGGCGGAGTCCTGGGCGCAGGACGGTACCCATGCCTGGGTGTTCAAGCTGCGCGACGCCAAGTTCCAGAACGGCGAGAAGGTGACCTCCGCCGACGTCAAATGGACGATCGAGCAGGTGGCGGGCGAGCGCTCCACCGCCTTCTTCCGCACCGAGATGCAGAATGTCGAGCGCGTCGAGACGCCTGACGACCGCACCGTGCGCATCGTGACCAAGACGCCGGTGGTGACGCTGCCGGTGATGCTGGCCAGCTACCACCTGCCCATCATTTCCCGCAATTCCGACCGCGCCAGCCCCTCCGGCGCCGGGCCCTTCGTGCTGAAGGCGCAGGAGCGCGGGACGTCGCTGGATTTCGAGGCCAACCCGAATTTCTACAAGCCGGGCCTGCCGAAGCTGAAGGGCCTGCGCGTCATCGCCTATTCGGACGAGAATCTGCGCGTCTCCGCCCTGCAATCGGGCGACCTGGACCTGATCGAATACGTGCCGTGGCAGGCGATGGATGCCATCACCGCCAACCCCGCCCTGTCGCTGGATGCGGTGGACGGCGCCTTCATGTTCCTGGTGTTCAACGGCAGCAAACCGCCCTTCAACGATGCGCGGGTGCGCAAGGCCGTGGCGCATGCGGTGCGGCGGGACGAGCTGGTGAAGGCGGCATTCTTCGGCCGCGGTTCGGCGCTGGAGCAATTGCCGATCGCCGAATCCTCCGCCTACTACAACGCCGAGTTCAAGGATGGCTGGCGCTACGACCCCGAGTTGTCGAAGCGCCTGTTGGCCGAGGCCGGTTTCCCCAACGGCCTCTCCTGCGGCCTGCTCTCCACCGCGCAGTATGGCATGCACAAGGATACGGCGGAGGTGGTGCAGAACCACCTGGCCGCCGTCGGCATCAAGGCGGAGCTGAACCTGCCGGACTGGTCCACCCGCGTCGCCATCGGCAACCGTGGCCAGTACGACATGGCGGTGATGGGCACGGCGGCGGATAGCAACGACCCAGACGGCATCACCAACTTCATCGATGGATCGCTCTCGCCCTCCTATGTCCGCAGCTTCGGGCTGAAGATCGACAAGATCACCGAGCTGCTGGCGGCAGGCCGGGCCGAGTTCGATGCGGAGAAGCGCCGGGCGATCTACCGGGAGATGGAGAAGGTGGCGATCGAGCAGGCGCCCATCGCCGGGCTGACCTGGCGCAGCCAGGGCTACGCGATGAAGAAGGACGTCACCGGCTTCAAGAACCTGCCCGGAGCGCTGACCTTCTATTCCGGCCTGACTTTCGAGACGGCGACGGTCGGCTGAGATGCGGGAGATTGCCGGCAAGGTGGTGATGGTCTCCGGTGCCGCGCGCGGCATCGGGCGCGCGGTGGCGGAACGGCTGCTGGCGGCGGGCTGCCAGATCAGCGCGGGGGTGCGGGATATCGCCCGCGCGCCCGCCGGCAGCACCGGCTTCGCCTACGACGCGACGCGGCAGGGTAGCGCGGCGTCCTGGGTGCAGGGCACGGTGGAGCGCTTCGGCCGGGTCGATGCGCTGATCAACGCCGCCGGCATCAACCCGCGTGCCTCGCTGCTGGAAGGGCCGGACGATGCCTTCCAGGAGATGTTCTCGGTCAACGCCATGGCGCCGGTGCAGGTGATCCGCGCGGCATGGCCGCATCTGGTGGCGGCGGGGGAGGGTCGGGTGGTCAACATCGCCTCGCTCTCCGGCAAGCGGGTGCGGAACGACAATCTTGGCTACGCCATGAGCAAGTTCGCCGTCATGGCACTGACGCAGGAAGTGCGGCGGCTGGGCTGGGAACACGGCATCCGCGCCACGGCGCTGTGCCCCGGCTTCGTCGATACCGACATGACGGCGCAGGTGACCAAGTGGCCGCGCGACCAGATGTCCCGCCCCGAGGACCTGGCGCTGCTGGTGGAGACGCTGTTGCAGCTTTCCAACACCGCATCGGTCGCGGAACTGCTGGTGAACTGCCGGCATGAGGATACGCTTTGAAGCTGGTTCGCCTGCGCGATACCGACCGTGCGACGCTGCACCTGACGCTGGAGGGCAGCGGCCTCGCCGCGCTGGAAGGCGATACGGTGTTGACCGCGTTGCTGGCCGGCGGCGCCGGGCATTTGCGGGACAGCGAGTTCGGCGATGGCCACCGCGCCGGCTTCTGCCTGATGGGCGCCTGCCAGGATTGCTGGGTGGTGGTGGAAGGCCTTGGCCGGGTGCGCGCCTGTGCCACGCTGGCGAAGGACGGGATGAAGGTGCGGCGCGGATGAAGGTCGCGGTGGTGGGGGCCGGGCCGGCCGGCGTGCGTGCGGTGGAGGCGCTGCTGGCGCACGATATCCGCCCCGTGTGGATCGACGAGGCGATGGATGGCGGCGGGCGAATCTACCAGCGCCCGCCCGCCGGCCTGCGGCGGGATGCGAAGACGCTATATGGGTTCGAGGCACCGCGGGCCACCGCGCTGCACGCCGCGCTGGATGCCGCCAAGCCCCGCGCCGACTGGCGGCCGGAGACGCTGGTCTGGAACATCCGCCCCGGCCAGAGGCAGCTCAGCACCTTGAGCGCCGGGCGGCAGGGCGTGGTGGAATACGACGCTGCCATTCTCTGCACCGGCGCGATGGACCGCGTGGTGCCGGTGAAGGGCTGGACGCTGCCGGGCGTGACCACCATGGGCGGCGCGCAGATCGCGCTGAAATCCCAGGGCTGCGGCATCGGGCAGCGCGTGGCTTTCCTGGGCAGCGGGCCGTTGCTGTGGCTGGTGGCCTACCAGTACGCCAAGGCGGGAGCGGAGGTCGTGGCGGTGCTGGATACCACGCGCTTCGCCACCAAGCTGGCGGCGGCGCCAGGGATGCTGCGCGGGCCGGCCACCTTCGCCAAGGGCCTGTACTATATCGGCTGGCTGCGCGCGCACGGCATCCGCATCGCGGAGGGCGTGACGCCGCTGGCGATCGAGGGCGCTGGCTCGGTGTCCGGTCTCTCCTGGCGCGACGCCAAGGGCGGCGTGCACCGGGTGGAATGCGATGCGGTCGGGCTCGGCTGGGGGCTGAAGCCGGAGGCGCAGTTGGCCGACCTGGCCGGTATTCCCTTTGTGTTTGATGCGGCGCAGCACAATTGGGTGCCGCGCCGCGATGCCGCCGGGCGCACGCCGGTGACAGGCATCTACCTGGCGGGCGACGGCAGCGGCATCGGCGGTGCCGAGGTGGCGGAAGTGGCCGGTGCGCGCGCCGCGCTGGCGCTGCTACAGGATGCGGGACGCAGGGTGGAAACAGCGGCGCTGGACCGCAAACTGGCCAGCCTCGGCCGCTTCCGCGTGGCGCTGGAGAAGGCCTTTCCGTTTCCCTCGCACCTCGCCGCCGGCCTGCCGGACGACGCGCTGTTCTGCCGGTGCGAGGGGCTGACGGTGGGCGAGTTGCGCGCCACCACCACCGGCCCGGCGATCCCGGCACCGGAGCTGAACCGCGCCAAGGCGATCAGCCGCGCCGGCATGGGCCGCTGCCAGGGCCGCGTCTGCGGCGCCGCGGCGGCCGAGATCCTGGCGGCGCAACTGGGCTGCAGCGTGGCCGAGGTCGGCCGCCTGCGCGGCCAGGCCCCGGTGAAGCCCATACCCCTGACGGCCACGCCATGACCGAGACGCGTTGCGATGTACTGATCGTCGGTGGTGGGGGTGCGGGGTGTTCCGCCGCGCTGCACCTGGCGCTGCGTGGCAGCCGGGTGGTGCTGCTGGAACGCGGGCTGGTCGGTGGCCAGGCTTCCGGCGTCAATTACGGCGGGGTGCGGCAGCAGGGGCGCAACCCGGCGGAACTGCCCATCGCGCGCAAGTCGCGCGAGATCTGGGGGCGGATGAAGCAGCTGGCGGGGACGGAGGCGGAATTCACCGTCACCGGCCACCTGAAGCTGGCGCGCGACGACGCGGAGGAAGCCAACCTCATCGCCTACCTGGACGTGGCGAAGCAGCACGGGCTGCCGCTGCGGATGATCGGCCGTAATGCCCTGCATGGCGAGTACCCGTGGCTGGGGCCGAAGGTGCTGGCGGGGTCCTTCGCGCCGGAGGATGGCTCCGCCAATCCGCGGCTGATGACGCCGGCCCTGGCCCGCGCCGCCCGCGATGCCGGCGCCACGCTGCATGAGCGGACGGAGGTGATGGACTACGCGCATGACGGTGCCGATTTCCGCCTGCGCACCGCCGCCGGGGACGTGTTCGTCGCGCCGGTCCTGCTCAACCTGGCCGGCTTCTGGGGCGGCCGGGTGGCGGAAGCGTTCGGGGAGGCGGTGCCGATCGTGCCGCTCAGCCCCAACATGCTGGTGACGGAGCCGATGGGCTATTTCATCGAGCCCAATCTCGGCGTGGTCGGCGGCAACGTGTATCTGCGGCAGATCCCGCGCGGCAACGTCATCATCGGCGGCGGGCATGGGGAGAGCGATCCGGGCCAGCCCGGCCAGACGCCGTGGTCCCGCCCCATCCCGGAAGTGACGATGGAGGCGGCGGCGCTGGCCATCGCCCTGGTGCCTGCGCTGGAAGGGGTGCAGGTCATCCGCTCCTGGTCCGGCATCGACGGGCAGATGCCGGACCGGATTCCGGTGATCGGCCCCAGCAGCACCACGCCGGGCCTGTTCCACGCCTTCGGCTTTTCCGGCCACGGCTTCCAGCTGGGCCCTGCCATCGGCGCCATCATGAGCGAGCTGGTGCTGGATGGGCGGACGGATATTCCGCTGGAGCCGTTCCGCATCACCCGCTTCGGCGCCGCCGGCCAGGCCTGAGGGCAGGTAGCCGGCTTTCTTAGCCTCTTCGCGCCGGGTGGCCGATCCGCTATCCGCCGCCTGATGTACGATCCGCCCTTCCTGGAGCATCTACGGGCCCTGGTGCGGGTGGCGCTGCCACGCTGGAACCTGCCGGCCACGGCGGCGCTGTCCTTGCTCAACGTCTCCGAGAACGCGACCTTCCTGGCCGAGGCGGACGGGCGGCGGGTTGTGCTGCGGGTGTACCGCCAGGGCTACCACCAACGGGCGGAGATGGAATCGGAACTGGCCTGGATCAGCGCCCTGCGCGCCGAGGCGGTAGTAGAGACGCCGGCGCCGCTGCCAGGGCGGGATGGGCGCCTGTTGCAGGTGTTGCCGGATGGCGCGGTGCTGCGCCACGCAGTGGCCTTCGCGTACATGCCGGGCGTGGAGCCGCAGGAGAATGGCGCGCTGGGGCCGTGGTTCGCGCGGCTGGGCGGCCTCACGGCGCGGCTGCATGCGCAGGGCAGGGGCTGGCGGCGCCCACCCGGCTTCAACCGCAAGCGGTGGGATTTCAGCACCATGCTGGGCGATGCGCCACATTGGGGCCCCTGGCGGGCCGCCATCGGGCTGGATGCGGGTGGGGCTGCCGTGCTGGCCGGGGTGGCGGAACAGTTGCGGGCAGACCTGCTGGAATATGGTGACGGGCCGGAGCGGTTCGGCCTGGTGCATGCCGACCTGCGCCTGACCAATCTGCTGGTGGAGGGTGAGCGGCTCGGCGTCATCGACTTCGATGATTGCGGCTTCTGCTGGTACCTCTACGACTTCGCCGCCGCCGTCAGCTTCATGGAGCATGAGCCCGTGGTGCCGGCGCTGCTGCGCGCCTGGGTCGGCGGCTACCGGCAGGTGGCGCCGCTGTCGGCGGCGGATGTGCGGATGCTGCCCGCTTTCGTCATGCTGCGGCGCATGGTGCTGACCGCCTGGCTGGCATCGCACGCGGAAACGCCTACGGCGCAGGCGCTGGGCGCCGGCTACACGGACGGAACCGTGGCGCTGGGCTTGCGGTATCTGCGAGGGAGCCTCTGGCATATCGATTGCTAAACGGTAAGCTCCTGGTCCGTGGCGGATTCACCATGCCACGTTCTGGGCTTCTGTTTGACTGCGTGGTTCCGGCCGGTTGGCGATCCCGCCGCAGGCCGCCACGCTCCAGCGACGATATCCTGGGAGTTGCCGTGTTGCAGACCTCGCCACCCGTCCGGTTGGCCGCTGATATTGGCGGAACCTTTACTGATGTCGTCCTGGATGCAGGCGGCACGCGGCGTACCCGCAAGGTCCTGACCACGCCCGCGGCGCCGGAGGAAGGGGTGCTGCAAGGCATCGGGCTGGTGCTGGAGGATGCGGGGCTGCATTTCTCCGACATAGATGTGTTCGTGCATGGCACCACCCTGGCCACCAACGCCATCATCGAGCGGCGCGGGGCGAAGACGGCGCTGGTCGCCACCGAGGGCTTCCGCGACGTGCTGGAGATCGGCACCGAGAGCCGGTACGACCAGTATGACCTGACGCTGGAGAAGCCGCGCCCGCTGGTGCCGCGCGCGCTGCGCTTCACGGTGCCGGAGCGGGTGGATGCCGAGGGCATCGTCCGCCTGCCTTTGGATGAGGCGGCAGTCGCCGCGCTGGCACCGGAACTGGAGAAGGCGGGCGTGCAGAGCGTCGCTTTCGCCTTCCTGCATGCCTACGCCAACCCGGCGCATGAGCAGCAGGCGGCGGCGGTGCTGAAGGCGCTGCTGCCGGGCCTGGCCATCACCATGGCGCACGAGGTCTGCCCGGAGGTGCGCGAGTACGAGCGGACTTCCACCGCTGTTGCCAACGCCTATGTGCAGCCGCTGATGGAAGGCTATCTCGGCCGCATGGCGGCGGCGTTGCAGGCGCGGCAGTATCGCGGTGCCACCTACCTCGTCACCTCGGGTGGTGGGCTGACGGCGCTGGAGACGGCGCAGAAATTCCCGGTGCGGCTGGTGGAATCCGGCCCGGCCGGCGGTGCCATCTTCGCCGCGCAGGTGGCGCTGCGGGCGAATGAGCAGCGCGTGCTGTCCTTCGACATGGGCGGCACCACCGCCAAGGTTTGCCTGATCGAGAAGGGCGAGCCGGCGACGTCCCGCTTCTTCGAGGTGGACCGGACGGCGCGCTTCCTGAAGGGCTCCGGCCTGCCGCTGCGCATCCCTGTGATCGAGATGGTCGAGATCGGTGCCGGCGGTGGCTCCATCGCGCAGGTGGATGCGATGCAGCGCGTGGCGGTGGGGCCGGAGAGCGCCTCCTCCGTTCCCGGCCCGGCCTGCTACGGGCAGGGCGGCACGCGGCCGGCGGTGACGGATGCCGACGTGGCGATGGGGCTGATCGAGCCCAAGGGCTTCGCGGGCGGCACCATGACGCTGCGGGACGACCTCTCGCTCGGCGCCCTGAAGGCGCATATCGGTGACAAGCTGGGCCTTTCCGCCGAGATGTCCGCCTACGCCGTGTATGAGATGGTGTGCGAGAACATGGCCAGCGCCGCCCGCGTCCATGCGGCGGAGCGTGGCGCGGTGATCGGCCAGCATACCATGATCGCCTTTGGTGGCGCCGCGCCGCTGCACGCGGCCCGGGTGGCGGAGAAGGTGGGCGTCAGCCGTGTGCTGGTGCCGCCCAATGCGGGCGTCGGCTCGGCCGTGGGATTCCTGGCGGCGCCGGTGGCCTATGAGATCGTCCGCTCCCGCCATGCGCGGGTGGATGAAAGCTTTGATAGTGGTTCGGTTTCGTCACTCTTCACGGAAATGACGGCGGCCGCGCGCGCGCTGGTGGAGCCGGGCGCCCAGGGCGCGCCGTTGTTCGAACGCCGCATGGCCTTCATGCGCTATGTCGGCCAGGGCCACGAAATCACCGTCCTGCTGCCGAACCGGGAGCTGACGGTGGACGACGTGCCGGAGCTGCGCCGGATCTTCGAGGCCGAGTACGCCTCCCAGTTCGCACGCATCATCCCGAAGGCGGCGATCGAGGTGCTGAACTGGTCCGTGCTGGTCT
This sequence comes from Teichococcus aerophilus, assembly GCF_014490485.1. Classification (GTDB taxonomy): domain Bacteria; phylum Pseudomonadota; class Alphaproteobacteria; order Acetobacterales; family Acetobacteraceae; genus Pseudoroseomonas; species Pseudoroseomonas aerophila. Next base: position 14,998 of record NZ_JACTVA010000019.1, on the reverse strand, counting down.
CCACCGAGGCGAAGAAGCCGGAGGTGATGCCGGCAGTCGGCGTGGCCGAGGCGCCGGCGCCCACCGGCGTCCGCTGGATCTTCGATGGCCGCAGCGAGAAGCGCGTCGAGGTGCCGGTGTACCAGCGCAACGCCATGCCGCCGGGGGCCGTGGTGCCTGGACCGGTGGTGATCGCCGAGGATGAGACGACGACCTACGTATCCGCCAGCTTCGACGCGCATATCGATGGCGCCGGCTGCATCGTGATGGAAAGGAAGGCGGCATGAGCGCCCAGCCCGGCTTGATCGACCTGCAGATCATGTGGAACCGCCTGATCGCCGTCGTCGGCGAGCAGGCGCAGGTGCTGATCCGCACCGCCTTCAGCCCGATCGTGCGGGAATGCGAGGACATCTCCGCCGGCGTGTTCGACCTGAAGGGGCGGATGCTGGCGCAGGCGGTGACGGGCACGCCCGGCCACATCAACTCGATGGCCGAGGCGGTGAAGCATTTCATCCGTCACTTCCCGGTCGAGACGATGAAGGAAGGCGACGCCTACATCACCAACGACCCGTGGATGGGCACGGGGCACCTGAACGACTTCGTCATCACCACGCCCGCCTTCCATCGCGGCAAACTGGTCGGCCTGTTCTCCTGCACCAGCCACCTGATGGACATTGGCGGCCTCGGCAACGGGCCTGAAGCCAGCGATGTCTTCATGGAAGGCCTTTACATCCCGATGCTGAAGCTCATCGACCAGGGTCAGGTCAATGAGACGCTGATGGCGATGATCCGCGCCAATACCCGCCTGCCGGTGGATACTGAGGGCGACACCTATTCCCTGGCCGCCTGCAACGACGTCGGTGCCCGCGCGCTCTCCGCCATGATGGAGGAGTTCGGCATCGATACGCTGGACCCGCTGGCCGAGCACATCATCGCCCGCTCGCGCGAGGCGGTGCTGGCGGAGATCGCGAAACTGCCGAAGGGCACTTGGTCCTACAGCATGATGGTGGATGGCTACGACCACCCGCTGGAGCTGAAGGCGAAGCTGACCATCGGCGAGGACAGCATCCACGTCGACTACACCGGCACCTCGGACGCGGCGCGGCGCGGCATCAACGTGCCGATCGCCTACACCACCGCCTATACGGTGTTCGGGCTGGGCTGCGTCGTTGCGGCGCAGATCCCGAACAACGCAGGTTCGCTGGCACCCTTGACCGTCTCGGCCCCCGCGGGCGCCATCCTGAATGCGGAGAAGCCGGCGCCGGTCTCGTCCCGTCACATCATCGGGCAGATGTTGCCGGACATGGTGTTCGGCTGCCTGCGGCAGGCGATCCCGGACCGGGTGCCGGCGGAGGGCACCTCCTGCCTCTGGAACATCGCCGTGCGTGGCACGCGTCCGGCCGGCTACGGGCCGAACCATGGCTATGCGCTGGCCATCACCACCAATGGCGGTACCGGCGGCCGCCCGGCGCAGGATGGGCTCTCGGCGGCCGCCTATCCCTCCGGCGTGCATGGGACGCCGGTGGAGATCGCGGAGATCCAGTCCCCGCTGATGTTCTGGCGCAAGGAGTTCCGCCCGGATTCCGGCGGCGCCGGGCGGTATCGCGGCGGCCTCGGCCAGATCATGGAGATCGAGAACCGGGACGACGCGCCGTTCGAGCTGCTGGCGGCGTTCGACCGCATCCAGTACCCGCCGCGCGGGCGGGATGGTGGCGCGGACGGCGCGGCCGGCTATGTCGGGCTCGGCTCCGGCCAGGTGCTGCGTGGCAAGGGCCTGCAGGTCATCCCGGCCGGTGAGCGGCTGGTGGTGCTGACCCCCGGCGGTGGCGGCCTGGGTGCGCCGGTGGAGCGTGACCCGGCGAAGGTGGCGTCCGATCTGAAGAACGGCTTGATTTCCGCCGAGACGGCCGCACTTCACCACGGCGCTGCCGCCGAGTAATCGGGGCAGGGGGCGGAAGCAAGTCTTCCGCCCCACCGTGCCGCGCCTATGTATGCTGCGGCGAATTCATGGCAGAATTGGCGTAGAAAAAAGAACTCGATTTTCTGCGTGGGTTTTCGGGGTTACAAACGTAGTACTGATCTCGAAACATTTGCTCACAACTTCTTTCGGGACGACGCGTTCATTTGCCGCTAGCAATTGAATGGTCGTCAGGGCGGTGTTTCCACACTGCCTGCCGCAAGAATGAAAGGGTAAACCATGAAGAAGATCCTGATGCTCGGCGCTGGTCTGGTCATGCTGGGCGCCACCGGCGTCGCGATGGCCCAGGCACCGCAGCCGCCGGCCGGTGGCCCGCCGCAGGTGGAAGGCCCGGCGCCGCGCACCGAGGCCCGTGGTCCTGGTGAGCGTGGTCCTGGCGAGCGTGGCCTGCATCGTGGCCCCGGCATGCATGGCCCGCACCGCTTCGGCCCGCCCTCCAAGGCCGCGTCGTTCTCCATCCAGCACGGCGATACCCGCATCCGCATCCGCTGCGCGGAGAACGAGCCGATGCAGGCCTGCGTGAACGCGGCGTCCGCGCTGCTGGACAAGGTCAGCGCCACGCCTTCGCGCTGAGGCATTCGGCCTGACATCCCGTTCGTGAGGCGCCTACGCCTCACGGAGACTGCACGGCCGCCAGGGTCATCCTGGCGGCCGTTGCTTCATTCCGCCCGGCGCCAGCCATGCTCCACCAGGCAGGCGGCGATCGCGCGGTCCCGCGGCTCCCGCGCCTGGTCGACCATCCGGTAGGTGGGCGGAACGTACTGGCCGCCGGTCGTGCGGCAGTTGGTGTTGTTGGCGCTGTTCTGGCAGTTGGTCTGCACCGGGGTGGTGTGGCCGGCGGTGGACATCACCTGCGTCATGACCGGCGGGAACTCGGCCTGGCTCCGTGCCTCGCAACGGGACTGCGTGACCTCGAACTCCGCAGGCGTGGCGCCGGGCTTTTCCCAGCGGTCGGCACAGCCGGCGATGAGCAGGAGGGCGGCCAGCGGCCACAATCGGCAAGCAGGAGGCATCGGTGAATCCACGGCTGTCACAGGAGCGTAAGGTTAGCTTGGGCTCAACCGTGGGTTCAAGCCCGGGGCTGGGGCATTCCCGCTGCGCGATCAGGCCCCATAGGCCACAACCGCTTCCACCCACCAGGCCCAGCCCAGCAACGCCTTGTCCGCCCCGAACGGTGCCACCAGCTGCACCCCCAGGGGCAAGCCGGCTGGCCCGGTGCCGGCGGGCAGACTGATGCAGGGTCCCTGCAGCGCCGTCCACACCGCATTGCAGATTGGGTCGCCCGTCCATTCGATGCCTTCCGGTGCCTCGCCGGGGGCGGAGGCGGTCAGCAGGATGTCGTAATCGGCCATCAGGTCCTGGAAGGCGTTGCGTGCCTGGGCGATGGTCGCGCGCGCGGCCACCAGGGTGGTGGCGGGCTGTGCCTCGGCCCAGTCCAGCCGCTCATTCAGCACTTCGGAAATCTGTTGGCGGTGGCTGGCGCGTTCCCAGGCCAGGGATTGCGCGGATTCGCCGTGCATCATCATCGGGTGGGCGTCCTGCGCTGCTTGCAGCGCGGCGGGCAGGTCAATGCGCGTGACCTTTGCGCCGGCCCTGGAACAGGCGGCGGCCACATCGTCCAGCAATGCCTTGGTCTCGCCGGTCAGCGAATCGGCACCGGCGCCCAGGCACAGGGCGATGCGGGGCGCGGCGCCGGTGGCCTGCGGCACGTCGCCGAGGTCCAGCCCGGTCAGCGCGCTGGCGAACAACGCGCAATCGGCGGCGGCTCGGCCGAAGACGCCGATGGTGTCGAGGCTTTCGCTCATCACCTTCATGCCGGCGCGGTGGATCAGCCCGTGGCTCGGCTTGAAGCCGGTGATGCCGCAATAGGCCGCCGGGCGCAGGATGGAGCCTGCCGTCTGGGTGCCGAAGGCCAGCGGGAAGAACCCCGCTGCGACCCCGGCCGCCGAGCCGGAGGAGGAGCCGCCCGGCGTGTGCGCCGGATTGTGCGGGTTGGTGGTGGGGCCCGGCTGGCGGGTGGCGAATTCCGTCGTCACCGTCTTGCCCAGCACCACGCCGCCGGCACGGCGCGTGGCCGCCACCGCATAGGCATCCGCCTTCGGCTGGTAGCCATGCCAGATGGGCGAGCCGTATTGCGATGGCTGGTCCGCTGTATCCAGCACATCCTTCACGCCCACCGGCAGGCCGGCGAGTACGCCGGAGAGCGGCCGGGCCGCCGCCGCGCGGGCGAGGGCGGGGTCCAGATGCACGAAGGCCCGGACCGTGTCCTCGCGCGCGGCGATACGGTCCAGGCAGGCTTCCATCAGGGCTTCGGGGCGCAGGCTGCCGGCGTCGATGCGCCGGGCGGCCTCGGTGGCGGAGAGGTCGGCGGGGTTCGTTGTCATGGGCGGGGAGGCTGCGGGAGTGCCGCATCCCCGTCCAGGCTCATTCGGCAGGCAGCGCGTTGGCGAGTGCCGGTTCGTCCCGCCTTGCATAGCGTTGGGCCAGGGCGGCGCAGGCGAAGAGCTGGATCTGGTGGAACAGCATCAGCGGCAGCACCAGCAGGCCCATCGGCTGGCCAGGGAACAGGATGTTCGCCATCGGGATGCCACTCGCCAGGCTCTTCTTGGAGCCGCAGAAGACAATGACGATCTCATCCGCCTTGCTGAAGCCCAGCCAGCGGGCGGAAAGCGTGGTGATGGCCAGCACCATGGCCAGGATGACGCTGTCCACCAGGATCACCACCACCAGGCTGGTCGCGTCCACCTGGTGCCAGATGCCGGAGACCATGCCCTCGCTGAAGGCGGCGTAGACCACCAGCAGGATGGAGCCGCGATCGACGATGGAGGTCAGCAACTTGTGGCGGCCGATGAAGCCGCCGATCAGCGGCCGTGCCAGCTGGCCCAGCAGGAAGGGCAGCAGCAGGTGCAGGCCGATATCCTCCAGCGCCTGGGTGCTGAAGCCGCCGCCCTTGGTGGTCAGTAGCAGGGCCACCAGCGCCGGGGTCGCCACCATGCCGATGAGGTTGGAGACCGAGGCACTGCACAGCGCCGCCGGCACGTTGCCGCGCGCCACCGAGGTGAAGGCGATGGAGGACTGCACGGTCGAGGGCAGCACGCACAGGAACAGCAGCCCGAGCGACAGGCCCGGCCCCAGCCAGCGGCCGAACAGGAAGGTGGCGGCCAGGCCCAGCAGCGGGAACAGCACGAAGGTGCTGGCCATCACCAGCGCCTGTAGCCGCCAGTGCAGCAGCCCTTCCACCACCGCCTTGGGCGCCAGCTTGGCGCCATAGAGGAAGAACAGCAGCGCCACGGCGACGGAGACGCCGATCTCCACCACCGGCACCGCCGCGCCACGCGCCGGCAGCAACGCTGCCAGCAGCACGGTGCCGATCAGCATCAGCAGGAAGCGGTCGATGGGGATGCGGCGGAGCCATTGCATGGGAAGATGTCCGGCAGTTCGAGGTCGCTCCTTCCATACGCCCCGGCGCGGTTATTCACGAAGCGGATGTTTTCGATAAGAGTTAGCGTGAACCGTGATAACCATGCCCGCATGGTGCACCCTGAACTGCTCCGCTCCTTCCTCGCCATCGCCGAGACCCGCAGCTTTACCCAGGCCGCGCGCCGGCTGGGCCTGCGGCAATCCACCGTCAGCCAGCATATCCGGCGGCTGGAGGAAGCGCTCGGCCGCAGCCTGTTCGCCCGCGACACCCACTCCGTGGCGCTGACGCCGGATGGCGATGCGCTGACCGGCTTCGCCCGCGGGGTGATGGAGGCCAACGAGCGGCTAGACCGCTTCCTGGCCGGTTCGCCGCTGCGCGGGCGCATCCGGTTGGGGGCGTCGGAGGATTTCGCCTATTCCCGGTTGCCGGAGGTGCTGGCGGATTTCGGCCGGGCGCATAGCGGCGTGGACCTGGAACTGACCGTCGGCCTCAGCGGCGTGCTGTATGAGCGTTTCGATGCCGGGGAGCTGGACGTCATCCTCGCCAAGCGCCGCGCCGGTGACCCTCGTGGCGAACTGGTGTGGCGGGAACAACTGGCCTGGGTCGGCCGCCCTGGCTTGCGGCCGGACCCGGCACTGCCATTGCCGCTGGTGTTGTTCCCACCGCCCAGCATCACCCGGGCGCTGTGCATCGAGGCACTGGAACGCGCCGGGCGTTCCTGGCGTGTCGCCTGCACCAGCGGCAGCCTCAGCGGGCTGCGCGCGGCGGCGATGGCGGGGCTGGGGCTGACGGCGCATTCCAACCGGTTGGTGCCGCCGGGTCTGGCGGCGCTGCCGCCCTCCCGCCACCTGCCGGAACTGGGGCAGATCGAGTTCGTCGTCATCGGCCCCGGGCCGCGCCACCCGACTGCGCAGGCCTTGATCGACGCGGTGCTGGAGAATGCGGGGCGCTTGCAGGGGGAGGTGTGAGCGGGGGAAACAAGGTCGGGGGACGGAATTCCCTCGAACCCCCATCTTTTTTCTGCGAATGGGCATGATGGGCGCCGCTCAATGGTCGCGGTGCCTCAGTGACAATCTGTCCGCGTATATGAATTCAGCGAATCAATAGAAGTCGGCTGAGAACTGACAAAAAGAAGATGGGGGACCGGGGGAATTCCTTCCCCCGGCCTTCCTCCCCTTATCAGGCCACGCGGTCGGCCAGCAGCCCCACCGCCAGGCCATAGTTCATCGGCGAGTTGTAGCGGCGGATCACGCGCAGGTTCGGCAGGCCGAGGAAGACCTGGCCGGAGCTGCGGGTCGGCACCGCCAGGTTGGCATCCGGCCCGTTGGCGGGCAGGGGCGAGCCATCGGCCAGGCGCCAGCCCAGTCGGCTCCACTCGGCCATCGAGCGGCGGGTCTCGGTGTCGACGCGCTGGATGTCGAAGCCGGCGGGCGGGCGCACTTCCAGCGCCCAGCCCTGGCCGGCCTGCCAGCCGCTCTTGGCCAGGTAGTTGGCGATGGAGCCCAGCGCATCCGCCTTGCTGCCCCAGATGTCGCGGTGGCCGTCGCCATCGATATCGACGGCGAGACGCTCGAAGCTGGTGGGCATGAATTGCGGGTGGCCCATGGCGCCGGCCCAGGAGCCGCGCATGCCTTCCGGCGTGATGTGCCCGGCATCCAGGATGCGCAGCGCGGCCATCAGCTCGCCACGGAAGAAGGCGGCGCGGCGGCCTTCCCAGGCCAGGGTCGCCAGCGCCTCGACGACATTGAAGCCGCCGGTGTTGCCGCCGTAATTGGTCTCCATGCCCCAGATCGCGACGATGACGCGGGCGGAGACGCCGTAGCGCGCTTCCAGGTCCTGTAGCAGCGCGCGGTTCTCGGCATAGGCGCGCTGGCCATTGGCGATGCGGGTGGAGGAGACGATGCGGTCCCGGTACTGCTCCCAGCTCAGCACGCCTTCCGGCTGCTTGCGGTCCAGCTCCAGCACGCGGGGCAGGGGGCGCAGGCCGCCGAGAGCACGCTGCAGCGTGGCGTCGGAGACGCCGGAGCGTTTGGCCTCGGTGCGCACCCCGGCTAGGAAGCGGTCGAAGCTGGCCCGGTCCGCCGCGCTGGGCTCGGCGGCGGGGGCCGGCGCGGGCGGTGGCGGTGCCGCCGGGGCCGGAGCGGCCACCGGGGACGGGGAGGCTGCCGGGACGGCGGCCGAGGAGCAGCCGGCCAACAAGGCGGCGGTGCCGGAGAGGAGGAGGCGACGGTCGAGCATCGGCCTCTGGTGGCAGTTTCAGGCGGGCGATGCAACCGGCCAGCCGGCCCGGCTGCCCGCACGATTCACGCCTCCGGCCGATTTAACTGCTGCGATCGACGCCCCCTGGGTCTCTGAGACTGAAGCGTCAGGCCCGCTTCGGCAGGCCCGGCCGCTGGCGGGCCAGCATCAGCACCACCGACCAGGCGAGGGAGACCGCCAGGCCCGCCGCCATCGCCGCCGGCACGCCCCAGGGACGCACCAGCAGGTGCACCACCAGCAGCATGGCGCCGAAGCCCAGCATGGCCCGCAGCGAGGTTGCCACCAGCAGCGACATGGCCGGGCCGCCGATGCGGGGATGCAGGATGACGCTGAGGCAGGTCATGCCGATCGGGTAGATCGCCACCAGCCCGGTGGCTTTCGGCCCCAGGACGTTGCTGGCTGCCACCACCAGCAGCACGAAGCCGGCGACGGCGGCGGCCCGGGCCGGCAGGTCGTACCAGCGGCGGCGCGGGGCGGCCCGGAGTTCCCCCGGCGCCAGCGGGCGGGGGCGCAGCAGGGCCAGGCAGGCGGCATAGACCACGAGGTTCAGCACCAGGGCGGATAGCGGCGTCCATTCCACCTGCAGGATGGCATAGCCGCCCGCCGCCCAGGCCAGCACCGCCGGCAACAGGCTGCGCCAGAGCGCGTGCCGCCGCGCCAGCAGGCCATACGTCACCATGAACAAGGCGGTGGCGGCGTGCGCGGCGAAGCTGCTCAACAGGCTGGCGGCCAGGAAGGCGGCGTCGTGCTCCAGCGCCAGGAAGACATAGGCGGGGCCAGTGGAAATGGGCAGGCTGGTGACCAGGGCGCCCCAGAACGGCCCCAGCCGCTCCGCCAGTGCCGAGGCCAGGACGACGATCAACGCCGTCGAGGCTGCCTTGGTCAGCGCGGGCAGCCACAGGAAGCTGGTCATCGGGATACGGTTCTCCGCCTGCCGGGCGGATCATCCCGGCGCCCTTCGACAGGACTCGGCGGCGGGATGCGGGCCGGCACGTGAGGTCCGCCCTGCCGCCGATTGGCGCGGATGCCTGCTGGCCTGTCAAGCCACCGGCGGATGCATGCCGGTGCCGCCTGCCGGACCCTGGCGCCGCCGTCTCTTCATGCCCATGTTGCGCCGCATGCCGACCGCCATTCGTGTGGCCGCCGCCCCTGACGGCGCGTTGCACTACGCCATTCCCTGCCCACCGGAGCGCATGCCCTCCGTCCCCCCGCTGGCCCTGAGCCAGGCCTGGGAGGCCGCCCGCGCCGCCGCCGCCGCCGAGCGCTGGGGGCCGCACCGCACATTAGTGTTCCAGGATGGCCCGGTGATGGCCCTGGCCGATGCCGACGCCGCCTGCTGGGCGGAGGCGGTGGACCGGCTGGTGGGGCTGGAGACGCTGGCCGGCCTTTCGTTGTGCCTGCGGCTGCTGGCGTTGGTCGACCTGCTCTCCCGCGCACGGTGGATGACGGGCATGTTCGCTATCTCGGCCGATGGAATCGAATTGCACCCCGCACTTCTGACCGCCGCGGCGACTGAAGGGCTGGACGCGGCGGGGCGTTTCGACGAAACCGGGATGAAGCGACTTTTGTCGCACCGTATCGCCGGCACGCCGGCGGACAGGGGAGCCGAAGCGGGCTGAGAGCCTCGCGCCGACGCCTTGTCCGGCGTCGGTCCGGCCAGCGGGACACGCCTTGCCGGAGCGCATCATGAAATCTGCCATTCTTCCCCTGCTGCTGCTCCTGGGCGCCTGTGCCGCCCCCGCGCCGCGCTCCGCCGACCAGCGGGAGCAGGACGCCACCAACGCTGCCTGCCGCCAGGAAGCCGAGCGCGTGATGCGCTTCCGCGACCGAGGCCAGTTGATGCGGCAGGACGAGGCCGAGTCGCGCCTCGGCTCCGGCGCCTTCAGCGGCTCCACCACCGGCTCGATGAGCCCGGACCGCCTGTCCTCCCGCTTCCAGCAGGACCGGCTGGTCGATGAATGCGTGCGCGGCGCCAATGGCGCGCCGCCCGCCGCCGCGGGTGGGGCCGGCCGGGGCTCCTGACCCTGGCGGGATTCGCGGCGTTCGGCGGCCTGCAGAGGGCGCTGTCGACGCGGAATGCCAGGATCTTCTTCGGCGGTAGCCTGACGGCCTGGACCGGCCTGTGGATGCACCGCATCGCGGTGACATGGCTGGCCTGGGAAATGACCGGAAGTGCCTTCTGGGTCGGCGTGGTCGCGTTCAGCGACCTCGCCCCCGCCGCCTTCATCAGCCCGATCGCGGGGGCGGTCGCGGACCGGGTGGACCGGGTCAAGCTCACCACCATCTCCCAGGCCGTCATCGCGCTGGAGGCCGCCAGCGTCGCCACCCTGGTGGCGACGGGGCAGATCACCATCGGCCTGCTGATCGCGCTGGAGCTGATAAGCGGCACCGCCGCCAGCTTCCTGCAGCCGGCGCGGCAGACCCTGCTGCCGGGCATCGTGCCGAAGGGCGAGCTGCCGGCGGCTGTGGCGTGCAATTCCCTCGTCTTTAATCTGGCGCGCTTCATCGGCCCCGGGCTGGCGGGGCCGATCATTGCCGTCTTCGGCGTGGCGCCGGCGGTGGCCTGCAATTCGCTGGCCTACTGCCTCGCCCTGCTCAGCATGGTGCTGATGCGGGTGGAGCCGGAACACCGGCGCGGCCATCCCTCCACCGGCAGCCTGCTGGGCGAGGTGAAGGACGGCTTCCGCTACATCGCCAACCATCCCGGCCTGGGGCCGCTGATGATGTACGCGGCGATGATTGCGGTGCTGCTGCGCTGCGTGCAGGAACTGCTGCCCCCCTTCGTCGAGCGCATCTTCGGCCGTGGCGCGGATTCTCTGGCGATGCTGACCGCCTGCTTCGGCGTCGGCGCGCTGATCGGCGGCATGTGGCTGATGGCGCGCGGGCGGCTGGAGGGGGCGACGAAAGTGGCCATCTTCTCCGGCCTGACGCAGGCCATCGCGGTGGGCGGCTTCGTCGCTACCGGGTGGTTTCCCTTCGGGCTGCTCTGCGCGGCCGGCATCGGCTTCAGTGCTTCCCTGCACGGTACGGCGGTGCAGACCCTGGCGCAGACGGCGGCGCAGCCGGACATGCGTGGCCGGGTGCTGGCGCTGTGGGGTCTGATCACCCGCGCCTGCCCGGCGCTGGGCGCGCTGATGCTGGGTACCGCCGGCGAGGCTTTCGGGTTGCGCCTGCCGGTGGCGGTGGCGGTGCTGCTGGCGCTGTGCGTCTTCGCCTGGGGCCTGACGCGGATGCGGCGCATCGAGGCATCGTTGGAGGCGCCGCCGGCCTAGGGGCAGGGGCATCCCGCCTGCCCGAGGCTTGGACCTGGCCGCGCGTGGTGGTGTTCACGGTGGGGCCAAGGGCCGGGCAGGGTGGCTTGCGGCTATCCCCCACGCGGCCTAGAAGCACGGTTTCCAGCCCGGCGGCGTAACGTCGCCGGGGCCATTCTCAGGGAGCGCGAAGCACCGATGAGCAAGATCACCCGCCACGAGACCAACCCGGTCCTGTCCAACGCGGTCGAGTATCACGGCTTCGTCTACCTGGCCGGCGTGACCGCCCAGGACCTCTCCCAGGACGTCGTCGGCCAGACCAACCAGATCCTGGCCAAGATCGACGCGCTGCTGGAGAACCACGGCACCGACAAGACCCGCCTGCTGCAGGCCCAGGTCTGGCTGAAGGACATCCGTGACCGCGACGCGCTGAACGGCGTGTGGACCAAGTGGCTGCCCGAGGGCGGCGCCCCGGTCCGCGCCTGCGTCGAAGCCAACATGGCCGACCCGCGCCACCTGGTGGAGATCATGATTACCGCTTGCCGCTAAGGCTTAGCTGGTCTTCACAAAACGGCGTGGTGGGGGGAACCCCGCCACGCCGTTTCTGTTTGTGCAAATACGATTCTGAGGGTGTTGCATACATGTCGCAACACTGTGGCATTTTATCCTGTAAGCCTGTGATATAGGATTAACATCACATTAATCACTGTTTTGTGCCTACGGAACTGACGAATCACGGCACATTTCGCGCTGTAACGCGCAACCCGGTTGTCCAACCCCTTAACCCTTTGGTACCGCCTTCACATCGCAGTCGGGCAACCGGCTCGGTGGGGGACTGAGTTTTCAGGGGTTTGGGGGTTTCATGCGGGCATCAAGCACGGCTTTGGCGTTGGCTATCATGTTCGGCACGATGTGTGCCGTCCCGTCGATGGCAGACGCTTCCACGAGCCGGAGCGCCCGCGAGGCCGCCAAGCACCAGCGCGTGGCGGCCCAGCCGACCGCTGCGGTGCGCAGCAGCAAGCCGCAATCCGGCAAGCCGGAAGGCCGGCTTGCCGCCGCCGCCACGGCCCGCCGCGCGGTGGCCAGCACGCCCGCTTCCATCTCCTGCGTTCCCTATGCCCGCTCCGTCACCGGGATGGATATCAGCGGCAATGCCCACACCTGGTGGGCCAACGCGGCCGGCAGCTACGCCCGTGGCCAGCGCCCGGAGCGCGGCTCGGTCCTCGCCTTCCGCTCCTCGGGCGGCATGCGCCTCGGCCATGTGGGCGTCGTCTCCCGCATCGTCAGCGCCCGCGAAGTGCTGATGGACCACGCCAACTGGGAAGGCCCGGGCATCCGCAAGGGCACCATCATGCGCGGCGTCTCCGTCGTCGACGTGTCCGACCGCAATGACTGGACCGCGGTGCGCGTACAGGTCGGCCGCAGCGACGACTCCTATGGCCGCACCTACCCGACCTACGGCTTCATCTACAACCGCCCCGACACCGGCCGCATCATGACCGCCAGCCGCGCCGATGGCAGCTTCGAGGAAGTGGCCGAGGCGCCGGCTTCCCCGCACGCCGCGCACCTGGCCGAAGTGGTCGGTGACATGGCGCTGGGCACCACCCGCCGCTAAGCCGAACCCAAGGCGGGTCGCGCCCGCCACGAATTTTCCGAGCCCCCGTGATGGCGGCCCCGGGATTGCCCAGACCCAGCTCATGCTGGACAGGGCAACCCCGGGGCCGCCATCTCCGTTTCAGGATCACAACAAGAGCAACAGGAGGTGGCGATGAGACGTGAAGTCTTGTGGTTGGAGGAAGCGGGGCCGGTTCCCAACAATCTCCTGCTTCCTGTGATCGTGGTGTCCGATGCGTTCGAGGCTGGCTCGCCCGAGGCGGCGGAGCAGATGTTCGCCCGGCACGGCTGGCCGCCCGCTTGGCGTAACGGCATCTATCCGTACCCGCATTTCCACACCAAGGCGCATGAGGCGCTGGCGATCGCGCGCGGCGAGGTCACGGTGCTGATTGGCGGCGACGGCGGCGCGCGGCGCCACCTCTCGGCCGGGGATGCGGTGGTGCTGCCGGCGGGCGTGGCGCACCAGCGGCTGCATGCGAGCGAGGACCTGCTGGTGGTCGGCGCCTACCCGCCCGGCCAAAGCCCGGACGAGATGCGCCCCGACCACGGCAAGGTGGATGTGAAGGCGGTGCGCGAGGAAATCGCCCGCGTGCCGGACCCGCCCTGCAACCCGGTGAATGGCGAGGTCTATCCGCGCCGGGAAGGCGCCGGCTGACGCGGCGGCGGGGCCGGGGGCGCACCCCCGGGCCCGGCGGCGCTCAGGCGGCGGCGATGGCCGCGTTCAGTTCCCGCACCCCGGCGGCCGGGCCTTGCGGATGGCTCCATACGGCGCTGACGACAGCCAGGAAATCCGCGCCAGCGCGCACCAGTGGCGCACAATTGGCGGCGGTGATGCCGCCGATGGCCACGCTGGGCAACTCGAACATCTCGGTCCACCATTCCAACACGTCGGGCTCGGCGGTGTGCTCCGTCACCTTGGTGCTGGTGGGGAAGAAGGCGCCGAAGGCGACGTAGTCGGCGCCGACCTCGCCCGCCTGCATCGCCAGGTGGCGGCTGCCGTGGCAGGAGATGCCCAGCATCCTGTCCCCCAGCAGCTTGCGGGCGGCGGCGTGGTCGCCATCCTCCTGGCCCAGATGCGCGCCGTCGCAGCCGGTCTTCACCGCCAGGTCCGCACGGTCGTTCAGCAGGAAGGCGACGTCGCGGGATTGCGCCACCGGCCGCAATACGTCGATGGCGCGCTTCAGCGTGTCGTCATCCACGTCCTTCAGGCGCAGCTGCACGGCGGCGACGTCGCCGGCATCCAGCGCCTGGGCCAGGATGTCGGCGAAGCCGCGCGGCTCCAGCACCGGCGGGGTCACCAGGTACAGGCGGCAGCCTTCGTCCTGCTTTCCAGCCATGGCGCTCAGGCCGCCGTCTTGTAGACGGCGATGATGTCGGCCAGCAGCTTCAGCGCTTCCGCTTTCGGGCGCTGGAAGGTGTTGCGGCCGATGATGGAGCCGTTGCCCCCGCCCGCATGGATGCCCTTGGCCATGTCGATGATGGACTCGCTGGTGCCGGCCTCGCCGCCGGAGAAGACGACGATGCGGCGGCCGCCGAAGCAGGCATCGGTGATGTGCTTGATGCGGCCGGCCAGGGTGGAGGCGTCCACCGGATACTTCTCATAGGTCTTCTTGGCGGCGTCCAGGCTGATCGCCTCGGTGGGCGGCTTCACCTTGATGATGTGGGCGCCGAGAAGGGCGGCCATGTGGGCGGCATAGGCGCAGATGTCGAGCGCCGTCTCCCCCACCTTGTCCAGCATCGGGCCGCGCGGGTAGCTCCACACCACCACGGCCAGGCCGACGGCCTTGGCTTCCTCGGCCAACTCTCGCAGCTCCTCCATCATCTCGAACTGGTATTCGCTGCCGGGATAGATGGTGAAGCCGATGGCGGAGCAGCCAAGGCGCAGCGCGTCTGCCACCGTGCCGGTGACGGCCTGGTCCTTGGTGGTGGAGAGGCTGTTGCTGCTGTTCAACTTCAGGATGGTCGGGATGGCGCCGGCGAAGGTGGCGGCCCCGGCCTCGATCATGCCCAGCGGCGCGGCGTAGGCGGAGAGGCCGGCCTCGATCGCCAGTTCGAAATGGTAGCGCGGGTCGTAGGCGGCGGGGTTGGGGGCGAAGCTGCGGGCGGGGCCATGCTCGAAGCCCTGGTCCACCGGCAGGATCACCAGCCGCCCGGTGCCGCCCAGCTCGCCCTGCATCAGGATGCGCGCGAGGTTGCCCTTGGTGCCGGGATTGTCGCTCTCATACCAGGACAGGATGTCCGTGACGCGGCGTGTCAGCTTCATGCTGTTCCCTCCCGGATCAGGTGGCCCGATCGGCCGTTGCGCAGGCTGGCGGTGTAGCCGAGGCGTTCTGGGCTGTCACCTTGCAGCGCCCGCCGGCAGGGCCGCCCCTGGCGCCGCCAGCCACGCATGCAGCCGGGCGTCGTCCCGCGCCTGGCCGGGGCGCAGGGTGGCCATGTCGAGCGCCGGCGGCGGCGTGGGCCAGAGGCAGGCGCCGGCCTCCGCCGCAGCGGCCG
>NZ_JACTVA010000018.1 GCF_014490485.1 Teichococcus aerophilus | reverse complement strand
CGGCGGCGGCGGGCGCACCGGTTCGCCGGCCGGCGCGCCCTCCGGCAGCAGGTCCCGCAGCCCGGCGCCGGGGCGGGGCGTGGCCCGCAGCAGGCGGCGGGTATAGGGAT
This sequence comes from Teichococcus aerophilus, assembly GCF_014490485.1. Classification (GTDB taxonomy): domain Bacteria; phylum Pseudomonadota; class Alphaproteobacteria; order Acetobacterales; family Acetobacteraceae; genus Pseudoroseomonas; species Pseudoroseomonas aerophila. The sequence continues at coordinate 89,515 of NZ_JACTVA010000018.1, read as the reverse complement.
GTTCGGGGGCGCGGAAGATGCGGGCGGAAGCGGCGTCCTCCACCACCCGGCCCTGCTGCATGACCACCACCCGGTCGCAATAGGCGGCGGCGAGGCCGAGGTCGTGGGTGATCAGCAGCGTCGACATGCCGCGCGCCCGCGTCAGCTCCGTCACCAGCTCCATCACCGTCTTCTGGGTGGTGACGTCAAGGCCCGTGGTCGGCTCGTCGGCGATCAGCAATTGCGGCCGGCAGGCGAGGGCCAGCGCGATGACGATGCGCTGGCACATGCCGCCTGACAGCTCGAACGGATAGGCATCGTAGCGCTCGGCGGCGCGGGCGATGCGCACCTGCTCCAGCATCTCGATCGCGCGGGCGCGGGCGGTCTGCCGCGTCGCCTGGCCGTGGCGCAGCATCACGTCCTCGATCTGCCGGCCGACGCTGCGGATCGGGTTCAGCGCCGCGCGCGGGTTCTGGAAGATCATCGAGATCTCCCGCCCGCGCAGGTCGCGCATCGCGCCCTCCGGCGCCGCTTGCAACGGCATGCCGGAAAACACGATGCTGCCCTCCGCGATACGCCCGGCGCGGTCGAGGATGCGCATGACGGCATAGGAGGTGACGGACTTGCCGGAGCCGGACTCGCCGACGATGCCGACCGTCTCGCCCTTCATCAATTGCAGCGAGACCTGGCGCACCGCCTGCACCGGGCCGGCGCGCGTGGCGAATTCCACCGTCAGGTCCCGCACGTCCAGCAGCGGCACGCGGGGGGTGTCGTGGGTGATGTTCATGCTACGATCAGGGCCCGTTCAAGGATGCCGGCAAGCGCTGCCGCGACGTCAGGCCAAGCAGGGGAAGCGTTCTTTTTTGGAAAAAAGAACCAAGAAACTTTTGTCAGTTTGGCGGCGCGCTGCCCGGCCGGCGCGACGGCAATCAGGCAAAGTCTTTTTGCTTCTTTTTCTTCAGAAAAAGAAGAATCCTGCCGTCCTGTTCTGCCATGTCGGACCATTCCCGGACCGGTCCTCAGCCGCGCCGCTGCGGGTCGACGATGTCGCGCAGCCCGTCGCCCAGCAGGTTGAAGCAGAACACCGCCAGCATCAGCGCGAGGCCCGGGAACAGCGCCACCCACCATTCGCCGGAAACGATGAAGCTGGCCCCCTCCGCGACCATGATGCCCCATTCCGGCATCGGCGGCCGCACGCCGAGCCCGATGAAGGACAGGCCCGCCGCGTTGAGGATGGCGTAGCCCATGGTCAGCGAGACCTGCACCGCCATGATCGGCAGGATGTTGGGCAGGATCTGCGTCAGTAGGATGCGCCACTCGCCGTTGCCGGTCAGCCGCGCCGCCTGCACGAAGCCGGCCTCCCGCCGCACCCGCGCCTCCGCCCGCGCCAGCCGGGCATAAAGCGGGAAGTTCACGATGGCCGTCGCGATGACGATGTTGGTGACGGTGTTGCCCAGCGCGGCGACGATGCCCATGGCCAGCACGAACAGCGGAAAGGCCATGATGGTATCGGCGATGCGGCCGACCACGCGGTCCGTCCAGCCGCCGAAATACCCGGCGGCGACGCCCGCCAGCCCGCCCAGCGCGAAGACCAGCACGACGGAGGCGATGGCCACCGCCATGTCCAGCCGCGTGGCGACGACGACGCGGCTGAGGATGTCCCGCCCCAGCTGGTCGGTACCGAAGGGGTGCGCCCACGAGGGCGCCTGCAGCGCGTTGGCCGTGTCGCTGGCCAGCGGGTCGTAGGGCACGAGGAACGGGCCCAGCGCGGCGCACAGCAGCAGCAGGAAGAACAGCGCGAAGGCCAGCGCAGTGACCGGGTTGCCGGTGACGACGTGGCGGGCGTGGCGCCACGCCGCGCCGGCTTCGCGCGGACGAGTGGCGGTGGTGGTCTGGGCCGCGCTCATGCGTCCATCCTCGCGCGCGGGTCGACCAGCCCGTAGAGCAGGTCGATCGCCAGGTTGAGCAGCACGTAGAGGATGGCCATCGTCAACACGAAGCCTTGCACCGGCGCGAAGTCCGAGGCGATCAGCGCCTCCACCGCGTAGGAGCCGACGCCGGGCCAGGCGAAGACCTTCTCCACCAGCACGTTGGCGCCGAGCAGGAAGGAGAACACCATGCCGAGCGTTGTCAGCACCGGCAGCATGGCGTTGCGGAAGGCATAGGTGAGGATGACGTAGCGGGGCGAGAGGCCACTGGCGCGCGCCGTGCGCACGAAGTCCGCCGAAAGCACCGCCAGCATGCTGCCGCGGCTGATGCGGGCGATCGGCGCCAGCGCGAACAGCCCCAGCGTGGCCACCGGCAGCGCCATCTGTGCCAGCGAGGCGCGGAAGGTTTCCATATCCCCCGCCAGCAGGCTGTCCACCAGATAGAGGCCCGTCACGGTCGGTGGCGCGCTGGCAAATGCGTCCAGCCGGCCCAGCGGCGCCGGGGACCAGCCGAGGATGAAGTAGAACACGTAGACGAGTAGCAGGCCGGTGAAGAAGACCGGCAGGCTGACCCCGGCTGTGACCACGATGCGGCAGAGATGGTCCGCCCAGCTGCCCTGCTTCACGGCGGCGAGGATGCCGAGCGGGATGGCGATGCCCATGGCCAGCAGCAGCGCCGCCAGCGTCAGCTCCACGCTGGCCGGCAGCCGTGCCGTGAGGTCCGCCAGCACCGGCTGCCCGGTGGTCAGCGACATGCCGAGGTGGCCCTGCGCCAGCGCCGTGACGTAGCGGAAGAACTGCTCCGGCAGCGGCCGGTCCAGCCCCAGCTCGGCGCGGATCTGCGCGATGCTCTCGGCGCTGGCGGTGGGGCCGGCGAAATAGCTGGCGGTATCCCCGGGTAGCACCCGGGTCAGCAGGAAGGTCACGAGGATGACCCCGGCCAGCGCCGGCAGGGCGCCCAACAGCCGCAGCAGGACGGTACGCATGGCCATGGTCTCCCCAAGCCGGAACGGGACAGCGGCGGCGCCCGGCATCGGGCGCCGCCGGGCGCGTCAGCCCTTGGTCAGGCTGCGGAAGTCGGGCTCGCGGCTCGGCAGGAACTGGTAGCCGCCGATGTTCTTCTGCATCGCCACGTCGTGCAGCGGCTGCGCCAGCGGGATGGCCGGCACCTCCCGCATCGCCATGCTGACGAAGGCTTCCACGTCCCGCTTGTATTCCGCCGGGTCGGCGGTGAAGCGGGCGGCGTCGATCAGCTTGTCCATCTCCGGGTTCTGGTAGGAGGAGATGTTAAAGATCGAGTTGTTGCCGTGATAGTTCCAGAAGAAATAGTAGTCCGGATAGTCCAGCCAGCCGCCGAAGCGGTTGATGGCCATCGGCGCCGTCTTCTTGTTCAGCTCGCCACGGAAGTTGGCGCCCGGGATCTTCTGCAATTCGACGGTGATGCCGATCGGCGCCAGCGCCTCTTTGATCAGCACGGCCATTGGCTCGGCGATGGTGGCGGCGCCGGCATCGAAGATCAGCGTGGTGGTCACGCCGCCCGGGGCCGCCTGCTGCACCAGCGCGCGGGCGCGGGCGATGTCGGTGTTGTAGGGGTAGGGCTGCGGCCAGGCGGTGGTGGCCTCGCCGGTCGCGCCCCACATCGGCACGCCGCGGCCGAACAGCGAGGCCTGCATGATCTTCTCATACGGCATCGCCCAGGCCACCGCCTGGCGCAGCCGCACATCGGTGAACGGGCCGGTCGCGGCGTTCAGCGCCACGGTCCACAGCGCGTTCGGCACCGGCACGCCGACCACCTTGACCTTGCCGGCCTCGATCAGGTCCTTGAAGTCCTTCGGCGGCAGGCCGTAGGAGATGTCGGCATCCCCGCGCTCGATCAGCGCGCGCCGCGTGCTGGGGGAGGGGATGTCGCGCGTGATCACCCGGCGCAGCGTCGGCAGCGTGCCGGAGGTCCAGTCGTCGTTGCGGACATAGATGGTCTCGACGCCCGGCTTCCAGCTTTCCACACGGAAGGCGCCGGAGCCGGCGACGTTGTTCTTCAGCCACTCCTTCGCCCAGGGGTCGCCGCCGCCGTTGCGCTGCGCCAGCTCGCTGTCGAACACGAAGGGGATGGTGACGGCCAGGTTCGGCAGCGTCATCTTGTCGCGGCGCAGGAAGTCGATGCGGAAGGTACGGTCGTCCACCGCGACGAACTGCTCGGCCTTCTCCAGCGATCCCGCCGCCATCTGCGTCGTCGCGAAGCCGCCGATGCTGACGGCGCGGTCCAGCGACCACTTCACGTCCTTCGCGCTGACCGCGCGGCCGCTGTGGAACTTCGCCTCGCGCAGGCGGAAGGTCGCGCTCATGCCGTCGCTGGCCACCTGCCAGCTTTCCGCCAGCTCGCCTTCCAGCTGGTCGATCTTGAAGGTGCTGCCGTCGCCGCCCGGCAGCGGCACCGGCTTGAAGCGCAGCAGCCGGTCGTAGCAATTGACCGAGACGCCGTTGACCGGCTGCGCCGAGCCGATGCCCTGCATGTCCAGGCTGTTGGGGCCGTATTCCTGCACCAGCAGCAGCGTCTCCCGCCGGCTGGGCGCGGCTGTCTGCGCGGCGGCGAGCTTGGGCACGAAAGGCGCGGCCAGGGCACTGGCCAGGAGACTGCGGCGGTGCATGACGGTCTACTCCTGCTCGGTGAAGGACATGTGGTTTCGGCCGGCGCCAGGGCGTGGCGCGGGGAAGGAAGCGGTGCCGCCAGGGACCAGGGCGTGGCGCAGCGCCGCCAGCGGGTCCGGCGCCGGCACCGGCTGCAGCATGAGGGCGACGTGGCGCAGGTGGTCCCGCATGATCGCCGCCGCCTGCAGCATCCGCCCCGCCGCCAGCGCCTCCACGATCTGCACATGCTCCTGCGCCGAGGCCGCGGCATCGCGCGGCGTCTGGTACAGGGCGGCGATCAGCATGGTACGGGCGGTGAGGTCGCGCAGCATCTCGGCTGCCACCGCATTGCCCAGAACTTCAGCCAGATGCACATGAAAGTTGCCGAGCTGGACACTGCGCTCCGCCGCGCTGCCCGCCGCCAGCAGCCGCTGCTCATGCCGCAAATGGCCGCGCAGCCGCGCCATGCCGGCCGGGCCGGGCGGCGCGGCCACCGCCAGCATGCCGTATTCCAGTGCGCAACGCGCCTCCAGCGTCTCCCGCGCCTCGGCCAGGGATGGCTCGGCGACGAACCAGCCGCGCCGGGCGCTGACCCGCACGATGCGCCGTACCGCCAGCCGGATCAGTGCTTCCCGTACCAGGGTGCGGGACACCTCAAACAGGCTGGCCAGTTGCTGCTCGCCCAGGCGGCTGCCAGGCAACAGGCGGCCGGCCAGCACGGCATCCATGATGCGCTGGTCGATGTCCCCGGACATCGGGCGCGTCGTCTCCGGCGGGATGGGGTGGCAGGCTTGCATACAAGGGCGGTCTGCAAGCCGCGTGCCAGCGGGTTGGTGGGAGGAAGGCCAGGGAAAGAATTCCCCGGACCCCTTCTTTCTTTTCTGCGAGTTGGCGTGACGCTTCTGGATTGGGAGCGGACGCCCCTGACGACACCAGAAGGGGCGGGTAGGGGTCGGGCGATAGAGGCCTGATATGCCGTATGGAAAAGCATCTTCGGGCCGGTTGCCGCTGTTCCGCCCAAAGGCGGGCGCGGCAAGCTGGCTTTTAATGGATGGCCACGCGACGCTCAGTGCCGATCTCGGCCTGGCGGCGGACCCGGCCCGTGCCCTGGCGCCTAGCCGCGCCGACGCATCATCACCCGCGCCACCACCATGCACACGACGCCCAGCAGGATCAGCCCCGTCGTGGCCGGGGATGCGCGGACGGCACCGATGATCTCGGCCGGGATCCAGGCCAGCCAATCCATCACCGTACGGGGAATCCACAACAGCGTCTCCCACCCCACCACATGCGCGGCGATGCCGATGGCAACCAGGAACACACCGAGGGACCAGAGCCGAGGCGCCATCAACAGGCGCCAACGGAATGCGGGCAGCGTGAACGAGACAAGAGGAGCATACGCCTTCCTGAGCGTGGCCTTGGGCAGGCCGGATGTGGGCAAAGCATACCCCACTTCCAAGCCCAGGCCTGCCCTAATTACGCATGGTGAGTGGCTCGGTGGGTAGGGAGAGGGGCTGGGGAAAGAATTCCCCAGCCCCTCTTTTTTCCACGAGTTTGGCAACACTCTGCAGGACTGAAGCCGGACCCGTTCCTGATTATAGCGTTGGCCACGCGGGCTGAACCCTCAGCCGGAGGTCCAAGACCTCCCGCGCACCCAGTCATCCTTCAAGACCGACCCTCCAACAGCCACGACAGCAGAAACTGGAGAAAAGAAAGAAGGGGTCCGGGGAATTCTTTCCCCGACCTTCTCCCAACCTAACCCAAACTCTATGGCGCCGCTGGTGACATCCGGCGAACCTTGACGGGAATGGTCTTGGCCGCCGGCACGTGGCTTTCCTCCGCGTGGTGCCAGAGTGGCAGCAGCGGGTTGCATTCCGGGTAGTAGGCCGCCAGGGCGCCTTCCGGGATGTCGAACGGCACGACCTGGAGGTTCCCGACTTCCCGGTGCACGCCGTCATCGGCGACGGTGATCAGGGAGACGCGCTGCTCGGGCGCCAGGGCCAGGCGGGCCATGTCCCGCTCGTTCATCATCACCACCTCGCGGCTGCCGTTGATGCCGCGGAAGCGGTCGTCGTAGCCGTAGATTGTGGTGTTGAACTGGTCGTTGCTGCGGATGGTCATCAGCGCGAAGGTGCCGAAGCCTTCGACCGGCGTGTCTTTGTTGGCGTCCAGGCTCTTGGGCGGCAGGAAGTTGGCCTTGCCAGTCTTGGTTTCCCAGATGCGTTCCCGTGCCGGGTTGGCACGGTGGAAGCCACCAGGCTGGCGCATGCGCTGGTTGTAGTCCTTGTACCATTTGGGGAAGGTCTCAGCGATCGCCTCCCGCACCAGCTCGTAATTGCCCACCCAGGCATCCCAGTCCGGCTTCGGGTTGGATGGCAGGGTGGCCTTGGCGATGCCGGCGATGATGGCGGGCTCCGACAGCAGGTGCTCGCTGGCCGGCTCCCGCATCCCGTGCGAAGGGTGGATGAAGGAGGTGCTGTCCTCCATCGAGACCACCTGCGGCCCGGTGGCCTGGCGGTCGATCTCGATGCGGCTGAGGCAGGGCAGCAGGTAGGCGGCGCGGCCATGGATCAGGTGGCTGCGGTTGAGCTTGGTGGTGATCATCACCGTCAGCGGCAGCTTGCGCCAGGCGGGCTCCAGCAGCCGGTGCTCGGGCAGGGAGCGGACGAGGTTGCCGCCGAGCTGGATGACTGCCTTGGCCTGGCCCTTGATGACCTTGCCGGCGGCATCGACCACGTCGGTGCCCTTCGTACGCGGTGGGCTGAAGCCGTACATCTCGCCCAGCTTGTCCAGCGGTGCGAGCTCCGGCTTCTCGGTGATCCAGACGGCGCGCTGGCCCTGCACGTTGGAATGGCCGCGCACGGGGCAGATGCCGGCGCCCTGCTTGCCGATATTGCCGCGCAGGAACAGCAGCGCCGCCAGCATCTGCACGTTGTCGACGCCGGCGCGGTGCTGCGTGAGCCCCATGCCGTAGACGCCCATGACCTTGTTCGCCCGCGTATAGAGGGTCGCGATGTCCTCGACCTGCGCGTGGGTCAGACCGGAGTGGCGTTCGATCTCCTTCCAGTCATGCCCCCGCATGGCGCGCGCGAAAGCCTCGAACCCATGGGTGTGCTGGGCGATGAAGGCCTGGTCCAGCACCGTGGCGCCGTTGTCCTCCGCCTCGATCAGGCTCTTGCACAGGCCGGTCAGCAGCGCGAGGTCGCCACCCGGGCGCAGCTGGAAGTATTGCGCGGTGATCCGCGTCGAGGGTGACAGCAGCATCTGCACCGGGTTCTGCGGGTTGGTGAAGCGTTCCAGCCCCTTCTCGCGCAGCGGGTTGATGGTGATGATCGGCACGCCGCGCCGGCTGGCCTCATCCAGTTGGTGCAACATGCGCGGGCTGTTCGTCGCCGTGTTCTGGCCGAAGATCAGGATCAGGTCGGTATGCTCGAAATCATCCAGCGTGACCGTCCCGACCGGTACGCCGATGGTCTTGGGCAGCGCCACCGAGGTGCTCTCGTGGCACATGTTGGACGAGTCCGGCAGATTGTTGGTGCCGTACATGCGTGCCAGCAGCTGGTACATGTAGGACGCTTCGTTGCTGGCGCGGCCGGAGGCGTAGAAGATCGCTTCATCCGGCTTCATGCCACGCAACGCGGTACCGATCTCCGCGAAGGCCTGGTCCCAGGGCAGGGGCAGGTAGCGGTCCGTCGCCGCGTCCCACTTCATCGGCTCGGTCAGGCGGCCGCCCTGCTCCAGCTGATGGTCGCTCCAGCTTTCCAGTTCAGTGACGGTATGTCTGGCGAAGAAGTCAGGCTCCAGTCGCTCGCTCGTCAGGTCCCAGGCGGTGGCCTTGGCGCCGTTCTCGCAGAACTCGAACAGATGCGGCGGGTTCGGCTTGGCCCAGGCGCAGGAGACGCACATGAAGCCGTCGTCCTTGTTCTGCTTGCGCAGCGCCAGGCTGGTGCTGACCGAATGGCCTTCCCGCCGCAGGATGGTCTTGAGCGACTTGACCGAACCCCAGCCACCGGAAGGCCCGTCATACGGCACATGTTCGACGTCATCGGTCATGGTCACGCTCCTGCGTCGGGGGTTCGGCCATGCGGCCGCCTCGTCAGGACCAAAACAGAGCTGTGGCCAAAAGGGTTGCGGAGCAGCCTTGGCGCGGCGCTGCAACCAAACCCGCTCTGCCGCGTCCTCCCTGCATCGCCATGGCGAGGAGGCGGGAGATGCTGCACACGCTGACGGATACGGCCCAGTTGGTGCCGCTGCTGCAGGGCGGCGCGCAACCCGGCCCCGACATGCGTGCGGTGGCCGAGGAAGTTCCCGTCGCCTTCGTCTATAACCACGCGACCTACGCGGTGATGATGGCGACGCCGGCGGCGCTGGAGGACTTCGCCTACGGCTTCAGCCTGACCGAAGGCATCGTCAGCCACCCCAGCGAGATCCAGGGCCTGGACATCGTCCCGCACCCCAACGGCGTGGAATTGCGGATGGATCTGGCCGAGCACCGCCTGGAAGCCTTGCACAAGCGCCGGCGGCGCCTGGCCGGCCCGGTCGGATGTGGACTTTGCGGCATCGAGAGCCTGGACGCGGCGATGCGCAGCGTATGCCCCGTCGTCTCCGACGCCAGCATCGCCGTGCCGGACATCGCCCGGGCCATGACGGCCATGGAAGCGAGCCAGACCCTGCACCGCGCGACCCACTGCGCCCACGCCGCCGGCTTCTGGCACCGCGAGGCCGGCATGCTGGCGGTGCGCGAGGATGTCGGCCGGCACAACGCACTCGATAAGTTGGCGGGGGCGGTGACCCGCATGGCCCTCGCGCCCGAGGCCGGCGCGGTGGTGCTGACCAGCCGCGTGTCGGTGGAGATGGTGCAGAAGACGGCGGCACTGGGCACCGCCATCCTGCTGGCCGTCTCCGCCCCCACCGCCACGGCGATCCGCCTGGCCGAGGAATGCGGCCTGACCCTGATCGCCGGCGTGCGCGGCAATCGCTACGAGGTCTTTACCGGCGCGGGGCGGCTCCGTGGGGAGCATGCCCGCCGGCTGAGCTGACCAGGCGCTTCTTGGTGTAAGAAAGGCCGGGGAAGGAATTCCCCGGACCCCATCTTTCTTTCTGCGAGTTTTGCGTTGGCGCCTTAGGCCGTCAGGGGGGCGCTAGGAGCTATGCAGCGGTCCTTGCTTCGTTTGGGCGACCGGCTGCTGAAGGCAGCGGGGATGGCGCATCGGTCACCGGCTTAACGACAGGGATGAAGTGGGCGGCAGAGCCAGACGCCGCCCATGATCACAAAGCCTATTGCAGTCCCGGCAGGTAGGCGGGGGTCACCACGGGTTGCAGAATCCAGCCGCCGCCCCGGCATTCCTGACGGAGAGAAACGGCACGGGCGTTCCTGCTGCACGCCGTGCAGTAGAACGACCCCGCCACGTCTTCGACGCAGGAGCCGCGATGGTTCGCCAGCACCTCGGCCACCGGGATGGGCCGGGGTGCAGGGCAGTCCGGGTCACCGCAATGGGCGACCACGCTGAGGCCGACGAGCTGCTCCAGGGGGGTGGAAAGCAGGGAGCCGGACCGTGCGATTTGGATGATGGAGGGGGAGGATCGGGTCATGGCTCACCCGTTCTACTACCATGAACAAAGCAAGAACAAGAAAAATCTGTTAACGATACCGATCGGATTCGGGCTGGCCTCGGCAATGCGGCGCGTGGCGGCCAGCCCCGCCTGCCACGAAGCCCGAACCGCTATGCCGGGAGGCCGATTTCGGCCGCGGCTTTGGCATTACAACGGCAGCCCTTGGCTGCCGCCATGCATCGGTGGTGGGAAGAGGGTGAAGTACAGCGCCCCGCCGCAGCCCAGGGCCAGGAACGCCATCGGCACCAGGGCTGCCAGCCAGGCCCACCCGGAACCACGGCGGCGCAGCGCCCCGGCCGCGGCAGCGCCGCCGAGGCCCAGGATGGCGGGGGAGAGGAACATCAGGAGCGCGACCGGCGACGGTGGCCCACCCTGCCCACGGAGCATCCAGGCCAGCTCCTGCCGATAGGCATAGGCCAGCAGCCCCTGCGCCACGAGGCCGAGGATGACCAGGCAGCGAAGCGCGTTCCTCACCCGCCAGGCCCGGGAGGACGCCGCTTGCCCATCAGACCTGCCGCTTCGCTGCCCGGACCAGGGCGGCGGTGGAGAGCAGGATGGCGGACACCAGTACGCCGACCGCCACCAGCCCGGCCGGCGTCGCCCGCGCCGTCGCCACGAAGGAGCTGCCGCCACTCAGGGTGAGGGCGACCCTGGCATTCATCTCCTCCGGATGCAGCGGGGCGGGCGGCCGGGTCTTGGCCGGCTCCGATACGGTTTGCGCGGGGTGCTGTCGCTCCATGTCCATCCTCCGGTTCTCTGGCGGGGCAGGTTGCGGCCCGGGCGCGTTAGCGACGGTTCCGGTACCACAAGGTCACGAACAGGACCGCCACCATGATGATGACGCCCGTCCGATGCTGGGCGATGTAGTCAAGCGCCTGGCCGAGTAACACCGGCAACTCCTTCCTTGTCAGGACGCCTCGGCCGATCCGTCCCTGATGGAGGGCGGCCTTCCAGGCGATGCGGAAGAGTGTAGGGGGTCGGGCTGGTGGCGGACATGCCAGCCTACGAAGGCCATGATGCGGATGGGATGCGCCAGATGACAGCTTGCGGGCGGATGGCCGCTTGGCACTCTCCGCCCCAGTGGCCAGCAGTGCTGCCGCCAAGACATCCAACCGCCCCGCTTCCACGGAGAACGGGAAGGTCTATGACGGAGAATCATGCTGTCAGGAGAACCTGGCGGACCCGAAAGGATTCGAACCTTCGACCTCTGCCTTCGGAGGGTCGAAGATAAAGGTTCGCCCGGGTTTTCCCGGAGCGGCTTGGGATGGATAAGCCGCTGGAAACAGGTGATATTTTCCGCTTCGGTAAGCCCGCGCCATTTCGCGGAAACTCCCGGATTTGCTTCCGGCTGCTTCCGTGGCGCTTCCGGAAACAGGCGGAGAACGCACCTTGGCCAAGATCACTAAACGCATTGTGGATGCCGCAGAGCCGCGGGCGGCCGAGTATTTCCTATGGTGTGACGAACTGCCGGGCTTCGGCCTGCGGGTCTATCCGTCCGGCAGGAAGGGGTATCTGGTCCAGTACCGCAGCGCCGGCCGGAGCCGCCGGGCCAACATCGGCCTGCATGGGCGGCTAACCCCAGATGAGGCTCGCAAGGAAGCCATGTCACTGCTGGGACAGGTGGCCAGGGGTGGGGATCCGGCAGAAGAGCGTGCCACTCGGCGGAAGACCCTGACGGTACAGGAACTATGCGAGCGCTATCTGCAAGCGGCCGATAAGGGGCTGATCCTGGGCAAACGAGGCGCGGCAAAGAAGGCGAGCACCTTGGCGTCCGATCGGAGCCGGATCGGAGCGCATATTGTGCCGCTAATCGGCAATCGGAAGGTCACGGATCTGACGCGGGCTGATGTGACCCGTTTCATGCGGGATGTGGCGGCCGGCAAGGCGGCCAGGACGATTAAGACGGCCAAGTTGCGAGGCAAGTCCATCGTCGAAGGCGGTAAGGGGGCTGCCACCCGCACAATGGGCCTGCTGGGCGGCATCCTCTCCTTCGCAGTTTCAGAGGGCGTGATCCAGGCAAACCCTGTTCATGGGGTAAAGCGGCCGGCTGATAGCCGAAAGAAGGCCCGGCTTACCCCGGAGACATACGCCGAACTCGGAAAGGCACTGGCCAAGTGGGATGCGGAGGGCGGCAACTCTGCCGCTGCCCTGGCCATCCGCCTATTGGCTCTGACTGGATGCCGCCGGGGTGAAGTACAGAAGCTTCGATGGTCTGAGGTGGACACCGCCGGCCATGCTCTCCGGCTGGAGGACAGCAAGGAGGGCGCGTCTGTCCGCCCAGTCGGCCAGGCTGTGCTGGACCTGCTGGGGGCAGCAGCGCCGCAGGAAAGCGATCACATTTATATCTTAGCCGGCCGTGATCCGCAGAAGCCCTATGGCGGCCTGCCGGGAGCCTGGGAGCGGCTGGCTAAGGAGGCGGGACTGGTTGGCATTACCCTCCACACCCTGCGGCATAGCTTCGCCTCGACCGCAGCAGACCTCGGTTACAGCGAGCCGACCATTGCTGCGATGATCGGCCATTCCTCTGGGACCATCACTGGTCGGTACGTCCACCATCTCGACGCGGTGTTAATTGCCGCGGCTGACCGAGTGGCTGAAGAAATCCGGAAGCAGATGGCGGGGAAGGCGCGGGCTTCGGAGCCGCAGGCCTGAATTGTCTCACGCGAACTACTGTTTTGACGTGGCACAGGTGGCACAGCAATAGATAAGATTAGAAAAATCAATGGCCTGTGGCTCGTTCCACGCTGTGCCACCTAGGTGGCACAGCGGTGGCACAGTTGGCACAGCGACACCGCTTAGCAGTCTAAAATGAGCTCTGGTCACGAATTCTGCGGGCAGGTAGCCTGCGGGAGCCATGAACGCTCGCGCCGCAGATGCATCAGTCGCACCGCTTGGGATCGGTTTCTACACCGTGCCGGATGCCGCGCGTCTGCTCCAGCTGCCGGCTCGGAACATCAACCGCTGGCTTGGCGGTTATCACCATGGCCAAGGCGAGAAACGAAGCGAACTGCCGCCGCTGTGGACGCCCCAGCTCCCTCGTTCAGAAAAGCATATCGAACTCGGCTTCAGAGATCTAATCGAACTGCGCTTTGTAGATGCTTTTCTGCAGGCTGGGCTGGCTCTCCAGACCGTCCGTCGCTGTATCGAGTACGCTCGGGAGTGCGTCGCAGATACCCATCCTTTCTCGACAAGCAAGTTCCGCACGGATGGGCGCACGATATTCCTGGAAAGCGCGGTCCACGCTGAGGAGGAGACGCTGCTGGACCTCAAAGGCCGGCAGTACGTCATCAAGCGAGCAATTGAGCGTACGTTTAAAGATCTAGATATCGAGGACGACGCCGTGCGCCGGTGGCGCCCCTTCAAAAACAAGGCCAGCATTGTCATCGATCCTGAGCGCGCTTTTGGCCAGCCGATCGCTGCTAGGCATGGTGTGCCAACCATTGTGCTGGCTGATGCTGTGCAAGCAGAGGGTTCAATGGAAAGGGTCGCTGCTTTGTATGAAGTTCCGCTGGGCGTTGTGCGCGATGCGCTGGCCTATGAGCAACTCCTGCAAGCAGCGTGAAGGTCTTCTTCGACCACAACCTTTCGCCTGTCATCGCGCGCGCGCTGAATGAGTTGTTCAAGGGACAGCATGAGGTCGTGGCTCTGCGGGATAAGTTCCCTAGAACGATCAGTGACATAGACTGGATCACTGCTCTCGACAGAGAAGGGAGATGGATTATCATCTCCGGCGATCGCCGGATTACTCGGAATAAGGCAGAGCAAGCGGCTTTTCGGGCTTCCAAGCACATTGGCATGTTTATGTCGCCCGGCCTTTTCAAGTCACCCGTAGTGAAGCAAGCTGAACGCTTGCTGGCGCTTTGGCCGAGTATCAAGACCGCTGCTGGCATCGTGCAGGGCGGAGCTATGTTTGAGCTCTCGATGAGTAGCTTAAAGCTCAAGCAAATAAAATAGCCTCACTTGGCCCGCCCGGCTCTGCCGCGGCGGGCTTCTATTTTTTTGTGATGACAGGGAAGAAGGACTTCAGTCTCCGCAATCTATCTCGATAGTCAACTACGTAGGCCCCCCAAGGGTGTGCCATGGTTGTACCCCGTTGCCTCCATTCTTTGAAGTCCCAGCCAGCTTCAATGAACTCAGAAGTTGCGAAGACAAATTCAAGAGTATCGGTTAAGAAGGGAAGGCACGGTGCCGCAGCTCCCGAATAATCAATTTTTCCTGGTGTTCCATGAACATAGTGGTTCCGGCAGTTAACTGCTTCATCGGTTACCAGGTGGAGGTCTGGTAGATGTGCGCCAGCGGCATGCTGCACAATCTCTACTCTGTGCCTAACCTTCTGCTTAAGATTTTTGTGTCCGAGACGGCCAAGCGCGCCCAAGACACTATCGCGCTCTATAGAAGGTGGAAGCTTCTTGAAGAGTTTCTTTGCTGCATCTCGGGCTTCAACCAACTCCGGATCGATTGGCTCATCAGAAGGAAGCGCGTCCGCAGGTAGGATATCAAACATGTTTGCTGCGTTCACTAGACGCTGATTGTTGTAGCGGTTGCCCTGAGAAAATCCGGACGAGAATTGCGAGCGAGCATCTGAACGGGAGGCATCAAAGGTAAGCCAATTTGACAGTACACTGCCGAAATTCACCGGATCTAGCCCTCCATTTATTGGCAGATCCTGCGGTGAAGGGGATGCACCATGCGCGTCGCCTTTGACTACGCCTTGGCATGGATACAGAGAAATCTCAGTTGGATATGGATCGCCTTCAAGTAAGACGTACATATCCAAGATCTTTTGGCGCCGGCCAGCGACGACCTCAAAAAAGCGAAGAAGCGTGAAGAGCTTCAACATTGAGGCATCAATCGGCACAGGGCCGGGAAAGTCTACTTGCGTGTAGATCTCGCTTGTGAGGGAAAACCCTACAGGGCCTGGCAAAGAAAACGAAATACGATGCGAGGCGGTGATAGTGCCCATCGTAGTTTCAGCCGAAACAATGTTCGAGTTGCCGCTGTAAAAGAAGATCTTAGGATGCGGGCCAGCAGCGATTTTCTGAGACGTACTATCTGCATACTGAGCCAGGAGCCCATCTATGTGGCGCTTTGGATCGATCGCGGTACCGAAGGCATTTATATCATGGTAGATTGCCTCAGCATCATTCAATAAAAACCCCAGACTGCTGACGCTGGTGCTTGAGGTTATATGCTCTGTACCAAACGCCACTATGTGGGGGTAGGCACTAACAGTGTAGATCCTCTCGCCACCTATGTGACGTGTCTGGCGGCTCCGTACAATAGTGTTAAGGAACGAGATCCTTGTTCCATCTCGGGAAACCGCAAAGAAATTCCTTTGCGTCTCTATTTCCGAAAGAATTTCCGAACTGTCGTGCATCTCGACATAGCTATCGAGGCCGTCCAATTTAAACTCGCCGCTGATCTTGCGCCCGCTCTCTAGTGTGATCAGGCAGAAGTTCTTTTCTACTTTGAATTTTTTGAGGTCCACTGGCTGCACTCTCGATTGGATCAGGAGCTAACAGGGCCTAACGGCTGTGGCCGCTAAGCAGTCTGGCTGCCCATGTTGTCTGCTTTCTCCAGCCTCATCCTGCCCTAATTCTCCAGGATGAACTCGGTGCCTGCAGCTTCCATAGCGACCCGTTCCTTCTCTGCCGTCCTCTATGTTCATCAGCAGATCTACTTCCGCGTCAGCTGCAAATAGGGCTTAAGATCATTGGTAAGTCCCTGAATGGCAGCCTCAACTCGCGAGGCAATCTTATCAGGGTACTTTTGAGACGGCATGGCGCTAAGCGTTCTCCTAAGTTCCTGACGAAACTCACGATCGTACCCGCTACTATCCTGCCAGTAGAGCATTTCGGCGGCTACCCAGACCTCGTTAGCCACCACGGAAATTTCGCGGACGTG
This sequence comes from Teichococcus aerophilus, assembly GCF_014490485.1. GTDB lineage: Bacteria > Pseudomonadota > Alphaproteobacteria > Acetobacterales > Acetobacteraceae > Pseudoroseomonas > Pseudoroseomonas aerophila. The sequence goes on along the minus strand of NZ_JACTVA010000018.1, from coordinate 73,466 downwards.
TGCTGCGGCAGCCTCACCAAAGTGTATTTCCGCCAGTAGCGAGCACTTCCGGGCGTCGTCAAAGGCGCTCTGGCTTCTTTTGAACCGCCGTGAGTATGCCCTTCTAAATCCGGCATTATGGTCGAGTGGATTACCTTCCTCATCCTCTGTCTCGACCTCCACAAGTGCAACTCGGACCTGCTTCAAAGCCTCCCTTGCGGCATGAGATGCCACCAGGATCTCCTCCGCCACCTGCTGTGCTCGCAGAGCAAGCTGCTGCCGCCTCCAGGTACGGAAACCATAGAAGGCCGCAAATGCAGCGCCTAAAGTCGCGACACCTTGAAGAAGACTACCGACGCCCTGGCTAATTGCTCCGAAGTCAGCAGGGGTCACTGCTGGGCCTCTAGATAACCCTTCTCCGTCAGCCATGCCCGTAGGATGCGATCCGTCATGGATGACACTGAGCGGCCGTCATCCTTTGCGGCCTTCTCCAGCGCCGTCTTGATTTCTGGAGCCAGCCTCATGCTGGTCGGAACAGGTGCGGGAGCCATGCACTACCTTTGCGCTACATCCCGCTTGACGTAGCGGATTTGTAGCGCAATTGTATGCGTGTCGCCTTGTTGGAGCAAGGAGATACGGCCGAACGCAGTGTTGGAGCACTGCGCCCGGCCTGACCACAACCCGTTCGCTTGGAGAACCGGCCATGGCTACTCGCGCCCATAGCACACCTGCGTCCGCGTCCAGAAGAAGACCACCGGTCGTGAAGACCGGGGCTGGCCCCCTACCCATGGCGGGGAAGGTGAGAAGACCGGTCACCTCCTCCAGCTTGCCGGGGCCCGCCGCGTTGCTGACCGCCATATGCCAGATGTGGGCCGAGCATGGTCGCCTGGATGAGGCCGCGGCCAACCTGAGAAGACTTGGCAAGGTCAAAGACGGCGAGGCCCACGCCATCGCCGCCGAGACGATGACGAAGCGCATTCTCGCCTTGGAAGCACTCGCCCTGGCGGCTGCGCATGTCACCCTTGGTGACGCCCTGGCTCAACTGATCCTTCTGCATGATGACATTCATGGCCGGTGCGCCTGGCATGATGATTTGGATGTGCGTGCCGTGCCGCGCATGCTGAGCGACGTGGTGCCCGCCCTGGCTGTGATCGGCCGACACGCTGGCTTCGACTTCGCCGTCCTGGACGGAAATTACCTGACGTCCGACGAAGCCATGCTCGCTGGCGGCGAGGTGCCGGCATGATCCGCCCGACCCGCCTCCAGTGCGCCATGGCCTACCTTCGCAACGGCGACCTTCCACCGGTCGCTCTTCTAGGCCTGCGCGAATGGTGGATTGAGGCCCGGCTCCGGGTGGCGCGCTGGCTCCTGGAGGGGGTGCGGGCTGAGTTGAGATAGAAAGGAGAACAAACCTCTTGCAATTTTCCAGAGGTCGGAATACCTCTTGGAAATCGCAAGAGGTTGGAACCATGTCCATCAAGCTTACCACTGCCGCCGCCTGCCGTGTGGCTCGTATTGATCGCGATCGCTTCAACGAGCACGTGGCAGCGGGGCGCTTCGGCTGTGCGCCTAGCACTGTTCCCGGGCGCGCACGCCTGTTCGATCCGGACGACATGATCGCCCTGTGGCTCTTTCGCGAACTGATGGAGGACGGCTTTGACGCGTCCGTGGCTGGCATGATGGCCTGCGAGGTTGCGAACGCCGCGCGGATCGCTCCGAACGCAACGGCCATCACTTACGTCCAGAGCTACTTCGACAAGGCCGGCGGCCACGCCTACCCTGCAGATGAAGTGCCGGCGAGTTCTGATTGGGATACCAAGCTCTTTAGCGGCACTGACATTCGGAAGGCGACCACCTTCCGGATTGGCAAGATGCGGAAGCTGATCGAGTTCTACACCGAGGAAGAACGCTCCATCGTCGGTGAGAACGACTGACACCGGCTAGCGCACCGCCCGTCGGCCTTGCCCGGCTACTCTCTTAGAGGCAGCCGGGCACGCAAGAGGACAATCGAGATGACGACTGAAACGCGTGCCGAGGCGCGCCCGCCCGAACTTTGCCTGCCGCCCACCCTGCGCAAGCCGCGCCTTCGCCGCTGGGAGGCTGCCGAATATCTGAAGCTCATTCACGGCATCGAGGTGGCGCCGGCCACGCTGTCGAAGTGGGCGACCAATGGCGGTGGCCCTGTGTTCCAGAAGATCAATCGCACGCCGGTCTACCCGAAGGACGGCGAGAACGGTCTGGATGATTGGGCCGTGCGCAAGTTGGGTGCTCCGCGCAGCAGCACAAGCGAGATGGCGTAATGGACGTCGCCCGCTACGCCGCGCAGTCAGACCCTGATTGCAATCGCCATTTCCGCCGCCGCTGGACCGAGGAAGAGATCCCGTCCTGGCACCTGCCGGAGCAGACACCAACGACGCTGGAGGACATATCGATGCAGACCCTCATCGCCTGGCGCCGAGAAGCGCCTGGGCGGGACACCTGATGGACGGATAGCAGGGGAGGGAAGGCAGCAGCAAAAGGCTGCATAGGCGCACTGAACACTCGCCGTGTAGCCAAACTTGCCGCAGCTGCCGAGTCCTTTGCTGCCATCGTGAGATGGGAGATTGGCATGGGTAGGATCACCTTCGCGGTCTCATCACCGCCACGCCTCGATTTTGCTGCCATCAACGCCGCAGCTCGTTCTTCGCTGCCCGCTCTGCTGGCGCGCTGGCTGCCGGATGGACACCGTCGTGGTCATGAATGGGTGGCGCGCAATCCGCGGCGCGCTGACCGCAACGCTGGAAGCTTCTCCGTGAACATGCGCACGGGCGCATGGGGCGATTTTGCAACAGGCGAGAGGGGCGGCGACCCGATTTCGCTGGCTGCCTTCCTGGCCAGCACCAACCAAGCCGATGCTGCGCGGGGTCTCGCGCGCATGCTGGGGATTGAATGACAGTGGCAGATGGAATGTTCGATCCCCTAACGCCGCAGGAAGTAGCGGCCGTGGGTGAGACGCCAAAGAGAGAAAAGACGCCGGTCATCCCGGTACCAGCCGATGCGCCGCCCATGGCGTTCCAGCATCCGCGCTATGGTAGCCCGAGCAAGGTTTGGCCTTACCGCTCGGCCGATGGATCGCTGGTTGGCTATACAGCTCGCTTCGACTTCACGGCTGAGGATGGCGCACCAGACAAGGATGTGCTGCCTATCACGTTCTGTGATCTCGGCAATGGTAAGCGCGGCTGGCGGTCGAAGGGCATCCCCGATCCTCGCCCGCTCTATCGCTTGCCCGAGATCCTGCGCGATCTCGCAGCCTATGTGATCGTGGCGGAAGGCGAGAAGTCGGCCGATGCCGCCGCCCTGCTGTTTCCGGACATGGTGGCCACCACGCCGATGCACGGCGCTAAGTCGCCGCACAAGACTGACTGGAGCGTGCTGGCTGGCCGGACGGTGGTGATCGCTACCGACCATGACCAGGCCGGCCGGGACTTTGGGGACAAGGTGCATGACCTGCTGGTCGAGGCTGGTATGGGGGAGCCGGAAGGCGCACCCCGTATCCTACACCTGCACCCCGAGCGACTGGCCGCTTGGATCTGGCAGGGTGGCAAGAAAGTGCTGCGTGAAGGCGAGATCCCGCAGGGCTGGGACATTGCCGACGCACTGGCAGAAGGCTGGACCGCCGAGACTGTGGCCGAACTGCGCAATGATCCGGCGTTCCTGCCGCCCTACCTGAATGCTGCGGCTCGCGCCGAGATCGAAGAGGCGGTGAAGGGTAAGCCGGTCGCGGTGCAGGCTGAGAAGCGGCGAGAGTGGCCCTTCCGCCTGGTGGCCAGTGGTGTCGAGAAGAAGGTGGAGCGCACCGACAAGGAGACCGGTGAGACCACGGTAGAGTGGAAATGGTTCTGCTCGCATTTGGAGGTATCGGCAGAAACGCGCGATGCCGAGGGCGGCGACTGGGGCCGGCTGCTGGTAGTGGTGGATCGCGACAGGACCGCCAAAGAATGGGCTATGCCCATGGCGATGCTGGCAGGCGATGGCACAGCATACCGTGAGCGGCTGCTGTCCATGGGGCTGGAGATCGCCCCTGGCCGCTTCGCCCGTGAGGCTCTGCACGAGTACATCAGCACGGCCCGCCCGAAGCATAAGGCACGCTGCGTCAACCGCGTGGGCTGGCACGGTGGAGCCTTCGTGTTGCCCGATGGTGCGATCGGCGCTGGTGGCGGCGAGACCGTTATTCTGCAGACGACGGGCGCACTGGATCACGCCTTCCGTCTCGGCGGCACGCTGGAAGGCTGGCAGCAGGATGTCGCACGCTATGCGGCCGGTAACTCTCGCCTGGGGCTCGCTCTGTCGGCTGCCTTCGCGGCGCCCCTGCTACACTGGACCGGCGCAGAGAGCGGCGGCTTCCACCTGCGTGGCCCATCCAGCACCGGCAAGTCCACCGCGTTGGTGGTAGCCGGCTCTGCCTGGGGAGGCGGCGGGCTGAAGGGCTATGTGAAGCAGTGGCGGGCTACCGACAACGGATTGGAGGCGGTGGCTGCGAGCCACTCCGACACACTGCTGTGCCTGGATGAGCTGTCGCAGATTGCGCCGGCCGCCGCAGGTGCCGCAGCCTATATGATCGCCAACGGCGCGGGGAAAGTGCGGGCTGGACGCGGAGGCGAGGGAAGGGCCGCAGCGGAATGGCGCTCGCTTTTCCTGTCGAGTGGCGAGATCAGCATTGCTGACAAGCTGGCTGAGGATGGGAAGGGCCGTCGTGCAGCAGCAGGACAGCAGGTGCGTGTGGTAGATATCCCGGCTGAAGCTGGCGCCGGCCTAGGCCTGTTCGAGAACCTGCATGGCTTTGTCAGCGCCGAGGTTTTCGCGCGGCACCTAAAGGCAGCGGCAACGCAGCACTATGGCCATGCAGCCCGTATTTTCCTGGAAGCTCTGGCACGCGCGCCAGATGCGGCTGCACAGACGGTGGCGCAGTTCCGCGGCGAGTTCCTGGCAGAGCATTGCCCGAAGGGTGCTGACGGCCAGATTGAGCGTGTGGCGGGCCGGTTCGCTCTGGCAGCTGCGGCAGGTGAGATGGCTACAGCCTTTGGTGTGCTGCCCTGGCAGCCTGGGGAGGCAATCCGTGCAGCTGCAAAATGCTTCGCGGCGTGGCTGGAAGTGCGCGGTGGCCTTGAGAGTACCGAGGAACGCGACGCCATCTCTGCGGTTCGCAGATTTATCGAGCTGCACGGCGCCTCTCGCTTCGAACGCATGTGGGAGGATGAAGGCAAGCTGGTCAGCGCGCAGGATGAGCGGATCATCAACCGTGCTGGCTATCGCCGGAAGAGCGCAGACGGTGGGGTAGAATATCTGGTGCTACCGGAAACCTGGAAGGCGGAGGTTTGCGCCGGCATGGATGCCACGGTGGTGGCGCGCACCTTGAAGGCGAAGGGCCTGCTGGTGCCGGGCAGTGATGGTAAGCTTCAGGACCGGGCGCGGCTGCCAGGTTCCATCCATCCGGTGCGCCATTATCACCTGACAGCCGGGATCTTGGGCGATGCCTGATCTCGGCCGGTTCTCCAGCTTGGCAGCTTCGATCGGACGGGGTGTGCCCCCCGCTGTGCCACCTGTGCCACCTATCAAAATCCAGGGTGGCACAGGCTTGATCGCGCCGAAACCCGCAGAAAACGGCCATTCCTTTGAGGCCGTGCCACCTGTGCCACCTGTGTCACCCGAAAACGGCGTGTCTGTGCAAGAAGAGGAGGCGGCGGAACGCGAAGCCATCCAGATCGAGCCTCCCGCCAGCCTTCCGACAAGCAAGCATCGGCGCCTGATCAGCGGCTATTTGGCAGCTGGGCTCCAGCGCCCACCATCCTGGGCAAATCCTGCGGCGGTGCCAACGCGAGGCGCATGGTGTGCATGCTGTAGCCGGCATGAGCAAGCTGGTGGCCGATGGTGGCGTGAGGCGGTGGACCCTTCAGGCTGGTGCTGCTGGACATGCCATCCGCCTGGCCATCTGGCACCTGACGCTGTGGTTGAGAGGCGAACCTAGAGACGGGCGGCGCAGACACGCGTTTCCGCGCTTTTCCACGCCAAATTCAATAGCTTAGATCATTTCATTCTCCTTGTCGTGATAGGGTGGCGAGCGGTAGCGCTGCCAGACATGGCGCGCATCAATCCCCTGCTGGGCAGCATCAAGGCCCTGTTCTCTGCCCCGGAAAGCCGGGCCGCTTCCGGCACGCTGAAGGATGCCTGGACCGCGCTGCTGTTGGGCAGCACGGGCGGCACAGCAGCCGGCGTCTCTGTCTCTCCTGAAACCGCGATGCGCTGTACGGCTGTGTTCGGCGCCATCAAGGTGCTGGCCGAGACCGTCTCTCAGCTGCCGATCCACCTTTACCGACGTACCCCTGACGGTGGCCGCGAGCGCGCCGATGATCACCCGGTTGAAGTGCTGCTGTCGGATGCTGCCAATCCATGGACGCCGGCCAGCGAGTTCCGGCTGATCATGGAGACGCAGCTAGCGCTGCACGGGAACGCCTACGCCTGGGTCGGTCGTGGCCCCGCTAGCGTTGAGGAACTGATCCCGCTTGAAAGCCGGCGCGTCTCTGTCAGCGCCGATGCCGTGACCATGGAGCCCAGCTATACGGTCACTGACGCCGGCGGCCAGCGGCGCAGCTATGGGCGCAGCGAGATCCTGCACATCCGCGGCGTTGGCGCTGGGCTCTATCAGGGCGACAGCCCGGTGCTGCTGGCGCGTGAAGCTATCGGTCTGTCACTGGTGCTGGAGCAGCACGGCGCGGGCCTGTTTGGCCGTGGCGCCCGTCCGGCTGGCGTGCTGAAGGCACCGAATTTCCTGACGCCGGAGCAGCGCGCCACGTTGCGGGCCAGCTGGGAGAGCTTGCATCAGGGCGGGGCGAACGCTGGCAAGACTGCCATCCTCGAAAGCGGCCTGACCTTCGAGGCGCTGCAGCTTTCGTCTGTGGATGCGCAGTTCCTGGAGCTGCGGAAGTTCCAGCTCCAGGAGATCGCCCGCGTGTGGCGCGTGCCGCTGCACCTGCTGGCCGATCTCGACCGGGTGACGCACAGCAATGCCGAAGAGCTAGGCCGCCAGTTCCTGACCTTCACACTGCTGCCGATCCTGCGTGCATGGCAGGACGCGCTGCGTCTGACACTGCTGACGCCGGAGGAGCGCCGCAACGGCCTCTATGTCGAGTTCCTGGTGGACGATTTGGCGCGTGCCGATCTGGCGGCGCGCTTCACGGCCTACAGCCAGGCGGTGGCAGCCGGTGTGTTCAACCCCAACGAGATCCGCGCCATGGAGAACCGCAGCCCCTATGCCGGCGGCGAGGTGTTCACTCGCCCCGTCAACTCGGCGCCCGTCGATCGGAAGACGGGGGGCGACATCGATGCTTGAGAAATCTGCTGGCGTAGAGACCCGCTTCGCACCGGAAGAAACCGGCACCATCAGCGGCTACGCCGCCGTGTGGGGCAAGCGCGATCTGTACGGCGATGTTGTGCAGCGTGGCGCCTTCGCCAAGTCGCTGACTGCGCATCAAACATCCGGTACCCGCCCGCTGATGCTGTGGGCGCATGATCCTGCCCGCCCTGTCGGTGTCTGGAGCGAGATCCGCGAGGACGCCACGGGCCTGCACGTCACCGGCACGCTGGTGATGGACAGCACCGCCGGCCGCGACGCGCACGCCATGCTGAAGGCGCAGGCCATTGATGGTTTGTCCATCGGCTTCAAAACCGTTCGCGCTGCCCCTGCTCCGGGCGGCCGGATCGTCCATGAGATGGAGCTGATTGAGATCAGCTTGGTTTCTCGCCCGGCGCAGGCTGCCGCGCGTGTGGCCAGCGTCCGCTCTGCTCCCTTCCACCCCGAGGCGGCCGGGCTTGCCGCTTTCATCCGCCAGTGCGCTGGCAAGCTAAGGAACAAGTGATGCACAATTTTGCATCGCCGGGCGTCAATCTGCGCACCGGCTGGGAGACCCGCAATGCACCCGACGGTGAAGAGTACGGCTCCGCCAATGATCTGGCCGAGATCCGTTCTGCTGTTGAGGGCCTAACCGCCAGCGCCGACGAGCGCCTGGGCACCCTCGACACCGCCCTGACTGAACTGCGCTCCCGTCTAGACCGCACCGAGACGGTGCTGCGCCGTCCGGGTGCTGGGCAGGATCAGAAGCAGGGCACGGAAGTGGAAACCCGCGCCTTCGCCACCTTCCTGCGTCGAGGTCGGGAAGCTCTGGCGGCGCCGGAAATCCGCGTCCTGCGCGTGTCCGATGATACGGCCGGCGGCTACCTGGCGCCTGACCAGTTCATTGCCGAGATCCAGCGCAATGTCGTGGCCTTCTCGCCTGTCCGCTCTGTGGCGCGCGTGACCCCGGTTTCCGTGGGCGCTGTGACGCTGCCGAAGCGTACCGGCGGCATGACGGCGCAGTGGGTAGGTGAGATCCAGCCGCGGCCTGAGACCACGGTGACCTTCGGGCAGAGCCGCTATGAAGTGCGCGAGATCGCGTGCTGGGTCGACGTGTCCAATGTCCTGCTCGAAGACAGCGCCTTCGATATCTCGGCGGAACTGTCCTTTGAGTTCGCGGAAGAGTTCGGTCGGGCCGAGGGTGCCGCGTTTGTCAATGGCGACGGCGCGCTGCGGCCGATGGGTTTCATGGCTGATCAGTCCATCCCGGTCAGCGTGAGTGGCAGCGCCTCTACCTTCACCGCCGACAACCTGCTGGACCTTTATCACTCCGTTCCGACCGCCTACCGGGCAAATGCGGTGTGGGCGATGAACAGCAACACGCTGGCCACTGCCCGCAAGATGAAGGACACCACGGGCACGTACATGCTGCAGACCGCCGGCCTTGCTGGTGCGCCTGCTACCACGCTGCTGGGCCGCCCTGTGGTGGAGATGCCGGATATGCCGGACCCCGCGGCTGGTGCGACGCCGATCGTCTTCGGTGACTTCGGCCAGGGCTATCGGATCTTCGACCGCATCGCGCTGTCCATCCTGCGCGACCCTTATAGCCAGGCGACCAACGGCATGACCCGCTTCCACGGCCGCCGTCGTGTGGCTGGTGGCGTGGCCAAGGCCGAAGCCCTGCGCAAGCTGAAGATCGCGGCGAGCTGAGAGGAGAACGATCATGCGTGACCTGTCCTACAACATAAGCCCGGCTCTGGCCCTGCCGCCGGCTGCCCGTAACACCAACGCCAATGGCACGGCTGTGGATCTGCTTGGCTTCGGCACGGCTGCAGCGCTGGTGACGTTCGGTGCCTGGACTGATGGCACCCACACGCCGAAGCTGCAGGAGAGTGACAACGGCACCAGCGGGTGGACCGATGTGGCCGCCATCGACATGGCGGGCAGCTTCTCGACCGTCTCCTCTGCAGCGGGGCAGAACGCGGTACAGCGCGTAAGCTACATCGGCAACAAGAGGTTCATCCGCCCTGTGCTGACCGTGGCCAGCGCCACCACTGGCGCGCTGTCCAGTGTGCAGGTGGTGCGCGGCAACCCGTCTGCTGTGCCGGTGGCCTGACCATGCCTTGGGCAGCGCCGCGCTATTGCTCGAAGCCGGGCCATCCTGCCTTCACCGGCCGGCGCTGCCCAGAGTGCGAGAAGGTTTGGGACAAAGCTGCGGGAAGTGCTGCTTCCCGTGGCTATGACCGCGACTGGCGCGCACTGAGAGAGCGTGTCTTGGCCGAAGAGCCGCTGTGCCGCATCTGCGCGGCGCAGGGGCGCACCGTCCCTGCCACTGAGGTGGACCACATCCAGCCGCTTCGGTTCCGCCCGGAGCTGCGCCTGGTGCGCTCGAATACCCGGCCGCTGTGCTCACCCTGCCATCGTGGTGTCACGGCCCGGTTCAATCGCTCCAGGGGGGTAGGGGGGCAACAATCCAAGACCTCAGGGTCGGAGACCGCGCCCCTAGCACCGCGCGCGACGCCACCGAAATTGGGGTTTCCCGGGAAATGAGGTTCTGAGATGAAGGGCAGGAAGCCGAAACTGGCTGTCATCACTGGCGATGTAGCCCCCTCTGGATGCCCCGGAGCCCCGTCCTGGCTGGCCGCGCACGCCCGTGCGGAGTGGAGCCGTGCCGCCCCTGAGCTTCACCAGCGCGGCCTGCTGTCCCGTGACGTTCAGGCCAGCCTAGAAAGCTACTGCGTGGCTGTCGGGACTATCCGTGAGTGCGAGGAGGCCATGCAGCAGGATGGCCGCTTCATCCAGACCGAGAAGGGGCCGACCATGCACCCGGCCTTCCGCATCCAGTCTGCGGCCATGCGTGAGGCTCGCCTTCTGGCTTCGGAGCTGGGGCTTACCCCGCACCGGAAGGGTGGTAAGCAGCCAGACGCCCCGGCTGTGTCTGATCCCTGGGAAGGAATGCTGGGTTGACCCCCGCCGGCTGCCTCGCTGGGTCTCGCTTCCTGGAAGGCGAGATCCCCGACCCTCTGGGCCATGGTGAGCGCGCTGTGCGCTTCGTGGAGAAGCTGCGTCACACTGAAGGACCGCTTGCCGGCCAGCCCTTCACCCTGCACCCCTGGCAGGCGCGCATCGTCCGCAAGGTGTTCGGAGACGTGCATCCCGAGACCGGCCTGCGGAAGGTCCGCACGGTGTTCATGCTGCTACCCCGCGGTTCTGGGAAGACGACCCTCACCAGCGCCCTGGCCCTGCTGGGAATGATGGGGCCGGAGCGGGACGCCGCTGGCCAGGTGATCAGCGCCGCTGCCGATCGGGAACAGGCCAGCATCGCCTACAACGGCGCCGCCCGCATGATCCGTGCCGATCCGCACCTGACTGCCGCCACGCGCATCGTGGACAGCCGCAAGCTGATAAGCCATCCGAAGTCCGAGAGCACCTATCGGGCCATCAGCCATGAGGCTTACAGCAAGCACGGCTTGAGCGTGTCCATGCTGCTGGCGGATGAGGTGCATGCCTGGCCGACCCGGGAACTGTGGGAGGTGCTGGTCTCCTCCATGGGCAAGCGGCTCTGCCCGCTGTCGGTCGTCACCACCACGGCCGGCCATGGCCGCGGCGACCTTGCCTGGGAGCTATACGAGTACGCCCTGAAGGTGGAGCGCGATGAGGTCGAGGACGAGACCTTCCTGCCGGTGCTCTATCAGGCACCGCACGACTGCGACTGGCAGGATGAGGCGGTGTGGCAGGCGGTCAATCCTGCCCTAGCCGCCGGCTTCCGCAGCCTGGACGAGATGCGCATGACGGCCAAGCGCGCGGCCGAGATCCCCAGCCAGCGGGAGATGTTTAAGCGGCTCTATCTGAACATCTGGAGCGATAGCGCCGCCGTCACGTGGGTGGATATGGCCGTCTATGACCAGGGCGACAGCCGGCCGGTGGAGCTATCCGACTTGGCAGGCAAGCCGGTTTATGTGGGCGTTGACCTGGCCAGCGTGTCGGATCTGGCAGCTGTTTATGCTGTGGCAGCGGATGGGGAAGGGGGCTGGCTGGTCTGGGGGCGGCAGTATTGCCCCGCTGAGCAGTACCGGCGGCGAGTGGCTGACAATCAGCCCTACGCCGAGTTTGAGGCTTCCGGCCGGCTGGTGGTCACCGAGGGCAACAGCATCGACCAGGACCAGATCCTGCGGGATCTAGTGGACCTTTGCGGCGAGCTATCTGTGCAGGAAATCGCGGTGGACCGCTGGGGCGCCCTGAACTTCCTGCAGCGCCTCCAAGAGCATCAACTGCCGGTGGCGCAGTTCGGCCAGGGCTTCGCCTCCATGTCAGCGCCGTGCAAGGAGATCGAGCGGGCTATCCTAGGGCGGCAGTTCTATGCCGGCCAAGATCCGGTGCTGCGGTGGAACCTGACCAACATCCGCGTGGAGCAGGACGCCGCCGGCAACATCAAATTCAGCAAGGCAAAGGCGATGGGGAAGATCGACGGTGCTGCCGCTGTGGCTATGGCCATTGGCCGGGCGCTGGCGAGCCAGACCGGGCCGATGATTTACCAAGTGCCTGGAGCGCGGCCAGAGGGTTTGTTGTTCGTCTAGCTAGTCTCGGAAGGTAAAGCCCTTCATCTCAACGTTAAGCACAAACCTCATATCTTCCGCAGCCATCGACTTAACGTAAGATGGTGTCCAATGGTAAGTGCGGATCAAGTAAAGCCTGACAGCTTCGATGCCATCAATGTTGTCGTAACCTTGCTCAGCCGACAGCTTATCCCCAAAACGCTCAAGCGAATATGTCAGGCCCGCCTCCGCTTGATGAAGGCGAAGACGGATTTCGTTCATTTCTTTATCAGCCACTGGGTGATGCTCCATGACATAAAAGCAGGTGCGCCAGCCGCATCCGCTTCCGTGGTGCTTCCGGCGCCGTTTAGATGCAGGCGCTGTAGCCGCTTAAGTCGTTGGAAAGACTGGCGGACCCGAAAGGATTCGAACCTTCGACCTCTGCCTTCGGAGGGCAGCGCTCTATCCAGCTGAGCTACGGGTCCACGCCAGGGCTCCCCCTTTAGCCCGTCGGGCGGCGGGGGGGAAGCCCCCACCGCAGGCCCTTCCGGCAAAACTATGCGGCGCGCAGCGCGGCCTCCACGGCGGTGGCGGTGGCCAGCAGGGCGGCATCGCCGTCATGCGCGCCGCTCAGCATCAGGCCTACCGGCGCCTCGCCCTCGGCCTGGCAGGGCAGGCTGATGCTGCACCGGTCCAGGAAGTTGAAGGCGGCGGTGTTGCGCAGCAGCAGCAGGTTGATGCGGGCGTATTCCGCCTCGTCCTCCACCTCGGCGATCGCTGGCGGCGTCAGCGCCACGGTGGGGCAGAGCACGGCGTCGTAGGGCGCGGTGCGCGGTTCGGCGGCGGCGATGATCCGCGCGCGCTCCCGCGTCACGGTCACGTAGTCCGCCGCCGTCATGCTGGCGCCGCGCTGGATGCGGGCGATCACGCGCGGGTCGTAGGCGCTGCCGGCCGTCTCCATCAGCGTGCGGTGCCAGGTATAGGCCTCGGGCGCCACCAGCCCGCCAGTGGCATTGGCGCGCGGGATCTCCGCCAGTTCCGGCATGGCGAAGCGCTCGATGAAGGCACCGGCGGCGGCCAGCCGGGCCAGCGTACGCTCGAAGGCCGCGGCCACGGCGGGCTCCAGCCCCTCGAACAGGAAGCTCGCCTCCGGCACGCCGAAGCGAAGGCCGGCGACGCTGCGCACCGCCGGTGGGGTGGCGGTTTCCGCCCCGGCCATCAGCGTGTGCAGCACAGCGCAGCAGGCTGCGGTGTTGGCCAGCGGCCCGATGCTGTCCAGGCTGGGGGAGAGCGGCAGCACGCCCTCCAGCGGCACGCGCCGCGCGGTCGGCTTGTAGCCCACCACGCCGCACAGCGCCGCCGGGATGCGGCAGGAGCCGCCGGTATCCGAGCCCAGCGCGCCGAGCCCCATGCCATCCGCCACCGCGACCCCGGCGCCGGAGGAGGAGCCACCCGGCAGCCGCCCCGTCGCCCGGTCCCACGGCGAGCGCGGGGTGCCGAAATGCGGGTTCACGCCCAGCCCAGTATAGGCGAACTCCACCATGTTGGTGCGCCCCAGCACGACGAAGCCTGCCTTCTCCAGCCGCGCCACCACGGGTGCGGTGGCGGTGGCGGGCGGTGCGTCCTTCAGCGCGACGGAACCGGCGCGCGTCGGCACCCCTTCCTGGTCGAACAGGTCCTTCACCGAGATGGGGATGCCGGCCCAGCGGCTGGGCGCCCGCCCGGCGGCGCGCAGCGCATCCATGCTGCGGGCGGCCGCCAGCGCCTGCTCCGCCTGCACCGCCACGAAGGCCCGCCCACCCTCGCCAGCCGGGTCGGCGATGCGCGCCAGCGCGGCCTCGGCCAGGGCGACGGCGGTGGTGCGGCCGCCGGCCAGCGCATCGGCGGCTTCGACGAGGGAGCGGGGCTGCGGGGCGGGGGCGGGCTGGGACATGGCGGGCAAAGACCTCTTGGCTGCGAAGCGTGGCCGATGCTGCGGGCAGCGGGCCCTTCCGGCAAGGGGGGCACCGCAACGCCATTTCGTCATACGACGACACGACATCGGATGAATTCCCGCCCATCGGCCATTCAACCGCTGTGGCTGGCCTTGTCCGCCAGCCGCAGCCTCGGCATGGTGCCGTCCGGCCCGGTGATGGCGCCGCTCCACCCGGGCGGCCGCATGGGGTCCACCAGCGGCGGCCCGCAAGCCACCCGCCCCACCGAAGAGACCGAGGGAACGCCCGCCCATGACCACCCCGCAACAGAAGCCCATCCTGCTCACCGGCGCCTCCGGCAATCTGGGCCGCGTCCTGGCGCGGGAACTGGCGGCCCAGGGCTACACCCTGCGCCTGACCGACCTGACCCCCTTCCCGGATGACCTGCCGCCCGGCGCCACCTTCACCAAGGCGGACCTGAACGACGGCGTCACCATCCTGCAACTGGCGGAAGGCTGCCACTCCATCCTGCATTTCGGCGGCGCCTCGGTGGACCTGCCGTTCGAGGTGGTGCTCGGCCCCAACCTGCGCGGCATGTACCATGTCTATGAGGCCGCCCGGCGGGAGGGTGCGCGGGTGCTGTTCGCCAGCTCCAACCACTCCATCGGCTTCCATGAACGGCCGACCGGCAACGAGGCCAAGCTGGACGCCGATTGCGCCTTCCGCCCGGACAGCTTCTACGGCCTCTCCAAGGCCTATGGCGAACTGATGGGTCGGCTGTACTGGGACAAGCACGGGGTGGAGAACCTCAACGTCCGCATCGGCAGCAGCTTCCCGGAGCCGATCGACGCCCGCATGCTCTCGACCTGGCTGTCCTTCCAGGACCTGGCCCGGCTCTGCGCCGCGTTCATCGAGGCGCCGAAGGTCGGCCACGCCGTCGTCTGGGGCGCCAGCAAGAACGCCACCACCTTCTGGGGCGCCGACCATCGGGACCGCATCGGCTGGGAGCCGCAGGACAGCTCCGACGCCTTCCAGGACAAGGTGGGCAACATCTTCTCCGGCAACCCGGTGGTGGAGCGCTACCAGGGCGGCGGCTACACCGGCAACAGCTACAGCCGCAGCCAGCCCAGCCCGCGCGACGCGTTCGACCTGGACGAATAAGCCGGATGCTGCACCTGCAGGCGGGCGGTTGGCAGGCCAGCCTGCTGCCCGCCCAGGGCGCCGCCTTCGCCACGCTGGAGCATGATGGCCGCGCCATCCTGCAACCGCTGGCGGGGCGCGACCCCAATACCACCCCGGCCGGCGCCTTCTGGATGCTGCCCTGGACCAACCGGCTGGATGGTGGCCTGTTTCCCTGGGCGGGGGAGCGCTACATGTTCCCCATCACCCACCCCTCCGAAGGCAATGCGCTGCACGGCCTGGCCCGCGCCATGCCATGGACGGTGCGGGACGCTGGCCCCGCCCATGCCGTGCTGCGCCAGAGCCTGCGCCAGCCGCCCTTCGACTACGTGGCCCAGCTGGATGTCTCCCTGGCGGCGGGCGGCCTGACCATGGCGCTGCACCTGGAGCATGTGGGGGAGGCACCTTGCCCGATGGGCTTCGGCTGGCACCCCTGGTTCGCCCGGCCACCCGGCACCGCCGTGCGCTTCTCCGCCAGCCACATCCTGTTGCGGGACGCACGCAAGCTGCCGGTAGCGGAGCGACCCAGCCTGGGCATCGATGGCCCTGACACCGAATGGCTGGGCATCGACGACCATTTCCCCGGCTGGAACGGCATCGCCGTGCTGCGCCGGCCGGACCTGACGCTGACACTGGAAGCCATTGGCGACTGGTCCCACAACATCCAGTTCTTCGCGCCGGAAGCCAACCCGGTGCTGTGCCTGGAACCGGTCAGCCACGTGCCCGACGCCATCAACCGCCCGGCCCTGGCGGCCTTCGGGCCGATGCGGGTGCTGGCACCTGGCGAGTCGCTGGAAGGGCGCATCGTCCTGCGCGTCGGGTGACGTCTGGACGGTGTGCTGCCGGTAGACCGAGAGGGCGCTGCCCCCTCGGGCTCCTCCGGCAGGGATGCGATCCTCCGCACCCGCGGCAAGTTTGCCGGCGCGAGCAGGATCATTTCAAAGACGCGCAACGTTCTGGACGACCCGCTTCGCTCGGAGGCGCCCGAAACCCGGGTTTCCAAAGGCCTCAGGCCTTTGGCGGGGAGAGTTTGAGAGGGGCGGCGCCCCTCTCAAGGACCCAGCCCCCAACGAACGCCCCGTTCCCACAAAGCCCGTCAGGGTCCATCCTGCCCACATGCCGAACGCGCTAGTCCTCGGGGCCGGGATCATGGGCCTCTCCACCGCCTGGGGGCTCTCCCGCGCCGGGTGGTCCGTCACCGTTGTCGAGCAGGACGAGATCCCCAACCCAAGGGGCTCCAGCGTCGATGACCACCGGCTGATCCGGCACGCCTATGGCGCCCAGGCCGGTTACATGCGGATGGTCGATGCCGCCTACGCCGCGTGGGACACTCTGTTCGCCGATATCGGTGAGCGTCCTTACGTGCAGACCGGCGTGCTCTCCGTCGCCGCCGGCCCGGCCGGCTGGCTGGGCGAAAGCCGCACTGCGCTGCGCCAGGGCGGCTACCCGTGCGAGGACCTGGACCCCGCCTCCCTGACCGTCCGCTACCCCATGCTGCACCCCACGGGCATCGGTGACGCGCTGGTCATGGCGCAAGGCGGCGTGTTGCTGGCCCGCCGCATCGTCGCGGCCCTGGCCCGGCACCTCGCCACGCGCGGCGTCACCTTCCTGCGCGCCCGCGCCGTGGAGGCCGACCCCGCCCGCGCCCGCCTGGTGCTGGAGGATGGCGGCACACTTGAGGCCGACCTGTTGGTGCTGGCCGCCGGCCCCTGGGCACCGCGTTTCCTGCCCGGGCTCGCCACGCGCGTCGTGCCCTCCCGCCAGATCATCGTCTACCTGGAGCCGCCGCCGGCCTGGCAGGCCGCCTGGCAAGCTGCCCCCATGTTGCTGGACCTTTCCGAAGAGGGCGGCTTCTACGCCGTGCCCCCGGTGGCCGGCACGCCGCTGAAAATCGGCGACCATCGCTTCAGCCGCAGCGGTGACGCCAACGACCCGCGCGAAGCCACCGCCGCCGAGGCCGAGGAGATCCTCGCCCTGGCCCGTCCCCGGCTGGCGGATGCCGGCGCCTACCGCGTCCTGAACGCCCGCGCCTGCTACTACGACGTCGAGGCCGCCGAGCGCTTTGTCGTCGAGCCCCTGGGCGACAAGTCCTTCGTCATGAGCGGGTTCTCCGGCCACGGCTTCAAATTCGGCGCAGTGCTCGGCCGGGCCGTGGCCGCCGCCGCCGGCAACCCCGCCCTGGCCGCCGCATTGCCGGCCTGGGCAGCGGGGGAAGCCGCGCCAGCGCCTGGGCTTTTGCCGGAGGTTTGAGAAGGCTGGGGAAAGAATTCCCCATCAAACCTATAGGTTTGATCCTTCTTTCTTCTGCGAGTCCATTGTCACGCCTCAGTTCACGAGCGGGCGCTCTTTTTGATGATATTTAAGGAGGCCACGCGGGCTGAACCGTCAGTCGTCGGAGGTCTGAAGCAGATCTCCATCAGGTAGAATCGCCTGATGGAGTAAGACGCTCTTCAAAACAACAAGCCAGAGCATTGAAGTGAGCTTGTGCGAACAGACAATGCTCCAGGCTGGATCGACATCCGACGGGGAGATAAGGTCAGGAGAAAGAATTCCTCTGCGTAAACGTATACGTTTACGCCATCTTTCTTCTGTCAGAGGGCGACGGGCTTCAGGACCGGTGGATGCGGTCATGAGCAAGGATCTCCGGCGTAACCCAGGTCTGACCCAGAATGGCCAACGCCCCCACATCCACACCCGAAAGACTCGCAGAAGAAAGAAGGGGTCCGGGGAATTCCTTCCCCGGCCTTCTCGTCCTCACCCCGCTGCGTCACGCCCGATGACATGGCTGGACGAAGTCGCCCAGCTCAGCGGCAATGTATCCCCGGCCGAGATGCCTTGGGCCGCCAGCCCTTCCAGCCGCGCGCGGAGTGGCGTACCGCCAGCATGGCCGGTGACCAGGGCGCTGTCGCCGAAATGGACGATGACGTCGACGGTCAGCCGGGCGGCATTGTCCAGCCCCGACCCTGGCTTCAGGCATTCCGGTCGCAGCAGCAGCTCGATGGCATCGCCGGCGCGGGCGGCGGGCAGGGCGGGCACGCGCACGGTGCCGATGCCGGCGATCTCGGCCTGGCCACCGGCCGGGTCGGTCAGCCGGGCGGCCAGGATGTTGCTGTCGCCGACGAAGCGGGCGACGAAGCTGCTGCTGGGGTAGCGGTAGATATCCAGCGGCGCGCCCACCTGCTGGATGCGCCCGCCATCGAAGACGACGATGCGGTCGGACATCGCCATGGCTTCCGACTGGTCGTGGGTGACGAAGATGGTGGTGACGCCGAGGCGCCGCTGCACCGCCTTGATCTCGATCTGCATCTGCTCGCGCAGGTTCTTGTCCAGCGCGCCCAAAGGTTCGTCCAGGAGCAGCAGGGCGGGGTCGAACACCAGGGCGCGCGCCAGGGCCACGCGCTGCTGCTGGCCGCCGGACATTTCCCGCGGGTAGCGCCCGCCGAAGCGCTCCAGCCCGACCAGGCCGAGCATCTCGGCCGCCTTGGCCATGGCCTGGGCCTTGGGCATCTTCCGCATCAGCAGCGGGAAGGCGACGTTCTCCGCCGCCGCGCGGTGCGGGAACAGCGCGTAGTTCTGGAACACGACGCCGATGCCGCGCTTGTGCGGCGGTACCCGGCCGATCGAACGGCCCTCGATGAGGATATCGCCTTCGCTGGCGCTCTCGAATCCCGCCACCAGCATCAGCGTGGTGGTCTTGCCGGAACCGCTGGGGCCGAGGAAGGTAATGAACTCCCCCTTGGCCGCTGTGAGGGAGACGTTATCAAGCGCGCGCGTGCGCCCGTCATAGCTTTTGCCGAGGCCACGGAGTTCAAGATAGGGGGCGGACATGCGCGTCAACTCCGGCTGCGGGAGAAGGAACGCCAGAGCATCGGCAGGATGACCAGCGCGGCGACGGTGAAGAACAGCAAGGTGGACACCACGGCAATCACCGGGTCGGCGGTGGTGCGGATGCTGTCGAACATCTTGCGCGGCAGCGTCATGGAATCGCGGCCGGAGACGAACAGCGCCACGACGGTCTCGTCGAAGCTCTGGATGAAGGCGAACAGCGCGGCGGCGGCGAAGCCCGGCCACAGCACCGGCAGCGTGACATGCCGGAACGTGGCGGCAGGGCTGGCGCCCAGGCTCATCGCCGCGCGCTCCAGGCTGCGGTCGAAGCCCTTCAGGCTGGCGGAGAGCACCAGGAAGGCCATGGGCACTGACAGCGCCGTATGCGCCAGGATGACGCCGGGAAAGGTCTGCAGCAGCCGCAGGTCGCTGAGATAGGCGTAGTAGCCGATGGCGATGACGATATGCGGTACCGCCAGCGGCAGCATCAGCAGCAGGTTGACGGCGGACTTGCCGGCGAAGCGGTGGCGCACCAGCGCGAAGGTCGCCGGCGTCACCATCGCCATGGTCAGCACCGCGACGGCCAGGGCGATGAGGATGCTGTTGATGGTGGGCTGCGTCCAGCGCGCATCGCCGAAGAAGGCGCCGTAATAGGCCGTCGTCCAGCCCGGCGGCGGGAACTCCAGCGATGCCGCGCTGCTGAAGGACATCGGCACGACGATCAACAGCGGCGCCGCGATGAAGGCCAGCACGACGGCGCCGAGGGAGAGCAGGAGACCACGCATGCGCTAACCCCAGAGCTTGTCGAGGCCGAAGCGGCGGTGATACAGGCCGAGCACGATGAGCGTGCTGGCCAGCAGCACCACGGCCAGCGCCGATGCCTCGCCGAAATTCAGGAACTCTTCGATCTGCTGGCCGATGACGCCGGCCACCATCTGCTCCCGCGGGCTGCCGAGCAGGATGGGCGTGACGTAGAAGCCCAGGCACAGCACGAACACCAGCGTCAGCCCGTTCACCACCCCCGGTGCCGCCAGCGGTAGCACCACATGCCGCAGCACGGATGTCGGCGAGGCCCCCAGGCTGGCGGCCGAGCGCAGCAGCGACGGCTCGATCTTGCGCAGCACGGCGTAGAGGCTGACCACCATGTAGGGCAGCAGGATATGCGTCATGGCGATGGTGGAGCTGAAGCGGGTGAACAGCAACTCGCCATGCGGCAGGCCGATCCAGTCCAGCAGCGCGGCGATCGGCCCGCTGCGCCCCAGCAGCACCATCCAGGCATAGGTGCGGACCAGGAAGCTGGTCCAGAAACTCATCGTCACCACGATCATCATCGCGGCCGCCATGTTGGGGGAGGCCGCGGCCATGGCGTAGGCCAGCGGAAAGCCCAGCACCAGGCAGCACGTGGCGACCAGCAGCGCGGTGGCGAAGGTATCCGCCAGCACGCGCAGGTAGAAGCCGTCGGTGGCGATGGACGCGTAGTGGCCGAAGCCGAATTCAGGCTCCGTCACGCTCATCATCGCCACCTGGGCCAGCGGCACCAGGAAGAAGGCGGCCAGGAACACCAGCAGCGGCATCAGCAGCAGCCAGGGGCGGAGCGAGGCGCGCTGGGGCGCGATCCGCCGGCTCACCGCCGGGCTGCCCGCCGCCTCGTCCATGACGGCGCTCAAGCGCCGATCCAGCGCTCGAAGCGCTGCGTCACCGCATTGACGTCGCCGCCGAAATTCAGCACGTCCTGCTCGAACACCTTGCCCTTGTAGGCGGGCGCGGTCGGCATGCGCGCGGCCTCGGCCTCGCTCAGATGGTTGAAGGCGGCGGGGTTCAACGGGCCCAGCATGGCATCGCGGCAGAAGCCGGCCAGCCGCTCCGGCTTCAGCGCCGCCTCGATGTAGCGCAGCGCCGCATCCCGGCGCGGCGTGCCCTTGGCGACGACCCAGTAGGCACGGTCGATCTGCGCCTGGTTCCAGACGATCTCGACCGGCTTGCCTTCGTCCTGCAGCTCCAGCACCCGGGCGTGCCACAATGCGATCATGTCGATCTCGCCATCGCGCAGCAATTGCTGCGATTGCTGGCCCTGCGTCCACCACACCCGCGTCGCTGGCTTGATCTTGTCCAGGCTGCGGAAGGCACGGTCGATATCCATCGGGTAGAGCGTGTCGGTCGGCACCCCATCCGCCACCAGCCCCAGCGGCAGCACGCGGCTGGCATAGCGCTGCATGCAGCGGGAGCCGGGGAACTTCCCCTGGTCCCAGAAATCCGCCCAGCCGGCGGGCGCGCCATTCGGGTAGCGCGCCTTCTGGTAGGCGATGACGGTGGCGAAGGCGTGGCTGGTGGCGCCGTTCTGGAACACCGCGCCGGGGAAGGGCGGGCTCTTCGCCAGGTCGGTGCCCTCCAGCGGCTCGATGATCTTCGCCTGGTTGGCGCGGATGATCTCGCCGCCGCCCAGCGTCGTCACGTCGAACTCATAGGCGCCGCTGCGGACCTGCTGCGCCAGCTTGGCGAAGGAGACCGGGGAGACCGGGCGGATCTCGATGCCGGTATCCTTGGTGAAGGGCTCGAACAGGTTCTTGATGGCGGCCCGTTCCCAGATGCCGCCCCAGGTGTTGACGAACAACACCTCCGCCGCCCGCAGGCGCCGGACGTTCGGCGCCGCCAGCGCCGTGACGACGCCGCCCCCCAGCGCCAGCGCGGCGCGGCGGCCCAGATGGCCCTGCTTGTGGTTCTGCATGCTACGCCCCCCAAATGTCATGCGGCGCCCGCCGCGGTGCCGTCAGCCCTGCCGGAAGGTTTCCCCGTAAAGGCGCATCCAGTTGCCATGCGTCAGCTTGGCGATCTCATCATCATGGAAGCCCACTTCCTTCAGCCCGCCGGCAATCTTGCCGAGGCCGGAGACACCCTCCGCCAGCCATTCCGCACGTGGCGTCTTCAGTGGCTTGCCGGGGGCGGAGGCGCCATAATCGACATGCCGGGTCCAGCGCCCCATCCGCATCCAGGCGTAATCGGCCGGGCCGTTGTCGTGGCCGTAATCCGTGCCGATGCCGACGGAATCGATGCCGGCGATCTCCACCGTCTTCGCCACCATCTCCGCCCAGTTGCGGGCGGAAGCGCAGAAATAGTCGCCGGTGATGTTGCGGTAGACGGCGCAGCCGATGACGCCTTTGCTCTCCCGCAACGCGTGCAGGATGTCGTCGCTCTTGTTGCGGCTGTGGTCGAACACGCTGCGCGCATTGCCATGCGTCACCGCGATCGGCTTCTGCGAATGCCGGATGGTATCTAGCGTCGTCCTCTCCCCGACATGGGAGCAGTCGATCAGGATGCCGGCGCTGTTCATCTCCCGCACCAGTTCTCTGCCGAAGCGGGCAAGGCCGCTATCCTCGGCCTCGTAGCAACTGCCGCCGACCGAGTTCTGGTTGTTGTAGGTCAACTGCACCACCCGCACGCCCAGCTCGGCGAACATCTCCACCAGCCGGATGCGGTTGCCGAACAGGTCCGTGTTCTGGAAACCCAGCACGATGGCGGTGCGGCCCGAGGCGGCCACGGCCTCGATCTCCGCCGGCGTCCGGGCCAGCGCCACCAGGTCCGCGTTCTCGCCCACCAGGTCACGCCATTTGCCCAGCGAGTCGAAGGACTCCATCGGGTCCTCCCAGAACCCGCAGGTCACGGTCACGGCGGAAACCCCGCCCTGCCGCAGCTGGGAAAACACCTCGCGCGAGAAGTGGCCGCATTGCAGCGCGTCAATCAGCATCAGGAAGCCTTCTCGGTCAGCAGGGACATGTCGGTGTCGTCATCATGGTCGCTGCGGCCGATGACGCGGCCATCCTCCAGCACGATCACCGGGCCGGCATGCCGGCGCGACTCCGGCGTGTCCGGGCTCAGCGAGGTATTGGAGAGATGGTGCAACTCCCACCACAACGCCGCCTCGGTCGGGATGCCGTCGCGTAGCGCGCGTGCCAGCACCGGGTCCTCCCCGCCGCCGGGCGTGGCGGTCAGGATGACGCCCGACGGGCTGGCATCCGCCAGGGTGATGGCCAGCCCCAGCCGGCCGCCCATGGCGCAGGCGGTCGCCAGTTCCTCGGGCGCCAGGGCGTCCTGGATGGCCAGGCGGCCGCTGCCATGCGCCGCCACCAGCTCGGCCAGCACATCCAGCGCCATCGGCAGCACCACCCAGCTATGCTGGCCGTGGGCTTCCAGCCGTGCCTCCCCATGCCCGGCCTCGTGCAGGGCGGCGGCATCGGGCCGGGCATCGCGCAGCGCCGCGAAATCCCGCCGCAGGGCAGGCAGGCCGCCCAGCCCGGCGGCGGCCGAGTACAGCAGCACGTCGCGCACCGCCGGCACCATGCCGGCCGGCAACGGCGTCAACAGCAGGATACGTTCCACCACCAGCCGCACCTCGCGCGGCAGCAGCGTCACGGGCGTCATGTCCCCGCTCTGGCAGGCGTGGTTCATCGTGCGTGCTCCGAAGGCTCGGCGGGGTAGAACCAGATCTGGTCGGTCTCCTGGCCCAGCTCGCTGGCCACCGGCGCACCATGGAACAGCACGCCGCGCAGGTTGCGGTTCAGGTAGTCCCGCGTCTTGTCCACGCCGTGCAGCGTGACGTTCATCAACCGCACCAGATGCGCCGGCACGAAATCGTCAGCCATGATGTTGGTGTGCGGCGAATGGTAAGACAGCCCCGCCAGCCCCTGGACCCGGGCGACGATGGCGCGCAGGCCGGGCTGTTGCAGCAACAGCCTCCCTACGGGCTCATCCGCCGGCCGCTGCGCCAGGGCGGCGTCCAGCGCCTGCACCTGGCCCGGCAGGTCCAGGCCCAGGTTGAAGGCGTCGGGCGCTTCCTCCCGCGGGCCGCGCCGTGGCTCCTCCGCCGTGGCGGATTTGTACCAGACATGGCGGTAGGCACCCTCCGCCTGCATGTCCCACTCCAGCGCCCAGGCATAATCTTGTCGCAGCAGCGCCCGCAGCGCCGCGTTGCGCATGCTGCCCTGTACCTGCAACTCCTCGCTGACGATCATGCCCATGGCCAGCCTGTCGGCTTCTTCCGGCACCAGCTCGATCATCAGGGAGAGCAGCGTCTCGCTGGTCTCCGGATGGAAGCGCGCCTCCACCGCCGCCGACAGCGCCGCCAGCGGATAGGGCGCCGTCAGGTCCAACTCGGGCAGCAGCGCCGCCACCTGCTCCAGCTCCGCGGCAATCCGCGCGCTCGGGGCGAAGGCGTCATAGACCATCCGGTCCTGCCGCCGGAACGTCGCTGCCCGCAGCAACAGGCTTCGCAGACGATCCAGCCGCGCATCGCCCGCCGCCAGCGCCAGGGATTGCGCGGCGACGATCGCCTGCTCCCGCGCGCTGATCCAGGCATGGATCAGGCGTGGGTGGTTGTTGATGAACAGGATCAACCCCAGCGCCGAGCCATTGCCGATGCCCAGGAAGCGCCGCCGCTGCGTCTCCAGCGCCACGGCGGCGGGCGATTGCAGCGCGGCCAGGTGGTTCACCAGATCCGCCGCGAACTCCCGCATCATGTAGGCGGAGAGCATCTGCGCCGCCAACGGGTGCCGCAGCGGATGCCCCTCCTCCAGCGCCAGGAAGGAACGGGTGCCGAAGGTGCCGTTGCCGTCCAGCCCGGTATTGCGCATCAGGTAGCAGGCCTGCGCCAGCAGCGAGACCTCCGGCTGGCGCCCCTCGGCCAGGGCGCTGACAGTGGCATCGAAGATGCGCATGCTGCGGTTGGAACGGCACCACACCAGCGTGCCCGGTGTGGCCCGCCCGGCATAGAGCTTCGGCAATTCCTGCCGCGTGGCCTCGATCACCGCGTCATCGGCCACGCCTTCCACCAGCGCGCCGGTCATGTCCCAGCTGCGGCCGATGATGCGCCCGGTGCGGCCCTCCCGCTTCGGTGCGTTGGAATAGGCCAGGAAGCTGAACTGGCCGCCCGGCGCCGCGATGTCGTACACCGCCGTCCCGACCGAATCGGGACCGATCTCGAATCGCCGCGTGGTGATGCGCCAGCCTTCCCGCAGCATCTGCGCCATCAGCGCGCGGGATGCGCTGACGCGGCTGGGCTGCATCGCCGCCAGCCGTTCCGGCCGCATCAGCAGGTTCGGGTCGCGTGGGCCAGGGGGGGGAGGGGGCGATGCGGTCATCGCGTCAGGCATCATGGCGTGCGGCCTTCCATCAGGGCGCTGAGGCGTTGGGCAGCCTCCCGCAAGGGTTTGATCCAGCCATCGGCGGCGAAGCGCTGCGTCGGCGCGACGAGAGAGAGGGCGGCGATGCAACGACCGGCATGGTCGAACACCGGCACCGCCGCCGCGCGGATGCCGGCGATGCTGCGCCCGCTGGAGATCGAATGCCCGGCCTGCCGCACCGCCTGCAGCGTCGCCCGGTCCGGCAAGGCAGCATCCATGGATTTCAGCGCGGCCAGCACCGGCTCGGCGGCAAAGGCCGCCAGCACGCGGCCAGAAGCGCTTTCCCGCAGCGACATCGCGGCGCCGACATGCATCTCCACCTTCAGGATGCCGCTGGGTTCCACGCGCTGGATGATGCGCGGCTCCCCCTTCTCCAATACGGCGAGGGAGGCGGCTTCCCCGGTCTCGCTGACCAGCGCTTGCAGGATCGGCAGCGTGCGGTCCCCCAGCCCGGCCTGGTCGGTCGCCGCCTTGGCCAACCGCGCGGCGCGCAGGGTCAGGCGGAACCGCCCATCCTCCAGTTGCTCCACCCAGCCGGCCTCCACCAGCGTGATCAGCCGTTGATACAGCGTGGCACGGGGAAGACCGAGACTGCGTGACAGCTCCGCCAACCGCATGGCCTCCGCGCAGGTGCCCAGGTGGTCGAGCAGCGACAGGATCTTCAGCGCGGAGGCCAGGGGCCTGACGCCGGAAGTCTCTTCGCTTAGTATTCTATGGGAATACATCGTATTCATGACGCATCAGTGTCTCGATTCTTTCATTCATGCGTCAAGATGAAAGAATCAGTTTTGCCGCGAAGATCGCAAGATCGCCGTTATTCCGTGTCATCTCTGGAAATGGACGCGCTTCGCCCGGCCAGTGGCGGATATCCGCCAGCGGCATGCACATCGCTGATGTCAGGCGGAAGCGGCGGATAACCCGCACGGCTTTCCACCAAAGAACCAGGCCTCGCCGCAGATTAGCCCGACTGACGCTCGACCAGATGCCGCTTCACCTCGTGCAGCAGCCCGGTCGCCTTGCCTTCCAGGATGCCGCGCACGATGCCGGAGAGCTCCGCCGGATGCTCGCTCAGGCTGGTCAGCGATGGGCGCTGATACGCCGCCCAATCCGCATCGCCGAAGCCAATGACAGCCACGTCGCCCGGTACGCTCCTGCCGGCATCCTGCAACGCCGCGATCGCACCCAGCGCCAACTCGTCACTGGCCGCCAGGATCGCCGAAAACGCCAGGCCCCGCTGCAGCGCCTCCGCCGTCGCGGTGAAGCCGGCGCGGTAGCGGTAGGATGCATCCCATATCAACGCGCTATCCACCGCATGCCCAGCCTCGCGCAACGCGTCCCGATAACCCTCGCAGCGTTCCGCCCCCATCAGCGAACCACTGATGCGGCCAAGGAAGGCGATCGGCATCCGGCCTTTGCGCAGCAGCGCTGCCGTCGCCAGCTTCGCCGCGCTGTGCTCGTCCTGGATGACGGAGGCGATGCCGTGCTGGTCCAGCCTCTGGCGCAACGCGATAACCTTCACCTGCTGCGCCATCAGGCCGCGCAACAGCCCGATGCAATCCTCTGGCAACGTATCCGTTGTCGCCAGCACGATGCCGCGCAGCCGCCGCGCCGGTGCACGTTCCAGGAAGCGCCGCAGCCGGGCTTCCTGGTGCGCCAGGTCATAGACCAGCAGGTCCAGCCCCATATCCTCCAGGGCCGCCTGCATGTGGCGCGTCAGCCCGGCATAGACGCCCTGCTCGATATCGCCCACCAGCAGCGCGATGCTATCGCCCTGGCCGCGGCGCAGGGAACGCGCCGCCGGGTCCGGCTGGAAGCCCAGCTGCCGCGCCGCCTCCTGCACCCGAATCCGCGTCGCATCGGCGAACATCTCGCTGCCATTCAGGATGCGGGAGACGGTGGCCGCCGAGACGCCCGCCAGCCGGGCAACGTCGGCCACGCGCGGGCGGGCGACGATGGCGATGCTGTCATCCGGCATCGCTCAGCGGCCCGCCGTCGCGCGGGTGGCGAAGGTGCCTTCGTCGAACCCGGCGGTGTAGCGCAGCCCTTTCCGCCCGGCCCAGATCCAGGCCGGCGTGTAGAGCGGCACCAGCCCGACATCGGCCATCGCCGTTTCCATCGCCTGCTGCTGCAAGCGGGACCGTTCGCCATCGTCGATGGTTCGCGCGGCGGCATCGGTCAACCGGTCCAGCTCGGCATTCGCGTAACGGCCGCGATTGAAGCCGCCCAGGCCGCGCGCCGCATCCACCGAATGCAGCGCCTGGCGCAACACCACCAGATTATCGCCGATGCTGCCCCAGCCATTCAGCAACAGGCTGGCATCGAAGCGCGACATGCGGGTGTAGAACACCGATTGCGGCTCCGCCTCCGCCGTGGCGGCGATGCCGATGCGCGTCAGCATCTGCGCCAGCGCCTGGCAGGTGGCGCGGTCCGCTACATAGCGGCCGTTGGAACAATGCAGCGCCAGCCGGAAGCCTTGCGGATAGCCGGCCTCCGCCAGCAGCGCGCGCGCCGCCTCCGGCTGCCACTCGGCCGCGGGAATGGCGGCGGAACCGCCGAACATGCCAACTGGCGCCGCCTGGTTGGCCACGCTGCCTTCGCCCTCCAGCACCCGCTCCACCAGCGCCTTGCGGTTGATGGCGAGCGAGATGGCCCGCCGCACCCGCACGTCCCGCAACGGGTTCGCCGGCAGCGGCTGGCCGTCATGGCCGGTGACGAAGGGGCTGACCTCCCGCGCCGTATCCGGCACCAGGAACATGGTGCGGTTGCCCTCATGCGCGAACACCGCCACCTGCGGCTCCCGCCGCAGCCGCGCCACGTCCGGCGTCGGCACCTTGTCGATCAGGTCGACGCTGCCGGACAGCAGCGCCGCCAGCCGCGCTGCATCGCTGGCGATCGGCCGGAAGGTCACGCTGTCCCATTCCGGCGCCTCGCCCCAGAAGCGCGGGTTGCGCGCCAACTCCAGCTTCTCGCCCGGTGTCCACCCCCGCAGCACGTAGGGCCCGGTACCGATCGCGGCCTCGCCGCGGTTGAACGCGTCCGTCCCCGCCTGCTCGCCCACGGCGGCGGAGACGATGCGCAGCCGCGCCAGGTCCAGCGGCAGTTGCGGGTAGGGCGTCTCGGTCTGCAGTTCCAGCCGCAGCGGGTCCAGCACCGTGATGCCGGTAATGGCCTTCACATAGGGCGCGGCGGTGCCGGCGGCGTGCCGCACCAGCGTGGCCCGCCGCAGGGAGAACGCCACGTCCTCCGCGCCGAAGGCCCGCCCATCCGAGAAGGTGACGCCAGGCCGCAGTTCGACCAGCCAGCGCGTCGCGTCCACCGCCTGCCAGCGCAGCGCCAGGTTGGGCACCTGCCGCAGCTCCGGGTCCAGGCTGATCAGGCTGCCATAGATGTGGTCCTGCAACGCCGCCGTGGTGAAGGTGGGGGCGACATGCGGGTCCATGCTGGTCGCATCGGTCTGCAGCGCCACGGTCAGGCCTGCGGCCAAGGCGGGCGCCGCCAGCCCCAGCCACGCGCCCATGGTGAACCCCGCGATGCCCGCCGCCATCCTGCCCATGCCCCGCTCCCCCGCCGCACCGCTCGATGCAATCGATTTATTAAATCGATTGCATCGAGCCACGGGTCTTCCCCCCGCGCAAGCGGATTCGGCGCCGGCCGCGGCTTAATCCCGGTCTGGCTGTCGCGGTGGCCGGGCAGGGGCGCTAGGCTATGGCTCCGCTTGCGGCCTGGGGATCAACGGATGAAGCGTGCATTGCTGGGTCTGGCGGCTTGTTTCACCACCACTCCGTTCTGGGCCGCGACGGCGGCGCCCGCCGCACCCGTCGCCGAGTTCGCGGCATTGGAGTGCGCCAGGCCCAGCCGTCGGGTGGACCGCATTCTCTGCGGCAACCCCGCCCTGGCCGAGGCCGACCGCACCCTGGCCGCCCTGGCGGCCGAGCTGGCCCAGCGGCTGCAGAACCGCCCCCTGCTGCAAACGGCGCAGCAGGACTGGGCCCAGCGCCGCAACCGCATGTGCGCCCCCAGCTACGCCGCGGAATGCCTGACCATTGCCTATGCCGAGCGGGAAGCCTGGCTGCGCGCCCGCCTTGCCAGCCTGCCCGAAGCCCCCCCGTCAGAGGCCGCGCCGGCCGCAGCGGCCCCACCAACTGCCGATCCCGCCACCACCGCCGTGCCCATCCCGGTGCCGCCGCTGGCCGGTCGGCCGG
This sequence comes from Teichococcus aerophilus, assembly GCF_014490485.1. Lineage (GTDB taxonomy): Bacteria > Pseudomonadota > Alphaproteobacteria > Acetobacterales > Acetobacteraceae > Pseudoroseomonas > Pseudoroseomonas aerophila. The sequence continues at coordinate 44,294 of NZ_JACTVA010000018.1, read as the reverse complement.
CCGCGCCCACCACACCGGTACCGCCCCCCGCCCAGCCTACGCCCGCCACGCCGCTGCCACTGACGTCCGGTGTCTCCGCAATGGCGGCCCCAGCCGCGCCGCAACTGGCGTTGCCGGACCCGGCGGCCTCGCCCACGCCGCCGCCACTAGGTGCCCGGCCTTCCACGCCCGCCCAGCTACCCGCAGGCGGCAGCTTCGCCGCTCAGCTTGCTTCGGCGCCCTGCGCCATGGTCAGCAGCAACGCCGTGCGCGCCGCCGGCTGGGCCAACGGCCAGTCGCCCTTCGGCATGCCGTTTCAGCAATGGACGCAGCAAGACTACAGCGCCCTTTCCACCCGCATCCGCGAATGCCAGGCGGAGAATGGCGAGAGCCTGCGCAACGTCCAACTTCTCCAGACCTATCTCGGCTCGTTCCGCAACAGCGCGCCCCCCGGCCCGTCACGCCCGCTGGCGCCTTCCAGCGTGCCGCCTGCCGCCAGCCCTGCCGCCACCGCGCCCGCCGGCGCGCCGCCCACGCTGGACTGCGCCGACCAGGCCCTGCTCACCGACGTCGTCTTCATCTTCCAGTCCCAACCGGGCGCCGACGGCCAGAACAACGTCCAGCGCCTGTCGAACCCGCGCCCCTATACCGACGTCATCGTGGAGGCCTACAACGCCAGCCCGGCGCTGCGGGACGACTACCGCCGCCTGCAGCCCTACATGGCCCCCGTGCCGCAATGCCTGGTGAATGCCACGACCCCACAGGGGGACATCGTCCTCTCCTACCGCCTCTATGCCGAAGGCGGGCGCACCCTGGTCGAGGTTCGCCGGGTGCCTTGAGGGGAGGGGCGAAAACAGGAAAGGCCGGGGAAGGAATTCCCCGGACCCCTTCTTCTTTCTGCGAGTCTTTCGGTGTGGCTGTGGGGGCGGCCGTTTTGGGCTATATCGGGGCTACGCCGAAGGTTCGTGGCCGCCGGGGGCTGATGGTTCAGCCCGGATGGCGCGCGATACTGCCCATAGCTGTATCCGCTCGTGCTGAGGCCCCACGCCAACCGCTAGAAAAGGATCGGGTTCAGGGAAATTCATTTCCTGCTCATCCTTCCGGCAGCAGGTCGAATGCCGATCGGCTCTAGACTGAGCGATACGCGAGGGCGGCGCGATCACGCACATCTCCACCGGAATCCAAAGACGAGCCCTTCAATCCTAAAGACGCACGCCAAACTGGCAGAAAAAAAGAAGGGGTCCGGGGAATTCCTTCCCCGGCCTTCCTCCCCGCTCAGCCCATAGCGAAAGCCACTTACTCCGATTGCTGCGGCGGCTTCCGTTGCCGCCCCGGGGCCACGTCCACCGGCCCGCCCAGCAGAGACGCCATCTCGTTGGTATCCCCCGCCTGCGGCTCGCCCGGCGGAATGGGGCTCTGGATAGTGCCGCTGGCGCGTTCGTCCTGCGGCGGTTGCGGGTCGGGCCGCGGCTTCTTATCGCTCACGGGTGCGCTCCTCAGGACTTGGTGGCGGGGTCGTGGGTGTGGCGGCGGTCACGCTCGCCCCCACCGCCCGAGACCAGGCTGCGGTCCGGGTTGGTGGCCTGCCCGGCCTCTGGGCCCTGTGGCGGCACGGCATGCTTATGGCCGGTGGGCGAGGACTTGTCCGGGTCCTGCCGGTTCTGGTGGCTGCTGCCGGGGCCGCCATGGCGGCCGGTGTCGTCGTGCTTGGCTGACATGGTGTCCCTCAGCGGTCCTGCTGGAAGCCCTGGTGGGTGGTGTTCTGCTTCAGGTTGCCGCTCTGGCCCTGTTGCAGCGCCTCGTCCCGCTCGGTGCTTGCGTTACGGGCGTCCTTGGCATCCACACGGTCTGTGCCGGGCACCTTGGCCTGGTTGGCGGGCGGCACGGGTGGCAGATGGGCTTTGGCCATGGCCTTGTCCTCCTGGGTCTTGGCCCGCACGGAGCGGTGCGGGCGGTGTCCAGGGAAAGAACAGGCACGGCGGGGCAGGGGTTGCACGCGGGCACGCAACGCCCGCCGGCGCATGGCACAAAAAAAGGGAGGCCGCAGCCCCCCTTCAAACACCTGCCATGCCTTGCCGCTCAGTCCTTCTGGACGGAGATGTCCGGCGCATCCTCGGCCTTCATGCCGACGACGTGGTAGCCGCTATCGACGTGATGCACCTCGCCCGTCACGCCGGAACCGAGGTCGGAGAGCAGGTACACGCCGGCGCCGCCCACATCCTCGATCGTCGTGTTGCGCTTCAGCGGCGCGTTGTACTGGTTCCACTTCAGGATGTAGCGGAAGTCGCCGATGCCGCTGGCCGCCAGCGTCTTGATCGGCCCGGCGCTGATGGCATTCACGCGGATGCCGCGCGCGCCGACATCGACGGCCATGTACCGCACGCTGGCTTCCAGTGCCGCCTTGGCCACGCCCATCACGTTATAATGCGGCGTGACACGTTCGGCGCCCAGATAGGTCAGGGTCAGCAGGCTGCCGCCTTCGCTCATCAACGCCGCCGCGCGCTTGGAGACGCTGACGAAGGAGAAGCAGGAGATATCGAGCGCCTGCAGGAACGCCTCGCGCGGGGTATCCATGTACCGCCCCCGCAGGAACTGCTTGTCGGCGAAGCCGATGGCGTGGACCAGGAAGTCCAGCTTGCCCCAGCGGGCTTCCAACGCCGCGAACACCGCGTCGATGCTGGCCTCGTCCGTCACGTCGCAGGGCAGCACGATGTCGCTGCCCAGGCTCTCGGCGAGGGGACGGACGCGCTTCTCCAGCGCTTCGCCCTGATAGGTGAAAGCCACTTCCGCGCCCTGGGCCGCCACAGCACGGGCGATGCCCCAGGCGATCGAGCGGTCATTGGCCACACCCATGATCAGGCCCCGCTTGCCGGACATCAGCGTGCCCTTGGCGGGTTCGAGGGGAGTGTGCGCGGCAGATTCCATGTTCTGGCAGGACCGGTTCTGTTGAAAGATGCGAGACGCCGGGCAGAGGAAGGATCCGGCGGGGCAAGCGTTGCAAGGGTCAGGGCGTGGTGGCACACCCCTGACGCCCGGGCAAGAGGAAGCGGGCGAGCGAAGCCGCAAGGGAAGCCGCAAGCCAATGACCGAACCGACGCCGCATGCCGACCCCTACGCCCTGTTCACCGCCTGGCTGGCGGAAGCCGAGGCTGAGGAACCCAATGATCCCAACGCCATGTGCCTGGCCACCAGCACGCCGGATGGCTTTCCCTCCGCCCGCATGGTGCTGCTGAAGGGGCTGGACCCGCGCGGCTTCGTCTTCTTCACCAACCACGGCAGCCGCAAGGGCGAACAGCTCTTCGCCAACCCGCGCGCCGCGCTCAACTTCCATTGGAAGACGCTGCGGCGCGTCGTGCGCGTGGAAGGGGAGGTGGAGCAGGTGAGCGCCGCCGAATCCGACGAATACTACGCCACCCGCCCGCGGCTCTCCCGCATCGGCGCCTGGGCCTCCCGCCAGTCCACCCACCTGGAATCGCGCGCCGAGCTGGAGGCCGCCGTGGCCGCCGCCGAAGCCCGCTTCCCCGATGCCGAGGTGCCGCGCCCGCCGCATTGGGGCGGCTTCCGCGTGCTGCCGCGCCGCATCGAGTTCTGGCGCGACATGCCTTTCCGCCTGCACGACCGCCGCGTCTTCCACCTGCAGGCCGATGGCGGCTGGACGTCCGAGACGCTGTATCCGTGAGCATTCCGGCGGCGCAGTCCGAAGCGGCGGCGCTGCTGGCCCGCCTGACCGGCGACGAGACCCCGGTGGAGACCCACATCTCCGCCGTGTTCATCGGCCAGGGGCGGGCCCTCAAGCTCAAGAAGGCCATCGGCCTCGGCTTCCTCGACTTCACCAGGCTGGAGGACCGGGAGCGCTTCTGCCGGTGTGAGCTGGAGCTGAACGCCCCCGCCGCGCCCGCGCTCTACCGTGCCGTCCACAAGCTTTCCCGCGCCCCGGATGGCACCCTCTCCCTCGGCGGCGACGGCCCGGCCGAGGAATGGGTACTGGAAATGGCCGCGCTGCCGCCCGGGGATTTCCTGGACCGTATCGCCGAACGTGGCGAACTCGGCCCCGCCTTGCAGGATGCCCTGGCCGATGCCGTCGCCGCCCTGCACGCCACTCTGCCACCCATCCAGGGCTGGGATTCCGCCGGTGCCATCGCCCGCGTGGTGGCGGGCAACATCACCGCCGCCCACGCCTCCGGCCTGCCCGATGCGCGCAGCAACGCCTGGGCCGCCCGTGCCCAGGCCGATATCGCCCGCCTGGCCCCGGCCCTGCAGGCCCGCGCCGCCGCCGGCCGCATCCGCCGCTGCCATGGGGACCTGCATCTCGGCAACCTCGTGCTCTGGCACGGTCGCCCGGTGCCGTTCGACGCCCTGGAATTCGACGAGGCCCTGGCCACCATCGACACCGGCTACGACCTCGCTTTCCTGCTGGCCGACCTGCACATGCGCGTCGGCCGCGCCGCCGCCAACCGCGTGCTGAACCGCTATATCGCTCGCACCGGCGATGCCGGGCTGGTCGCCGCCCTGCCGCTCTGGCTCTCCACCCGCGCGCTCATCCGCGCCCATGTCAGCCAGCGCGCCGCCGGCACCGGCATGCCCTGGCTGGACGCCGCCGAACAATGGCTGGCACATCCGCCCGCCCGCATCCTCGCCATCGGCGGCCTGCCGGGCTGCGGCAAGTCGCACCTCTCCCGCGCCCTGGCCCCCGGGCTGGGCGCCGCCCCCGGCGCGCTGGTGCTGCGCAGCGACGAAATCCGCAAGCGCCGCGCCGGCGTGCCGCCCGAGCAACGCCTGCCCGAAACCGCCTACCGCGCCGAGGAAAGCGCCGCCGTCCACGCCGAGCTCTTCGCCGCCGCCGAAGCCGCCGCCCGCGCCGGCCACAGCGTCATCGCCGACGCCGCCTTCCTGGACCCCGCCATGCGCGCCGGCATCGCCGCCGCCGCCCAGCGCGCCGGCGTGCCCTTCCAGGGCCTCTGGCTGGAAGCACCGCTGGACCTGCTGCGCCGCCGCGTCGCCGCCCGCACCGGCGATGCCTCGGACGCCGACATCGCCGTGCTCGACCGCGCCGCCGAGGCGGATACGGGGGTCATCGACTGGGCCCGGATCGACGCGGCCGGGGATGCGGCCGCGGCATCGCGGAGGTTGCTCGCTCTCTGAAGTCAGGAAAGGGCGGCAGAAGGCCGGGGAAGGAATTCCCCGGACCCCATCTTCTTTTTTCGAGTTTTGCGGCGTGGCTGTGGGGGGGGGGTTGTGCTGGGAGCCGGCTGGGTGCGCCGGAGGTCCTGGACCTCCGGCGACTGAGGGTTCAGCCCGCGTGGCCCATTATGAATATCATCAAGCAGCGCCCGCTCTCAGCCTTGAGGCGCCCCGCCAAACTCGCAGAAAGAAAAGAAGGGGTCCGGGGAATTCCTTCCCCGGCCTTTCCTCCCTTCGCCCCAATACCCAACCTCCGGCCCACACCACCCAAGCCCACGATGGCGTCCTTCCGTCAGAACGACGCCGTCAGTGTCACCCGCATCCCGTGATAGTTGTTCTCGCCGTCCAGCAGGCTGACGCCGAGCTGGACCGGGGCCTGGGTGCCGAGCTTGGCGGTGATGCCGTATTCCTGCCAGGACGGCACCGCCATCCGGTCCCCGGCCAGGCGGGTATCGCTGAAGGACACGCCCAGGCCGAGTGGCAGGCCGCCCACTTGCCCGGCGGGGCGGGAGAGCGACACGCTGTTGCGGAACGCCCAGCTACGGACGTGGTAGGGCAGCTCGATAGTGTCGATCTTCATCGGCTCGATCTGCGCCCGGCCGATGCTGTTGCCGAGGCCGAGGGTGAAGGGACCGAGCGCCAGCCGCAGGTCGCTGCCCAGCGCGCCGCTGGCCAGGATGCCGCCGCCGCCCACCCGTTCGGACCCGCCGGCACCCAGGCGCAGGCTGGGCGTCACGGCCCAGCGTAGGTGCGGCGTGGTGACCACCGGCAGGCGGACGCCCGCCGCCAGGCTGAGCATGTAGATGTGGGCGCCCTTGGTCTCGCTGAGGGCGAGCGGCGCCTGCAGGAAGGCTTCCGGCCCGTCCTCGCCGAAGGCGTAGGAGAGGCCGAGGGGCAGGCTGAAGCCGCGCGTGTCGAACTCCCGGAAGCTGTGCTCGTCGAAGCCCAGCCCGGCGCTGCCGTGCCAGCCGGCGGCGCGCGGCGCCATGCTGCCATCGTCCCCGGGCAGCCGGGTGGCGAGGTCCAGGTCCGCCGCGACTGAGCGGCCAAGCAGGGAGGCCGGGTTGCCCGCCACCGGGTCCACCGGGCTGGTCGCCACCCACTCCTTGATGACGCGGCGCATCCCGGCCGGGTCTTCGCGCCCGGTCAGGAAGCGGTCGAAGCGCTCGGTGGCTTCCTCGCGGGTGGCGCCGGTGAACAGGCGGGTGATCTCCCCATTGCGGCCCACCCGCAGCAGGATGTCGGTACCGTTCCGGGGGGAGGAGAGCGTCGCCGGCAGGCCGCGCAGGTCGATGCGCAGCGCCAGCGCCGAGTTATCCTGGTAGAACGGCACCGAGGCGCCGAGCGAGCCCTGCCGCAGCAGCCGCCACACCGCGGTGGCGTCGTTGGTGGCACCGCCGAAGGTGAAGCCATCCACGGTGATGGCCGTGCGGAACAGGTCCCGCGCGGCGGCTTCGGGTGGGGCCAGGGTGGCTGCGAGGGTAGCCAGGCAGACGAGGCGGGGCAGGGAATCGCGGAGACGAGGCAGCGGCATGGCGCGCCTTATGACGAGGGCACGGCCGCCGATCTGCCCGAAATTTTCGTCGATTCCACACGCGATCGTGAGTGTGCTTTCCGTGCCACGGCTTTCTGGACGAAGCCCCGGAACTATGCCCTCTGTACGCCTTTCCCACCGGCGGAGCAGCCGATGAGCATGCCATTCGCAAAGACCGATGCACTGCCAGCGGCAGCGGTGGAGGAGCTGGGCCGGCCCAGCGGCCCGCGTATCCGCCGCATCCGCGCCGGCAATGCCGGGCCTTTCACCTTCATGGGCACCAACAGCTACGTGCTGGGCGAGGGCACCGTCACGCTGATCGACCCGGGGCCGGAGGATCCGGCGCATCTGGCCGCCCTGCTGGCTGCCCTGGGGGGGGAGCGGGTGGAGCGCATCCTGGTCACCCACACGCACCGGGACCATACGGGCGGCCTGTCGGCGCTGCAGGCGGCCACCGGCGCCGCCACCCTGGGCTTCGGCCCGCACCAGACGCCCCCCGGCCCCGGGGCCGAGGGCGCCGACCACGACTTCCAGCCGCAGCACCGCCTGGCCGACGGCGCCACCGTGGCGGGCGAGGGCTGGCGCCTGACCGCGCTGCACACCCCCGGCCACTGCGCCAACCACCTCTGCTTCGCGCTGGAGGACCACGGCATCCTGTTCGGCGGCGACCACGCGATGAGCTGCTCCACCAGCGTGGTCATCCCGCCGGATGGCGACATGGCCGACTACATGGCGGCGCTGGCCCGCGTCGCGGCGCGGGAGTGGTCAATGCTGCTGCCCGGCCATGGCGCGCCGCTGGCCGAACCCGGCGCCCTGCTGCACGCCCTGCTGGCCCATCGGCGGGAGCGGGAGCAACTGGTACTCGTCGCGCTAGGCCAGCACGGCCCGGCACCGCTGGAGGTGCTGGTCCCCGCCGTCTACGGGCCAATCGACCCCCGGCTGGTGCGCGCCGCCGGTCACAGCCTGCTGGCGCATCTGCGCAAGCTGGCGGCGGAAGGCGCGGCCGCCGAGCAGGCAGGGCTGTGGCGTGGGCGATAACGCAATTGCCTTCCCTGCAAAGCGCTGCAACAGGCGCCGCCGCTCAGGCGGGACTGGCGCGGAGGGGTGCGGCGGGTCTATCCCTGTCCCGCCCCGTGCAGGATTCATGGGCTGTCGGAAGGGGCGTGCATGACCGAACCGCCATTGTTCACCGCCGTCACGCGGGATGTGCGGGTCTCCGTCCGGGCCTTCTACCTGGAGGACCAGTCGAAGCCGGAAGAGTCCCATTTCGTCTGGGCCTACCGGGTCACGATCGAAAACCTCGGCACCCGCACTGTGCAGTTGCTCAAGCGCAGCTGGCTCATCACCGACGGTCTGGGACGTACGCAGCAGGTGCATGGCCCCGGCGTGGTTGGCGAGCAACCTGTGCTGGAAGCGGGCGAGGATTTCGAATACACCTCCGGCACGCCGCTCTCCACGCCCTCCGGCTTCATGCGCGGCACCTACCACATGATCGAACGGGACAGCGGCGAGACCTTCGACGTTGCCATTCCCGCTTTTAGCCTGGACAGTCCCTACCAGGGCGGCGCAGTTCACTAAGCGCAACGAATCGCGGAATTGTCCGCTCCGCCGAACGGATGACACAGTCGTCCGCTCCGCCGACCTGGAACCCAACCCGGCATAGACCGGCCTTCGCACGGAAGCATTGGCAGTGAACATTCAGACGCCGGCCGCGGCAAAAGCCGCCGACGCAACCCGGACCAAGCCGACGCGGGAGGAGGCCGAGGCCGCTGTCCGCACGCTGCTGATGTGGGCCGGCGACAATCCCGACCGCGAAGGGCTGATCGACACGCCCTCCCGCGTCGTGCGCTCCTACAGCGAGTTCTTCTGCGGCTACGACGAAGACCCCGCCGACATGCTCGCCCGCTCCTTCGAGGAGACGGACGGCTATGACGAGATGGTGGTCCTGCGCGACATCCGCCTGGAGAGCCATTGCGAGCACCACATGGTGCCGATCATCGGCCGCGCGCATATCGCCTACCTGCCGGAAGGCCGCGTTGTCGGCATCAGCAAGCTGGCGCGGGTGATGGAGCTGTTCTCCAAGCGCCTGCAGATCCAGGAAAAGCTGACGGCGCAGATCGCCAACACCATCCAGGACGTGCTGAAGCCTAAGGGCGTGGCCGTGGTGATCGAGGCCGCTCACCAGTGCATGACGACGCGCGGCGTGCACAAGCCGGGCGTGGCCATGATCACCAGCCGCATGCTCGGCGCGTTCCGCGACAACTCCGACACCCGCCGCGAATTCATGGCACTGCTGGGCGCTCCGCGCGCCGGCGGCTTCGAGGGCTGAACCACGTTCCGGAGGGGACCTCCCCCCCGGACCGTTGCCGTCCGGTAGCCCTGCTTGGCCCTTTAAGGCTGAAGCGGAGAAAGGCCGGGGAAGGAATTCCCCATCAAACCTATCGGTTTGATTCGACTTTTTCTGCGCGTTTAGCGTTACGCTTCACGGGCGTGAGCCGACGCTGCTTGATGATTTTAAGAATGGCCCGCTCGGGCTGAACCGTCAGGCGCCTGAGGTCCAGGACCTCCGGCGCACCCAGCCGTCTCCCAAGACCGCGCCCTCAGCCGCCACGCCCGGAAAACTCGAAAAAAGAAAAGAAGGGGTCCGGGGAATTCCTTCCCCGGCCTTCCTCCACGCCTTTCAGTCGGCCCGTCGCCAGGGAAGGCCAGGATGCCAGTGGCTCGGCGGTCAGCGCCCCGCCCTTAGTCCACCGCCTCCGCCTCGACCTCCACGACGAAGCGCGGGTCCGCCAGCCCGGCCGCGACCAGCAGCGTGCTGGTGGGTTGGTGGTCGCCGAAGAAGGCCGTGCGCGCCTGCCGCCACTCGCCCAGAAGGGCGCGGTCGGTCAGCAGCACCAGCACGCGCACCACCTTGTCCGGCCCCATGCCGTGCGCGGCGAGCGCAGCGCCCAGATTGGCCAGGGCCTGCCGCATCTGCGCCGGCCCGTCGGCCGCCACCGTGCCATCCGGCGCCACGCCAATCTGCCCGGCGATGATCAGCCGCCGGCCTGGCCCCTCGACCAGGGCAGTCTGCGAATAGAAGCCCGCCGGCGCCGGCAGGCTGGGCGGGTTGCTGAAGGTGACCTTGCTCATGCCGATGTCCCTTAGGGCCGGGGCAGCGGCGTAGTGGCGCCCAGGCTTTCCTGCTGCACCGCCGTCGGCGGCACCACGCCGGGGTCGCCGGTCATGATCCAGTCGCGCAGGTTGCGGCGGATCTGGAACTCCAGCTCCACATTCAGGTCGTCCATCGCCTGCCGCACGATCTGGTCGGCCGCCCGCGCCTGGCTGGCCGGGCCTTCGACGATGACGGTGGCGTTGCGGCGCACCTCCGCCTCGGTAAAGGCCACGCGGGTGCCTTCGCCGTTGAGGATTTCGATCCGCACATGGATCATCACGTTGAAACGGTCTGACTGCTGGGCGAACAGGCCACCGGCCGTTGCCTGTTCCCGCGTCAGCGTCGCGGCATCGACGATGAAGCGCGCGCGGCCGACCGTGCCCACCGGCACCAGCCTCTCCCGCCCCATCCGCACCGCTTGCGCCACTGGGGAAAGCGGGGCCGGCAGGTCGGTACGGAAGGCCGGCCCGGGCACGGGCTCGGCCACCTCGATATCCAGCACGTTGAGGCGCAGCGGCGTCAGGTAGCCATAGCCGGGGGCAGGGGGCAGGGGCGGCGCGGTCTCGCTGGTGGCGCAAGCGGCGGCCAGCAGGGGCAGCAACAGCGCCACCCGGCGGCGCGTGATCGTCGGCATCATCCGGTATTTCTCCCCCGTGAAAGGCTGCGGATCATGATCGCTGCCGGCGGAAGCGGCAATCCTGATCCGGCTGGGGGCAGGTCGGGCCTGAGATGGAGGGCCCGCAGGTGATGGTGGCTGCATGGCTGGAGGCCGTGGATCGAGAGGGCTCTGCCCCCTCGAACTCCCCCGGCAGGGGATACGATCCCCTGCACCCGCGGTCAGTCAGGCGCACTCCTTACTCAAAAGGATGCCATCCTCAAAAAGATGCCAGAAAAACCATTTATAATAGTAGATTAGAAAAGCACACTCTCCGCCGTACCAACCGAACAAACGGGTTTCCAAAGGCCTCAGGCCTTTGGCGGGGAGAGTGTGAGAGGGGCAGCGCCCCTCTCATCCCATCTGGCCGCTCAGCCCTGACGGGATGCGGCTCCCACCTCGCTCCGTGCGAAGCGGAAGGTGGTGTTGCAGAACTCGCAGGTCATGGAGATCTCGCCCGCCTGAGTCATCTCGTCCAGATCCTCCTCGCTGAACCCTTCCAGCACCGAGCTCAGCCGGGCGCGGGAGCAGCGGCAGCCGTAGGAGAGCGGCCGCGGCTGCCCCAGCGCCAGCCCCTCGGCATGGAACAACCGGTGCAGCAACTGGCCGGAGGCCAAGCTGTCATCCAGCAACTCCTCCTCCTTCACGGTGGAGGCCAGGGCGATGGCGGTGTCCCACGCGTCGTCCTGCGTCTCGTCGTCCATCTCCGGGTCGATGCCCCCCTCGCCGGCGACGCGCTCCAGGATCAGCGCGGTGCCGCGCCAGCCTTCCTCGCCCTTGCCGGCAGCCAGCCAGACGCGGCTGGCGAACTGCTCAGAGGTCTGGAAGTAGTGGCCGGTCATCTCCGCCAGGGTCTCGCCTTCCAGAGAGACGATGCCCTGGTAGCGCTCCATCTCCGGCCCCTGGTCGCAGGTGAAGGCCAGGTAGCCATTGCCCAGCAGTGCGCCCGCCTCGGCGTCTGCGCCGTTCAGCAGGGCCAGCCGGTCGTTGTCGGCGCGGGCATAGCCACGCAGCGTGCCGGCATCGGTGCAGTCGGCCAGCAGCATCGGCACGGCGCCGTCGCCCTTGGCCTGCAGGCTGAAGCTGCCCTGGTACTTCAACGCGGTCGCCAGCCCGGCCGTCAGCGCCAGCGCCTGGCCGGTCAGCTTCTTCACCACATCCGGGTTGTCGTGGCGGGAAAGCAGCACATCCGCCAGCACGCCCAGCCGCACCAGGCGGCCGCGCACCGGCTTGTCCCAGAGGTGGAAGGGCTGCACGGCCTCGGCCACCGTCACGTTGGGGGCAGGGCTGCGGTCGTCGTCATGGGGGGCGTTGGGAAGCGTCGGATCGGTCACGGAAGCCCTGCGAATGCTCGGGGCCGGAAACGCGCCGCGCGGGGCCAGATGGGTCCCAGGGGTGGTCTCGGCCGGTGGTTGGGGTGGCGCGGCGCCTGCCACGCCCGAAGGCCGCGGGGGGAAGCACCCGCGCTGTGTCTCGCCCTAGATAGTGTGGATGCAGCGCCGTTGCGACACCTTGCGACAATGCAGGGGTGGATGGCTTCCCTGCCGGGGGCGCGGGTGGTGGGGCGGAGAGAAGGCTGGGGGAAGGAATTCCCCCAGACCCCCATCTTTTTTCTGTGGTGTTTGGTGTGCGCCTGGCGGCGTTGGCCGCGCGAGTGGCTCTGCCCCTCTCACCCTCTCCCCGCCAAGGCGTGAGACATTTGGAAACCCGTTCCTTAGCCACCGAGGGCCGCGACCGTCAGTTAATGCATTGATTTAAATCATATTTTTAAAAGGAGCGCGGTCTGGCACCGCCGCCCTCCCAAAGAATCGCGGGTACAGGGGATCGTACCCCCTGCCAGGGGAGCTCGAGGGGGCAGCGCCCCCTCGATCCCACCCAACAAGCCAACGTCGCCGCTCAGGCCCGCGCCTCGGCATCCATCAGCCGGTTGACGATCGCGCCGCGTACCGGCCGCAGGTGGTTGCCCAGCCGCAGCGCGGCACCGCGCAGCAGCCGCGCTGGCAGCTTGTCGCTGGTATAGAGCAGGGCGGTGGCGTTGGTGGCCAGGTACAGGCCGCGCGTCGCCTGGCGGTGCTCGGCCTCGTAGCCGCGCAGCACCGGGCCGGCGGCGAAGTCACGCCCATCCGCCAGCGCGGCGCGGATGCGGTGGGCCAGGATGTCTTGCCCATGCAGGCCAAAATTAAAACCATGCGCCGTCACGGGGTGCATGCCCACGGCGGCATCGCCCAGCAGTGCCACCCGCTGCCCGGCGAAGCGGCGGGCATAGACCGCGATCAGCGGATAGGTGTGCCGGGTGCTGATCAGCTCCATCGGCCCCAGGCGGCCGTGGTAGCGGCGGGTGATCTCGGCCCCGAAGGCGGCGCCGTCCATCTGCCGCATCCGGTCGATCTCGTCCGGCGGCAGCGTCAGCACGGCGGAGGACACCTCGCCATTCAGCGGCAGCATGGCCATGGTCTGGCCGTAGTCGAACCACTCGGTGGCGATGTGCTGGTGCGGCAGGGTGTGGCGCATCCGGGCGACGAGCATCGCCTTGCCGAAATCCAGCGTCTCCGCCTCGATCCCGGCCAGACGGCGCAGGTTGGAGAAGCGGCTGTCGGCGGCGACCACCAGCTTCGCCTGGATCTCCGTCCCGTCCGAGAGGCCAAGGCGGGCGCCGTCCACGTCGGTCCACAGCGCCACAGCCTTGCGGCCCGTCAGCAGCTCGGTGCGGCCCGGGGCGGCCTTGAGGGCCTGGTACAGCGCCTGGCGGATGATGTGGTTGGGCACCAACTGCCCCAGCTCGGCCGCCTTGCGCCCGGCGGTATCGAAGCGCAGCGCGTAGGGGGAGCCGCCATTGAGCACCCGTGCCTCCCGCAGGGCGGAGGGCACGCCGGCGGGAATGTGCGCCCACGCGCCCAGCGCCCGCATGATGTCCTGCGACCGATGCGTCAGCGCGATTTCCCGCCCGTCGAAGCCAGGGGCGGCGAGGGCGGCTTCCTCCTGCGGTTCCACCACGGCGACGGACAGCCCCGTGCGGGAAAGCGAACCCGCGAAGGCCAGGCCCACCGGCCCCCCGCCCACGATCGCGACATCGAACTGCATGGCCTGTGGCCCCCGTCGTTTCGGACTGGCCTGCACATAGGCGCGGGGGGCCACTCTGTCACCCAGGCGGGGGTGCTGTCCGTTGCGGCGGCACGGCGCGGAAGCCGTCCAGGAACAGCAGGTCCTTCGTCATGCCCTTCAGGTCCAGCAGGCCGAGCATGCCGAGATCGGCGACCAGCTGCGTCCGCAGCAGCGCGATCGCGTGGTCCACGCCGGCTTCCCCCGCCAGCGCGGAGGCGTAGTTGAAGGGCCGCCCGACGAACACGAACCGCGCGCCGAGGCCGAGCGCCTTGAGGATATCGGTCCCCCGGCGGAAGCCGCTGTCGATCATGATGTCCATGCCGCCGGCCTGCGCCAGCGCGGCGGGCAGCACCCGCAGCGGCGATACCGCGCCATCCAGCTGCCGCCCGCCATGGTTGGAGAGGATGACGCCATCCGCCCCGGCCTCCCGCGCCATCGCGACGTCGGCCGGGTGCAGCAGGCCCTTGATGACCAGCTTGCCGCGCCAGCGGGCGCGGACGGTGCGCACCACCGCCCAGTCCAGGCTCTCCCGCCCCGAGAAGTCGCGCACGGCCTGGCGGGAGAGCAGCGGCGCCCCGCGCCCGGGCCCCGCATTCTCGAAATGCGGGTTCCCGTGCCGCAGGAAGGTCCGCAGGAAGGTGCCGAGCGACCAGGACGGATGCGTCATGCCATGCCACAGCAGCGCCGCATCCGGGCGGATGGGGGTGCGGTAGCCGGTGCGCAGGTTGTTCTCCCGGCTGGGCACCACGGCGCTGTCGGCGGTGATGACGAAGGTGCCGATGCCGGCTCGCTCTACGCGGTCCACCATCGCCACCGCCTCCGCCTGGTCGCCGGAGAGATAGGCCTGGTACCACGCGCCCGGCGCCACCTCGGCCACGTCTTCCAACCGGATGAGGGAGGCGGCGCTGATGATCATGGGAATGCCGGCCCGCTGCGCCGCGCGCGCCAGCGACAGGTCGCCCCGATAGCCGGTCAACGCGCTCACCCCCATCGGGGCGATGCCGAAGGGCATGGCATGGCGCTGCCCCATCACCTCGCAATCCAGCCGCCGCCCGGTCACGCCGACCAGCATGCGCGGCAGGAACTGGATCTCGTCGAAGACGCGGCGGTTATCCGCGAGGGTGGCATTGGTTTCGGAGGCGCCGGCGACATAGCCGAAGATCGGCCGTGGCAGCAGCCGCCGCGCCGCGTCCTCCAGATCCTCCAGCGCGAAGATCCGCCGCATGCGGCGTGGCGGGCGCTGCGGCGGCGCCGGCGTGAAGGCCGGGTCGCTCATCGGTGGTGCGCCCGCCCCGCCGGCATCATGCCGGCAGGGCACAGGCTGGCCAGGGCAGGCAGCGGCATCCCGGGGCCGCTCAGCCGGCGCCGAGGGCCCAGAGCAGCACGCCCTTCTGGGCATGCAGCCGGTTCTCGGCCTCGTCGAACACCACGCTCTGCGGGCCGTCGATCACCTCGGCGGTGATCTCCTCGCCGCGATGCGCCGGCAGGCAGTGCATGACGATCGCATCCGCCGCCGCGTGCTGCAGCAGCGCCGCGTTCAGCTGGTAGGGGGCGAGCATGTTGTGGCGCGCCGTCGGCCCGCCTTCCTTCTCGTCCGACATGCTGACCCAGGTGTCGGTGACGACGCAGCGCGCGCCGCGCACGGCGGCAACGGGGTCGGAGGTCAGCTCGATGGTCGCGCCTTCGCGCCGGGCCCAATCCACCAGCTGGGCCGGCGGCGCCAGTTCCGGCGGCGTCGCCAGGCGAAGCGTGAAGCCGAAGCGCGCGGCGGCCTGGATGAAGCTCTGGGCGACGTTGTTGCCATCCCCCACCCAGGCGATGGTCTGGCCGGCGACGGGGCCGCGATGCTCCTCGAAGGTCAGCACATCGGCCATCAGCTGGCAGGGGTGGGACACGTCGGTGAGGCCGTTGATCACCGGCACCGTGGCGTGCTCCGCCAGCTCCCGCAGCTTGGCCACGCTGTCCGTGCGCAGCATGATGGCATCGACGTAGCGGGACAGCACCTTGGCCGTGTCCGCCGCCGACTCGCCACGCCCCAGCTGCATGTCCTTGGAGGAGAGCACGATGGCATGGCCGCCAAGCTGGTGGATGCCCACCTCGAAGGAGACGCGGGTGCGGGTGGAGGGCTTCTCGAAGATCAGCGCGATGGTCTTGCCGGCCAGCGGCTTGTCCGCCACCGCGCCGCGCTTGGTGTCGGCCGCCAGGTCCAGCATCTGCCGCAAGGTGGCCGCGTCGAAATCCGACAGCTCCAGAAAGTGGCGAGGGGCGGCTTGCGCCGCCCCCCCCGTCATTGACTTCAGCACGGCGCTCACTTTGCGGCTGCCTTCTCCCGCAGCGCGGACGCGGCCTTGGTGAAGGCGCGGTCCAGCGCCGCCACGGCTTCGTCCACATGCGCGCGGGTGATGATCAGCGGCGGCGCCACGCGCAGCACGTTCTGGCCGGCCGCCACCGTCAGCAGGCCTTCATCCACCGCGGCGCCCTGCATGTCGGTGTTGGTCACGCCATCCGCGCATTGCAGGCCGACCAGCAGGCCGGCACCGCGCAGCCCCGTCAGCACCGTCGGGTGGCGGCCGACCAGGGCGGTCAGCTGCTCCCACAGGTAGCGGGCGGTGGCGTCCACGTTGTCCAGGAAGCCATCGGCCAGGATGACGTCCAGCACCGCGTTGCCGGCCGAGCACGCCAGCGGGTTGCCGCCATAGGTGGTGCCGTGCGTGCCGGGCTTCAGGTACTTCGCCACCTTCTCCTTCGCCAGCACGGCGCCCAGCGGGAAGCCGCCGCCGATACCCTTGGCCGAGGACATGATGTCCGGCTCGATCCCGGCCCACTGGTGGGCCCAGAGCTTGCCGGAACGCCCCATGCCGGTCTGCACCTCGTCCAGCGCCAGCAGCAGGCCGAACTCGTCGCAGACGGCGCGCAGCTCACGCAGGAAGCGCAGATCGGCCGGGCGCACGCCGCCCTCGCCCTGGATCGGCTCGATCATGATCGAGCCGGTATTCGGGCCGATGGCGTCGCGCACCGCGTTCATGTTGCCGAAGGGCACATGCTGGAAGCCCTGCACCGGCGGGCCGAAGCCCTCCAGGTACTTGGCGTTGCCGGTGGCCGAGATCATCGCCAGGGTGCGGCCGTGGAAGGCGCCCTCGAAGCAGATGGTGTGGAACTTCTCCGGGTGGCCATTCTCGGCGTGGTACTTCCGCACCGCCTTGACCATGCCTTCATTGGCCTCCGCGCCGGAATTGGCGAAGAAGACGCTGTCGGCGAAGGAGGACTCCACCAGCCGCTGCGCCAGGCGCTCGGCCTGCGGCACGCGGTACAGATTGGAGGTGTGCATCACCTTGGCCGCCTGCTCGGCGATGGTCCGCACGAGGTGCGGATGCGCGTGGCCGATGGAGGTGGTGGCGATGCCGGAGCCGAAATCCAGGAATCGTCGCCCGTCGCTCGTCCACAGCCAGGCGCCTTCGCCCCGCTCGAAGGCGAGGTCTGCGCGGTTGTAGGTCGGCATCAGGGCGGGGATCACGCTGTTACTTCTCCGCAGTCCCGTGGGGGCCGGGCGACCATCGCCCGCTATCTTGTCCACGGCAGCCGGCGATGCTGCCGCAATCCGGCCGCCACGGCAACCTCGCCGGGCCATCCGGCGGGCAACCGGGTCCGCGGACGGTGCGTTTGTCTGGCATGGGCAGCAAAAACCAGCCCGGATCGTCAGCCAGGACCTACGGAGACACCAGCATGCGGACTTCCACGATCGCCTTGGCCACCGTCGCCCTGATCGGGCTCGGCAGCGCCGCGCAGGCGCAGATGACCGGCCAGAGCGGCGGCACCAGCCCCGGCACGACCCCTGGTACCACCGCGCCCGCTACGCCCGCGACGCCGACCGCCCCGGGCACCGACCCGAACAACCCGCCCGGCACCGCCGCCACCCGCCTGCTGGACCGTACGCTGGGCACCAACACCTCCGGCGCCTATCCGCAGAACTCCGACGGCAACAGCGCCAACAACCCGCCGGGCACCGCCGCCGGCCGGGCGATGGACCGCGCGACCGGCGACGCCGACCCCAATGCCCCGGTGACCAGCACCCCCGGCAACAACGCCCCGGTGACGCAGGCGCCGCGCAACGACACGCCGGGCGCCAACACCCGCGCGCCGGATACCGCGCCCTCTGCCCCCACCGGGTCCTCGATGGGCCGGGCGACGGAAGGCCAGACGGGCACTGCGCCCTCCACCACGCCGCGCTGACGCCGGCTTGGGGTCGGGGGATGGGTCCTCCCGTCCTCCGCCCCGGTGCCAGCCACATGCCGACGGGTCCGTCGCCCCGTAGCGGGCGGAACCCCAGCCTTGATGGCCGGAGAGCCTCGGCCTCCGGCCACGCCGCGTAGTGGAAGCGGATGATCTCGAGCTGATCGCCCGGCGGTAACCCATGTGGGCGGGTAGCCCTCCAGGCGCCGGCCATGCTCGAGTCTGGATGCTACGCTGGCGGCCGGCCCGGCGCCCCTCCCCATCGCTACGGTTGTTGCGCTGCAATGATGGACGGGCCCACCGAAACGCGGCACCATCGCCGTCAACGGAAGCAGATAATTCTACATTTTCTGCTAGGCATTGACAGAATCTCACTTTCGCTCTTTGTCGTTCGCAGTTGCGAAGGAACCTGCCCGATGACCATGACACGCCGCGCGGCCCTGCTGTCCGGGGCCGGACTGATGTTGGCGGGCACCGCGCCCGTATCGTCCGCCCTGGCCCAGGCCGCCGCCGCACCCCGCCGTGGCGGCGTGCTGACCGTGCATCTGGGCTCCGAGCAGCGCATCCTGAACCCCGCGCTGCGCGCCTCAACCGGCGTCTACATCATCACCAGCAAGATCATCGAGCCGCTGGTGGACCTCGGCACCAGCGGCCGGCCGGAAGGCGTCCTCGCCACCTCCTGGGATGCCAGCGAGGACGGCAAGACCATCACCTTCAAGCTGCGCGAGGGGGTGAAGTGGCATGACGGCAAGCCCTTCACCTCGGCCGACGTCGCCTATTCCGCGATGGAGCAGTGGAAGAAGCACCTGAACTACGGCACCACGCTGCAATTGTACCTGGATGCCGTGGAAACGCCGGACGCCCATACGGCGGTGTTCCGCTACTCCCGCCCGATGCCGCTGAACCTGCTGCTGCGCGCGCTATGCGACCTCGGCTACATCGTGCCGAAGCATGTGTTCGAGACCGGCAACGTGCTGGAGAACCCGGCCAACACGGCGCCGATCGGCACCGGGCCGTTCAAGTTCGTCGAATACCAGCGCGGCCAGTACATCATCGCCGAGCGCAACCCGGACTATTGGCGCGAAGGCTTCCCGTACCTGGACCGCATCGTCTGGCGCATCATCACCGACCGCTCCGCCGCCACGGCGGCGATGGAGACGGGGGCCATCCAGCTCTCCGCCTATAACGGCCTGCCGCTGGCGGACCTGGACCGCCTCAAGACCGACAACCGGTTCGAGGTCTCCAGTCGCGGCGTGGAAGCCAACGTGTTCAACAACACGCTGGAGTTCAACACGCGCCGCAAGG
This sequence comes from Teichococcus aerophilus, assembly GCF_014490485.1. Classification (GTDB taxonomy): domain Bacteria; phylum Pseudomonadota; class Alphaproteobacteria; order Acetobacterales; family Acetobacteraceae; genus Pseudoroseomonas; species Pseudoroseomonas aerophila. The sequence goes on along the minus strand of NZ_JACTVA010000018.1, from coordinate 25,154 downwards.
AACTGGCCGACGTGCGGGTGCGCCGGGCCCTGGTGCACGCCATCGACGTGCCCTTCTTCCTGGAGAACTTCCTCTACGGCCTTGGCAAGCCGGCCACCGGGCCCATCCCGTCCAGCTCCACCGACTTCTTCCCCAACAACCCCGTGCCCTATCCCTACGATAAGGCGAAGGCCGAGGCGCTGCTGGACGAGGCCGGCTACAAGCGCGGCGCCGGCGGCATCCGCTTCAGCCTGCGCATCGTCCCCATCATGAATGGCGAGGACGTGCCGCTGCTGGCCACCTACATCCAGCAGTCGCTGCAGCAGATCGGCGTGCGGGTGGAGATCGTGCAGCTCGACATCGCCGGCGCGCTGACGGCGGTGTACCGGGACTGGAACTTCGACATCGCCACCGGCTGGCACCAGTATCGTGGCGACCCGGCGGTCTCCACCACCGTCTGGTACCGCTCCGGCAGCCCGAAGGGCGCGCCCTGGACCAACCAGTATGGCTGGCAGTCCGATGCGGTGGACAAGCTGATCGACGACGCCGCCAGCGAGATCGACCCGGTCAAGCGCAAGGCGCTCTATGCCGACTGGGTCAAGGCGGTGAACGAGGAAATCCCGGTGGCGATGCTGACCGAACGGCCCTTCTACGCCGTCACCAGCAAGAAGGTGCAGAACCACCACTCCTCGCCGCGCTGGGATTCGGGCGACTTCCACGACACCTGGCTGCTGCCGTCCTGAGGCGATAGATGCGCATCCTGCTCCTCGCGCTGCGCCGGCTGGCCGCCAGCCTGCCGACGCTGCTGCTGATCCTGGTCGGCCTGTTCCTGCTGCTGCAACTGGCGCCCGGCGACACGGTCGATGCGCTGATGGCGCAGATGGGCGGCGGCGACCCGGCGATGATGGAGCAGTTGCGCAGCTTCTACGGCCTCGATGCCCCCGTGCTGGTGCAGCTGACGCGGTATCTGTGGCGGCTGGTGCAACTGGATCTCGGCTTCTCCGCCATCTACGGCAAGCCGGTCTCCAGCGTCATCCTGGAACGGCTGCCGGTCACGCTGCTGCTGATGGGCACCTCGCTCAGCTTCGCCTTCGCGGCGGGCATGGCGCTCGGCGTGCTGGCGGCGCGCCGCGTCAACAAATGGCCGGATGCGCTGATCTCGACCCTCGGGCTGATCTTCTACGCCACGCCGTCCTTCTGGTTCGGCATGATGGGGGTGGTGGTCTTCGCCATCAAACTCTCCTGGCTGCCGGCCGGCGGGTTCGAGGATATCGGCGCCGGCCATACCGGGCTCGCCCGCCTGGCCGACATCGCCTGGCACCTGGTGCTGCCGGTGACGACGCTGGCGCTGATCTTCCTCGCCACCTACCTGCGCATCATGCGGGCCTCGATGCTGGAGGTGCTGACGCTGGATTTCGTCCGCACCGCCCGCGCCAAGGGGCTGAGCCAGACCGGTGTGCTGCTGCGCCACGTGCTGCGCAACGCGCTGCTGCCGGGGCTGACGCTCATCGGCCTGCAGGCCGGCACCATGCTGGGCGGCGCCGTGGTGGTGGAAAGCGTGTTCAACCTGCCGGGCCTCGGCCGCCTCGCCTATGAATCGGTGGTGCAGCGGGACCTCAACACCCTGCTCGGCATCGTCTTCGTCTCCGCCCTGCTGGTGATCCTGGTGAACTTCATCGTCGACCTGCTCTACGCCAAGCTGGACCCGCGCATCGCGGCGGAACGCTGATGGCCCTGCTTCAACGCTACCTCCGCAGCCCGGCGGCGGTCATCGGCCTGGTGCTGTTGCTGCTGGTCATCGCCATGGCCATCAGCGCCCCGTGGGTCTTCCCGCGGGACCCGCTCTCCCTCGCCGGCCGGCCGCTGCAATGGCCGGGTGCCAACCCGAATTTCTGGCTGGGCACCGACAATACCGGCCGCAACATTGCGGCCCAGATCTTCCATGGCGCGCGCGTCTCGCTGCTGATCGGGCTGGTGGCCACCGCCATCTCGATCGGCATCGGCATCGTGGTCGGTGCGCTCGCCGGCTTCTATGGCGGCTGGGTGGACGATGTGCTGATGCGCATCACCGAAGCCTTCCAGACCCTGCCCAATTTCATTCTTCTGCTGGTGCTGGTGGCGGTGTTCGGCTCCGACATCCAGACGGTGACGATCGCCATCGGCCTCGTCTCCTGGCCCCCCTCCGCGCGGTTGACACGGGCGGAGTTCATGTCGCTGCGCTCGCGCGAATTCGTCCAGGCCTGCCGCGTGCTCGGCATGCGGGACGCCCGCATCATCTTCCGCGAAATCCTGCCCAACGCGCTGCCGCCGGTCATCGTCTATGCCAGCGTCATCATGGCGGTGGCCATCCTGCTGGAAAGCTCGCTCGCCTTCCTCAACCTGTCCGATCCCAACGTCCCCTCCTGGGGCAACCTGATCGGCGCCGGGCGCGGCGTGCTGCGGGTGCAGTGGTACGTCTCCGCCATTCCGGGCGTGGCCATCCTGCTGACGGTGCTGGCGGTCTCGCTGGTGGGGCAGGGGCTGAACGACGCGCTGAACCCGAGGCTGAAATCCCGATGAGCCTGCTCTCCATCGAAGGCCTCACCGTCGCGCTGCCCAAGGGGGGCGACCGCCCGCACGCGCTGCGGGACGTGACGCTGGAGCTGAACGAGAACGAGATCCTCTGCGTCGTCGGCGAAAGCGGCTCCGGCAAGTCCATGACGGCCAGCGCGGTGATGGGCCTGCTGCCGGAGGGCGTGCTGGCCGAATCCGGCCGCATCCTGTTCGAGGGCCGGGACCTGCTCGTGCTGCCGGAGCCGGAGCTGCGCAAGCTGCGCGGCGCCCGCCTCGGCATGGTGTTCCAGGAACCGATGACGGCGCTGAACCCGCTGCGCACCATCGGCAGCCAGATCGCCGAGATGTTCCGCGTCCACACCCAGCTCTCCGCCCACGAGCGCGACGCGCGCGTGCTGGCGCTGCTGGAGCAGGTGCGCATCCCCGACCCCGCCGCCGCCGCCAAGGCCTTCCCGCACGAACTCTCCGGCGGCCAGCGACAGCGCGCCATGATCGCCATGGCGCTGGCACTGGAACCCAAGCTGCTGATCTGCGACGAGCCGACCACGGCGCTGGACGTGACCACCCAGGCGCAGATCCTGGAACTGATCCGCGACCTGCAGCGCCGCACCGGCACCGCCGTGCTGTTCATCACCCACGATTTCGGCGTGGTGGCCGATATCGCCGACCGCGTGGCGGTGATGCGCCATGGCGAGGTGGTGGAGCAGGGCCCGGCCGCCGAGGTGCTGAACCACCCGCGCCACCCCTATACCCGCGCCCTCGTCGCCGCCGTGCCGCCGCTGACGCCGCCCGCCGCGCAACCCCTGGGTGGCGAGACGGTGCTGCGGATCGAGCATCTCACCAAGACCTACCGCAAGGCCGGGCTGTTCGGCCGCAACCGCCGCGTCACGCATGCTGTGCGGGACGTGACGCTCAGCCTGCCGCGCGGCGGCACGCTGGGCATCGTCGGCGAAAGCGGCTCCGGCAAGTCCACCCTGGCCCGCTGCCTGGTGCGGCTGCTGGACCCCGAGGCCGGCAGCATCCACATCGACGGCCAGGACCGCCTGGCCCTGACCAAGACCGAGCTGCGGCGCGACGCGCGGCGCATCCAGATGGTGTTCCAGGACCCCTACGCCAGCCTCAACCCGCGCCGCAAGGTGGGGGAATTGGTGGCGCAGGGCCCGATGGTGCACGGCACCCCGCGCGCCGAAGCCATGGCCCAGGCGCGGGAATTGTTCGAACTCGTCGGGCTGGACCCGCGCGGGCTGGACCGCTTCCCGCACGAATTCTCCGGCGGCCAGCGCCAGCGCATCGGCCTGGCGCGCGCCTTGGCCATGAAGCCGGAAGTGCTGGTGGCGGATGAACCGGTCTCCGCGCTCGACGTCTCGGTGCAGGCACAGGTGCTGAAGCTGCTGGCGGAACTGCGGACGCGGCTGGGCCTGTCCATGGTGTTCATCACGCACGACCTGCGCGTCGCCGCCCAGCTCTGCGACCGTATCGCCGTGATGCGCCAGGGCGAGGTGGTGGAAGAAGGCGCCACCGCCGAGATCTTCGCCAACCCCCGGCACGAATACACCCGCGCCCTGTTCGCCGCGGTACCGGGGCAGGGGTGGACGCCGCCGGTGGCGTTCGGTGCTGAGGAAATGGCCTGACTTTGGGTGGGCTGGGATCGAGGGGGGCGCGGCCCCCTCGAGCTGCCCTGGCAAGGGATACGGTTCCCTGCACCCGCGATTCCGTTCGCGCCAGCGCTGTTCAGGCGTTTCGCTCAATGACCGGATGGTGGGGAAGCCAAGTCCCGCCGCAAGCCTGTGTGTCGCGGGGGGCGTAAGGGAAAAAGCCCGGCGGGATTCCAGAATACCCGCGTCGAACCCGCAGCCAAAGAGGCCTGGCACAACGCAGCCCGGTCGCTGAGGGGTCCCCCTGGAATCAATTCATGCACCAAAAAATGCCTCACTCTACGGGGTGAGCAGGGCGAATTCACAAGCCCGATTTCGCTTCCGGCCTCCACCCAGGCGGCAGCCTTACCCAGCACCTGGGTTTCCAAAGGCCTGAGGCCATGGGCAGGGAGAGTTTGAGAGGGGCGGCGCTTCTCTCAACCCCCAAAGCGGTCAGGCGTGCTGAAGCCCGGTCCCGCCCCAGTGCCGCATCAGCCGCCCCAGCCGTTCGGCGGCTTCCAGCGGCTGCGCCACCACGGCATTCGGCTCTTCCGGCAAAGTCGGGCCAGGGCCGTAGAGGGCGAAGCCACGTGCCTCGTGCCACTCAATGGCCGGGGAAAGCCCCTCGGCTGCCAGTTCTATCCACCAGGCACCGTTGCGGCCAGGCCCCTCCAACTCCGCCCGAAGGGCAGGGAATTGCTGCGCCAGATGGCCGACCACATCCACCAGGGCGAGTGGCGCGGAGTCCGGCAGGTACCGGAGAACGAATTCGTTGCCGTCGAAAGGCATGCGGGCAGCTTCCAATGGAGCCCACCGATCACTTCGGTGCGAGGGAAGCTTCGCGCGGATTATGGGCGGCAAATGGGCGAAAACTGCCTCAGTTAAGCCACGATTCGCCCGCGTCCGGGTTGGCTGGCGTCAGGGCCCATCGCAACGCAAGTGGCAACCAAAAGGGGAAGGCCGGGGAAGGAATTCCCCGGGCCCCTTCTTCTTTTTTCGAGTGTTCAGGAAGGCTGTGTCGAGTTTGGGCTTGGACCCCAGCAGCATCTCGGGTCCGCACACCGCACATCCAAATCCAGGCCCTGCCCATCTGCCAATGCGCCCTGTGGCCAAAGACCAACTCCGACTCGCAGAAAAAAGAAGGGGTTTCAGGGGAATTCATTCCCCTGACCTTCCTCCTACCCAACACGCAACCGGCGCTACCCTTTATACGGCCGCCCCACATCCCCCCGCAGCGCGCAGGCGGCGTGGATCAGCGCCAGATGACTCAGTCCCTGCGGCGTGTTGCCCAGGTGGTGGCCATTGCTGGGGTCCACCATCTCGCTCATCGTCCCAGTGCCCTGGGCGATGCCGGCCATCGCGGCCTTGAACAGTTCCTCCGCCTCGTCCCGGCGGTCCAGCAGCGTGTAGGCTTCTACCAGCCAGAAGGTGCAGGCCAGGAAGGCGCCTTCCTCCTTGTCCACGTCGGAGTAGCGGTAGATGAACGGGCCGTGCCCCAACTGGGCGCGGATGGCATCCATGGTGGAGTTCAGCTTCGCCTTGCCGTCGAAGCCGAACTGCACCGCCAAGGCCAGGGAGGCATCCAGCCGCTCCGTGCCGGCATAGAAGGTGTAGGCCTGCTGGCGCTCGGACCAGCAATGCTCGTCGATCCACTGCGCGATCCGGTCCCGCTCCCGCTGCCAGCGCGGCACGCAGGTGGAGGAGATGTGGTTCTGCTCCGCCAGCTCCACCGCGCGCGCCAGCGCCTGCCAGGCGCTGATCTTGGAGCCGGTGTAGTGCTGCGGCTCCGTCAGTTCCCAGATGCCGGCATCCTTGCGGCGCCAGCGGTCGGCGCACTCATCGGCCAGGTCGGCCAGCACCCGCGCGCTGCGCTGGTCCAGCACGTTGCCGCTTTCCACGAACAGCGCCGCCGTCTCGAAGATATCGCCGTAGATGCCGTGCTGGTGCTGCTTGGCGGCCTGGTTGCCCACCACCACCGGCTGTGAATCCCTGTAGCCCGGAATATCTGGCAACACCCGCACATCGGGCGCCAACTCGCCGGAGAGCGTGTACATCACATGCGGGCCATGCTCGGCCAGGCGGCGCATCAGCCAGGTGAAGGCTGCCTTGCTCTCCGGCATTGCACCCACGCGCAGGAAGGCGTTCACCGTGTAGGCGGCGTCACGGATCCAGGCGTAGCGATAATCGTAGTTCTTGTCGCCGCCGATCCGCTCGGGCAGCGACGTAGTGGCCGCGGCGGCGATGGCGCCGCTCGGCGAATACAGCAGCAGCTTCAGCGCCAGCGCGCTGCGCCGCACCTCGGCCCGGTGCGGGCCCTCGTAATGCAGCGTGGCGGCCCAGCTGCGCCAGGCCTCGTCGCTGGTATCGATGCGCCCGTCGATATCCTCGATCGGCGGTACGCCCAGCGGCTCGTCCTCGCCGGCCAGCAACGCGAAGGTCGCCCGCTCCCTGGCGGAGAGCGTGACCTCGGCGGCAATGGTGCGGTCCTCCTCCTCCGTCACGCGCACATTCGGCGTGCAGCGGAACAGGCCCAGCACGCCGCCGACATGGAAGATGCAGCCATTCGGATTGGGCTGCAGCCAGGGGGAGGCGGTGTCGTCCCGCGTACCGAACACCGCGCGCATGGTGAAACGCATGGTGCCGCGGCGGACCTCGACGCGCCGCGCCAGCTCGTTCCACGGCAGGCGGCCGGCGAGGCTGCTGTTGAGCGATTCCAGCATCACCGCCTCACCACTCTCGGTAGTGAAGATGGTCTCCAGCACGTTGCTGTCGGGGCGGTAGCGGCGCTCCATGTTGAAGGATTCTTCAGGCCGCAGCTGGAAGAAGCCGCCCTTCTCCGGGTTCAGCAGCCGGTCGAACAGCGGCGGCGAATCCATGTTCGGCACGCACCACCAGGCCACCGCCCCGTCGGGCGCCACCAGCGCGACGGAACGGCCATCGCCCAACGCCGCATAGTCCTGCAACGCAAAGCCGGCGCCTTCTTCCCCGGGCGGGTGCGGCGCGGCCTGCTGGCTGCCGTGCTGGGCCGGCTCCGCCGGGCTGCGCTCGTGGTCCACCGGCGCTTACCAGCGCGTCCGGCGCAGGAACGAAGGCCGGTGGGGCGTCCGGTGCGGCATGGGCACATGCTTCGCCGCCCAGGCCGCCGGCGCCAGCAGCGCCGCCACGCCCAGCAGCGCCACCACTGCGACACCGGCCGTCAGCAACTCCCGCGCCTGGCTGGTGACGAATTCGCCACGCTGTGGCTGGGTCCGGTCGGTGAAGGGGCCGTCGATGCCAGGGTCGTCGGCGTCCACATCGAACAGGTTGCCCTTCGGGTCGGGCGGCGGCATCGACGGGTCCAGCTGCGCGTCCCACATCTCCGCCGCCTTGCGGTCTGCGAAGCCGGGCACCACGGCCTGCGCCAGTACCATCTGCACGGTGGACCGGCCGACCCACACCTCCCGCTTGGGCGAGCGCACCGCGTGCAGGATGGCATCGGCGCAGAGGCGGGGATCATAGACAGGGTCCGGCGCGTTCTGCGCCAGCCCGGTGTGGTTGCGGGTGCGGCGGAATTGCGGGGTATTCACCGCCGGCAGGTACACCGTCGTCAGCGTGATGCGGGAATTCTCGTGCAGCAACTCCGACCGCACACTGTCGGTGAAGCCGCCCACCGCCGCCTTGGCCCCGCAATAGGCCGATTGCAGCGGCGCCGCGCGCACGCCAAGGCCGGAGGAGACCTGCACGATGGCGCCCTTGCCCCGCTTGCGCATCAGGCGCAGCGCCGCCAGCGTGCCGAATACCTGGCCGAGATAGGTCACCTCCGTCACCCGCAGGTACTCTTCCGGCGTGATGTCCTGGGCGGGGCTGACGACGGTGGCCATGGCGTTGTTCACCCACGCCTCTACCGGGCCCAACTCCTCCTCGATCAAGGTGGAAGCGGCCTCGACCGCCGCGGCATCCGCCACGTCGACCGGCAGGCACAAGGCTGCGACGCCCAGCGCCTTGAGCTCGGCTTCCGTGCTGCGCAGCCGCTCCTCGCCGCGTGCCAGCACGGCGACGGACCAGCCCGCCCGCGCAAAGGCCACCGCCGTGGCGCGGCCGATGCCCATGGTGCCGCCGGTGATGACGGCGACACGTATCCTGGAGGTGTCCGTGGCCTGCTGCATCTGTCGATCCGTTCCCGTCCTGGCCGATCCCGTCCCGGATGGCATGGTGCTGATGGCAGGCAGAACGCCGAGCCGTCTGAAAAGTGGCAAACCCCGCCGCGCCATTCCGCCGCCGCGTCCGCGCCACCAGCCTTCATCTTTGGCCATTCTGCAATTTTGCAACCGGCGGAAGCGACGATGCGGCGCCCGCGCCGGAGACCGAATTCATCACGCCGCGCCGACGCTTGGTTGCCGGATTGAAAACCCGCCCCAGCTACACCGCATGCATAACCCGAAGCCGTCGCAGGGCGCCGCCGCCCTGAGCTTGTTCTGCCTGCATTGCCTGGGCGGCAGCGCCCGCGAATGGCAGGGTGTCGAGCGAGAGCTTGGCGCTGGCATCAGCCTTGTTGGCATCGACCTGCCCGGCTTCGGCAGCGCGGCCGACGTGCCGGGCTACTCCGTCGCCGCGATGGCGGAGCATGTGGCGGCGCAGGTGCGCGCCGCCGCGCCCGGGCGCTGGATGCTGGCGGGGCACAGCATGGGCGCCAAGGTCGCTGCTGTGGTGGCACGCCAGGCCGTGGCGGGCGCCGCCGGGCTGGAGGGTTTGTGCGGCCTCGTGCTGCTCGCCGGCTCCCCGCCGGGGCCGGAGCCGATGAGCGAGGAACGGCGCGCGGACATGACCGGCTGGCTGGATGGCGACGCCGCCCACCGCGCCACCCAGGCGCGCGAATTCGTCGCGGCCAACGCCGTAACCCTGACGCCGGAGGCGCGGGCTGCGGCAGAGGTGGATGTCCTGCGCGCCAACCCGGCCGCCTGGCGTGCCTGGTTGCAATCCGGCAGCCGGGAGGACTGGGCGGAGCGCGTCGGCGTGCTGCCGCTGCCGGCGCTGATCCTGGCAGGCGCGGAGGATGGCGACCTGGGGCCGGAGGCACAGCGCCGCCTGATGGCCCCGCATGTCCTGACGGCCGAGCACCACGACCTGCCCCACGCCCGCCACCTGCTGCCGATCGAGGCCGCCAGCACCGTCGCCCGCCTGATCACCCGCTTCGCCGCCCTGCCGCCCGGCGAGACGCAGCCGCCCAGAATCCCGCCGCATTACCGCGCCCTGCTGGAATCTGGCCGCACCAGCACGGCCTTGCGCGATGCCCTGCTCGCCCGCGTGGCGCCGGAAGCCGATACCCGCCGCGCCTGGCTGCCCGCCGGCGCCTACGCGGTGCTCGAAGCGGCGCTGGACCGCGTCATCCCGCAAAGCCCGCACGCCCGCATCGACCTCGCGGCGCGGATCGAGCGCAGCCTGGCCGAAGATGCCGGCGATGGCTGGCGCTTCGCCGACCTGCCCGCGGATGCGGAAGCGATGCACCAGGCGCTGCTGAGCCTGGACGCCCTCGGCCGCCTGCTTCACCAGGATGGCTTCACCGGCCTGACCGATGCGGGCAGGGACACCCTGCTGCACCGCGTGGCCGATGGGCAGGCCGCGGCGGCGGCGCCGGGCCTCTTCGATGGCAGCCAGATGGCGCTGTGGTTCCAGGACCTGCGTGCCATGGCGGTGAAGCACTATGTCGGCCACCCGGCCACCCTGGCGCGGATGGGCTATAGCGGCGTCGCCTCCGGCGGCGATGGGCCGCGCAAGAGCGGCTTCACCCGCTTCGGCATCGGCGAGCGCGAAGCATGGGAACCCGTGGCGCTGGCGGGAGAGGCCCCATGAAGCTCGACACCATGCGGCGCCACGGGCTGGGCGAGGTGGTGGATGCGGTGGTCATCGGCACCGGTGCCGGCGGCGCCCCCCTGCTGGCCCGGCTGGCCGCCGCCGGCCTCCGCGTCATCGCCCTGGAAGCCGGCCGCAACCGGGAGCCGGAGGACTACCTGACCGACGAAGCCCTCTCCGCCGACCTCTACTGGCGTGGCGAGCGGCTGGCGGCGGGCGAGACGCCGCAGGCCTTCGGCGCCAATAACAGCGGCATCGGCATCGGCGGCTCCACCCTGCACTGGGGCGCCTTCGTGCCACGCGTCGATGCGCGGGATTTGCAACTGCGGCAGGACAGCGGGCAGGGGCGCGACTGGCCCATCAAGCTGGACGAGCTGCAACCCCTCTACGTGGAGCTGGAAGCCTTCCTCGGCGTCTCCGGCCCGGCGCACTACCCCTGGCAGCCTGCCCGCCACTATCCGCTGCCCGCCCTGCCGCGTAACGCGCCGGCCCAGGCCATGGCCATGGGCGCGGCGCAACTGGGCGTCGCTACCTGCAATGCGCCCGCCGCCGTGGTCTCCCAGGATTTCGCCCAGGCGGACGGGCCGACGCGCCTGGCCTGCGTGCATTGCGGCTACTGCCACCAGGGCTGCCGCAACCGCGCCAAGGTCAGCATGGACACCACCTTCCTGCCGCTGGCCGTCGCGCGCGGCGCCGAGATCCGCCCCGGCTGCTTCGCCCATGGCCTGGAACGCGACAGCCAAGGCCGCATCACAGCCGTGCTGTACCGGCAGGACGGGCGGGAACACCGGCAGCTCTGCGCCGCCGTGTTCCTCTGCGCCGGGGCGGTGGAGACGCCGCGCCTGCTGCTGCATCTCGGCCTCGGCAACCGCAGCGGACAGGTGGGCCGCAACTACATGGCGCATGTCGCCACCCAGGTCTGGGGCACCTTCGCGGAGGAGATGCGCGGCAACAAAGGCTGGCCGTCCTCCCTGATGTCGGAAGCCATGGTGCGGCCCCGCGACGCGGATTTCGCCGGCGGCTACCTGCTGCAAAGCCTGGGCGTGGTGCCGCAGACCTGGGCCGACGGCGTCGCCCGTGGGCGCGGCCTGTGGGGCCGGGCGCTGGTCGACTACATCGACCGCTACAACTTCACCGCCGGCATCGGCATCAACGGCGAATGCCTGCCCTACGACCACAACCGCCTGACCCTCTCAGACGAGATCGACGAGACCGGCCTGCCCAAGCCGCACATCGCCTTCAGCTACGGCGAGAACGAACGCCGCCTGCAAGCCCACGCCACCCGCCTGATGACCGGGATCTGGCAGGAAGCCGGCGCCACCGACATCTGGGCCCTGCCGCGCTCCGCCCACACCATCGGCACCTGCCGCATGGGCACCGACCCGGACGACGCCGTGGTCAACCCCTTCGGGCGCAGCTTCGATATCGACAACCTGTGGATCTGCGATAACTCGGTCTTCCCCAGCTCCCTCGCCGCCAACCCGGCGCTGACCATCATGGCACTGAGCCTGCGCACCGCAGCCGCCTTCCTTGATCGCTGAGGCTGTAGAGAAGGCCGGGGAAGGAATTCCCCGGGCCCCTTCTTTTCTTTGTCGAGTTTGCTGGCGCGACTGTTGAAAGGTTCGGCCATAGGGGGCGGTTGGGTGGGCAGGAGGTCCTGCATCTCCGGCGACTGACGATTCAGCCCGCGTGGCCTATGATAAATACTATCAGAAGCATCCGCCCTGAGAGCGTGATCTCATAAGGTGGATGCATCGAAAGACGTGAATCACGCGATCAAATGAAGGCAGAGGGCGTGCTCTGTAAACCCATGTGAGCAACGCCCGCTCTTAGTCCTGAATCTCCTCGCCAAACGCGCAGGAGAAAAGAAGGGGTCCGGGGAATTCTTTCTTCACCCGCCCAACCGCAGAACCGCGACCCCATCCCCCGCCCGCGTCTCCGCCATGCTGGCGATGTGGTCGTGGTGGGTGAACAGGATCACCTGGGTGCTGCGCCCCAGTTGCAACAGCAGGTCCAGTGCCGCCAGGCTGCGGCCGTCGTCGAACTGCACCAGCAGGTCGTCGGCAATGAAGGGCAGCGGTTCCGTCGCCAGCGCATGCTGCTCCACCGCCGCCACGCGCAGCGCCAGGTAGAGCTGGTCCCGCGTGCCTTCGCTCAGTGCCTCGATCGGGCACTCACTGCCATCGGCGCGCACGGCCACCAGCAGAAGCTTGCCGTTGCCGTCTTCATCGATGGTCAGGCGGGCGTAGCGTTGCAGCGTCAGCGCGGCGAAGTTGCGGCTGGCGGCCTGCAGCAGCGGGCCTTGCTGGCTGCGGCGGAAGCGGTCGATGCCGGCGCGCAGCAGCACGCGGGCCACATGCAGCCGGGCGTAGCGTTCGGCCGCCACGCCGGCTTCGGCCAGCGCCTGCCGGGCCGCCTGCGCCGCGCCGGCGGCGTCGTGGCCATGCCGCAGGCCATCCAGTACCGTCTCCGTCCGCATGCGCTCGGCACTCAAGGCCTCGCGGCTTTGGCCCAGCCGCACGGTCTCTTCCTCCAGCCGGGCCAGCCGGCCGACGATCGCGTCTGGGTCGGCGCCCACCGCCTCGGCGCGCAGCGCAGATTCCGGCAGGCCGTCGCCTTGCGCGGCCAGGGCTTCGCGATGGCACGCCTCCTCCCGCGTGGCGGCCTCGTGCGCACGGGCGCGCGCGATGGCCGGCTCCAGCGCCGCATCCTCGCTGACGCCAGCCAGGCGGCGCAGCTCCGCCAACCGGCCGGCGGCCTCCTGGCCCCGGGCCTGGGCGGCCACCGCCTCCTGCTCATGCGCACCGATCCGCTGGGCGAGGGAGGCCGCCTCGGCCTCCATTTGCCGGGCCGCGCCCAGCCGCCGCACCAGCCCGGCGGCGACCAGCGCCGGAGAGGCATCAGCCGCGCCCAGTCTGCCGCGCAATGCCTCGGCCGCATCGGCAAAGTTGCTGACCACCGCTTCCATTTGGGCGATGCGGACGGTGCCGTTGCACCAGGCTGGCCACGCCTCGGCCACGCGGGTCCAGGCCTCCAGCGCCGCCTCAGCCGCCTCGGTGGGGCAGGAGGCTTCCAGTCCCAGCGCCGCCACGGCATGGCCCCAACGGGCCTGCCAGGCCTCGATCTCGCGTGCCGCCGCATCGGCCGCCGCCTGCAGGCGGGGCAGCGACGCCTGCTCGCGCTGCCGGGCGTCCTGCAAGGCACGGTGGGCCTGCCAGGCGGATTCGGCGCGGGTGCAGCCGACATCCGCCTCGGTCAGCGCCGCCGCCAGGCTTCCCGCCTCCAACGCCGGCAGGCGGGCCCGCAGCCGGGCCCAGGCGGCATCCCGGCGGCTGGCGAGGTCCTGCTGCTGGCGGGCGGCTTCCGCGGCGTCCTGGTGCTGGCGCAGGATCTCGGTGCGCTGCCGCCGCCAGCCGGCCATGTCGGCCGGGCTGGCCGGGCGCAGACCGCTGGGCGCCCACAACGCCTGCCACGCAGCCTGCGCCGCATCCTGCCGCGCGTGGGCGGCCTCCAGCGCCAACCGGGCCTCGCCCTGCCGCAGCAGCAGGCGCTGGCGCAGCTCGGTCTGCATCACATAGGCAGCGACGCGCTGCGCCTCGTCGGCGCGCCGGTCGGCCAGCCGGTCGGCCTCGTCCCGCAGCTCCTCGAAGCGATCCGGCTCCGGCGCGGCGTCAGCGGTACCATGCTCCAACGCATGCCGAAGCTGGCGCCAGGCGTGGTCACGCGCCTGCCGGGTGGCGCGGATGGCGGCGGGGGTGGGCAGGGTGTCGCCGGCTGCCTCGCGCGCCAGGGCGTCCTCGGCCGTGCAGATCTCGGCGGCCAGCGCGTCCAGGGCGGCTTCGGCGCTGGTACGGGCGGCGGCCGAGGCGGCGATCTCGGCTCCGGCATCCTCGGTGGCCTGTGGCAGCGGCAAGGGGCAGGCGGCCAGGGCCTCCGCGTCGCCCTGCCACAGCGGCAAGGCGCGCAGCGCCAGCGTGGCGTCCTGCCGCAGGGCGGCGGCGCGGCTGGTCGCCTGCGCCAACTCGGCCTCGATGCGCCCTTCGCCCCGCACCTGCTCGATCGTCTCGCGCAGCAGCGCCGGCTCCTGGGGCGCCGGCGCTTGCAGCAAGGCGGCCTCGGCCTGCACCAGCCGCTCCCGCGCGGCGGTCAGGTCTCGTTGCGCGGCGGCGGCATCGGCCCGCAAGCCAGCCTGCTCGGCCATCAGCCGCTGCACGCCTCGCCGGGCGGCGGCACCGGGCACGGACTGACCCAGCGCATCCGGCGCCGCGTCACGCCCCAGCGCGGCGGCGGCCTCCGCCATCACGGCGCGCAGCACGGCGACCTCCAACCGCAGCGCCGGCAGGTCGGCTTCCGCTTGCGCCGCCAAGGGCTGCTGCCCGGCCAAGTCGGTAATGGCGTCCTGCGCCGCCAGCACCGCCGCGTCGCGCGGCAGGGCGGCGCGCGATTCGCCCAGGCGCTGCGCCTCCGCCTGCTCCCGCCGTACATCGGCGGCCGCCTGGTCCCGCGCGGTGATCGCGGCGCGCAGGGTCTGGTCCGCATCCGCCGGCAAGGCGGGCGGAGTGCCAAGCTCCCGCAAAGTCGCCCGCACCTGGTCCAGCCCCGCCAGCACCGGCAGCATCCGCCGCACCCGTTGCAGCCGGTTGGTCTCGGCCGCCAGCCGCGTGGCGTCCTCCTGCAAGGCGGCCAGGGCGGCCACGGCGGCGGCATGCGCCTCCTCCGCCACCTGCCAGCTGCGCGGCAGCACCGTCAGCTCGTCCGCCCGGCGCTGCTCCCGCTTCCAGTCATCCAGCGCCAGCATCATCCGCCGCTTGCCGCGGCCATCGCCCACCAGGGCCTTGGCGTCCTCGTCCAGCCCGGCCAACGCACCGCGCAGGCCCAGCAGGCCGGTGCCGGCCGCGAACAGGCTTTCCCCCAGCCCGCCGCCGCCCGCCGCCAGGGCCAGCCCGCCCTGCCGCAGCCGCGCGCCATCCAGGCCGAAGCCCCGCTCGAAGCTCTCGCGCGTCGCGCCGCCCAGGAAGGGGTGCAACGCATTATCCGGCAGCACCGCGTCATCCGCGTCGCGCAACGTGCCCTTCAGGCCCTTGCGACGCAGGAAGCGACCCGTGCGGCCATCCCGCGCCATCAGCGAGAAGCCCAGCCGCAATTGCGGCCCGCCATGCAGGAAGTCGTAGGCACTACGATGGCCAAAGCCGAACAGCGCATCGCCGATGGCGGCCAGCGTGGTGGATTTCCCCGCCTCGTTCGCCCCATGCACCACGCACAGCCCGGCGCCCGCCGGCAAATCCAGCACCAGGTCGGACAGGTGCCCGTAGCGCAGCAGCGCCAGCTGGCTCAGCCTCATGCCGGGTCCGATTCCGCCAGCCGCTCTGCCGCCAGCGCCCAGGCATCACCGGCCAGGGCGCGCAGCCCCGCCGCATCCTCCGCCAGGTCCAGCGCCGCCCGCGCCTCGGGCGGCAGGCGCTGGCGCAGCTCCGACAAATCCCGCAACAGGCTGTCCACCAAGGCCGGCTCATCCAGCCCGGCCAGGAAGGCATCCTGCAACGGCGCCAGCATGTCGTCCTCGCTGCCCGGCGGCAGGCGGGTGCGCAGCTTCACCGCCTCCACCCACACATCCTGGCCGAGCCCCAGCGCCACGCTGCGGCACTCCGCCGCCAGCCGGTCGGTATCGCCCAGCAGCGCGCCGTGCAGCGCCGTCGCGCCAGTCAGGGTCAGGCGGGCGATATGCGGCTGGCCTGCGGCACCGTCCAGCGCGGCGCGCACCGCCTCGCCCAGCGCCGCGGTCAGCTCGTCCTGGTCCAGCCCGGTGGCATCCACCTCCAGCCCCACCCAGCGCAGCACATCGACCGGCCGGTGCTCCACCGCCAATACCCGCCGATCCTCCACCGTCACCAGCGTGCAGCCCTTGGGGCCGACCTCCCGCGCATGCCGCCCCTGCAGATTGCCAGGAAAGACGATCCACGGCCGCTCATGCAACACCTGCCGCGCATGGATATGCCCCAGCGCCCAGTAGTCGTACCCCTTCAGCGCCAGATTCGCGACGCGGCAGGGCGCATAGACCTGGTGCTCCCCCGGGTCTTCCCCCGAGCTGTGCAGCACGCCGATATTCAGCATGCCCGGCCGCGGCGGCGGATAACTGGCCGACAAATCCTCCGGCACCGCCCGGTGCGGGAAGGAATAGCCATGCAGTGCCACCCCATGCTCCGCCAGCTCGAAGGTCTGGCAGGTACGGGAGGAGAACTCCCGCACATTCGGCGGCAACGGCAGGCTGCGTGTGATCACCGAGGCCGCATCATGATTGCCCCGCAGCAGGAAGCAGGGGCGGCCCAGCTTCCGCATCTGCTCCGCAAAGAACAACCCGGTGGAAAAGTCCTTCCAATCGCCGTCATACAGGTCCCCCGCAATGACGACGAAGGCCACATCCTCGGCAATCGCCAGCTGGATCATCGCCTCGAACGCCCGCCGGGTGGAATGGCGCAACACCTCCGCCGGCAGGTCGTCCCGCGCTTGCAGGCCCAGAAGCGGACTGTCGAGATGAATATCGGCCGCATGCAGGAACTTCACCCGCCGCTTTTAGCGCGGATGCCAGGACGTGTCAGCCATCGGAAGGGGGGGCGCGCGTGGAGGGGAAGGGAAGGCCGGGGAATGAATTCCCCGGACCCCTTCTTTTTCTTCTTCGAGTTTGGCGTGGCGCATCAGGACTGAGAGCGGACGCTTCTGATGATTTTAAATATGGCCACGCGGGCTGAACCCTCAGTCGCCGGAGGTCTAGGACCTCCGGCGCACCCAGCCGTCGCTTAGGTGCATGGCCCCAAACAACCGCGCCCGGGAAACTCGAAAAAAGAAAAGAAGGGGCCCGGGGAATTCCTTCCCCGGCCTTCCTCCATCTTGTCCCGAGCCCGACAGGCTCAATAATGCGTATGCCGCCAGAAGTTTGGCGGCAGGGTGTGGAAGGCGGCGTCGCGGCCTGTGCGGCGGATGGCGGCGTCGGCCTCCACCTGTACGTCCCGCAGCATGGCGCGCCAGTCGATGCTCAGCACCTCGCCGTTTTCCACCAGCAGCTTCCCGTCCACCAGCACTTCCGAGACATCGGAGCCCTGGGCGAAGCAGACCACGCGGTGCACTGGCATGTGCAGCGGCATCATATGCGGCTTGAACAGGTCCACCGTGATGACATCGGCTTTCTTGCCGACTTCGAGGGAGCCGATCTCGTGGTCCAGGTGCAGGGCTTTTGCCGCGTCGATCGTCACCATTTCCAGCACTTTGCCAACCGGCATCACCTTGTCGTCGCGGAAATGGCGGCGGTGGTAGTGCATGCACTGCCACATGTTGCGGAACTGGTCGGCCGAGCGGTCCGGCGCCGTGGCGTCGGTGCTCAGCATCACCAGCACGCCCATGTCGATCAGCTCCGGCGCCGGGCAGCGGCCGCGGATGGAGAAGGCGGCGGAGGCGTTATGCGCCACCCGCGTACCGGTCTCCGCCAGCAGCCGCATCTCTTCTTCGGTGATGTCGATGCAGTGGGAGAGCCAGGCATCCTCGCCGAGTGCGCCCGTCTCGCGTTGCAGCCAGGCGATGGAGCCGCGCCGGTGGCCATCCTGGTGCCACATCACGCCCTTGCTGCGGGAGAGCTCGCGCATCTCCCGCGTCTGCGCCCAATGCTCGGCCACGTTGTCCTGCGGCGCCGCGTCGTGATGCACGGGGGAGAGCAGGGCGATGCGCACCCGGCCATCCACCGCGCCATGCCATTTGTCGACGGCGGCGGCGCAGACATCGCGGAACGTCTCGAACGGCACGGCCTTGCGGTGCCGCGTCTCGCCTTCCCAGATCGAATAGTCGGCCGGGTAGGGGCCACGCGGATGGCCGACGACGACGATCTCGCGGATGCCCACCTCGGCGACCGACTGGCAATGCGCGTCGACGAAGCGCAGATCGTCGCAACGCATGGCGGAGTCGCCGCCGCCGAGCAGTGCCGTCGCGGTGGTAGTGCCGAAGCGCAGCCGCTCGGTCGCCGCCATCGCTGCTTCCAGCCGCCAGAATTCGGGGCCGGAGCCGTGGTTGTAGATGTCATGCACCGTGTCGTACCAGGCCTTGGTATCGCCGGCGCCGGCGGTGCGGATCATGGCGTGGCCGGCATGGGTGTGGCCATCGATCAAGCCGGGCAGGATGGCCTTGTGGCGCGCGTCGATACGCTTGGTGGCGTGCGGGTGCGCGGCGGCCACCTCATCCGCCGGCCCCACCGCGACGATGCGCCCGCCCTCGATGGCGACGCTGCCATCCTCGATCACCCGCCGCTGCGGGTCCATGGTGATGATGGTGCCGTGTTCGACGATGGTATCAGCCAAGATTCCGCTTCCTTCCGCAGTGTTCGTTCAGGCGATCTTTGTTCAGACGAGCTTCGTTCGGGTGCCGGTGCCGGACGGATGGGTGCGTAGGCTGACTGGCCATAGCGCGCGGCGCGGCAGCATCCAGGTCTGCGGCATCACGGCTGCACGCCGATGGCAGCCCCGCCAACGCCAAACCGCGATTCCCGGCAAATGCGGCGCACCGCGATGGCATCCGGCCCGATGCGCAGCACCCCACCCGCGCGCCGCATCGCGGCGGCGTCCCGGTCAGGAAATGTGCGGTTTGCATCCCCGTTGGCGGCCACTGCATCGGTGACAGGCAAATCCATGCGGATGCCGGCTCCTGGTCATCGTATTAGGCAGTTGCGGCAACGCCACGCGCGCCCCTAGCATCTCGCCCGCGTAACATCAGCATGTCTGGAGACGTCGTCATGCGCAAGGCCCTGCTCACCGCCGCCTCCATCCTCGGACTGCTCGCCACCGGCGCGGAGGCGCAGACCCTGCGCATCGCCGTCGGCGGCGCCTTCACCTCGATGGACCCGCATTACCATACGCTGACGCCGAACAATGCGATGAACAAGCATGTGTTCGACCGGCTTGTGGATACGGACGAGAACTTCCGCCTGCGCCCCGGCCTCGCGGAATCATGGACGGCGGTCAACGAGACGACGTGGGAATTCAAGCTGCGCCAGGGCGTCACCTGGCATGACGGCACGCCCTTCACGGCGGAAGATGTCGTCGCCACCTTCGCCCGGGTGCCGCAGGTGCGCAACAGCCCCGGCAGCTTCGTCATCTACACCCGTTCCGTGCAGCGGCTGGAAGTGGTGGACGACCACACCATTCGCATGCACACCGCCGCCCCGTACCCGACCCTGCCCAACCTGATGACCGGCCTCGCCATCATCAGCCGCGGCCTGCCCGCGGCGGTGGACACGGCGGAATTCAACAGCGGCCGCGCCGCCATCGGCACCGGCCCATACCGGCTGGTTTCCTACTCCCCCGGCAGCCAGGCGATCTTCGCGCGCAACCCGGCCTTCTGGGGCGGCGCCCAGCCGTGGGAACGGGTGGACTACCGCGTCATCGCCAATGACGGGTCCCGCATCGCCGCGCTGCGCGCCGGGGATGTCGATGTGATCGACGCGGTGCCGACGCGCGATGTCGATGCGCTGAAAACGACCCAGGGCCTGGTCATCGCCAGCCAGCCCGCCCTGCGCAACATCTTCCTCAATGTCGACCAGTCGCGGGACGACGCCCCCGGTGTCACCGGCCCCAATGGCGAGAAGCTGGCCCACAGCCCGCTGCGCGACAACCGGGTGCGGGAGGCGCTCTCCATCGCCATCAACCGCCCCGCTATCGTGCGGCAGGTGATGAGCGGCTACGCCACGCCATCCGGCCAGTTCCTGGCGGCCGGCGTCATGGGCCACGACCCGCAGACCACCGTGCCGGTGTTCGACGCCGCGCGCGCCCAGGCGCTGCTGGCCGAGGCCGGCTACCCGCAAGGCTTCCGCGTCGTTCTGGCCGGCCCGAACAACCGCTATGTCAATGACGAGCAGATCCTGCAGGCGGTGGCACAGATGTGGTCGCGCATCGGCGTCCGCGTCGACCTGCAGGCCATGCCGTCCAACGTGTACTTCTCCCGCTCCGCCCGCAACGAGTTTCCGATCGGCCTGTCCGGCTGGGGCACCGGCACCGGGGAGCCCGACCACCCGATGGTCGCCCTCATCGCCACGCAAAGCGCGGCGACGGGCCGCGGCACCTCCAACCGATCGCTCTATTCCAGCGCCGCCTTCGATGCGTTGCTGGACAAGGCCCTCGTCACCATCGACCCGCCGGCGCGCGAGGAACTGTACCGCCAGGCCACACGCGTCGCGATGGCGGACCACGCCATCATCCCGCTGCACCACCAGGTGAATATCTGGGCCTCCCGCAACACCGTCCGCATCATCGCCCGCAACGATGAGGAGACCTACGCGATGTCGATGTTCCCGGTGGCGAAGTAGAGGACCGTTTCGGCGCATTGGCGGTTGAACCACGCTGCCACGATGTTCGCATGAAGGCGATGCCGGACTGATCCGGACCGTGACGTCGAATGGAATGTCTGGTCGGTTGGCGGAAGGCCGGGGAAGGAATTCCCCGGACCCCATCTTTTTTCTGCGAGTCGTTTGGCGCGTTGTTGAAGCGTCGGTCTCGGCCAGGGCGATGCCGAAGCTCCATAGCCTCCGGCAACGGCGCGTCCCTGATTTTCATCCAGGCCGTGCCCGCCAGTCCTGAAGCCGAACTCGCAGATAGAAGATGGGGTTTCAGGGGAATTCTTTCCCCTGACCTTTCTGCTCCTTCCCCTATCGCATGTTGATTGGCCACATGCCGAGGCGCCGGCTGGAAAGCACCGTCGCGAGCTCCAACCAACGGTTAAGCTAGCCTCTCAAGACTGGCCCCCGCATCGCCCTGACCCACCGGCCAGTGCGCCAGGCACGCCCGGCCGCGCGACATGCGCGACCCGTCCCGCCCTCGCGCGGCCCGCCGCGCTCCCTCCGCCCCGGCGCACCACGAATCCCACCGCACAGCACCGCGCCGTCACCCGGTACACCGGAAATTTACCTCCGGCCTTTAAGACCCAGGGCACGGGCCGCTCGGCCCATGACCGGAGGGGCCATCGCGATGCAGGACGAGTTCGCCGCGGAAGATGCCTGCCTGGTGCTGGAAGGTCCGCTGCTGCTCCGGCACGCCGAGGATCTTCGCGCCCGGCTGCTGCAGGCCGTGCAGACCCAGCCACGGCTGGAGATCGACTGCACGGGCGTGACGGAGGCCGACCTCAGCGCCGTGCAGGCGCTGCTCTCCGCCGGCCGCAGTGCCCAGCGTGGCGGCAAGTCCCTGCTGCTGCGCGGCGCCCCCGCACCGGCGCTCTGCGCCGCGCTGGCCCGTGCCGGCTTTCCCCCCGTCGCCGATGCGGCGGGCTTTTCCCACTGGATGCAAGGCGAGGCCGCGTCGTGAGCAAGACTATCCTGACCGTCGATGATTCCGCCAGCCTGCGCCAGATGGTGCGCATGACCCTGACCGGCGCCGGCTATGGCGTGGTCGAGGCCGAGGATGGCGTGGACGGCCTGGCCAAGGCCAATGCCCGCACCGTGGACATGGTGGTGACGGACCTGAACATGCCGCGTATGAACGGGCTCGGCCTGATCACCGAACTTCGCAAGCTGCCGGCCTATCGCGGCGTCCCCATCCTCTTCCTCACCACCGAATCCGATGCCGGCATCAAGGCCCAGGCCAAGG
The DNA here is from genome assembly GCF_014490485.1 of Teichococcus aerophilus. GTDB lineage: Bacteria > Pseudomonadota > Alphaproteobacteria > Acetobacterales > Acetobacteraceae > Pseudoroseomonas > Pseudoroseomonas aerophila. The sequence continues at coordinate 3,547 of NZ_JACTVA010000018.1, read as the reverse complement.
CCGCCGGCGCCACCGGATGGATCACCAAGCCCTTCCAGCAGGAGCAGCTGCTGACCGTGGTCCGCAAGGTCCTGGGCTGATGGCCGCCCCCGATCCGGTCGAGACCTTCCGCCAGGAGTCGCAGGAACTGCTGGAGCAGCTGGAACAGGCGCTGCTGGACCTCGAGCACCGGCAGGGGGACATGGAGCTGATCGACAGCGCCTTCCGCGCCCTGCACACCATCAAGGGCTCCGGCGCCATGTTCGGCTTCGACGCCGTGGCCGCCTTCACCCACCACGTCGAAAATGCCTTCGACGAAGTGCGCAAGGGCAAGCTGGTTGCGAGCAGCGAGCTGGTGGCCCTGGCACTGGCCGCGAAGGACCAACTGCGCATCCTGCTGGAACGCCCGGCGGAGGCCGATGCGGCGGCGCAGGCCGCCATCCTGGCGGGCTTCCACGCCATCGTGCAGGGCGGTGCCGCCACCCCGGCCGCCGCCATCGCTCCGGTGGCGGAGAGCGCGGCAGCGCCAGGTTGGCGCATCGCCATCCGCCTGGCCCGCAATGCCATGGCGATGGGCACCAACCCGCTGCTGCTGCTGGACGAGTTGCGCGCCCTGGGCCCAACGCGCGTGACCGCGCTGGCGGACGAGGTGCCGCCGCTGGAGGAACTGGACCCGACCGACTGCCACATCGCCTGGCAGGTGGAGCTGGATGCCCCCTGCACCCGCGCGGCGGTCGAGGAAGTCTTCATGTTTGTCATCGACGAGATGACGCTGGAGCTGACGCCGCTCGGCGCCCCCGCACCGCCGCCCGAGGCCACCGCCACCACCGCCGCTCCACCGCCGCCTGCCACCCCCGCCGCCGCACCCGCCCAGGCCGCGAAATCCGCACCGCCGGGGGATAGCGTCCGCGTTCCCGCCGGCAAGCTGGATGAGTTGATGGACCGGGTAGGCGAACTGGTCATCGCCCAGTCCCGCCTGCGCCAGGTCGCCGGCGCCAGCCACGACGTGCAGCTGCGCGCCGTGGCGGAGGAGATCGAGCGCCTCTCGCTGGAATTGCGGGACACCACCATGGGCATCCGCACCGTGCCGATCGGCCAGCTCTTCGGCCGCTTCCGCCGCCTGGTGCACGACCTGTGCCGAGACCTCGGCAAGGAGGTCGAGCTGGTGATGCAGGGCGAGGAGACGGAACTCGACAAGACCGTCATCGAGCGGCTGAACGACCCGCTGGTCCACCTGATCCGCAACGCGCTCGACCACGGCCTCGAACGGCCGGAGGACCGGGGCGAGAAGCCCCGGCGCGGCCGCCTGCTGCTCTCCGCCCGCCATGCCGGCGCCCAGGTCCGCGTCTCGATCCGCGAAGACGGCCGCGGCCTGGACCGCGCCCGCATCCGCGCCCGCGCCGAGGAACGTGGCCTGGTGACGCCCGAGCAGGTGCTGACCGACCAGGATGTCTTCCAACTGATCTTCGAGCCCGGCTTCTCGACGGCCGCGACGGTCACCAACCTCTCCGGGCGCGGCGTCGGCATGGATGTCGTCAAGCGCACGATCGAGGCCCTGCGCGGTAGCATCGAAGTCAGCAGCACCCCCGGCGCCGGCACCGACGTCACGCTGTGCCTGCCGCTGACGCTGGCGATCATCGACGGCCTGCTGGTCCGGGTGGGGGAGGGCCGCTACGTCATCCCGCTGACGGCGGTAGAGGAATGCGTCGAGCTGGATGCCGATGCGGAAGCCGGCGGTGCCCGCTGCAACTTCCTCAACCTGCGCGGCAGCCTGATTCCCTTCCTGCGGCTGAACGAGGTCTTCGGCACGCCGCGCGATCCGGAGAAGCTGAAGAAGGCCGTCATCGTCTCGGCCGGGGACCAGCGCGTCGGCCTGGTGGTGGACCAGGTGATCGGCGACCACCAGACCGTCATCAAGTCGCTCTCCAAGCTGCATGCGGATGTCGAGATGTTCTCCGGGGCCACCATCCTTGGTGATGGCAGCGTCGCGCTGATCCTCGACATTGCCCCCCTCGTCGCCTTCGGCCAGGCGCACGAGGAACGGCTGATGACCGCGGCCTGAAGGATAGCGCGCATGAGCACGCCCGAAACCGCACAGACGCTGCGCGTCGTCACCATCGACCTGCAGGGCGAACGCTTCGCGCTGGAAACCCGCCATGTGCGGGAGATCCTGGACCCCGGCCCGACCACGCTGGTGCCCAACGCCCCCGCCTTCCTCGACCGCCTGATCAACGTGCGGGGCCGCGTGGTACCGCTGGCCGACCTGCGGCTGAAGCTGGGCCTGGCGCCAAGCGACACCACCATCGACACCCGCGTCATCGTGCTGGAAGTGCCGCTGGAGGAGGAAGCCGTCACTGTCGCGGTGCTGGCCGACAAGGTGCACGAGGTGCGGGAGATCGCCCTGGTCGGCATGACGCAGACGCCGCGTTTCGGCCTGCGCTGCCGGCCGGACTACGTCCGCTGCATCGGCCAGCTGGGCGACGACTTCGTCATCGTGCTCGATCCCGGGCCAATCTTCGCCCAGGGCCGTGCGCCCGACCCCGTGCCCGCGACCCATTCCTGACCCCGCCCCGGAGACGACCATGCGATTGACGATCAAGGCGAAGCTGGCCGCCGCCTTCGGCACCATCATCCTGCTGGCCTCCGGCGCCGCCGGCCTCGGCATCCACCAGCTCTCCACCTTCAACGACCAGGTGGAGGACGCGATGGAGGGGCCGGTGCAGCGGGTGCAGATCGCGCGGGACGTCTTCAACGCCATGCTGATGGTGGTGCGGGCCGAGAAGAACCTGCTGCTGGCCGATACGCCGGACGCCATGGCGGCAATGGACCGGCAGATCGTCGAGCAGCGCGCGCAGGCCCTGGCGTCGCGGGAACAGCTCTACCGGCTGGCCAGCGAGCAGGGACGCCGGCTGATCGGTGAGTTCGATGCCAGCTGGTCGCAGTACGTGATGGTCCAGGACCGCCTGCGCCAGCTGGTGCAGAATGCCGGCCGCGCCCAGGCCGTGGCCCTCTCCACCACAGAGCTGCGGCAGTTGACGCAGCAGGCGCAGACCCACCTGCAAGCCCTGATCACCCTCAACCAGAACCGCTTGAACGAGACGCGCGCCGCCCTGGCCGGCCGCTACAGCGACGCCCGCGCCATGCTGATCGGCGCCATGGTGATCGCCGTGCTGGTGGCGCTCGGCGCCGGGCTGCTCATCTCGCTGGGCATCAGCCGTGGCCTCGCCAAGGCCGTCGGCCTCGCCGAGGGCGTCGCCGAGGGCGATCTGGACCAGACCATCGAGGTCCGCAGCAATGACGAGATCCGCGACCTGGTGATGGCGCTGAACCACATGACCGGCAATCTGCGCCAGATGGCCACGGCGGCCGATGCCATCGCCGGCGGCGACCTGACGGTCAGCGTGCGGCCGCAATCGGATCGCGACAAGCTGGGCGTCGCGCTGAAGCAGATGCTGGAGAAGCTGCGCTCTGTCGTGCAGGACGCCGTCGCCGCCGCGGACAACGTTTCCTCCGGCAGCCAGGAGCTGTCGGCCTCGGCGGAGGAGCTGTCCCAGGGCGCGACGGAACA